>NZ_JBEPDA010000005.1:395508-458593 GCF_040299985.1 Streptosporangium sp. NPDC000563 | reverse complement strand
TGCGGGGGCCCGCCGGCGGGGCGCGGGGGGCGGTGCCTGTTTGGGTTGTGCCCCCCGCCGGGCGGACGATCCTCGGTGATCGTCCGCCCGGCGGGGGCCTCACCTGTCCTTTCACCTGTTTTTCCAGTCACGCCGCCTGTCTCGGGGGCGGAGGAACGGATCCGGCTGTCCGCTGGATAACACGCCTTATCTCGCACAGTGAGACATGAAGTCAGGAGGGCGGCAGGGCGGGGTAGAGTGCTCAAGACCTGCGCGTCAGGTTTCCAACTGAATATCTGCTCATCCAGAGGGGTGGAGGGACCGGCCCTGCGAAGCCCCGGCAACCATCCCGGTTCACGACCCGTGATCTGAACGAGGTCGACCGGGACAGGTGCCAATTCCGGTCTGTGACCAGGGTGGTCCAGACGAAGATGAGGGAAAGGCCTCGCTTCATGGCGCTCGCAACCACTGAGAACACCACCACCACCTCCGCTCGTGCCGACGGCACGCGTGACCGGCGCTTCGGCCCCGCCGTGGCGCTGTCCTGCCGGGAGTGCGGTGCCCGCTACGACCTCGGCCCCAGTTTCGCCTGTACCGAGTGTTTCGGGCCCCTTGAGATCGCGTACGACTTCGGGCGGGTGACCCGGGAGCGGATCGCCGAGGGGCCGACCAACATCTGGCGCTACCGCTCGCTGCTGCCCGTCCCCGAGGACGTGGCCGCCAAGCCCAACATGGCGCCCGGCTGGACCAAGCTCGTCAACGCCGGCAACCTCGCCCGCGAGCTGGGCATCCGCTCGCTGCACGTGAAGGACGACTCAGGCAACCCCACCCACTCCTTCAAGGACCGCGTGGTGGCCATCGCCGTCGAGGCGGCACGCAACTTCGGCTTCCACACCCTCTCCTGCTCCTCCACCGGCAACCTCGCCGGTGCCGTGACCGCCGCCGCCGCGCGGGCCGGGCTGGACGCCTGCGTGTTCATCCCCTCCGACCTGGAGCAGGCCAAGATCGTCATGGCCTCCGTGTACGGCGGCAGGCTCATCGGCATCGAGGGCACCTACGACGACGTGAACCGCTTCTGCTCCGAGCTCATCGGCGACGAGCTGGGCGACCAGTGGGGCTTCGTCAACGTCAACCTCCGCCCGTACTACGCGGAGGGTTCCAAGACGCTCGCCTACGAGATCGCCGAGCAGCTCGGCTGGCGCCTTCCCGACCAGATCGTCATTCCGGTCGCCTCCGGCTCGCAGCTCACGAAGATCGACAAGGGCTTCAAGGAGCTGATCGCGCTCGGCCTGGTCGAGGACAGCCCGTACAAGATCTTCGCCGCCCAGGCCGAGGGGTGCTCCCCGGTCTCCTCCGCCTACAAGGCGGGCCACGACGTGATCCGGCCGGTCAAGCCGGACACGATCGCCAAGTCGCTCGCGATCGGTAACCCGGCCGACGGACCGTACGTCCTGGACATCGCCCGCCGCACCGGCGGCGCGGTCGAGGACGTCACCGACGCCGAGATCGTCGACTCGATCCGACTGCTGGCGAGAACCGAGGGCATCTTCGCCGAGACGGCGGGAGGCGTCGTCGTCGGGGTGCTGCGCAAGCTGGTCGCCTCGGGCACGCTCGACCCCGACGCCGAGACCGTGGTCCTCAACACCGGCGACGGTCTCAAGACCCTGGACGCGGTGGCCGCGGAGGCGCGCCCGACCGCAGTGATTCGACCCTCTCTTGACGCATTCCGTGCGGCTATCGCCTAGAAATCGTGAAAGGTACTGAATTATGAGCGTTTCTGTGCGGATTCCGACGATTCTCCGGACTTACACCGATGGTGCCGCCGAGGTGAACGGAGAAGGCGAGACCCTGCGCGATGTTCTTCAGAAGCTCGACGCGGACTTCCCGGGGATCGGTGCCCGGATTCTCGATGAATCGGGAAAGATCCGACGTTTTGTCAATGTCTACGTGGGGGATGAGGACGTCCGTTTCGCCGACAACCTCGACACGGCGACGCCCTCCGGTGTTCAGATCTCCATCATCCCGGCGGTGGCCGGAGGCTGACTCCTCCGCCCTGACGCGGCCCTGACCGCCTCGCGTCGCACCGCGTCATCCCTAGGGGCACCCGCGAATCCACGGCACCCGCCCGGCTCCGGCCGGGCGGGTGCCGTGTTTTATGACAGAAGCTCATATTTGCCGCGTACACGAATAATGTAACCCCTGACTAACCAGCAGTGATGATGAAACTTTCTCCTCGTGATAAAAGCTCTCGTAAAGAGGTAGTTTGGTGCTTGACTCTGTTGCCCGACCGCTTCCCACAGGTATGGTCGGAACGATCGACGTGGCGAAGTCCGCCCCGGAGATTGGGGACTTCGCGAGAGGAATGGGCGTCGTCCTTTAAGACCAGTAAGAGGAGTCGCAAGTGGCGCAGGGCACCGTCAAATGGTTCAACGCGGACAAGGGCTACGGCTTCATCGCGGTAGACGGTGGTAAGGATGTGTTCGTCCATTACTCCGCGATCATGATGGATGGCTACCGTGCCCTCGAGCAGGGGCAGCGGGTCGAGTTCGAGATCACCCAGGGGCAGAAGGGTCCCCAGGCGGAATCCGTCCGGGCGGTCTGACGCAGCCGTTTCATGAATTCGCAGGGAGGAGTCGGCGGGTCCCGAGGTTTCGCGGTCCGCTGAACCCCCACCGCCCAGGCCCGGCTCGCCCTCATCCGGCGAGCCGGGCGTTCGTGTCGTTCGGGCATGCGCCAACGACGACAGTGTCCGACAGCGCCCGACAGCGCCCCCCAAAGGCCCCGATGACGCCGATGACGACGCATCGCGTACGCCGACGTGACGCGGGATCTTCGCGGACATGACGAGAAGCTGAAGATCGTCCCACGCGCGGCCCAGGTCAACGAGGCGCGGCTTGCACTCGTCGGGGTAGAGTGCTAAACAGATTCTTGGCACTCACGCATAGAGAGTGCCAATCCTGGATCGAGGCGATGGGGCCCGCCGAACGGAGTCGTGGGCCCACATGCCGTCGCGGGCGTCGGCTCGGTCCGGTGTAAGCCACCCTTTCTCTGGGAGGTTAGCCGTATGGCAGCCAAGATGATCGCGTTTAACGAGGACGCCCGGCGCGGTCTCGAGCGCGGCATGAACCAGCTCGCGGACGCCGTCAAGGTGACCCTCGGCCCCAAGGGCCGTAACGTCGTGCTGGAGAAGAAGTGGGGCGCCCCCACCATCACCAACGATGGTGTCTCCATCGCCAAGGAGATCGAGCTCGAAGACCCGTGGGAGAAGATCGGGGCCGAGCTCGTCAAGGAGGTCGCGAAGAAGACCGACGACGTCGCGGGTGACGGAACCACCACCGCCACCGTGCTCGCCCAGGCTCTCGTACGCGAGGGTCTTCGCAACGTCGCCGCCGGCGCGAACCCGATGTCCCTGAAGAAGGGCATCGAGGCCGCCGTCGAGCGCGTCTCCGAGGAGCTGTCCAAGCTCGCCAAGGACGTGGAGACGAAGGCGCAGATCGCCTCCACGGCGTCCATCTCCGCGGGCGACCCGCAGATCGGCGAGATGATCGCCGAGGCGATGGACAAGGTCGGCAAGGAAGGCGTCATCACCGTCGAGGAGAGCAACACCTTCGGTCTCGAGCTTGAGCTCACCGAGGGCATGCGCTTCGACAAGGGCCTCACCTCGATGTACTTCGTCACCGACCCGGAGCGTATGGAGGCCGTCCTCGACGACCCGTACATCCTCGTCGTCAACTCCAAGGTGTCCGCCAACAAGGACCTGCTCCCGGTTCTCGACAAGGTCGTGCAGGCCGGCAAGCCGCTGCTGATCATCGCCGAGGACGTCGAGGGCGAGGCCCTGGCCACCCTGGTCGTGAACAAGATCCGTGGCCTGTTCCGCTCGGTCGCCGTCAAGGCGCCCGGCTTCGGTGACCGTCGCAAGGCGATGCTGGGCGACATCGGCATCCTGACCGGTGCCCAGGTCATCAGCGAGGACCTCGGCCTCAAGCTGGAGTCCACCACCCTGGACCAGCTCGGCCGCGCCCGCCAGGTCATCGTCACCAAGGACGAGACCACCATCGTCGACGGCGCCGGTGACGCCGAGCAGATCGCCGGTCGGGTCAACCAGATCCGCGCCGAGATCGACAACACCGACTCCGACTACGACCGCGAGAAGCTCCAGGAGCGCCTGGCCAAGCTGGCCGGCGGCGTGGCCGTCATCAAGGCCGGCGCCGCGACCGAGGTCGAGCTCAAGGAGCGCAAGCACCGCATCGAGGACGCCGTTCGCAACGCGAAGGCGGCCGTCGAGGAGGGCATCGTCCCCGGCGGTGGCGTGGCGCTGCTGCAGGCCGGCGCGAAGGCGTTCGACAAGCTGGAGCTCTCCGGCGACGAGGCCACCGGTGCCGCGATCGTGAAGAAGGCTCTGGAGGAGCCGCTGAAGCAGATCGCGGTGAACGCCGGCCTTGAAGGCGGCGTCGTCGTGGAGAAGGTGCGCAACCTTCCCGCGGGTGAGGGCCTCAACGCCGCCACCGGCGAGTACGTCAACCTGTTCGAGACGGGCATCATCGACCCGGCCAAGGTGACGCGTTCCGCACTGCAGAACGCGGCGTCCATCGCGGCGCTGTTCCTCACCACCGAGGCCGTCATCGCCGAGAAGCCCGAGAAGGCCGCGGCCGCTCCCGCCATGCCCGGCGGCGGCGACATGGACTTCTGAGTCCAACCGCTTTCAGTCAAAGAGGCGACCCCGACATTTCGGGGTCGCCTCTTTGGCGTGTTTTCCCGAGGTGATGTCGGCCATCGGTCGTCGTACCTCCTTGAAAGGGCCGTCCTGAGGGCGCCACCGGAGGGGCGGGGAGAGACGGAGCCCGATCCGGCGGCCGGTGTGCGGAGTCATGGGCGAGAAGGGGCTCGCAAGGCCGGGTGGGGCCGAAAGGACGCGGTCACCTCCACGTCGTCCGGCCGGCTTCGGTGCCGCCAGGCAATGAATGGACCAAGGCCGGCGAAACGATAGTGCGCGCCGGTGCGTCGTTTCCTGAACGCGACGCCCTGTGGTCGTAGAACGAGGTGTTTGTTGCGACAACGGGTTCCTTGACGGCGCGGCGGAGGATGACGATGTATCACCACCACTGGAAAACACCTGAGGGTGGGTGGAGGTTGCGTGCCCTTCCCATCATGGTGGCGCTGGTCGTCATGGTCGGTCCGGTGACGCCGACGACCGCGGACGCGGCGGACACGCCGCCGAACAACGTCGTCTACGTGGCCAACTCGCAGTCGGACACCGTGTCGGTGATCGACGCGACGACCAACGAGGTCACCGCGAGCATCCCCGTCGGTGACAACCCCGTCGGGGTGGCGGTCGCTCCCGACAACGCGCATGTCTACGTGGCCAACTCGCAGTCGGATACCGTGTCGGTGATCGACGCGACGACCAGGGAGGTCACCGCGACAATCCCCGTCAGCGGCAGCCCCATCGGGATCGACGTCTCCTACGGCGGCACCCGTGTCTACGTGACCGATGTGCGAAAGGACACCGTGTCGGTGATCAGCACGCTGACCAACAGGGTCATCGCCACCGTCCCGGTCGGCAAGAACCCGTTCAGGATCACCGCCATTCCCTACCGCCGTGTCTACGTGGCCAACCAGGGCTCCGACACCGTGTCGGTGATCAGCACGCTGACCAACAGGGTCATCGCCACCGTCCTGGTCGGCAAGAACCCGTTCGGAATCAGGTTCGCCCCCAATGGCCTCTACGTCTACGTGGCCAACCAGGGCTCCGACACCGTGTCGGTGATCAGCACCAGGACCAACAAGGTCGTCGCCACGATCCCCGTCAGTAGCGCTCCTTCCAGGATCGTGGTCTCCGCCGACAGCGCCCTTGTCTACGTGACCACGCTGATCCCGGAGGGCGTGGCGGTGATCGACGCCAGGACCAACGAGGTCATCGACACCATCTCTGTCGAGGGGGCTCATTTCGGGATCACGATCTCCCCGGACGGCACCTGGCTCTATGTGACCGACCTGGAGGCGGACAGCGTGTCGGTGATCAGCACCAGGACCAGAAAGGTCGTCGGTGTCATCCCGGTCGGCAAGAGTCCTTTCGGGATCAGAGCAGCGAACCGGGTGCCCCGGCCCAGGAGTTCGTACCGTCTGGCGCCGACCGGACAGACAACGTCACCCGGCGAGCTGGGAGGGAAGCTCCCCGGTGTGCAGGACGGTGAGTGAGGTGACGGCCCGGGTCAGGACGACGTACAGCCGGGCCAGCCCTCGCGGTTCCGCCTCGACGATCTCGGCGGGCTCGGCCACGATCACGTGGTCGTACTCCAGGCCCTTGGCCAGGGACGCCGGGACGACCAGGAGACGGTGGTCCTCGACCGTGTCGGGGCTCAGCACCCGGTGATCCAGGTGGGACAGGGCCTCGGACGCGGCCCCCACCGAGGCGTCGGGGACGATGACGCCGATCGACCCCTCGCGGGCGAGCGCCTCCTCGGCGGCACGGGCCAGCGCCTCGGCGAGGTCGGGTGTCGGCCGCACCGACAGGGAGCCCGCGCCGGGACGCAGTGACCGGGGGGCGGCCAGGTCAGGGGCGACGGAGGGCAGCAGCCTGGCCGCGTAGTCGAGGACCTCGCGGGGCACACGGAAGCCGAGGGTGAGCTCGGTGACCGCACCGTCCTCGAAGCCGAGATGGGTGAGGACCTCGGTCCAGGAGCGGGCCGACCAGGGGGTGGTGCCCTGCGCGAGGTCGCCCAGCACGGTGGCCGAGCCGGTGCGGCAGCGCCGGCCGAGGGCGCGCAACTGCATCGCCGACAGGTCCTGGGCCTCGTCCACGACCAGGTGGCCCAGCGGGACGGTCCGCTCGATCATGTCGGCCAGCTCGTCCATCAGCGCGCCGTCGGACGCCGACCACTTCGCCGAGCGGAAGGACTTGGGAGGCTTCGCCCACAGCAGCAGCGACTGCTCGGAGGCCGTGAGGTCGTCCTTGGCGGCGGCGGCGAGGAAGGCGGGGTCGCTGAACAGCCGGTGGAGCACCTGCTGCGGGGTCAGCTTGGGCCAGACCGCGTCCACGAGCGCCCTGACCGGCTTGGACCTGGCCACCGCGTCCTGCACCCGGTCGTCGGGAGACTCACCGCGCTGCTCCATCCGGACGAGCACCAGGTGGGCGAGGCGCTGGGCGAGCGTGGCGCGCCCCGGGCCGTAGCGGACGGTGCCACGCAGCGAGGCGACGATCTCGCGGACCTCGTGGTCGGCCACCCGGTAGCGGTTGATCCCCTTGGTGAACAGCACGCCCTCGGTGGGCTTGACGACGTGCGCCCACAGGGCGCGTCGGAGCACCGGGACGATCCTCGCGTCGCCCTTGACGGTGCCGACCGCGGGGTCCTCGGGGGCGGAGTGGTCGCCGAGGATCCCGGAGACCGTGGTCTGGTCGACCTTGACCTCGCCCAGGGCGGGCAGGACGGAGGAGATGTAGGAGAGGAACGCCCGGTTCGGGCCGACGATCATCACGCCCGACCTCGCGAGCCGCTCGCGGTGGGTGAAGAGCAGGTAGGCGGCCCGGTGCAGACCCACCGCGGTCTTCCCCGTGCCGGGGGCACCCTGGACGCACACCGTCCGCCCCAGGTCCGAGCGGACGATCTCGTCCTGGTCGGGCTGGATCGTCGCGACGATGTCGCGCATCGGCCCCGAGCGGGGGCGCTCGATCTCCTCGGTGAGGATCCTGCTCTGGGCGAGGGCGGCGCCGCCCTGGTCGAGGTGCTCGTCCTCGTACGCGGTCAGGTCGCCGCCCCGGTAGCCGAACCTGCGGCGCAGGGCGACGCGCATCGGGTCGGACGGGCTCGCCTGGTAGAAGGCCCGCGAGACCGGTGCCCGCCAGTCGATGACCAGGGGACGGCTGCTGTCGTCGTGGACGTGCCTGCGCCCGACGTAGACCGTGCTGGGAAGGTCGTCTCCGGCCTCGCGGTCGAGGCGGCCGAAGAACAGGGGCGTGCCGGAGTGGTCGGCGAGCGCCTCGACGCGCTGGTCGAGCAGCGCCTGCAGGATCTGCTGGGAGACCCAGTCTCCGGCGGCGTCGGAGGAGAGGGACCGGGCGTGCTCGCGCATCGCGCGCAGCGCCGCTCTGGAGACGGCCAGATGCTCGCGTTCGGCGGCGAGGATCCGGGCGGAGTCGTCGGTTATGTCGGGGGCCAATTGATGTGCGGGCACGCTGAAGCGCCTCCCATTCGATAAACGGAGGTGGTGGTCATCGGGCAGCGAATCGACCAGCTTAGCGACGGCCCCGCGGAGTCTCAAAAGGATTAACGGTGAACGAGGATACGGCGGATGCCGCGCGGGCGCCGGGGACACGCGGCGACAAAACACGGCGGGCGCTGCTCCGGTGCCGGTGGCGCGCGGAGACAAAAATCGTTTTACCGTTCCAACGGCCGCTGAGGTGGGCGTCTGATGATCGAAGAGAGCGTTCTCTTCGTCGGCGATCCGATCGTTCCGTAATCGCCCTGACACTCTCTGTAATTCTCCATGGAAATGGCGAAAAAGCGAGGCGAACCCGGTGAGTCCCGCAGATCATGGGGGTATGTCGCCAGTGGCCCTGAGGCCTAGCGAGGGGGTGGTTTGTTTGTCGAAAGCCCGCGGGATTTCGTGGACCTGACACAAATCGACGACGTGTTCGCTGTGTGAGATCAATCTCCGGCGAGCACGTCGTCCGCGTCGATGATCTGATACGCGTACCCCTGCTCGGCGAGGAACCGCTGTCGATGGGCGGCGAAATCCTGGTCCACGGTGTCACGGCTCACCACCGAGTAGAAGCGCGCCCCGCCCCCGCCCGCCTTCGGCCGCAGCACCCGGCCCAGCCGCTGAGCCTCCTCCTGCCGGGACCCGAAGGTGCCCGACACCTGGATGGCCACCGCCGCCTCCGGCAGGTCGATGGAGAAGTTGGCGACCTTGGAGACGACGAGGACCTGGATCTCCCTGTCGCGGAACGCCTGGAAGAGGCGCTCCCGCTCCTTGACCTTCGTCTCCCCCTTGATCACCGGTGCGTTCAGGTGCTCGCCGAGCTCGTCGAGCTGGTCGATGTACTGACCGATGACCAGGACCTGGTCGTCCGGGTGCCGCCGGACCAGCGCCTCGGTCACCCGCGTCTTGGACGGCGTGGTCGCGCAGAACCGGTAGCGCTCCTCGGACTCGGCCATCGCGTAGGCCAGCCGCTCCTCGTCGGTGAGCGTCACCCGCACCTCGACACAGTCGGCCGGGGCGATCCAGCCCTGGTTCTCCATCTCCTTCCACGGCGCGTCGTACCGCTTGGGGCCGATCAGGGAGAACACGTCACCCTCCCTGCCGTCCTCGCGCACGAGCGTCGCGGTCAGGCCCACCCGCCGCCTCGCCTGCAGGTCGGCGGTCATCCGGAAGATCGGCGCGGGCAGCAGGTGCACCTCGTCGTAGACGACCAGACCCCAGTCACGGGCGTCGAAGAGCTCCAGGTGCCGGTAGACGCCCTGCCTGCGGGTCGTCATCACCTGGTACGTGGCGATGGTGACGGGCCTGATCTCCTTCTTCGTGCCGGTGTACTCGCCGATCTCGTCCTCGGTCAGCGAGGTCCGCCTGAGCAGCTCCTGCTTCCACTGGTGCGCGGAGACCGTGTTGGTCACCAGGATCAGCGTCGTCGCCTTCGCCTGGGCCATCGCCGCCGCGCCCACGATCGTCTTGCCCGCCCCGCAGGGGAGCACGACCACGCCGGAGCCGCCGTGCCAGAACGCCTCGGCGGCCTCCCGCTGGTAGGTGCGCAGCTCCCAGCCCTCCTCGGTGAGCACGATCGGGTGGTGCTCGCCGTCGACGTATCCGGCCAGGTCCTCGGCGGGCCAGCCCAGCTTGAGCAGGTGCTGCTTGATGTTGCCGCGCTCGCTCGGGTGGACCACCACGCCGTCGTCGCCCAGGCGCTCGCCCAGCAGCGGCTGGATCTTCTTGGCGCGCAGGACCTCCTCCAGCACGGCCTTGTCGGTGCTGGTCAGGGTGAGGCCGTGGACGGGGTGTTTTTCCAGGCGGAGCCTGCCGTAGCGCGACATCGTCTCGGCGACGTCGACCAGCAGCGCGTGCGGCACGGGGTAACGGCTGTGCGCGATCAGCGCGTCGATCACCTGCTCGGCGTCGTGCCCGGCGGCCCGCGCGTTCCACAGCGCCAGGGGGGTGATCCGGTAGGTGTGCACGTGCTCGGGGGCGCGCTCCAGCTCCGCGAACGGCGCGATCGCCTTGCGGCACTCCCCGGCCCGCTCGTGATCGACTTCAAGGAGCAGGGTCTTGTCCGATTGGACGATCAATGGTCCGTCAGTCACAGCGGCCTTCTCCCTCGGTTACCACAGGCTACGGCGGTTCGGCTCATGGTCGCACCCGTGAACGCCCACCGGTTCGTCGTGTACGGCCCCGGCCCGCTCAGGAGTCGAAGGCGCCGTTGACGCCGGCGACGATGAAGAAGGTCATGCCCAGGGCGAGCAGCGCGATGTTGACGCCGACGCTGATCCAGGTCCACTTGAGCAGGTTTCTCGCGCCCTGCGGATCGGCGTCGACCTTGCCCAGCGCGATGCCCGACAGGATGGTGCCGACGATGCCGCCGGGGCTCACGAAGCAGCTCAGCGCGAGGGTGATACTGATGACCAGGGCGACGATCCCGTGCGTCCTGACACCTTCGACGTTGCGAGGCGGCGGGGATCCGTAACCCCCGTAGCCCTGTCCGTAACCCTGCCCGTAGGGCTGCTCGCCGTAACCCTGTCCGTAGCCCTGTCCGTATCCGGGGTCGGTGTAACCGGAGGGCTCGCCGTAGGCCGGGACCTGGTTGTAGCCGGGCTGACCGTAGTCAGGCTGACCGTAGTCAGGCTGACCGTAGTCAGGCTGACCGTAATCCGGCTGGGCGTAATCGGGCTGGGCGTAGCCGGGCTGGTGATCCTGCCGGGTCTGCTCGTAGCCGTACGGCTGCCGCTCGTGGCCCGGAGTCTGGCCGGGGCCTGTGGTGTAGGGGCTCTTCCAGTCGTCCGGGTTGGTGCTGGGGCCTTCTGAGTGACCGCTGCTCAATGGGGATCTCTCGCTTCTGTGGAGCTCAGAACGTCAACTGACACGATATGGGGCGTAGGTCGTGGGCCATGGGCGGATGGACTCGGTCGCTTCCCGGGGGCGGAGCCCGGAGGGGACCCGGAAAGGGACCCTCGCACCCCGGTGAGCGGCGCGGCGAACGACGCGCCGTCGCCGGATCATCGGACCGCCGAACGCCGACCGCCGGCCGAGTTCGCGGCGGGCCCGTCCCGCAACCGAGACTACCTCCTGGCCTCTTACGGCACGCCGGGCCGGCGCGGCCTTTCCGCCCCTCGTGAGACCGGCGGGAGGCATCTCAGACGATGTCGGCTATGCCGGTGATGCGGTGCAGGGCGAAGCGGTGCACCGCCGCTCGCGTCTCGTCGTAGGCGGTGAGATAACCGCCCTCCATCCGGGCGGGTTCGAGGATCCGGCTGGTGGCGTTGCCCTGGGAGTCGAGGTAGCCGATCCAGACCTGCGACCCCTGCCGGATGGCCTCGCGCAGGGCGGTGATCGTGGCGGTGGCGGGGGAGCGCGGCACCTCGCCGCCGGGGACGGCGACCGGGGCACGACGGGCCTGGAGCGCGGCGTCACCCGCGCGCACCGCGCGCACCGCGGCGGCCACCACGTCGGCCTCGTGGCCGTTGAACGTGACCGGGGAACGACCCGCGGACGTGCCCTCGGTCCTGCGGACGTCGATCTGGGCGATGATCACGTCACCGTCGAGCGACTCCGCCGCCGGTGCGTACCCCATCGCGCGCAGCGCGTCGACGAGCGTCGGACGGGAGGACTTGGAGGCGATCACCGTGGGGGCGAGCCGCCGCAGCCGCAGCGGGATCGCCCGTTTGTCGGCCATCACCTCGTCGAGCAGGGAGGAGTCGTCGCACCGCACGTACGCGCTCGCCGATCCGACGCGCATCCGGCCGTGGCGCCTGGCCACGTCGGTGACCAGGTAACTGAGCGGCTGCGGCACGGGCGTGGTCGAGTGGCGCTCCAGCATGGCCAGCAGCTCGTCGGCGCCCTGACCCGCGTCCAGTGCCCGCCGGATCGAGCGCTCGTCGAAGCGGTAGACCGTCGCGCCGCCGGTCGACTCCACCTCCGCCGTCAGCGCGAGCCACCGCCTCAGGTCGCCGGTGAGCGGCCCCGGCGCGACCGCGGTCAGGTCCGCCTGGAGGAGGACGTGGTCGAGCGGCTCGGGCAGCAGCGGGAGCAGCAGGTGGGCGGCGGGCATCGCGCGGCCGCCGGCGGAACCGGCCGGGGTGCCGGAGCCGCCGGAGGAGTCGGGGAGCAGGGCACGACCGTGACCCGCGAGCGCCCCGAGCCCGGTGACGCCGATCTGCTCGGCCTCGCGCAGCGTGAACTCCACCAGCTGGTCGCGGTAGCCACCGCGACGGCGGGGCTGCTCCCAGGCCAGGCGCTCGCGTACCGCGTCGAGGGTGGGCGCCACCCCCGGCGTCGAGGCGAGCACGCCCAGGGTCGTGGCGCGGACCTCCGCGGCGGCCGGACGGCGCAGGTCGGGATGGAGGGCGTTGAGCAGCCGGTCGCGCTCGTCGCGCTCGCCGATGATCCCCGGAACCCGGTCCATGGTGAGCCAGGCCGTGGCCAGCACCACCCAGCGGTCCTCGGTGGCCTTCACCCTCCAGCCGTCGTAGCCGGGGGTGGGCATCCAGTCGCCGTCGACCGTGCCGCTCGCCGCGATCAGCCCCGCCGCGTACGACACCTCGATGATCAGCCCCGTCACCCACTCGGGCAGGTCGAGCAGGCCCGCCGTCCGCTTGAGGTCGCGCACGGCCAGGCCGCCGCTGCGGAGCACGCCGGGCGGGTCGACACTCCAGCGCTCGCACAACTCCTCCACCGCGCGGGTGAACGTGAACGCCTGCCCGGCCGCCGTGCGGTCGGCGAGCCCGCGGTCGCGCTCGGTGCCCTCCGCGGCGGGAGGGAGAGGAGACAGGTCCCGGTGGACGCGGCCGCCGCGCAGGAACAGGGCGACCTCACGGGGCAGCACCACGGTCTCCTCGCCGGTGGCGGCGAGCAGTGCCCGGGACAGGAGCTGGTCGATCGGCGACCGGGCGGTGGCGGCCCGCACCTCACGGCGGGCATTGGGCACCCGGCCGCTGGCCGGACCCCAGACCAGCTCGTTGAGCGCGGACCGCGCCTGCGGCGAGACCTCGTCGATCAGCCGTCCGACGATTTCCGCGTCGCCGAGCAGCGCGGCGAGCGTCTCCTTGGTCGCGCTCCCCGTCTCGCCGCCCTCGCCCGCGACGTCCTGGACCAGCTCGGCCAGCCGCTCGGCGGGATGGTGCCTGAACGCCTCCACGGCGGGCGGACCGAGCCCCGCGGGAGTGTCGAGCACCTCCCGCACGCCGGGCGCCGGAGCCAGGGCGCGGTCGGGGCCGTAGACGAGGGCCATGGTGCGCAGCCGCTCGACCGTCTCCTTGAGGGCGCTCTGGAACTGTGGATCGGCCGTCCCCGCAAGGGAACGGGCCATCTGGGCGCGCAGTGACCTGTAGGCGATCGGGCCGGGAAGCACGGCCAGCGTCTCCACGACCGCGAGCGTGAACCGGTCGAGCCTGTCGAGCGCCCTGCCCACCGCCGACGGGCTACTCGCCCGCCCGGCGAGCCCTTCCAGATGGGCGGGCACGGGGGTGATGAGCTCGGGACGTACGGAGACGAGAGCCCGCAGCCGGTCATCGCTCCGGCCGCGCAACCACTCGGTGAACTCCGTGCTCATTCCGCCAATGGTAGGAGGCTTGACCGACATCGCGCGGCCTGGGGGAATTCCGTGATCGATCGAAGAGGGAAAACGATCATGTGAAGGGCGGCGAACAGATCACGTGAAGGGCAGCGAATAAGGGAAGAAGCTCACGAGCGAGGCGATGCCGAGAGAGGATGGTCAGTGTGATCGAGCGTGCGGACCAGCTCGTGCTGGACTATGTCAGCAAGGCGGCCGACGCGGCGCACGGTGTGATGAGGCCCAGGCAGCGGATCGACTTCGTGGCGGTGTTGCGCAGGCGGATCGACGCCGAGCGCGCGGGGACGGACGACCCGGCCGCCGTGGAGAGGATCCTGGCCCGGTTCGGCGACCCCGCCGCACTGGTCCAGCACGAGCTACGCCGTCTGAGCGGGGAGGTGCCGTCCCCGTCCCCGTCTCCGGAGACTTCACCGGGGCGTCCCGAGCCACGGGGCTCCGAGGAGGGCTTTCCGAGTCTGCGGGGCTTGCGGGATCTGTGGAGATCCCGGCGTGATGACTCCGGTGCGGTCCCCAGGCCGCGGGGGGAGGGGACTGCCGGGCTCCCCGATGCCGCCCGTGCTGATCATGTCGATCGTCCCGACACCGCACGTACCGACCGTGCTGATCATGTCGATCGCTTCGACACCGCACATCCTGACCATGCTGACGGCGCCGATCGCTCCGATCACGCTGATCGCCCAGGCCGGGCTGACCGCGCTGACCATGTTGACGGCACCGATCGCTCTGACCACGCTGATCGCGGCGCCGGCGGTGTCGCCCCCGTCTCTTCCGTGGCACTTGTGCCTCTCGCCGCCCCCACCCCCGATGACCCGGCCCCCGCCCCGGAGGGCGGGGCGCCCAAGGATCCTTCGAAAGGGGCCGTTCCCGAAGGGCCTTCGGAGGGGGACGTTCCCCAGAGCTCCGTTCCCACCTCCCCCGAGGGATTCGCTCCCACATCGAAGGAGCCCGTTTCCGGGGATCCCCCGGCCTCCCCTTCTCCCCGCCGACCCGTGCGAGGGCATCCGTACGCCGTGATGGGGGCTCATCCCGATGCCGATGAACCTCAGTCGGATCGCTCCGTTTCGGATCACCCCGAGCCGGATCGCCCTGAGTCGAACCGGTCCGCGTCGGACCGCCCGGAGCCGGATAGCCTCGCCTCGGATTACTCCCAGGCGGACCGTCCAGAATCGGCCGCTCCTGTGTCGGATTACCCGGAGCCGGATCGCCCCGAGCCGGATCGCCCTGAGTCGGATCGCCCTGAGTCGGACCGGCCCGCGTCGGATCGCCC
The DNA here is from genome assembly GCF_040299985.1 of Streptosporangium sp. NPDC000563. Lineage (NCBI taxonomy): Bacteria > Bacillati > Actinomycetota > Actinomycetes > Streptosporangiales > Streptosporangiaceae > Streptosporangium > Streptosporangium sp. NPDC000563. The sequence goes on along the minus strand of NZ_JBEPDA010000005.1, from coordinate 443,573 downwards.
CGAGTCGGACCGGCCCACGCGGGGTCGGCCCGAGCCGGATCGGGTCGACGAGTGGGAGGACGCGGTGGAGAACGACCCGCCGACCGAGGAGATCCCAGCCGTGCGGGATCCTTTCCCGCCGCCGGCGGCACGGCGGTCGACACCGGACGCGCCACAGGAGTCGGGGGAAGAGCAGGAAGACGGGGAAGTCCGGGGAGAGCAGCGGGAGGGAGAGCGCTCGGAGGCGTCGCGAGGGGAACCGGTACCTCAAGGAGCCCAGGGGCCCCAGAAAGACACGAAGGCTCAGGAGGACACGGAACCTCAGAACGACACGGGACCTCAGGAAGACACCGGAGTCCGAAAAGAGACGCGTGTCCGGGGAGACGCGGAGGGCCGTCCGGAGCTTCCGCCCGGGGTGGCCAGGGGCATGCGGGAGGCCGAGGAGCGGCTGGCCAGGAGGCGGGCGCGCAACCGTCCCGACTGGCTGCGCCGACGGCGTCCGGTCCGTTCCAGGGAGGACGTCGTCCCGGGCACCCAGGACACTCGGACGATCCTGCTGAGCCATCGGCGCGAGACGGCCGGCATGGTCCTGCTCGCCCTGGCCGGTCTGCTGATCCCCTTCCCGTTCGCCCCGATCGCGATCTTCACGATCCCGGTGCTGGTCTGGGCCGTCGCGGCTCTCGTCGTGGTCGCCTGCGAGAACTGGCACACCTCCGACAAGGCGCTGGGACTGGCCGCTCCGCTCGTGAGCTACACCTTCGGCGGTGCCCTGGTCGCCCTCGTACGGGCCAGGAACGACCTCGGCACGGTGGTGGACGAGTTCTTCACCATCAGCGGGCTCATGTTCATGCTGGGTACGGCGTGGGCCGTCTTCTGGCTCGCCTACCGCCTGCTCAATCCTCCGATGCCGGTGGGAAGGGGAGCCCGCCGACCTGGGTGACGCCATCGGAGTCCTCACGGCTTCCGGCCTCGCACGGGGTGGTCACGGCCTCCGCTCTCGCGGGGTGACCGTCCGGTGGCGCGTCGGCCGCCGGGTCTGTCGGCGGATGGTCCGGACCATCCGCCGGGGCGGCGGGCCGAGGGTGAGGCACATCAGGGAGGTGGAGAAGTGGTCGCGCTCCACGCGGCCCCGAGGGCTCGCCCACGGTCTCCGCGAACACCGGAGAACCGATGGGGAGGCGTCGGCGCGTCTTCCGGATAGGCGAATCTTTTCGTGAAGGCTTCCGGGGTGGGGTGCGTCACGGACAACGCTCTGGATTAGCAATGTTTGGGGGTATTTGGCATTCTTTGAGGGATTCTCCGTGAATCTCTTCGCGGAGCGGACAAGGAGCGGTGAGTGACCTGGTGAACTCTGTGGGATTCGACCTCGATCTGACGCTCGCCGACACGCGTGCGGGCATCGCCGCCGTTTACGAGGAGGTGGCGCTGCGTACCGGCATCTTCATCGACACCGTCACCGTGCTGGGCAGACTGGGGCCGCCGCTGGAGTGGGAACTGGCCAACTGGATGCCCGTCGAGGAGGTCCCCGCCGCCGCCGACGTCTACCGGGAGCTGTATCCGTCGATCGCCGTCCCGGTCACCACCCTCATGCCCGGCGCGCGCGAGGCCGTCGAGGCCGTACGGCGGGTGGGAGGCAGGGTCGCCGTGGTCACGGGCAAGAACGCCCGCGACGCGGCGAGGACGGTCGAGTTCCTCGGGCTGGAGGTGGACGAGGTCGCCGGATCGGTTTTCGGGGCGGCCAAGGGTCCGGCCCTCGCGGCTTTCGGCGCCGCCGCATATGTTGGGGATCATGTCGCGGACATCGACGCGGCACGAGCGGGGGGAGTCGTCAGCGTGGCGGTGGCGACAGGTGTCTATCCGGCGGGAGAACTGCGTGATCACGGAGCCGATGTGATCTTGGGTGACCTGACCGAGTTCGTCGAATGGTTCGACGACTGGCGAACCCCCGTTCTCGTGTAATTCGGGTCTCAATATGCGGTCGCTCCCGGCGCCTGCGGGGCATAACCTACATCCATTCCTTTTCACGACAGTCTGAACGAGGTCACCCCTGTGCCGAGTGGCAAGGTCAAGTGGTACGACGCCGACAAGGGATTCGGCTTCCTCACCCGCGACGACGGCGGTGAGGTCTTCGTGCATTCTTCCGCGCTGCCGTCCGGCGTGGATTCCCTCAAGCCGGGACAGAAGGTCGAATTCGGTGTGGCCGAGGGGCGCCGCGGCCAGCAGGCGCTCTCGGTCCGAGTGATCGATCAGCCGCCCACACTCGCCAAGACCGCCAAGCCCAAGGGCAAGCGCAAGAAGCCCGACGAGATGGTCGTCATCGTGGAGGATCTGATCAAGCTCCTGGACACGGTCTCCATGTCGTACCAGAGGGGCAAGCAGCCGGAGGCCGCGCACGCGAAGAAGATCGCCGCCGTGCTCCGAGCCGTCGCCGACGACCTCGACGACTGATTCGAACCCGCCGGAAGACCCTCGCGGCTCAGCCGTGCGGGTTGGTGAGCGGTCTGGTCCGCTTCTCCGTCGGTGGATCCCCGTGGTGTACGACCGCGGTGGTCGTCCCGGCGGGCCGCGACCCGACCCGCTCCTCCGGCGTGCCGTCCGATGAGGGCCGCTCTCCGTTCGCCGTGGGGTGCGGCCCTGACGGGGGGCGGCGCGGACCTCTCGCGGCCTCGACCCTGGCGTCCACCTCCTTGACCCGTCCTCGGCGGCGTACCAGCAGCCAGCCGAGCGAACCCGCCAGCACCACGGACATCACGGCCAGTCCCGCCGTCCCGCTCGCGAACAGCGAGAGCCAGAGCCCGACCAGGCCGCCCAGCACCCACGCGATCTGGAGGAAGGCCTCCACCACCCCGAACGTGGACGAGCGCACCTCCTCGCCGATCTCCCGTTGCACGATCGCGTCCAGCGCGAGCTTGCCCAGGCCCTGGGCGAACGCGGCCGCGAGCGCGACCGCCACCGCGCTCCACAACTGGAAGACGACGGCCGCCAGTATCGTGATCGCGGTCGTCAGGGCGAGCGTTCCGAGCACGATGACCTGCGGGGAGTGGTTGCGCACCCACGAGGCCACGGCCGTGCCCGCCAGCCCGCCGATCCCGGCGGCCGCTCCCAGCACGCCGATGGCGACCACCGGCGGCAGGCCGGGCAGGTTCTTGTCCTGGACGAGGAACAGCAGGTAGAAGAGCAGAAACCCGGAGTAGAGGCGGATGGCGACGTTGGCGTGCATCGCCTCGGTCACCACGGGACCCACGTTCAGCATCGTGCGCCAGCGGGGTGGCCGCTCCTCGCCCTCGTCGTCCAGCTCGTCCAGGTCGGGGGAGTCGATGTGGCGCGGGAGCCGTACGGCGAGCACACCCTGGAACAGGAAGAGCACCGTCGCCCCGCGCAGCACCCACTCGGCGCCCAGCCAGGCGCTGGCGCCCGCGCCGATCGGCACCGCGACGCCCGCCGCGACCAGCGCGAACAGGGCGACCCTCGCGTTCGCCGTGACGAGTGCGATGTCGGCGGGCAGCACGCTCGGCATGATCGCCGCGCGGGAGACGTTGTACGCCTTCGACAGCACCAGCACGGCGAGCGCCGCGGGGAAGATCGTGAACACGTCGCCGGGGACGATCGCCGCCGCCATCGCGAAGCAGAGCAGCCCGCGGCCGAAGAGGGTCCCGGCCATCACGAAACGCCGCCCGGAGCGGAACCGGTCGAGGACCGGGCCGACGAACGGCGCGACCACCACGAACGGGATCATCGTGATCAGCAGGTAGAGGGCGACCTGGCCGCGTGCCTCGTTCACCGGGAGCTTGAAGAGCGTCCCGGCCAGGGCCGCGGTGACCAGGGCGTCGCCCACGCTGTGCGCGGCGGTCAACTCGATCAGCTGGCCCAGCCCGGTACGGCCCGCGCCCTGCGCGTGGGTCAGCCGCCGCGCGGCCCTGCCCGCCCGCTGAGTGCCGCTGACCGCCCCCCTGCCCGCCTTGGCCGTCACCCGGCCGGTGCCGCGGCCCGCGCGCGCGGCGGTCCTGCCCGCGGCGGAGGCGGCCTCGCCGACCCACCGGGAGGCATCGCCCACCGTCTTCCGCGCCCGTTCCCACCCAGCTGCCACGTATCCAGTCATACCCGAAGGGCGGGTGAGTTGTCCGGTGCGCCTGGTCACTCCCCTGGCGATCGAAGCCACCGCCTCGGCCGGGGCGCTCTCAGGGGGTGGCTGGTCACTCCGGGGGATCGGGCTCCACCTGCCTGGCCGGCTTCTCTTCCGGGGTGCGTCAGGTCACTCCAGGGATGATCGGAGAGGATCCGCGGGCCTTTCTGCTCGTGGGGATCCGGGGTGCGTCAGATCACTCCCAGGGCGATCGGAGTCCGCCACCTCGCCCGGGCTCGCCATGACGGCCGGTCTCCGGTGCGCCGGATCACTTCCCGGGTGATTAGATGTCCACGGTGCCGTTCGCTCCGGGCATGGGCGAGAATGAACTGTGAGCGCAGTGAGCGAGCCAGCCGGTAGGGACGGCAGCCGTCGTGCTGCGAGGCTGACGGGAGGCGACTCATGAGTCGGACTCGATCCCGCGCCGTGGTCCTTGACCAGGCGTGCGTCGCGGCCGTCGACCTGGCCAGAGCCGCGGTCGAGGAGAATGTCAGGCCCGGAGAGGTGGGCGAGCACCTCGGGGTCGAGGGTGAGGGCGACCGCGTCGTCACCCATTACTTCGCCTGTCTCGACCGCGCCTACCGGGGCTGGCGCTGGGCCGTCACGGTCGCCCGCGCCTCGCGGGCGCGCAACGTGACGGTGAGCGAGGTCGTGCTCCTGCCCGGCTCGGGGGCCCTGATGCCGCCGCAGTGGGTGCCGTGGAGCGAGAGGCTGCGTCCCGGCGATCTCGGCGTGGGCGACCTGCTGCCCACCTCCGACGACGACGACAGGCTCGCGCCCGGTTTCACCGAGACCGACGACGACTCCGACCATCAGATGATCTTCGAGTACGGTCTCGGCCGGGCCAGGGTGCTCTCCCCGATCGGCCGCGACCGCGCCGTGCGGCGCTGGCACTCCGGCGAGTCGGGACCGCACACCCCGCTCGCGCACGCCGCGCCCGCCCAGTGCTCCACCTGCGGCTTCTACTGGCCGCTCGCGGGCGCGCTGCGCACCGGCTTCGGGGTCTGCGCGAACGAGTACGCTCCCGACGACGGGCGGGTCGTCGCCGCCGACCACGGTTGCGGCGCCCACTCCGAGGCCGCCGTGCTGCCGCACCAGGTCGAGCCGACCTCGCCGATCCTCGACGACCTCTCCTACGACACCGCCGAGCACGTCTCGGAACCAGACCTGGCCGGATCGGTGGACGACACCGCCTCCGAGCCGCTCGGTCACTCCTGACCCGGCGTCGCCGGGCCGCTCCCAACCCGGGGCACCACCGGGTCCATCCCGCCCCGCCGCCCGCCCCCGCGGCACACCCGGCCGTCGCGGCCGGGAGCCGCTTCCGTGGCGTCCTGGCCGTACTGGTCGTCCTGGCCGTCGCGGCCGGGGCACCTGGTCGCGCGGGGCTTCGACCTTTGGAAGCATCGCCTTGACTGACATCTTCGGCACCGAACGACTGCGTTCCGCCGTCCTGGCCGCCTGGACGGCCTCGCCCGCCCGTTTCCGTGAGGACGCCAACGCGGAGGAGGACTTCGCACTCGGCGGCTACCGCGACCGGCTGATCGTCGAGCTCGCCCAGAACGCCGCGGACGCCGCGCTCCGCGCAGGGGTGCCCGGACGGCTCCGCCTCTCGCTGCGCGAGGGCGTGCTGTCGGCCGCCAACGTCGGCGCCCCCGTCGACAGGTCCGGGATCGAGGGTCTGTCCACGCTGCGTGTCTCCGCCAAGCGCGACGACGCCCACGCCGCCGGCCGGTTCGGCGTCGGGTTCGCGGCCGTGGTGTCGGTCTGTGACGAGCCGGTGATCGGCTCGCTCGGCTCCGGGGTCGTCCGCTGGTCCCGTGACCAGACCGCCGCCCTGGTGGCCGCGGAGCCCGAGCTGGCCAAGGAGCTCGCCGAGCGCGGCGGGCACGTACCGCTGCTGCGTCTCCCCTTCCCCGCGGGCCCGGTGGAGATCCCCGCGGGGTTCGACACGCTCGTGCGGCTGCCGCTTCGTGACGAGGCGGCCGAGGAGGCCGTACGGGCGATGCTGCGGGAGACCAGCCCCGCCCTGCTGCTCGGCCTGCCCGCCCTGGAGTCGATCGAGATCGACGTGGACGGCGAGACGCGGACCGTCACCTCCGAGGGCTGGAAGGTCGTCTCGGACTCCGGGCGGTTCACTCCCGAGCAGGTGGCCGAGCTCTTCGCCGACCGCCCGACGGAGGAGCGCTCCCGGCCGCACTGGCTGGTCCGCTGGGCGGTGCCCGTCACCGCTCCCGTGCCCGCCACCGGGTCCGAGACCGCCGGGACCGGGGCCGGTTCTGTCGAGGGCGGCTCTGTCAGGTCCGGGTCTTCCGGGTCCTCCGGGTTCGCCGGGGCGGGCGGGGAGCCCCGGCCGCTGCCCGCGCTGGTACCGCCCGTGGTGCACGCGCCCACGCCGAGCGACGAGCCGCTGGATCTGCCCGCGTTGCTGATCGCCTCGTTCCCGATGGCCACCGACCGGCGGCATGTCGCGCCGGGCCCGCTCACCGACTTCCTGGTCGAGCGTGCCGCCGACACCTACCTGGAACTGCTCGCCGGGCTGCCTCGCACTCCCCGGCTCCTCGACCTCGTCCCGGGCATGATGGGCAAGGGCGAGCTGGACGCCCGCATCCGCCGGGCGATCCTGCGCAGGCTCCCCGACGCCCCGCTGCTTCCCGCCCTCTCGCCGCCCGCCGACCCGGCCTCGTCGGGCAGGCCGGGCGGTTCCGGTGCCTCGCTCCTGCTCCCCGACCCCGCCGACGGTCCCGCCGACGCCGGTCCACTCGACGCCGGAGCCGGTATCGGCGCGGCAGGGGTCGGCTCCGGCGCGGCGGGCGACGCCTCCCCGGACGCGCTCTCCGCCGGTGCGGAGCCGGTCGTCTCCGGGCGGCAGGCGTCCGTCGTCGCGGCCCCGGCCGAGCTGCTGGAGAGGGTCGCCCCCATGATCCCCGGACTGCTGCCCGCGGGATGGCCGTCCCGGCATCCGGCGATCACCGCACTCGGCGTGAACCGGGTGCAGCTCTCCGACATCGTGGACATGCTCTCCGGCGACGCCGTCAAGGACAGGGACCCGGCCTGGTGGCGGTCGCTGTACGAGGTGCTGCCCGCCGACGACCCCGAGGCCCTCGGCGCGCTGCCGGTGCCGCTGGCCGACGGCCGCCTGGTCAGGGGGCCGCGCGGCACGCTGCTGCTCACCGACGGTTCCAGGCTGGACCCGGCGGTCCTCGCGCCGCTCGGGTTGCGTGTCGTGCACCCGGACGCGGCCCATCCCCTCCTGCTCAGGCTCGGCGCGGGCGAGGCCACGCCCCGTACCGTCCTGGAGGACCCGCTGACCCGCTCCGCCGTCTCGGAGTCGCTGGACAGCCCCGACTCCGAACCGGTGGCCAAGGCGGTGCTCGCGCTGGTCGACGCCGCCGGGCTGACCGCGGGCGACGCCCCCTGGCTGTCAGAGCTGGCGCTGCGCGGCGCCGACGGCGAGCTGTACCCGGCGGGCGAGCTGCTCCTCGCCGACGGGGCGCTCGCCGGGCTGCTCGACCGCGAGACGCACTTCGGCACGGCCGCGCCGGAGCTGGTGGAGCGGTACGGCCCCCGGGTGCTCGCGGCGGCCGGGGTGCTCGACGGCTTCGCCGTGGTCAACGACTCCGACGTCATGATCGATCCCGACGAGTGCGACCACGACCTGGACCGCGAGGACGAGTGGCTGGAGGTCGTCCTCGACCTGCTGCCCGAGACGGCCGTACCGCCGGTCGCGAGGGAGTTCTCCGCCGTACGCGACCTGGAGTACGTCGCCGACTGGCCCGCCGCCCTCGCCCTGCTGTCGCGCCCGCCGCTCCGTTCGGTCCTGCACCCGCTGCGGGTCCTGGTGGCGGGGGAGGTCGTGGAGGTGCCCTCTTACACCGCCTGGTGGCTCTCCACGCACCCGGTGCTCGCCGGCAGGCGCCCCACGGAGCTGCGGCTCCCCGCGGGTGACCCGCTGCTGTTCGGCCTGTACGGGGACGCCCCCGCCGTCGTCGACGAGGCCGCGCTGGCGATGATCGGGGTCCGGAGTACGCTGGCCGACCTGCTCGCCTCCCACGGTGGTCCCGACGAGCTGCTCGACCTGCTGGGCGACCCCTCCGTGGAGGTCGATCGCGCCCAGCTCCGCTCCCTGTGGGTGGCGCTCGCCGGCGTCGACCCCGCCCGTGTCGGGCCCCCGCGCGCCGTACGCGCCGTCCTCGGTGACGCGATCGTCGCCGTCGACGCCGAGGACGGCCGCGTGCTGTCCGTCGGCGCCGACTCCGGGGGCGACGCGGAGGCGGCGGGTGAGCCGGTCGTGGTCGAGGCGCCGGACCTGCTGCCGCTCGTCGCGGGCCGGCCGCTGATCCTGGCCCCGTTCGACCTGGCCGAGGCGCTGTCGGAGCTGCTCGACCTGCCGCTCGCCGGTGAGGAGGCCGCGGGTGAGGTGACGTCCTCCGGCGAGAAGCGCGACGTCCCGCCCGCCGTGCGGTCGCTGCTGCCGACCGCGCCCAGCGGCTACGTGGAGCACGAGAGGCTGCTGGTGGACGGTGTCCCGGCGGCCTGGAGGTTCTTCGAGGGCACGGTGCACGCCTCGGGTGTGGAGGGGCTGGCGCGCGGGCTCGCCTGGGCGTCCGGCCAGTGGGGCGACCGGCTCGCGGTGGCGGCGCTGCTGCGCGACCCGGCGGCGGTGCCGCTGCTGCTCGCCGAGGCCGACCTGGACAGCTGGACCGCCTCGACCTAGACGATCACCTGGGCGCTCGGGGGACGCCGACGGCGCCGCGAGGCGGAACCGTGGGGATGATCCCTGGGCGCGCTCGGGGGCGTCCCACGGTGAAGTACGGCGACGACGGGGTGGGGAAACCACGGGCGGGCGGACCCCCGGGCGCGGCCCGGGGGTTTACGTGATCGTGGTGGTCGGCTCGATCGGCCCTTCGGCCTCGGGCGGCGGGCGGCGGTTGCGGCGGCGCACGTACCAGAGGCCGAAAAGGCCGCCGCAGATGCCCGAGACACAGGTCCAGATCCACCAGCGGTGCTCGGGGCCCGGCTGCGCGACGAGAAGGACGACCAGGGCGACGGCCCACAGGCCGGTACCCGTGAGGATCGTGAGCGTGTCGTTGGTCTTCAACGGCTGCAGATCCGGAGGTCGTGGCTGGTTCACGCGCTCCAGACTAGGTGACGACCTCTCACTATTCGCAAAACGGGTCACGTGAAGGCGCGAATCCATCTCGAAACCATCACCATCGACGGCCGGGCCTTCCGAGAAGGAAAGCTCGCTGTCACTCTGCGCGAGTGAGCGATGTTAAAAATCCTGAATTAAGTAAAGTTGACCGCTTCTTCTTCATCTCCGACCGTGGCTCGTCCGTGGGCAGGGAGGTGCGCGGTGGGTTCGCCACGTTCTTCACGATGGCCTACATCGTCGTGCTCAACCCCTTGATCATCGCCACCGTCCCGGACGTCGAAGGCCAGTTCATCGGAGACGGGAGCTCGCCCAACGTCCCGCTCGTCGCGGCGGGCACCGCCCTGGTGGCCGGACTGCTCAGCATCCTGATGGGGATCGTCGGCAGGGTCCCCTTCGCGATGGCCGCGGGCCTCGGCCTGAACGCCTTCGTCACCTACGGCATCGCCTCGCAGATGTCCTGGGAGTCGGCGATGGGCCTGGTGTTCCTGGAGGGCGTGATCATCGGGCTCCTGGTGCTGACCGGGTTCCGTACCGCGGTGTTCAACGCCATCCCGCCCCAGCTGAAGACGGCGATCAGCGTCGGCATCGGCCTGTTCATCGCGCTGATCGGTTTCGTGGACGCCGGCTTCGTCCGCCGCGTGGCCGCCGGGCCGCCGCTGGAACTCGGCATCGGGGGCTCGCTGACCAGCTGGCCGATCCTGGTCTTCGTGGTCGGCCTGCTGCTGATCGTGCTGCTGGTGGCGCGTCAGACCAAGGGCGCCATCCTGATCGGCATCATCGCCACCACCGTCCTCGCGGTGATCGTCGAGGCCGTCACCAACGTCGGGGCCTCGGTGACGCCCGGCCAGCAGCCGAACCCCGCGGGCTGGCAGCTCGTCGTCCCCCAGCTGCCCGAGCAGATCTTCGGCTTCAACAACCCGCTGGTGCTCTTCAGGGAGTTCGACCCGCTCGGCGCCTTCGGCTCGGTCTCGGTCGTCCTCGCCCTGCTGCTCATCTTCACCCTCCTCATCACCGACTTCTTCGACACCATGGGCACGATCGTGGGCGTCGGCGGGCAGGCCGGGCTGATCAAGGAGGACGGCACCCTGCCCAGGACCCGCGAGATCCTCCTCGTCGACTCGATCGGCGCGGCGGCCGGAGGCGCGGCCTCCGTCTCCTCCAACACCACCTACATCGAGTCGGCCGCGGGTGTCGGCGAGGGCGCACGCACCGGCCTCGCCAGCGTCGTCACCGGCGTGCTGTTCCTGCTGGCCATCTTCGTCTCGCCGCTCGTCGCCGTCGTCCCCTACGAGGCCGCGGCTCCCGCCCTGGTCGTGGTCGGCTTCCTGATGATGACCGCCATCCGCGAGATCGACTTCACCGACTACGAGATCTCGATCCCGGCGTTCCTCACCATCGTCCTGATGCCGTTCACGTACTCGATCGCGAACGGCATCGGCGCGGGCTTCGTCACCTTCGTGCTGATCAAGGCCATCAAGGGCAAGACCCGTGAGGTCCACCCGCTGATGTGGACGGTCGCGGGCCTGTTCGTCGTCTACTTCGCACTCGGTCCGATCAAGACCATGCTCGGCCTCGGCTGAGCGACGCGCGGAAGGCCGTCACGGTGATCCGAGAAGGTGGTCACCGCGACGGCCTTCCGCGTTCTCGTACGCCATGGCGGGCCGAGAGCGGCCACCGGCGCACCAGGAGTGGCGTCCGCGGCCCAAGATCTGCGATTTCCCGGCCTCAGATCATGACGGTAGGACGGCTGCTACCTGATTTGCATGCTCGCGAGCATGCAAATCAGGTAGCAGCCGGGTATGGATCGCTCGCCTCGCCTTGCTCGTGAGCGCTGTCCCGTACGCCGCGCCGAACCCCTGAGAACGAGGTACGGCCGTCACGGTGATGATGCACCGTGACGGCCGTACGTGCTCCCGTGCGGTTGTGCTCAGCGTCCCCGGGGGCCGGCGGGGATCAGACCCGCGCGGTACGCCTTGAGGACGGCGTCGGATTCGGCCTGGGTGAGCGTGCCCGCGGTGACGGCCTCCTTCAGTCGTTCGGCGAAGGCCGTCTCGACCTCGGCGCGGCGCTGCTGGTCGAGCGTCTCCAGCGCTGCGACGACCTTGTCCGCGCTGATCCCGAGCTTGCCGGCCAGGGCCTCGGCCAGTCGTTCCTGAGGGGCGGCCTTCTTCGGCTCGTCCTGCGTGGCGTTCGGCTCGTCCTGCGGGGCGGTCTTCTCCGTCTCGTCCTGCTCGGGGGCCTTGGGAGGCCGGCCGGGACCGCCTTCCTTTCTGATCTCCTCCAGGGCCGTGGTGACCTTGTCCTTGTCGACCCCGAGGATCTCGGCGAGCTTGGCGGCCATCTCCTCGTGATGGCCGGGGCCATGGAGACCACCGTGACGGCCGGGACCGCCGTGCGGGCCGCGCGGGCCGTCGGGGGCGGTGCCGGGGGTCTCCGAGGAGGAGGACGACGGCGCGGGGGTGGGGCTGGTCGCCCAGGCCGCCACGGGGACGGTCAGCCCGGCGGCGAGAGTGGTGCCGGCACCGGCGATTATGATCATGCGCTTGGTGCGGTTCATGTGACTCCTTGTCCGATGAAGGGCATGGCACTTACCGGACCGATGGTCGGCCGACCGTCTGAGACCTCCCTCATCCCGAACTGAGAATTCCATGAGATCCGGCGCCGCGTGAGGACGAGAAGCCGGGTGGCACCCCGCTGCCCCTCCGCCGGCGTTTCGGGATGCGCGACGGCGGCTTCGAGGGGCGAGGCGGGCGGTGAGATCCTGGTATGAGAGGTCGCTCCTTCGAGAGACCTCGGCTTCCGCAGGGGGAGTACGGCCGGACCCTCCGGCGTTTCCACTGGGTGTCGAGCTCTCCCCGGGGTTCCCGGCGAGGAACCCCGGGTGCTCCGGGCGGGTTGGCGATCTCCCGTCCGTCTGGCACGCTGTACGGCCCCGCGCCGAGAAGAAAACCCCTCTGGAGGGAATCACGTGCATCCGTATATAGTTAGCAAAGGTAATGACTTACGCTAATGAACCACCCCAGGAAGGACCACGTCGCGAGCCTGCGCAGCGACGCCGGTCTCGCTTCGGCTCTGCGCGTGTCGCTGGCACGACTGAACAGACGCCTGCGCAGGCAGGCCGCGGTGCACTCGTTGACGCCCACCCAGCTCGCGACGCTCGCCGCCGTAGAACGGCATTCCGCGATAACCCCCGGCGAATTGGCCGAGTTGGAGAAGGTGCAGCCGCCCTCGATGACACGCGTGATCGCCGTGCTGGCCGAGCGGGAGCTGGTGTCACGCACACCGCACCCGACCGATCGGCGCCAGGTGACCGTGAGCGTGACAGAGCAGGGCTCAACGCTGCTGAGGGAGGAGCGGCGCCTCAAGGAGGCGTGGCTGACACAGCGGCTGAAGGAGCTGACACCCGAGGAGAGGGCGACGCTCCGGCAGGCGGCTCCGATACTGGAGAAGCTCAGCCGGATCTAGCCGAACCCGAAGAACCGGAAGAACCCGAGCAACTCGGGGTTCCACACGACGCCCGGGTCTCACGTGACACCGGGGTCTCAGACGACACCGGGGTCTCAGACGACGCCGAGGTCTCTGCCGCGCCTGGGGGCGAGGCGGGAACGCGGTCGCGGGGGGAGCGGGACGACGCGCCGGGCCGGGAGCCCGGCGCGAGTCCGGCCGGAGAGTCGAGCGGGGGAACCGGCGCGAATCCGGCGGGTGAGCCGGGCGGCGAATCCGGTGCGCATCCGGCGGGCGAGCCGGGTGCGCCGAGCGGGAGCCCACGCAAGAAGATCGGACTGAGGGCGAGGATGAGGCGGCGGCGGGCCGCGCGGGCCGCCGCCGCGAGCGAGTTGCAGGCCACGGAGAGCGGGACGGCCCAGCCCGTGCCCGAGACGCGGGGCGGGATGTTCCGCTCCCTGCGCGTCTACAACTACCGGCTGTTCGCGGCCGGAGGCGTGGTCTCCAACGTCGGCTCGTGGATGCAGCGCACCGCGCAGGACCTGCTCGTGCTCGACCTGACCAACGGCAGCGCCTTCGCGCTGGGCGTGACCGTCATGCTGCAGTTCCTGCCGTTGCTGCTCTTCGGCCTGTGGGGCGGCATGCTCGCCGACCGCTACTCCAAGCGGCTGCTGCTGATCGTCGCCCAGTCGTTCATGGGCCTGCTGGCGCTCACCATGGGCGTGCTCGTCGTGACCGGCTCGGCCCAGGTCTGGCAGGTGTTCGCGATGGCGTTCCTGCTCGGCCTCATCGCCTGCGTCGAGGTGCCGACCCGGCAGTCGTTCGTCGTGGAGATGGTCGGCCGCAAGGACCTGTCCAACGCGATCGCGCTGAACGCGTCGAGCTTCAACCTGGCCCGCGTGGTCGGCCCGGCCGTCGCGGGTGTCCTGATCTACGCGTTCGGCGGCACCGGTCCGATCTTCCTGATCAACGCCCTGTCCTTCGCGGGCGTGCTCGCCGGTCTGCTGCTCATGCGCACCTCCGAGCTGACCACCCCAGAACCGGTGCCGAGGGCGAAGGGGCAGCTCCGCGAGGGCCTGCGGTACGTGATGGCGCGGCCCGAGCTGCTCATGCCGATACTGCTGGTCGCCTTCGTCTCGCTGTTCACGCAGTCGTTCTCGATGTCGATCGCGCTCATGGCCCGCGAGGTCTTCGGGGCGGGCGCGGCCTCGTTCGGGCTCGCCTCCAGCATGTTCGCGGTCGGTGCTCTCGCGGGTGCGCTCATGGCGGCACGGCGGGTACGGCCCAGCCGGAGACTGCTGGTCGGCGGCGCGGTCGCGTTCGGCCTGTTCCAGATCGCGAGCGGCCTGGCCCCCTGGTACCCGCTGTACCTGGTCTCCCTCGTGCCCGCGGGCATCGCGTTGATCTCGGTGAACACCGCGGCCAACGCCAGCGTGCAGCTCGCCACCTCGCCGGAGATGCGCGGACGGGTGATGGGGATCTACGTGCTCGTGTTCACCGGCGGAGCCCCGATCGGCGCGCCGCTGCTCGGCTGGATCTCCGAGCTGGGCGGCCCGCGCGCGGGGGTCATGGTGGGCGGTGCGCTCACCCTGATCGGTTGCGGTGTGGCCATAATGCTGACGAGGGTGATCGGCAGGAGGTCGCGTGCGGCCGTCCGTGGAATCCCCGCCGCCACCGGTGCGTGACGAGCCCGTTCTCGCCGTCGAACGCGAGGGCCGGACCCGCTGCGGGGCCGGGGACCGCCACGAGACGGTCGAGGAACGGCGCCCGGGGCGCGCGCACCCCGTGGGCAGAGCTAGGCTCCAGGGCGTGGATCGTCCCCGTCGCTGGCTGCTGCCCACGGTGCTCGCACTGCTCGTGCTCCTCGTGGTGATCGGCGCCCTGGTGTCCTAGCCTCCCGGCGCTACCAGGCGTAGTGCTCGGGCGCCGTCTTGAAGCCGGGGAAGATCTCGTCCAGGCGGGCGAGGGCCTTCTCGTCCAGCACGATCTCCAGCGCCCTGGTGGTGCCGTCGAGCTGGTCGAGTGTGCGCGGCCCGATGATCGGCGCGGTGACGACCTTCTGGTGGAGCAGCCACGCCAGGCCGACGTTCGCCGGATCCTCGCCCAGCTCGTCGCAGAACTCCTCGTAGCGCTCGATCTTGTCGCGGTGCTTGTCCAGCTGCTTGGTGATCTGCTCCGAGGCCGAACGTCCCTTGTCGATCTTCCGCAGGATGCCGCCGAGCAGGCCGCCCGCGAGCGGGCTCCACGGGATCAGGCCCACCCCGTAGTCCTCGGACGCCGGGATCACCTCAAGCTCGGGCTCACGGACGATCAGGTTGTAGTGGGACTGCTCGGAGACCAGGCCGAGGCTGTTGCGGCGCCGCGCGCTCTCCTGGGCCTTGGTGATGTGCCAGCCCGCGAAGTTGGACGACCCCACGTACAGGATCTTGCCCTGCTGCTTGAGGATGTCCATCGCCTCCCAGAACTCGTCGAACGAGGTGTTCCGGTCGACGTGGTGCGCCTGGTAGAGGTCGATGTAGTCGGTCTGCATCCGCTTCAGCGACGCGTCGGCGGCACGGCGGATGTTGAGCGCGGACAGCTGGCCCTCGTTGGGCCAGTCGCCCATCGAGCCGTAGAGCTTCGTGGCGATCACCGTCTTCTCGCGGCGCCCGCCACCCTTCGCGAACCAGCGGCCGATGATCTGCTCGGTGACGCCCTCGCCCTTCTTCCAGCCGTAGACGTTGGCCGTGTCGAAAAAGTTGATCCCCAGCTCGTGGGCGTGGTCCATGATCGCGAAGGAGTCGTCCTCCGTGGTCAGGGGGCCGAAGTTCATCGTGCCCAGGCAGAGGCGGCTGACCTTCAGGCCGGTACGGCCAAGCTGCGTATAGTCCATGTGTCCACCCTAGGTACCTGGAGTGCACTCCAGGCGAGTGGATTGCGTGAGAAATCGGCGCCGGTCGGACCCGCCACGTCTGTGCCGCCCGTACGCACGGCCGGGGCATGATGGCTGAATGCTGAGTAAGCGGGGGGAAGTCGTGGTTCGCGTGTTCGCGGTGGCCTGCCTGACCGTGGCCACGGTCCTCGCGGGCCAGGGCGCGCGGGCCGGCGACGGTGAGGGCGTTCGGGAGGACGCGGGACACGGCGTACGGGCGGACGCGGGGGACGGCGTACGGGCGGATGCGCGGGAGGACGCGGGTGGGGACGTCGCGCGGGCCGGCGACGAACGGGAGGCGGGGGCGGACGACGGGGCGCGGATCCTCTTCCGTTTCAAGGACAGCCGGATCACCGAGTCGAGCGGGCTGGCGGTCTCGCCGACCGGCAAGGACATCTACTACACCCACAACGACAGCTCCGCGGGCCCGGTGTTCTACGCGGTCGGCCCCGACGGGCGGACCCGCGCGACCTTCACCCTGCGAGGGGCGGAGTCCCGCGACTGGGAGGGCATGGCGGCGTCCACCGACCCGCGGACCGGTCAGGGGGTGCTCTGGTTCGCCGATATCGGCGACAACCTGGAAGGAGCATGGCCTGATATTTCCGTATACAAGGTGGCGGAGCCCGCCGTGATGAGGGACGCCGTCGTCCCCGCGGTGCGCTACCGGTTCCGGTACGAGGACGGCGGACGCAACGCCGAGGGAATCATGGTGCACCCCCGTACCGGCCGCCTCTACATCGTGACCAAGCAGTTCGCCGGTGCCGTCTACCAGGCACCGAAGCGATTGCGCACCGACAGGGTCAACATCCTCCGCAAGGTCGGGCCCGCGCCCATCATGGCCACCGACGCCGCCTACGCACCCGACGGATCGAGCTTCGTGATCCGCACCTACTTCTCGGCCACGGTCTACCGCGCCCCGGGAGAGCAGATCGCCCGGGTGACGATGCCGGAGTTGCGACAGGCCGAGTCGATCACCTACACCCGCGACGGCAGATACCTGCTGACCGGCAGCGAGGGAAGCCGCAGCCCGGTCTACCGGGTGCCGCTGCCCGCGGCGGCCCTCGGCACCTCCGAACCCGCCTCCGCCCTACGCCAGGCGGCCCCCACACCGACCTCCGACACCTCCGGCGAGCCGGTGCCCACCCCGGTCGCCGGGGCGAGGACCGGTGAGGACGGTGAGAGCACGAGAACAGCGGGTGACGGCGCGGAGGCCGGGGTGCCGGTCCTGGCCGTGCTCCTCTGGCTGGTCATCGCGACGGGCGCGATCGGCACCATCACCCTGATCGCCCGCAAGACCCGCTGAGGGACCTCGGAGGCTCACTCAGCCGGGGGACTGGGTGTCGCGGCGGGCGGCGCGGTCGAGGGCGGTCGTCACATCGGGATCGACGGGAAACCAGGTGGAGAGGTCGGTCATCCGCAGGAGGCGGCTGAGGACGTCCGAGATTCCGGCGAGACGCAGCCACCCGCCCGCCTCCGAGGCCAGCCGCGCACCGCTCAGGAGCACCCGCAGCCCGGTGGAGTCGCAGAAGGTGATGCCTTCCGCGTCGATGACGATCCGCGGTCGGTGGTCGGCGACCAGTCGTTCGATCGTCTCCCTGAGCAACTCGCTGGAGTTGTGGTCGATGTCACCCACGACCGTGATCACGGCGCAGTCCGCGTGTTCTTGGCGATCGACGTCGATGGAGAGTTCTCTGCTCATCGCCTCGTATCTCCACCCGGTGACGCGGTCGGTTCTGGCCGCCATCCGGCCTGATCAAGGTATACCCCTCCGTGCCACCGGGGTGGGCGACGGTCGGGAGACATGTGCGTAACGGCTGTGGGAACCCGCCGGCCGCCCTTCCCTCCAGGAGCCGGTCCGGGGATCTCGCGCCGACCTCGGAAATCGGTGGGCTCGTGGTCTCGTGCCGCCCCTGGGAGGCGGCACGAGATGTGATCTCACGGCTCGGGAGGTGGTGCGGGTCGTGATCTCGTGGCGAAAATGAATGACCGCATAACGATTTATTGCCCCGACATATTCGCGTATTCCTTGACCGGCCTGGGCTTGTTTCCCGCATTGGCAATGACGGTTAAGAACCAGGCCGGTTATCCCTTCTCCTGCGGTGATGGTTGCCGATAACTTTCAGGCATGCGCGTTTTGGTGACCGGAGCGTCAGGTTTCGTCGGCTCGCATGCGGTCGCCGCGCTCCTCGCCGACGGGCATGAACCGCTTCTTCTCATACGCGATCCCCGGAAAACACGCGAGGTGCTCGCCGCCGTCGGGGTGACGGAGGAGGTCCCCCTGCACACGGCCGATATCCGCGACGCGGCGGCCGTACGGGACGGGCTCGAACGGTGCGACGCGGTCATTCACGCCGCCGCGGAAATCGGGATCATCGGCCAGGCCGGAGATCTGGGCGGTACGAATGTGACCGGGGCGAAGAACGTCCTTGGACAGGCCGTGGAACTCGGTCTCGACCCGATCGTGCATATTTCCACCATTGGCGTCTTCGTGCCCCCGGCCGGGCCGGTCATCACGACCGAGAGCCCGCTCTCCACGCCGAGGAACGAGTACGGCAGGAGCAAGATCTCCGCCGAACGCTACGCGAGGAGGCTCCAGGACCAGGGGATGCCGATCACGATCGTCTACCCGGCCGGGGTCGTGGGGCCGTACCAGCCCTCACTGGACGCGATGGTGGAGGGCCTGCGCGCCGGGCTGGAACAGGGCTGGCCGATCACCGCGGGCGGCGCCAACATCGTCGACGTACGGGATCTGGCCGTCGTGCTCGCCCGCTGCCTCGAACCGGGGCGGGGGCCGCGCCGGTTCATGCTGGGCGGGCACTACCTCACCTGGGCGCAGCTCGCCGACGTCTGCGACGAGGTGACGGGGAACCGCTGCAGGAGGTTCCGTATCCACCGCTCGGTGCTGCGCGGCGCGGCGGCCGTGGGTGACGTGATGAAGCTGATCAAGGAGATCGACTACCCGCTGACCAGGGACGCCGTCGAGATGATGGTCACGATGGTCCGCACGTACGACACCCCGACCCTGGAGGCGCTCGGCGTGAGCCTGCGGCCGGTCCAGGAGACCGTCGCCGACTCGCTGCGCTGGCTGGCCCAGGAAGGACATCTCACCGTCGACAAGGTCGGGAGGCTGGCGGGTAGTGTCACGCGATGACGCGTCTTTCGTCCCAACGGGCGCGATCACCTCAGATCACCCAGATCGCTCGGGCCACCCGGATCACCTCGGATCACCGCATGATCGCTCCACAGGGGACCCCGGGGGAAATCCGTAGGGACCCGTAAGGAGAGGGGAGGAACCGGCGATGAAGGTCGGGATCGTCGGTGCGGGAATCGTCGGGCTGGCCGTGGCCAGGGAGACGGCGCTGACCTACGGGGCCACCGTGACCGTCCTCGACAAGGAGGACCGCGTCGGGGCCCACCAGACCGGGCACAACAGCGGAGTCGTCCACGCCGGGATCTACTACCGCCCCGGCTCGCTCAAGGCCAGGCTCTGCAGGGAGGGCGTCGCGCTGCTTCGGCAGTACTGCGCCGAGCACCGCATCCCGTACGACGAGGTCGGCAAGCTCGTCGTCGCCTCCACCGGCTCCGAGCGCCCCGAACTGCGGAGCATCGCCGAGCGGGCCCGCGCGAACGGGGTTCCCGGCATCGCCGAGCTCGACGCGCTCGCCCTGCGCGAGATCGAGCCGCACGCCGTCGGCGTGGGCGCCGTGCACTCCCCGCACACCGCGATCGCCGACTTCCCCGCCGTGGCCCGGCGCCTCGCCCTGGACGTGGAGGAGAGCGGTGGCTCGGTGCTGCTCTCCCATCCGGTGCGTGCCGTACGGGAGACCGCGAGCGGGGTGAGCGTCGTGGCGGGGGAGCGGACGCTGGACTTCGACCGGGTGATCGTCTGCGCCGGGCTCGGCACCGACACCGTCGCGCGGATGGCGGGGGTCCCCGGCGACGTGCGGATCGTCCCGTTCCGCGGCGAGTACTACGCGCTGGCCGGGGAGGCGAAAGACCTGGTCCGCGGGCTCATCTATCCGGTTCCCGACCCCCGGTACCCGTTCCTCGGCGTGCACCTGACCCGCAGGATCGACGGCGAGGTGCTGGTCGGCCCCAACGCGGTCATGGCGCTGGCGCTGGAAGGCTACTCCTGGCGAAACGTCGACCTCGCCGACCTGGGCCGGACCCTCGCCTGGCGGGGCACCCGGCGGCTGGCGGCGAGGCACTGGAGGACCGGGGTGCGGGAGGTGGCCGGTTCGATGGGTAAAGGATCGTTCCTGAGGGCCGCGCGCCGTTACGTCCCGGCCCTCACCGCCGCCGACCTGGTGAGGACCTCGGGAGGCGTCCGCGCACAGGCTGTGGACAGGCAGGGCGGCATGCTGGACGACTTCGCGATCGACGTGCACGGCCGCGTCGCCCTCGTGCGCAACGCCCCCTCACCGGCGGCCACATCGAGTTTGGCGATAGCCAGGCATATTGTGGGGTTAGCCTCTGTCTTGACCAGTTAACTGCTTTCTCATGTGGGCCGGTGAAAATAGACCAGTGACCGACTCACCCGAGGCACGTCTGCTGATCGTCGAGGACGAGCCCAACATTCTCGAACTCCTGGCCGCGAGCCTGCGGTTCGCCGGGTTCGGCGTCAACACGGCGGGTAACGGCACGGAGGCCGTCGCCGCCGTCCAGCGGCACCGGCCCGACCTCATCGTCCTCGACGTGATGCTCCCCGACATGGACGGCTTCGACGTCGTACGGCGCCTGCGCGGCGGCGGCAGCGACACCCCCATCGTCTTCCTCACCGCGCGTGACGCCACCGAGGACAAGATCCGAGGGCTGACCATGGGCGGGGACGACTACGTGACCAAGCCGTTCAGCCTGGAGGAGGTCGTGGCCCGCATCCGGGCCGTGCTGCGCCGTACCAACTCCGGCGAGCTCAGCCCCAGGCCGCCCCGGCTCACCTTCGCCGACATCGAGCTCGACGAGGAGAGCCACGAGGTGTGGCGCAAGGGCCGGGCGGTGGCGCTGTCGCCGACGGAGTTCAAGCTGCTGCGCTACTTCATGGCGAACGCGGGGCGGGTGCTGTCCAAGGTCCAGATCCTCGACCACGTATGGGACTACGACTTCAGGGGCGACGTCGGGATCGTGGAGTCCTACGTCTCCGTGCTCCGCCGCAAGATCGACAATGTCGACCCGAGGCTGATCCACACCCTGCGCGGTGTCGGATACGTGCTGCGCCTGCCACCGGCCCCGTGATGCTCAACGCGACCCCGCTGCGGGTGAAGCTGATCGGCGTCATCCTGCTCCTGCTCACGGTCGCGCTCGCCCTCATCGGTGTCGGCAGCGTCTCGATCATGCGCGGCTACCTGATCGACCGCGTCGACAGCCAGATCGACATCACCACCGACTCCGCGCTGCGCCGCATGAACAACCGGGGCATCATCGCGCTGGGGGGCAAGTTGATGCCCTCCGACGCCAGGCTGGAGCTCCGCGACGGGAACAACAGGACCCTCGTCCTGCTCAGCGGCATCGACGTGGAGGGCAAGCCGGGGCCGGACATCTCCCACGGCAGGGTCGGCGAGCTGTTCGAGAACGGTGACTGGCGGGTCCGGGTGACCTCGCTGGACACCGGTGAGAGCCTCATCGTGGCCGTGGACATGAGCGAGGTGCGGCAGATCGTCGGCCAGCTCGCGCTGGTGGAGCTCCTCGGCGGAGGCGGCCTGGTGCTGATGCTCGCCGGAGCCGGTGTAGTGATCATCCGCAGGAGCCTGCGCCCGCTGGAGGAGATCGAGCGCACCGCCGAGGCGATCGCCGCCGGAGACCTGGGCCGCCGCGTCCCCGACGCCGACCCGCGCACCGAGGTGGGCCGCCTCGGCCGGTCGCTGAACGGCATGCTCGCCCAGATCGAGGCGGCCTTCCGTGCCCGTTCCGAGTCGGAGTCCTCGGCCCGCAGCTCGGAGGAGCGCATGCGCCGGTTCGTCGCGGACGCCTCGCACGAACTCCGCACGCCGCTCACCTCCATCAGGGGCTTCGCCGAGTTCTACCGGCAGGCGCCCGGCATCGACGCCGCGCCGCTGATGCGCAGGGTCGAGTCCGAGGCGGTCAGGATGGGCCTGCTCGTCGACGACCTGCTCATGCTGGCCAGGCTCGACCAGCAGCGCCCGATGGTCATGCGCCCGGTCGACCTGCTCGCCATCGCCGCCGACGCCGTCCACGACGCCCGTATCCTCGCTCCGGAGCGCGATGTCACGCTCTCGGTGGACGGCTCCGCGCTCATCGTCTCCGGCGACGAGGTACGGCTCCGCCAGGTCGTGGGCAACCTCATGACCAACGCGCTCACCCACACCCCCGAGGGCACCCCCGTACGGGTGCTCCTCTCCAGCGACGGCTCCGGCGACGGCGACATGGCCGTCATCGAGGTCGCGGACGAGGGGCCGGGCCTCACCACCGAGCAGCGCGAGCGCGTCTTCGAACGGTTCTACCGCGCCGACTCCGCCCGGGGGCGGCGCGCTCCCGAGGACGGCGGAAGCGGTCTCGGCCTCGCCATCGTGGCCGCGATGGTCGAGGCCCACGGCGGCCGCGTCGCCGTGGAGTCCGACCCGGGCAAGGGGGCGACGTTCCGGGTGGTCCTCCCCCTCGCCTCGGAATCCGACTGATCTCCCTCCGGTACGACGCCGTCGGCTTCTGGCCCGGTTGTACGGAGGGCCACCTGCCGGGTTCCGGTTCGCGGATGTCCCCCTGTTCGGGGTGGGGGCGGCCGGTGTCCTGCCGGGGCCGGGCCGCGGACGGTGTCTCGGGGTCAGGCCTGTAGGTAGCGCAGTACGGCGAGAACCCGGCGGTGGTCGTTCTCCGACGGAGACAGGCCGAGTTTGGTGAAGATCTGCGTCACGTTCTTCTCCACCGAGCCGTAGGAGAGGAACAGCGCGTTGGCGATGGCGTTGTTGGAGCGCCCCTCCGCCATCATGGCCAGCACCTCGCGCTCCCTGGGCGTGAGCGTGCCCAGGGTCTCGATGCGTCTGCTCGCGCCCATGATCTGGGTGACGACCTCGGGGTCGAGGACGGTCTCCCCGGCCGCGATCCGGTCGAGCGCGGTCAGGAAGTCCCTGACGTCGGCCACCCGCTCCTTCAGCAGGTATCCCACCCCGTGGGCGCCGTCGGCGAGCAACTGGGCGGCGTAACGCGTCTCGACGTACTGGGAGAACACCAGCACGCCCACACCCGGATGATCACGGCGGATCTCGATCGCGGCCCGCAGGCCCTCGTCCGTGTGCGAGGGCGGCATGCGCACGTCGACCACGGCGATGTCGGGGTGGTGTTCCGCCACCGCCGCCCTGAGCGCGTCGCCGTCGCCCACCGCGGCCACCACCTGCCGGCCGCGCGAGGTGAGCAGCATGTGGAGGCCGTCCCTGAGCATCACGGCGTCTTCGGCGATCACGATGCGCATGCGCTTCTCCGTTCAGATGTGCAGGGGAAGTTCGACGGTGATCACCGTAGGTCCTCCCGCTGGACTGCGGACGTCGATCGTGCCGTCCACCATCCCGGTCCGCGCGGCCAGGCCGCGCAACCCGGTTCCGGTGTTCGTCGCCGCGCCGCCGACGCCGTCGTCCCGCACGATCAGCGTCAGCAGGCCGTCACCCGCCCGTACGTCGACCGAGGCGTGTCCGGCGCCGCTGTGCTTGGCCACGTTGGCGAGGAGTTCCGCCGTGCAGAAGTAGGAGATGGCCTCGATGGCCGGAGCGGGCCGCTCCGGCAGATCGGTTTCGAGCCTGACGGGGACCGGGCTCCGTGCGGCGAGCGTGGCCAGCGCCGTCTCCAGCCCTTTGTCGAGCGCGGGCGGGTGGAGGCCGCGGATCAGGTCACGAAGTTCGGCCACCGCCTCCTTGGCACCGCGGTGCGCGCTGTCGACGAGGGCGCGGGCGCGCTCCAGCCGTTCGGGACGATGGGCGTGCTCAAGATCTTCCTGGACCATGCCCAGGTTCAGGGCGAGCGTCACCAACTGCGCGGCCGTCCCGTCGTGCAGGTCGCGCTCGACCTGACGAAGTCTCGCGGCCGCGTCGTCCACGGCCATCGCGCGAGCCTGCTCCAGCCTGCGGATTCGCGCGGCGCCGGGATCCGGCCCGAGCAGCGTCCTGGCGAGCGTCCGCTCGGGGGCCAGCGCGTGGTGGACGCCCCAGGGGGCGAGAAGCAGCAGCGCCAGCCCGGCCGCGCTCATCAGCACCGCTCCCGGCCAACCGCTGGGAGACAGGTGCGCGAAGGCGGGGGATCGCCACCACAGGGGACAGCAGAGCAGAAGCAGGCCACCTCCCCACAATCCGGCGGTGACGGCGAAGGCGACGACGGCCGCCGGCAGCCGGACCAGCCCGTGGATGACGGCACGCCATCCCGTCACGTCACCGAGCGCCGCTCCGAGCCGGTTCAACAGGCCGGGCCCGGTACGGAACGGGGCAGGGGCGGTCACCCGCACTCCGGCCAGCACCCGGGCCAGCCCTCGATTGGCCGTGCCGAGCCCTCTGGCCGCGAACACGCTCAGGGCCAGCATCGGTATTCCGACGAGGTTGACCGTCATGGCGACGCTGAGCAGTACGAGAACGAGATGGACGAGGCCGATTCCCGCCATCAACGGCATCATCAGCGCGTAAACGAGCTCGCGCCATGTCCGTCCCCGCACCGGAGCGGTGATCAGCGCGTGAACGAGCTCGCGCCACGTCCGCGCCGTGGTCATCGGCGCGTGAACGAGCTCGCGCCAGGTCCGCCCTCGCGCCGGAGCATTCATCGGCGCACGCCGCAGGCCGGAACCTCCCCCTACTTGCTTGCCCACGCCCTTCCCCCTGACGGACAGCCTGCCGGTGGTCCGCCATACAGCTTGAGGGACGTTCGCCGGCGAGGACAGCAGAAAAGTTCGTGGGGGATATCCCGAGCCAACGTGGAGGATGTCCCGGTGGTGGTGTGTCATCCGCTTTCGTCAGGGTGATCAGCATGATGACGACGAAGAAACGGAGTCTGCGCGGCAGGACCACATGGCTGGTCGCCGGTATGACCGTGGCGGCACTGACAGGAATGATCCCGGCGGCGTCCGCCGCCCAAGGCGGGCAGGCTCAAGCCGGGAAGCCGGTGTGGCGGGACTGCGCGGGGCAGGACATGCCGGCGGGCATGCGGTGCGCCGCGATCGAGGTGCCGGTGGACTGGGCCAGGCCGAACGGATCGAAGATCACGTTGGACCTGGCCCGGCTGCCGGCCACCGAGCCCGCGCGCAGGATCGGCAGCGTGCTCGGTATCCCCGGCGGCCCCGGGACCAGGGGGATCGAGGACCTGCAGCGGGCCGCGGCCGATCTCACCGAGTTGGGACGCAGGTTCGACCTCGTCGCCTACAACCCCCGCAACGCCGTGTGGCGCGACCGGTTGCCGCAGTCATGCATGCAGCCGGCGGCGTCCCTGTCCGACCCCCGCGACGAGAAGGCGTACAAGGCGCTGACCGTGGCGATGACCAAGGCGTTCACCGCGTGCCAGAAAGCGGATAAAAGCGGACTGTTCTCCCGGATGGACTCCCTGTCGGTGGCCAGAGACATGGAGGCGGTCCGCAAGAGCCTGGGCGAGGAACGACTGAGCTTCATGGCCAACTCCTACGGAGGAGTGCCCGCCGCCGCCTACGCCCGGCTGTTCCCGCAGCGCATCCGAGCGATGTACCTCGACGGAGTGATCAATCAGGTCGACGGCTGGCCCGACCAGTTGATGCGACTCCTGCCCCTCCAAGAGCAGGCGTTCACCAGGTTCACCACCTGGTGCGCGGACACCCCCGCCTGCGCGCTGCACGGAGAGGACGCCGGGGCGGTCTGGCGCGAGCTCACCCGGGACGCCGATCGCCGGCCGATCCCGGTCACGTCCGAGTTCGGCAAGGAGCTGACCGGATGGCATTTGAGAAGCTTCGGGTTCATCGGAGACCCGGGAGAAGGACACTCTCGCTGGCTGGCCTTCGCCGAAGCGGTCGACAAGGCCCGGGGCGGCGACGGGTCCGGTTTCGCCGATTCCGCCCTCGGTAACGCGCGGGTGTGGGCCATGCCAGGGGGGCTCGCGATGACCTGCGCGGACGACCGTGGTTACAGCAGCTATGCCCAGCTCCAGGAGTTCCGCCGACAGACGCGGAAGATCTCGCCGAACTTCGGCGGGGGAGCCTCGTTCGACGCCCTGGGGTGCGCCGGCTGGCCGCTCCGGATCGCCAACCCGCCCCGCCCGCTGCCGACTCGCGGACTGCCGCCGTTCCTGGGGGTCGGCAGCACGTGGGGCGACCACGTGTGGACGGAGAGCTTCACCAGGATGATCCCGGGATCGGTCACCGTCGCCTACGAGGGACCCGGCCATGCCCTGTACCTGATGGGCAAGAAGTGCCCGATCCGACACGCCACCACGTACCTGACCGATCTGAGGCTTCCCAAGCCGGGCACGACCTGCCCCGCCGAATGACCTCCTTGTCGACGCCTGACGGCTCTGATCAGTCCTGAGATCTGGCCGGTGGCCGAGGAGTGCCCGGAGCCTTGCCGATGCGTGACGGCTCCGGTCAGCCCCTACCGGGGGACGTCGGCCTCCGGCCAGCCGCTGTCGGGGAACTCCCCCTCGGCCGCGCCGGGCAGTATCACCTGGTCGTTCTCGGACAGCCCGGAGGTGATCTCGACGTAGCGGTCGCTGCGGACCCCCGTCTCCACGACCCGCTCGGCGCCGCCCCGCACAGTGACCCTGGAGACTCCGTCTCTGGTCCGTACGGCCTGTGCGGGGACGTAGAGCGTCTCCGCGGACTCGGCGACGGTCACGGTGACCGAGGCGGTCTGGCCCACGAGGAGGTTCGGCGGAGGGGCGTCGAACGCGATCGTGACGCCGTACCGCACCAGCCGGTCGCTCGTGGTCGGGGTGGGGGCGATGCCTGTCACGGTGCCCGTGTACTTCTCGCCCTGTCGCGTGGCGAGGGTGATCGCCGCCTGCTGTCCCGGCTTCAGGCTGCCGATGTCCGACTCGGTGAACAGCGCCTCCACCTGGAGTTCGTCCAGGTTCCCGAGGGTGAGGAAGGTGCCGGTGCCCACGCGGTCACCGACCGCTCCGGCGACGGACATGACGGTGCCGTCGACGGGGGCGACGATCCGCACGCCCGCGAGTTCCTTCGTGGCGTCGGTCAGCTCCGCCCGCGCCTCCTTCACACGAGCCTCTGCCTGCTCCACGGTGAGCGCCCCCCGCCCGGTTCCGCCGCTCTGCTGAGGACCCTGCCGGGTGTCCTGTCCGGTGTTCCTGTTCGGGGACGTGCCCCGGTCGGTTCCCGTTCCCGTGCTCGCGCTCGGCCTCGGGGTGGGGCACGTGGTGGCGGTGGGCCTGGCGGTCGGTACGGCCGTACCGGTGGGGCGGGTGGGGCTCGCCGTCGGCCCGGGGTGCTCGCCGGGACCGGCTGAGGGGCCGGTGGGGATCGTGGGCGGTCCGTTCCCTTCGGGCCTCGCGGTCACGGTGACCGTGGCGGTGGCCGTCACGGTCACCGTCGGGGCGGCCGTCACGGTGACGGTGACCGTCGGGGCGGGCCAGGGAGAGCCGTCATCCGGACGCGCGGTCGCCGTCGCCGTCGGTGCCGAGGTGGGCGCGGGCGTCGCGGCCGAGGATCGCGCCGGTACGGACATGGAGTCCTGTACGGGAACGGGGGTGGGAGTGGGTGCCGTCGTGAGGCGGTACCCGGCGGGGACGATCCCGCCCGCGGGAGCGATCTGTACGGTCCGCGCCGATTCGGTCGGCGCGGGTGCCGGGGGTGGCGAGAGCGTGCGTACGGGCTCCGGGGCCTCGGCGGGGGCGGAAGGGGTGGCGGTGGCGCCCGCTCCAGGGGGGCGCGTCGCCGTGGGTTCGCAGCCGGTCCGCGTGGCGGGCCCCGACCGGTCGGAACCGGTTCGATCCCCCGAGCGGTCGGCCCCTGCCCGATCCCCCGAGCGGTCGGTTCCCGTCTGACCGCCCGAGCGGTCGGCCCCTGCCTGATCGCTCGTCTGATCACCCGGCTGCTCGGCCCCTGCCCGGCCTCCGGTCCGCTCCCCGTCCTGCCCTCCGCTCTGCTGCCCGGTCCCGGTCCCGGTCCCGGTCGTGCCCGTGCTCTCCGGCGTGCTTCCCGCCGTGTCCAGTGCCTCCTCGGCCGCCGCGAGCCGCGCCTTCGCGGCGGCGTGTCGCTCGCGCGCGGGTTCGGGACCGATCCTGGCGAGTACGTCCCCTTTGCCGACCCTGTCCCCGGCCTTGACGTAGACCTTCGTGACCGTCCCCGATCCGCCGAACGCCAGCTCGCGGGTGCCGTCGTCCACGGTGTTGCCCGCGGCCGACACCGCGGCGGTCACCGTCCCGCGCCTGGCGGACACCGGCTCTGTCCGGGGGGCCTCGTCGGAGCCGCCGTCCAGTGCGACGAGCGCTCCCGCACCCACGAGGACGAGGGCGGCCAGGGCGAGTCCTCCCGCGCGCAGGCGCTTCGGGAGATGGGTCGGTCTCATGGCCGACATCCTGGACCGTCTGATTCACAGCATGCTCACAGGTCCCTGAAGGTTTGCTGTGCATCACCGGCGGTACGACGAAGTCCGCAGGAAACCTTCAGCCTTCGCCGGGCTGGGTCCAAGCCTGGTGCGCCAGGGTCAGGCGCTGTGAAGCTGTCGACCAAGCGCGGAGCGCTGATCGTGAACGGGACCCTGGGGGTCCTGTTGCTGGGCGGAGTGGTGATCGCCTACTCCTCTCTCGGCGGTGAGACCTCGTCCGCGGACGTCGCGGTGCGGACCGTTCCGGTGACCCGGGCCACGGTCTCCGCCTCCGTATCCGCGTCGGGGACCGTGTCCAGTGCCCGTGCGCGATCGCTGTCCTTCGGGACGAACGGCACCGTCGAGAAGATCTACGTCAAGGCCGGGGACAAGGTCACCGCCGGACAGATCCTCGCCAGGCTGGACGACGAGTCGGCGCAGGAGAGCCTGGACGCGGCCGCCGCCGCCCTCGACACCGCGGACGACGACACCTCGACCGCCGAAACCTACGCCCAGTACGTCACGGCGAGGAACACCTACCGGGCCGCGAAGCGCGCGGTGGACGGCACCGTCATCAAGGCGCCGTTCGCCGGTACGGTCACCGCCGTCAACGGCACGGTCGGCGGATCCTCGGGCGGCGCCTCCAGGGCCGGGACCACCGGGACGACCGCGACCACCGCGGCCGGTTCCGGGGCCTCCGCGAACGCGGACGGGGCGGCGAACGCCTCGGGCGGGTTCATCGACCTCGCCGACACCCGCAGACTCGAACTCGTCGGCACCTTCACCGAGACCGACGTCACCAGGCTGAAGGTCGGCCAGGCGGCCTCCATCGGGTTCGACGCGCTCAGCGGCGTCACCGCCTCGGGGAAGGTCACCCAGATCCAGCCGACCGCGACCATCGGCAACAACGTGGTCAGATACCCGGTGACGATCTCCTTCACCGAGGTGCCGAAGGAGGTGAGGCTCGGCCAGACGGCCACGGTCGAGATCGTCGTCGAGCGCGCGGAGGACGTGCTCGCCGTCTCCTCCACGGTGATCTCCACGACGGGCGGGCGAAGCACGGTGACCGTACTGCGGGACGGCCGGCAGGTGCCCGTGCAGGTGGAGACCGGGATCAAGGGCGACACGCTCACCGAGATCAGATCGGGGCTCGCGGAAGGCGAGCAGGTGGTCCGCCCGACGGCCACGGAGACCCGGCAGGGCGGCGGTTTCCCCGGCTTCGGTGGCGGTGGCGGCGGTGGCGTTCGTAACGGTGGGGGAGGTATCGGCCGATGACCGTTCCCGTCCTGTCCCTCACGGACATCACCAAGGTGTACGGCAGGGGAGACGCCGAGGTCCGGGCGTTGCGCGGGGTGTCGCTCGGCGTCGACCGGGGCGACTACGTGGCGATCATGGGCGCCTCGGGCTCCGGCAAGTCGACGCTCATGAACATCCTGGGCTGCCTGGACGTGCCCACCTCCGGTGACTACCGCATCGACGGCACCGACGTCGGCTCGCTGGACGAGCGCAGGCTCGCGGTACTCCGCAACCGGAAGATCGGATTCGTCTTCCAGTCGTTCAACCTCATCCCCCGGATGAGCGCGCTCGCCAACGTCGAGCTGCCCATGGCGTACGGCGGGGTCGGCGCCGCCGACCGGCGGGCCCGCGCCCTGGCGGCCCTGGAGCAGGTGGGCCTGTCCGACCGGGTCGGCCACGAGCCGAACGAGCTCTCCGGCGGCCAGCAGCAGCGGGTGGCCGTGGCGAGGGCGCTGGTCACCGCGCCCGCCCTCCTGCTCGCCGACGAACCGACGGGCAACCTCGACACCGCCTCCACCGGGGACGTACTGGGCATCTTCGACCGCCTGAGCGTGGCGGGCAGGACGATCGTGATCATCACCCACGAGGACGACGTGGCCGCCCACGCCAAGCGGGTCATCCGCCTGGTGGACGGTCGCGTCGTCGAGGACCGCCGCCAGGCCCCCGTCGACGGCCCTCCGCCCCGCGTGCCGGAGGTCACCGCGTGAGCCGGCTCGAAATCCTGAGGTTCGCGCTCCGGGGACTGGCCGCCAACAAACTGCGCAGCTTCCTCACCACCCTCGGCATCCTCATCGGGGTGGCGGCCGTGATCCTGCTGGTCGCCTTCGGCGAGGGGGCCTCGCAGAGCATCCAGCAGTCCATCCAGCGGCTCGGCGCCAACACCCTCACCGTCTCGGCGTCCTTCGCCGGTGGCGGTGCCTTCGGGGGAGGGGGAGGCGGTGGGAACCGGGTGGCCGGGGGCCAGAACGACGGACCGCGTACCCAGGCCAGGCCGCTCACCCTGGAGGACGCGAGGGCGCTCACCGACCGCGAGCGGGCTCCCTCGGTGCGGAGCGTGTCGCCCGTGGTGACCGCGAACGCGGCCACCGCCGTCCACGAGGGCGCGAGTCACACGATCGCGCAGCTCGTGGGCACCTACCCCAGTTACTTCGAGGCCACGAACAGGCCGGTGGAAAGCGGCACCTACTTCGTCAACGACGACGTGCTCGCCGCGAGGAAGATCATGGTCATCGGGCGGACCGTGGCCGAGGAGTTGTTCGGCGCCGCCGACCCGGTCGGCAGGCAGGTCGGCGTCTCCGGGGTGCCGTTCACGGTGGTCGGGGTGCTCAAGGAGTCGGGCTCGTCGGGCATGCAGGACGCCGACGACGTGGCCGTCGTGCCGCTGCCCGCCATGCAGCAGAGCCTGACCGGCTTCGGCGCGCTCGGCTCGATCATCGTGCAGGCGACCGGTGCCGACACGACCGACTCCGCGCAGGCCGAGGTGACCGCCGTACTCGACCAGCGGCACGGCATCACCCCGGCGGGCGTCGCGGACTACCGGATCCTCAACCAGGCCACCCTGCAGGAGACGATCGGTTCGACCATCGGGATCTTCACCGCCCTGCTCGGCGCGGTCGCCGCCATCTCCCTGCTGGTGGGCGGCATCGGCATCACCAACATCATGCTCGTCACCGTGACGGAACGGACGAGGGAGATCGGCATCAGGAAGGCCATCGGCGCGCCCAGGAGCGCCATTCTCGGCCAGTTCCTGGTGGAGGCGACGGTGTTGAGCCTGGTGGGCGGTCTGTCGGGCGTCGCGGTCGCGTTCGTCGGCACCCGTTTCACGATCGCGGGGATCTCACCGGTGCTCGTACCGTCCTCGATCGCGCTCGCCCTCGGCGTCTCCGTGGGCATCGGACTGTTCTTCGGCGGCTACCCGGCGAACCGGGCCGCCAAGCTCCGGCCCATCGAGGCCCTGCGTCACGAATGACCCGCACGGCTCACGCGACTTAGGAAGGAGAGACACATGGGCGGCAACGCCGACGAGACGGTCCCGGCGGGCAGGGGTCTGGAGAGTTCCCCGTTCCGGGGAGACCTGGACGGTGAACTGGCGGCCCGGCCGCGGCGCCGCCTGTCGACGCTCACCCTCGTGCTGGGCGCCGGGGTGATGCTCGTGGCGGGGGTGATCGTGGGCATCCAGGCGCAGAAGGCGATGGGCGGCCCGTCCGGTATCGCCGAGGCGGTGATGCGGCAGGCGGGCCCCGGCGGCCCCGGCGGCCCCGGTGGCTTCGGTGGCCCCGGTGGCTTCGGTGGCGGCCAGGGGCGCCAAGAGGGCCAGGGGCGCCAAGGGGGGCAGGGCGGCCAAGGGGGTCAGGGCGGTGGCCGGGGCGGCATGACCGTCGGTACGGTGCAGCGGGTCGAGGGTGGCAAGGTCTACGTCCAGACGGTCGACGGCTCGGTCGTGACCGTGAACACCACCGACGAGACGTCCGTACGCGTCACGAAGGAAGGGAAGGTCGCCGACCTCAAGCCCGGAGGCACGGTCGTCGTGCGGGGGACGCCGGCCGATGACGGCTCGGTGACCGCGACCGACATCAACGAGGGCGCCGGGCGTAGGTGAGCCCGGTCGTGACGGCCGCGTTTCTCCGGGAAAGGTACTGAGAGGTCTCTCAGGAAACGTTCAGCCCCGGCTGAGCTGCGTTCCAGAGAGGTGGGCGAGTCTCGGAGTGTGCTGGACAGAGTGGAAGCCCGATTGCTGGTCGTGGACGACGAACCGAACATCAGGGAGTTGCTCTCGGCCAGCCTGCGCCTGTCGGGGTTCGAGGTGGTGACCGCGGTGGACGGCAGGGAGGCCGTGCACTTCGCCGAGCGCATCCGTCCCGACCTGGTCGTGCTGGATGTGATGCTGCCCGACATGGATGGTTTCGCCGTGGCGGGACGGCTGCGGGAGATGAGCGGGCAGATGCCGGTGCTCTTCCTGACCGCGCGGGACGGCACCGACGACAAGGTGGCGGGGCTGCGGCTGGCCGACGACTACGTGACCAAGCCTTTCAGCCTGGAGGAGGTCCTGGCCCGTATCCGGGCCGTGCTCCGCCGTACCAGGGGGGATCTCGACCTGCCGGTACGCCTCCAGGTCGGCGACCTGGAGCTGGACGAGGAGGCGCACCAGGTCTGGCGCTCCGGCGTCCCGGTGCGGCTGTCGCCGACCGAGTTCAAGCTCCTGCACTACTTCATGGTCAACACCGGCAGGGTGCTGTCCAAGGCGCAGATCCTCGACCACGTCTGGAACTACGACTTCGGCGGTGACGCGGGGGTCGTCGAGTCCTACGTCTCCTACCTGCGCCGGAAGGTCGACACGGCCGAGCCCCGGCTCATCCACACCCTTCGCGGGGTCGGCTATGTGCTGCGACCGCCCCACAGTGATTGAATTTTCAGCTGATATTCAGCTCTACATGACCCGTTTCTGAGGTTTGTGTGTTCAAATAGGCATTGCACGACCCCCGATCACCTCGGAAGCATCCGAACGGGTTCGAGCTCGCCTCCAGCTGCGGGGGAGACGAGCTCGGCATGACCCCCGGGTGAGATCCGAGGGCTGGGCCCCACCGCTTTACCGAGTTCGCCCCCGTAACCCGGTCCAGCGGTGGGGCCAAACACGTCTAGAGGGGCCTCGGCAGGGCAGGATCGACCGTATGGGTGACAACGACGGTCTTCTGGAGACGCTGCGGGAGCTGCGGCGGCACCTCGACCGCGAGCTGTTCCCCCTCGCGATCGGCGACGTGGAGGCCGACCGCCGGGCGCTGCGCGAGCTGACCGGCCAGCTCGACGACTACCTGATCCCCCGGCTGAGCGCGATCGACGCTCCGCTGCTCGCCGTCGTCGGCGGATCCACCGGGGCGGGGAAGTCCACGCTGGTGAACTCCCTGGTCGCCGAGGACGTCTCCGAGCCGGGGGTGCTGCGGCCCACGACGATGGCACCCACCCTCGTCACCAGCCCCGTCGACCGCGAGTGGTTCACCGCCCAGAACGTCCTGCCCGGCCTGCCGCGCGTCACCGGGAGCGGCAGGGGCGAGCCCGGCACGCTCCGGATCGTCACCGCCGCCACCGTCCCGCCCGGCCTCGCCCTGCTCGACGCCCCCGACATCGACTCGATCGTCGCCGCGAACCGCGAACTGGCCGCCCAACTGCTCGCCGCCGCCGACCTGTGGCTGTTCACCACGACCGCCGCCCGGTACGCGGACGAGGTTCCCTGGGGCTTCCTGCGCTCGGCCAGGGAGCGCAGCACGGCCCTCGCCGTCGTCCTGTCCAGGGTTCCCCCCGAGGCGATGGGCGTGGTGCGCAAGGACCTGAACCGGCTGCTCGAGGCGAACGGCCTGGGCGGAACGCGCCTTTTCGAGGTGCCCGAGCTGACACTGCCCGACGAGAACGCCCGCCTGCCGCGCCAGGCGGTCCAGCCGATCGCCGACTGGCTCACCACCATCGCCGCCGACTCCCGTTCCCGCGCCGAGGTCGTACGCCAGACCCTGTCCGGCGCGCTGGAGAGCCTCTCCACCCGGGTGCCCGCGCTCGCGGCCGCGGTCGACCGTCAGCACACCGAGGCCGAGGAGCTCCGCTCGATGGCGGACGCCGCCTACGCGGTGGGCCTCGCCTCCTTCGACGAGGGCATGCGGGACGGGTCGCTGCTGCGCGGCGAGGTTCTGGCCCGCTGGCAGGACTTCGTCGGTACCGGCGACCTGATGCGCTCCCTGGAGAGCCGGGTCGGCAGGTTCAGAGACCGGGTGGTCGCCTTCGTCACCGGGCGGCCCGCGCCGGAGAGCGAGCTGCGGACCGCGCTGGAGAGCGGCGTGGAGGCACTGATCAGGGCCTCGGCCGACGGCGCCGCCGAGCGCCTCCTGGAGTCCTGGTCGTCGCACCCCTCGGGGCGGGCACTCCTCGAACGCGAGGGGGTCGCCGTGGCCGGACGTCTCGGCCGGGCCGCCGCCGACCTGCCCGCGAAGGCGGAGGAGGCCGTGCGGGGCTGGCAGTCGTACGTGCTCGACCTGGTCCGCGAGGAGGGGGCGGACAAGCGCACGACCGCCCGCATCACCTCCTTCGGGCTCAACGGGGCCGGGCTGCTGCTGATGATCGCGGTGTTCGCCTCGACCGGCGGCCTGACCGGCATCGAGGTCGGCATCGCCGGAGGCACCGGCGTGCTCAGCCAGAAGGTCCTGGAGGCCGTCTTCGGCGACCAGGCCGTCCGTGACCTCACCGTCAAGGCCCGCACCGACCTGCGTGCCCGCGTCGCGATCCTCCTCAGCGAGGACGCCGACCGCTTCACCGACCTGCTGGACGCCGCCCAGCCTCCCGAAGGCACCGCCCCCGCCCTGCGTGCCGCCTCCGACGCCGTACGCGAGCACCTGCGCGAGCTCCCCGTCGCGGACCGCCGTGCCGCCCTGCCCGCCGGCTCCGTCCCGAGGACCGTGGAGGAATCACGCAGGCCGTCCGACGCATTCCCGCACGCGCCCGGCGGTCTTCCCCGCGCGCCCGGCGAGGTCCCCCGCGTCCACGGCGACGTCCCGCGCGCGCCTGACGATGCCCCGAACGCGTCCGGCAGGCCCGGCGATGTCCCCCGTGCGCACGGCGAGGCCCCTCGCGCGCCCGGCGGTGTTCCGCGAACCACCGGTAAGGGAGAGGCGGGCCAGACGTGAAGCTGCTGCGAAGGGAGAAGGCCGTCTCGTTGGACGACCGGTTGACGGCGCTGGCGCGCGCCGCCGACCTGGCCGACGGGAGGCTGGACGCGGAGGCGGTGAGCGCGGCCCGTTCGGTGATCTCCCGTGCCGGGGTACGGGCGAGCCTGTCGGTCGACCACACCGCGGTCGCGCTGGCCGGTGCCACCGGCAGCGGCAAGTCCTCGCTGTTCAACCTGCTGTCCGGCACCTCGCTCGCCACGGTCGGC
This sequence comes from Streptosporangium sp. NPDC000563, assembly GCF_040299985.1. NCBI lineage: Bacteria > Bacillati > Actinomycetota > Actinomycetes > Streptosporangiales > Streptosporangiaceae > Streptosporangium > Streptosporangium sp. NPDC000563. The sequence goes on along the minus strand of NZ_JBEPDA010000005.1, from coordinate 408,272 downwards.
GTCACCCGCCCGACCACCTCGACCGCCCAGGCCGCCCTCTGGGAGGGCGCCGGGGCGGGGCCGCTGCTCGACTGGCTGGAGATCCCCCGCCGCCACGAGCTCCTCGACGCATCCGGTGCTTCCTCGCCCTCCGCCGACCGGCCGTCGGACGGCTCGGGGCAGGTGGCGAGGATGGACGAGGCTGCCGCCGGGCTGATCCTGCTCGACCTGCCCGACCACGACTCGATCGAGCCGTCGCACCGGCTGGAGGTCGACAGGCTCGTCGAGCTGGTCGACCTGCTGGTGTGGGTGCTCGACCCGCAGAAGTACGCCGACGCGGCCGTCCACGACCGCTACCTCCGGCCGCTGGCCAGGCACCGGGGGGTGATGGTCGTCGTCCTGAACCAGATCGACCGGCTCTCACCGGCCGCCGCCGAGCGCTGCCTGAAGGACCTCCGGCGGCTCCTCGACGAGGACGGCCTGACCGGTGTCCCGGTGGTCGGGGTGTCCACCCGCACCGGGGCGGGCATCCCCGAGCTGCGCTCGCTGCTCACCTCCCGGGTCGCCGACCGGCGGTCCTGGTCCGCCCGCCTCGCCGCCGACGCGGGCATGGCGGCCGACGCGCTCCTCCGGGCGTCCGGCGTCGCCCCCGGCGAGACCCCTCCGGGCGTCGCGGGCGGGCCTGACGGCCTGGCGAGGCCGTTGAGGGACGCGCTGTCGCAGGCCGCGGGGGTGCCGGCCGTCGTCGAGGCGGTGGCCAAGTCCCACCGGCACCGTTCGGTCGCCGCCACCGGATGGCCGCCCACCCGATGGGTCCGCCGCCTGCGGCCCGATCCGCTTCGCCGCCTCCGCCTGGACACCGCGAGCAGGTCCGCCGGGGGTATGGGGGAGCCGGGAGAGCCGCAGGGCGTCGTCGGGAGGACGTCCATCCCCGTCGCGACCGTAGTCCAGCGTTCCCGGATGGACACCGCGATTCGCGAGGCCGCGGGGGCCGCCTCCGCCGGGCTTCCCGCGCCGTGGGCCGCCGCCGTGCGGCAGGCGGCGAGGTCACATGGGGACGAGCTGGAGGACGGCCTGGACCGGGCGGTGGCCACCACCTCGCTCGGAGTCTCCAAGCGCCCCCTGTGGTGGCGGCTGGCCGGGGCGGCGCAGTGGCTGGCGCTCGCGACGGTGGTCGCCGGAGGGATCTGGCTGCTCGCCCTGGTCGCCGTCGACTATCTCCGGCTCCCGCAGCTCTACCTGCCGACCGCAGGGGAACTGCCCTGGCCCACCACGCTGCTGGTCGGGGGCGTGCTGCTCGGCCTGCTGATCGCGCTGCTCTCCCGGGTGGCCGCCTGGTTCGGCGGGCGGCGCAGGGCACGCAAGGCGGCGAAGGCACTGCGGTCGAGCGTCGACCGGGTCGGCCGCGAGCTGGTGCTGGAGCCGGTGGAAGAGGAGCTGACCAGGTATCGGCACTTCACCGAGGCGGTCACAGTGGCCGGGGACGGAGCCCGCGGGTAGGCGGGCGGTCCCGACAGGGCCCACGGGTGGCGGACGGTCCTCGGCTGTCGACGTACGGCGGCTCTGATGACGCTTGTCGTGATCCGGTGCGCTCTTGCGCGGAGGCTTCCTCGTGGATGGCGCTTTCTCGTGAAAGAGCTCCCTTGAAGGGGCTCTAAGGGGGCGAACAAGGGCTGACGGGGCACTGAGGGCGCGCCACAGTTGCGGTGACGGGGGCTGGGGAGCCGCGGCTGTGATGACGGCGTCGTGATCCTTCGCGGGGGCGATGGGACGCGGGAACGCGCGTCCGCGCTCGATGTGCGGCCTGGGCGAGCCCCACATCGCCGGCATGCCTCGTGCTGCCGGCCGACGAGAGGAGCGACATGCGGCGATGGAGGAGGACGGCCTCGTTGCTGGCCGTCTGCGGTGCCCTCGGCGCCGGCCTGTTACCGCAGGCGGCGGGCGCGGAGGGGCCGACGGGGGCGGAGAGTCCGGCGGGCCGGGCGGGACCGGCGGGCGCGAAAGGGGGGACGGGCGCGGACTCGGTCTTCTCGGTCGCCGGGCTGGAGCGGCCGGTGCGGATGCTGGTGGACCGGTGGGGTGTGCCGCACATCTACGCGGAGAACACCGCCGACCTGTATCTCGCGCAGGGGTTCAACGCGGCCCGCGACCGTCTGTTCCAGATCGACCTGTGGCGCCGTCGCGGCCTCGGGCTTCTGTCCGAGGTGCTCGGCCCCGCCTACCTCAGGCAGGACCAGGTGGCCAGGCTGTTCCTCTACCGCGGGGACATGGAGAAGGAGTGGCAGAGCTACGGTCCCGACGCGAAGAAGGCGGCCACCCGGTTCGCCGAGGGGATCAACGCCTACGTCGACTGGCTGAAGCGCACCCCGGAGGCGATGCCGCAGGAGTTTCGCGAGCTGGGGTACGCGCCCGCGCGATGGTCTCCCGAGGACGTCGTGCGGATCCGCAGCCACAGCCTGGCGATCAATCTGACCTCCGAGGTCGACCGCGCCCGCGCGGTCTGCGCGGGCGGCATCGGTGTCGACCCGCTCATGCGCAGGCTTGAGCCCGAGTGGAAGACCGTGGTGCCCGACGGGCTCGACCCGTGTGCGATTCCTCCGGACGTGCTCGGCACCTACCAGCTCGCCACCCAGAGCGTCGTCTTCCAGAACGGCCAGGTCCGCGCGGTCCCCGAGCCGCCGGGGCCCGCCCTCTCCGAGGGCAGCAACGCCTGGGCCGTCGCGCCGGCGCGCAGCACGACGGGTCGTCCGATCCTGGCCAGCGACCCGCACCGGGTGATGAAGGCGCCCGCGCTGCGCTACATCACCCACCTGTCGGCACCCGGCCTCGACGTGATCGGGGCAGGGGAGCCCGCCCTGCCCGGCATCTCCATCGGGCACAACGGGACCGTGGCGTTCGGGCTCACCATCTTCGGCGTCGACCAGGAGGATCTCTACGTCTATCGGCTCGACCCCGGTGACCCGGGACGCTACCGGTACGGCAAGGGGTGGGAACGCTTCAGGACCGTCACGGAGAACGTGCCGGTCGCAGGTGAGCGGGCACAGCGCACCGAGCTCTCGTTCACCCGCCACGGTCCGGTGATCAAGGTGGATCGGGAGCGGAATCTCGCCTACGCCCTGCGTACGACCTGGCTGCAACCGGGCACGACGCCCTACTTCGGCAGCATGAAGTACATGCGGGCGCGTAACTGGAACGAGTTCACGACGGCGATGCGCACCTGGGGCGGGCCGCCGGAGAACCAGATCTACGCCGACGTCTCGGGCAACATCGGGTGGGTTCCGGGCGGTCTGGCACCCAACAGGGTCGGGTACGACGGCCTGCTGCCCGTGCCGGGGGACGGCCGCTACGACTGGGCCGGTTTCCACGACGGCGCCCGCCTGCCGCGTTCCTACAACCCGGCCAAGGGGATCGTCGCCTCCGCCAACGAGTTCAACATGCCCAAGGACCACCCGTTGAAGGTCGGGTTCGACTCGTGGGCCTCCCCGTACCGGCACGAGCGCATCGTCGAGGTGCTCTCCTCCCGGTCGCGCACCTCGCCCGCCGACTCGGCGGCGCTGCAGAGCGACAAGGTCTCCATCCCGGCCCGCAGGCTGGTGCGGCTGCTCGCGGGCATCACGAGCGACCAGCCGTCGACGGCGCGGGCGCTCGAACTGCTGCGTACCTACGACGCGGTCACGAGCGCGGACTCGGGGCGGGCCGCCCTGTTCGAGACGTGGTTCAGCGGCCACCTGGAACCGGCGTTCGCCCGCGAGGTCCTGCCGGAGAACGTGGCGAGGCAGATCTTCATCCACGACCCGCTGCTGCTCTTCGACGCGATGGACAACCCTGACCGGTGGTTCGGCGCCGGGGGAACGGCGGTGCGGGACCGCATTCTCAAGACCTCGCTCGCGGCGGCCTACGACGAACTGGTCGGTCGGCTCGGACCCGATCCCGCCACCTGGAAGTGGGGCGACATCCAGCGGCTCACGTTCGGGCATCCGACGGGCAAGGACGTGGGCCCATTCCCGCGCGGTGGCTCCTGGAACACCGTGGAGGCGTCGAACTATCTGCCGGGCAGTTACGCTCCCCTGTCGGGCCCCACGTTCAAGATGGTGCTCGACGTCGGCGACTGGGACAGGTCGCAGGCGATCAACGCTCCCGGTCAGTCGGGTGACCCCCGGAGCCCGCACTATCGCGACCTGGCGGAACCCTGGCAGAGGGGGGAGTATTTCCCGCTGCTCTACAGCCGCGCCGCCGTGGAACTCAATGCGAAGGATCGTTTCCTGCTCACCCCGCATCGCTGAATCCTCGGGGCCGGGATGCTCGACACCTGAGCCCTGATCTTGACGCGGGTCGCCCGGCTGGGATCGAGCGCCTCCTGTGCGTAGGGGGGACGGACCCTGAGAAGGGAATTTTGGTATCCGTCTCTCAGGAGGCGCTCACCCGCGTCCGCTCTCACTGTGGCGCGGGGCCGGTCGGGGCCGGGCGGCGCGTCAGGTGAGGGGAGCGCGTCAGGCGGTGAGATTCACGTAGTAGCGCGCATAACCGTTCATGTCGACGAGTCGGGTGCCGACGCGCCTCGCGGCGGTGCTGCCGATGTTGATGCAGGAGTCGAAGGCGTTCTGGTAGACGTACATCGGGCCGTAGGGACCGGTCCAGACGGCTCCGTTGGCGGCTTCGGCGTAGAAGGCGGCGTACCGGTTGTCGGTGTTGAGGACGAACGCCTCACCGCCCGGGTCGATGGCCCACCAGCCCCGGGTGCCCCACTGGCCGTGGTCGCGGCAGCCGACGGGGCTGTAGAACATGATCGCGACCCACACCTTGGAGGTGTAGCGGTTGCGGAAGTGCAGCTGCATCTCTACTCCTCCTCTTCCGGTTCGGTGAATCGCGCGGCGAGAGGTTTGTCGTCGATCGGCTGATCGGCGATGGGAGGCAGATGGTCATCGGTCTTCGCGGCGACGGCGGCGCGGTCGGCCGTCCCGGGGCGCTCGCTCGTCTCGCCCGTCTGGGCCGACTCCGCGTCCACGAACGCCACCCGGGGGTCGGGGGGGCGCTCTGTGCCGTTTTCCGGCATGGTGCTCACCTACATTCGTTGAGTTCGTAGAGTGATTGCTCGACAACATACAGTCACTTTCAAGGTCATGTAAAGAATCGTTTTCATTTTCGGGCGGTCGCCCGATACCGACAAATTTTTTTGTATTGACGGTGTGAGTCGTCGGTCGATATTGTAGAGAACATGTTCGAAGGCGGGGCGGCCGAAGAGGTCGGCGTCGCCGAGGCGGCGCTCGATTCGATCCGGGTGCGGCCGCCGGAGGCGCTGGTCGAGCGGCACCCGGCGACCGGTCGCGCGGCGGTCACCGGGTCGTCCCGGCAGAGCTGAAGACCCTCCAGTGCCACGGCCTCGTGAAGTTCGTCGAGGAGCGAGGCGGGGCAACGACACCAACGACATCAAGGAGTCCTGATATGTCGCACGAATTCCGCCTCACCCACGATGTCGACCTCCAGGCGACCCCCGAGCAGGTCTGGGAGGCGATCGCGACCGGCCCCGGCGTCGACGCGTGGTTCATGGGCAAGAACGAGATCGAGCCCCGCGAAGGTGGCAGGGCGTCGATGACGATGCCCGGGGTGAACGGTGACTCCACGGTCACCGCCTGGGAGCCGCCGCACCGGTTCGCCTACGCCTCGGAGCCCGACGAGGACGGCGGGTTCATGGCGTTCGAATATCTCGTCGAGGGCCGTGACAACGGTGGCACCGTGCTGCGGTTCGTGCACAGCGGGGTCCTGACCGGCGACTGGGAGGCGGAGTACGACGCGCTCCGCAAGGGCAACCCGCTCTACCTGCGGACCCTCGCCCAGTATCTGGAGCACTTCCGCGGCCGCACCGCCGTGCCGGTCACCGCGTTCGCCCCGCAGCAGCCCGACCAGGACCTGGCCTGGGCCGGTCTCACCCGCGCCGTCGGCCTGTCCGAGCAGGTCGGGGAGGGTGACAAGGTGCACCTCACGGTCGCGGGCCAGGGCGTCGACGGCGTGGTCGACACGGTGCTCGCCCCCAGCTTCCTGGGCGTGCGCACCGACGACGCGCTGCTGCGGTTCGTCGGGGGCGACGGCGTCATCATGACCGGCCACCACCTCTTCACCGAGGTCGACCAGGCCGACGCCGAGCGGACCTGGGGTGAGTGGCTCGCGTCCGTCTACGCCTGAGCCGTTCGGCTGCTCATCCGGCCGCGACGATCGAGGAGACGCCCAACCGAGCCGCCGCCCGCGAACCGTGGCCCACCGGACCCTTCGCCGAAGGTCCGGTGGGCCACGGGCGTTCACACGGTCGCGTCGTCTCCGTCAGTGGTGGACGATGAGCCAGGTCGCAACGGCGGTGACGGTCTCCGAGCGGTTGCCGATGATGTGGGGGCGGCTGCACGGGAAGGTGATGGAGTCGCCCTCGGCGAGGGTGACGACCTCGGACTCGAAGTCGATGGTGAGCTCGCCCCTGGTCACGGTCCCGACCTCGTAGCCCTCGTGCTTGAGGAAGTGGCCGTGCGCGTTGGAGATCGAGTTCGGCGGATAGGTCGACTCGAAGAACTCGACGTCGGGTGAGGGGGCGGGCGAGAGCCTGCGGAAGGTGATGCCGCCGCTGAGCCGGATGGGGGCGACCTCCCACGAGCGCCGGATGGCGAACCCGGGAGGCGCGCTCGGCCCCGCCGGGTCGGCGTCGGCCGCCTCCGCGGTGTCGAACACGGCCGCGAGGGGCACGCCGATCGCGGAGACGAAGGCGATGAGCCTGCTGACGGACGGCCGCATCGTGCCGAGCTCGATCTGGGAGACGGCGCTGGGCGAGATGCCGAGCTCGCGCGCCAGGGCACGCAGCGACATCCCCGACCGGAGCCGCAGCTCGCGGAGCCTGCGGCCGAGGTGCTCGTTCGTGATCGCCTCGATCTCCGCGCCGGGTTCCGGGGTCATGGCTGTCACGGCCTCCACGCCAATTGTCACAAGGCCTTTACGCGGCCGAAATTAGGGGTCGGGTGTCAAGGCATACATTGACGGCAGCTGTTAAGTGACCACTTAACAGCCCACGCCACAGCCCCTGCGGGGGCAACTGCGTCAATCCCGAGCACCTTCCGCCCTGGCACACCCGCGCGCGGGACACACCGGTCTCCCGCACCGTACCCCCCACGGAAGCCGACATGACCGAACACAGCGCACCGTCCCAGCCGAAACTACACGACGTCGTCGAGGCCGCGGGCATGCCCGTCGGCGACGGCCTCGTCAAACCCGACTACGACCCCCGGCTCGCGAACGAGGACCTCGCCCCGCTCCGCGAGCAGAGATGGTCCTCGTACAACATCTTCGCCTTCTGGATGTCCGACGTGCACAGCGTCGGCGGCTACGTCACCGCGGGCAGCCTGTTCGCCCTCGGGCTGGCGAGCTGGCAGGTCCTCCTCGCCCTGATCGTGGGCATCGTCATCGTGAACGTGTTCTGCAACCTGGTCGCCAAGCCGAGCCAGGTCACCGGTGTGCCGTACCCGGTCATCAACCGGGCGATCTTCGGGGTGCGCGGCGCGAACATCCCCGCCATCATCCGCGGACTCATCGCGATCGCCTGGTATGGGGTGCAGACCTACCTCGCCTCCCAGTCGCTCATCATCATCTTCCTCAAGTTCTGGCCCGCGTCGGCGTCGCTGAACGAGGGCGGCTTCCTCGGCCTGTCCGCGCTCGGCTACATCTGCTACGCCATCCTCTGGGTGGCACAGGCGGCCGTGTTCTGGAAGGGCATGGAGGCGATCAGGCGGTTCATCGACTGGGCGGGACCCGCCGTCTACGTCGTCATGGTCGTGCTCGCCGTCTACCTGGTCAGCCAGGCGGGCTGGGAGAACATCAGCCTCGACCTCTCCGAGGGCGAGAACCTCGACTTCGGCGCGTCCATCCCGGTCATGCTCAGCGCGATCGCCCTCGTCGTCTCGTACTTCTCGGGGCCGATGCTGAACTTCGGTGACTTCTCCCGGTACGGGAAGTCGTTCGCGGCGGTGAAGAAGGGCAACTTCCTCGGGCTGCCGATCAACTTCCTGTTCTTCTCGCTGCTCACGGTGATCACCGCGTCGGCGACCGTGCCCGTGTTCGGCGAGCTCATCACCGACCCCATCCACACGGTCGAGCGCATCGACACGCCGTTCGCGATCCTGCTGGGCGGGCTCACCTTCGTCATCGCGACGATCGGCATCAACATCGTCGCGAACTTCATCTCCCCGGCGTTCGACTTCTCCAACGTGAACCCGCAGAAGATCAGCTGGCGGACCGGCGGCATGATCGCGGCGGTCGGCTCCGTGCTGCTCACGCCGTGGAACTGGTACAGCAACCCCGACGCCATCCACTACACGCTCGGCATCCTCGGCGCCCTGATCGGGCCGCTGTTCGGGATCCTGATCTCCGGCTACTACATCGTGAGCCGCCAGCGGATCTGGGTGGACGACATGTTCACCCTGGAGGCGACCGGCCGCTACTTCTTCCAGGGCGGCTACAACCCGAACGCGGTCTGGGCGACGGTGCTCAGCGGGGTCCCCGCGATCGTGTCGGTGCTCGTGCCGAAGATGCTGCTCGACCTGGAGCTCACCACGATCGACGTGACCTGGATCGCCGACTACAGCTGGTTCGTCGGCTGCGGGCTCGGGTTCGTGGCATTCACCGTGCTGGAGCGGATGTCGCCGAGGATCGGCGGTCTCGACCGTGACACCGACCGGGTGTCGGACGGCACGACCCTGGTCGGTTGATGACCCGCGTCGACCTCCGGGTGATCAACCCCAACACCGCCCGGGCCATGACCGAGAACATCGGCCGATGCGCCCGGGCGGTCGCGGCGCCGTCCACCGTCGTCACGGCCGTGAACCCGGCGATGGGCCCGGAGTCGATCGAGAGTCACTACGACGAGGCCCTCGCCGTGCCCGGCCTGCTGGCGGAGATCGCGGCGGGCGAGGCGGCGGGGGCGGACGGATACGTCATCGCCTGCTTCGGAGACCCCGGCCTCGACGCCGCCCGCGAGCTCGCCTCGGGGCCGGTGGTCGGGATCGCCGAGGCGGCCATGCACGCCGCCACCCTGGTCGGCCGGAGCTTCAGCGTCGTGACGACCCTCGCCAGGACCACGGGCCGGGCGTGGGACCTCGCCACCCGGTACGGCTTCGCGGGCGCGTGCCGGGGGGTGCACGCCTGCGACATCCCCGTACTCGAACTGGACGACCCCTCCTCGGACGCGCGCAAAGTGGTGACCGCCCTGTGCGCGGAGGCCGTGGAACGGGACGGATGCGACTCGATCGTGCTCGGCTGCGCGGGCATGGCCTCCTTCTGCGCGGACGTCTCCCGCGCGGTCGGCGTCCCGGTGATCGACGGCGTCACCGTGGCGACCAAGCTCGTCGAGTCGCTCGTCTCCCTCGGCCTGCGGACGAGCACCCGAGGCGAGTTCGCCCCTCCCCGCTCCAAGAAGTACACCGGCCTGCTCCGCGACTTCACCGTCTGACGCACGAGATCCGGTGCCCTGCCCCTCAGCATCGCGGGACAGGGCACCGGCTGCTCAGGAACCCTCGTAGAGGCGGGTCAGGTCGACGAGTTGTACGTCCGCGCGTTCCTGCGCGGTTTCCCGCAGCTGGGGCATGAAGCCGGCGGCACCGAACAACAGAAGCCGGGTGCCGGGGGTGGCGCGGTCGTCGCGACGGATGAGCAGCTCACGGAGACGCTCAAGGCGCTCAAGGTGACCACGACCGACGACGTCGCCTCAAAGACCAGGGAAGAAACATGACACAAGGTGTCGGGTTTTGGGTCGAGCATGGGTTCCCCGGTCGGCGTCGATGGTGGGCGTGGACCGGGCCCTACGGATAGACAAGGATTTCGATGCGCGAAACGCCAGAAGAGCTCAAAGAGCTCCAGGCCCTCCTGGACGCCTCTCTCTTCCGCTCCAACTCGTACCTCCGCTCGGTCATCAGCGGCGAGCGCACCCTGGGCGCAGAGCAGCTCACCCAGGTCCTCGCCGGTATGTGCCCCCTCGCGCTGTCCACCGTGACGGCGAAGGGTGAGCCGCGGATCAGCGGGGTGGACGGGCACTTCCTGCACGGAAAGTGGCACTTCGGCACGGCGCTCAACGCCGCCAAGGCCCGCCACCTCGCCGCCAGGCCCGCCGTCAGCGCCGCGTACATGCGCGGTGAGGAACTGGGCGTGTTCACCCACGGCACCGTGGAGATCCTCAACCCCCAGGACGGCGAGCCGGCCGCGGACTGGCCGGACCTGCTCGCGTACTTCAAGGACTTCTACGGCGACGACGCCTTCGACTGGACCAACGAGGTGGTCTACTACCGGCTGCATCCGCACTGGATGACCGTCTACGCCGCCGACGTCGCGAAACTCACCACCCCGCCCCGGCCCTGATCCGTGGCACAGTCCTCAGCCTTCAGCGAGGCCATGCCTCCAGACGGGGCCATTGTGAACCTCTGTGGGTGTTGTCGATGTTCCATACCGCGAAGCTCTCCATTGATTCCCCGCCTGTGCGAGGTGCCTGCACTACGCTCGGGACATGAGCAACGAACTTCCCGCCGATCTGCTTGCCGAGGCCAGGCAGTGGATTGCCGAGACCGGCCAGGACATCACGCCTGCCGAGTACATCGCTCAGGCCGTTCACCGACAGATGCAGCAGGATTACCGGGCTGCCAAGGAGCGAGAAGCGCGTCGCATCGAGGCGATCCGCACCTCCAACCCTGAGGGGTTCGCCGCCGGTGAGCGTCGAGCCGAAGAACTGATCGCCAAGTACGCCGGCCGGGCCACGGCGTGAGCGCCAAGTTCATTCTCGACACCTCGCTCATCACCGCTTATGCCCAAGGACACGACCAAGCGGTCGGCGTGGTGCATGCGATCAAACGTCGTGTCCCTGACGGTCTTCTTCTGCCTGCCATATCAGTGATCACCGCACGAGCACACCTCACCGTGGACCAGCGAGAATATCTGGACGCGGAACTTCTGGCCCGTAATCCCCGACTGGGTCTCGATGAGATTGTCGTGAAACTCGGCGTTGGATACGACCCTGTCAAAATCGATCTTGACGGTGATGCCCAGCGAGGGATCTCCGGCACCTGGGCGGACCTTGGGGTCGATGTGGTGCCGATCGACGTGGCAGAGGCCGCCTACTGGGGTAATCGGACTGACCGTACTGTACTGACGCTCGCAGGAAAGCAGGTGTGGGGGCGGTTGCTCAACGACCTGCCGGGAGTGAGCGTCGAAGACCTACAGGACGGTCCGCCCGAAAACTGGAGCTGATTGTGCTGGGCGTCGACGATCCAGTCGATCGGAGTGACTGAGTTCTCTCGCCAAACAGAGAAACCCCCCGAATTCGCCATGTGATCGGGGGGTTTCTTGGTGAAGGTGCATGTGAAATCAGTCGAGGTCGTCGTTCTTCAGGCCCGCGAAACGGGGTGAAATACGTTCAGCTCATCCGTCGGCCACCGGGTAGCGGCTGAGGATCTCGGCTCGCTGTGTCGCCGACGGCCGGTGGAAGTAGAGCAGTTCGCCGGAGGTGTCCACGCACTGGACCGGGCCGGACAGCTCGGCGCCGGGGGTCTCGTCGATGACGAGAAGATCGCTCGTCGCGCCGTGGGCCGCCAACTCCGCCGTCGCGGCGTCGACCGTGTCCTCCTCGACCACCACGAGCCGGTAGGTGGTGGACACCGGTAGCCGGCCGTCGAGGGCCCGCGCGGCGAACTCGAAGCAGCGCATCGCCTCAACCCAGCCGATCCGCCGGTCAGTGGGGTTCATCGCCGGGCCGACGATCGACTGGATCGCCACTTCCGGCGCCTGATGCTTGGCCATCATGTAGGAGAGATTGTGGACCCAGTCGTCGTACATCGCGGCGTCTATCTCCCGGCGCCGCTGGTGGTAGGCCACGGCCGAGACGTTGAAGGCGAAGGCCAGTCCCGCCTGCCGCAGCCGATATCCCAGGTCGGTGTCCTCAAGTCCCCAGCCGAGAAACGCCTCGTCGAAACCACCGAGCCGGCGTAGGTGCTCGACGCGTACCGAGGCGTTGCAGGTGAACAGGAAATGCCAGCAGATGGCGAGCCGGTTCATGTTGCCCGAGAATTCGGCTAGCACCCGCTCGCGCGGATCGCCCCAGGCGACGGCGGGCATGGCGTCGAAGGTGAATTCGCGGCTGAGGCGCTCCTCGTCGAAGTCTCCGTCTCCGAGGTCCGGGCGGGGGCCGATCACCACGAGATCATTCCTGAGCCGGTGATAACGGACGTGTTCGGCGAGATAGGTCGGCCCGACCACCGTGTCGGAGTCGACCATGACGATGAGTTCCCCGTCGGCCTTGGCGATGCCCGCGTTACGGGCGGCCGCCCGGCTCGACCGATCGGTGCGCGGAAGGTAGAGGTAGGTCAGGTTGTCACGGCCCGCCAGCTCGGCGACCATCTCGCCGGTACCGTCGGTGGAGCCGTCGTCGGCGACGACGATCTCGAAGGAGTCTCCCGGATCGAGCACGCTGTGCGCGAGGGTGTACAGCAACAGGCGTAACTTGTTCCGCACGTTGAAGGCGGGAATGACGACGCTGACCTTCACGAAACCTCCTGTGAACAGGCGACGAAACGACCGTGGCACGGTAGGGCAACACCCAGAGCTCCTGGTCGTGACGGTGATGGACCCGTCTACCAGGAGCTCTCTTGCTTCATCAGGCGAACGCCGGGCTCTCGATCATGCTGTGAACGGGGAGCGGTCCGCAGCGGGACGAAAAGGGGTCGTCGCTGTGGCGTTTCCTTGGGTGGTCAGTCGAAGTGGCCGTTCTTCACGCC
>NZ_JBEPDA010000005.1:139010-395409 GCF_040299985.1 Streptosporangium sp. NPDC000563 | reverse complement strand
CGGTGATGAAGGTGTTCCATGCGGTGGGGGTGAGGATGAGGGCGGGGGCGGTGGGGTTTTTGCTGTCGCGGATGCCTCGGTTGCCGTGGGAGAGGTCGGCGATCTCGACGCAGTTGCTTCCGTCTCCACCTGAGAGGGTGGATTTACGCCAGTGGACGCTGTGGAGCTCCTGGGCAGGGATGTCCATTGCTGTGGCGTTTCCTTGGGTGGGTGGTCAGTCGAAGTGGCCGTTCTTCACGCCGGTGATGAAGGTGTTCCATGCGGTGGGGGTGAGGATGAGGGCGGGGGCGGTGGGGTTTTTGCTGTCGCGGATGCCTCGGTTGCCGTGGGAGAGGACGGCGATTTCCACGCAGTTGCTCGCGTCGTGGCCGGAGAGGGTGGATTTGCGCCAGTGAGCGGTGTGAAGCTGTTGGGTCAGGTCGTCCATCGCTGGATCGCCTCCTTGATCTTGTCGCGTGAATCGCTCCGGGATAGGGCGTCCGCACGGATCAGGTCATATAGGAATTCTAGCCTTTTTATCTCTTCGGCCCGCTCGCTCGTCCGGTCCCCGGTGCTCTGGGAATCGATGTATGCCACGGGCGGTGCGTTTTTCGGCATGTCGGCGATGGTGAAGCCGCCCAGCAGGCCGAGCACGTTGCGCGCGCTGTGGGGGAGCACCTGCAGAGAGAGCCATCGGCTCTCCGACATCTCCAGAAGATGGTGGAACTGTCCCCTCATCACCTCGGGATCGGCGACGGGACGGTGCAGGATGCCCTCGTCCAGGATGACCCAGAGCATCGGGGGATCGGGTCGGTGCAGAATGCTCTTTCTGCCCATCCGGTCCGCGACGTTCTGCTTCACCTGCTCGGGAGTGACGCCGGGGCTGCGGCTGAGGATGGCTTCCGCGTACTGCTCGGTCTGGAGGAGGCCGGGCACCATCAGGGGTTCCCAGATGCGCTGGGAGGTCGAGAGGGGCTCGAACTCCAGCCAGGGGCGGAACCAGTGGGGGACCTGGGTGGCCGTGCGGTCCAGGTGGTCCAGGAGGTCGGCGAGCGTCGTGCCCAGGTTGAGGGCCTCGTCGAGCTGACGGGCCAGCTTCCAGGTGGGGGCACGGTGGCCGTTCTCCAGCATGCTCAGCTGGCTCACGGCGAGGGGGACCGCGAGGCAGAGCTGCCTCTGGGTAAATCTCGACAAAAGCCGGTATTTCCGTAGCTCTCTACCGAATTGAACGCGCGTGGATTCATGGTAATCCGTATCGAACTCCGGCTCCGACTCTGTCTCGGGTGTGGGCTCCATCTCTGGATCCGGTTCTGGTATGACGCTCATCTCGCTCTCCTCTCGCTGTCTCCTGGGGATTCTCCTTCATTTGCATTGCGGAGGGAATGGAATACGGGATTTTCTTGGGTTCACAGTTTTGTGAACTTACTTCTCGAACTGTGAACCCCTGATAAGCGCGGATCTGCTTCCTCCGTGCCTCGGTGTTTGGGACCGTTTTCCCGTCGGGCCGACGCTGTCGCGGGATGTCAGTCGACGGCTCACGTGAGAACGGGTCGGTTCAATTCGGTCGGAAGGCGCAATCCCATGGAACCGGAGACGTTTAGCGAAATACTTCTGCTCGGTAATGTCGAAGCCGCTTCGAGGGCACGGGAGGAGGTTCGTAAATGGCTGGGGGAGGGGCATCCGGCCTACGAGAACGCGCGGCTGGCCGTGTCCGAGCTGGTGACCAACGCCGTCCGGCACGCTCGGCACGGGGTGAGCGGGCAGGCCGGGGCCGGTGACGACGACCCGCTGATCCTGCGGCTGCTGTCGTACGGTGGCCTGCTGCGCGTCGAGGTCGTGGACGCGGGCCTCAGCGTCGAGGAACCCCGCCTTCGGACGGACCCGGTGTCCTTGCTGATGGAGAACGGCCGGGGGCTCGCCATCGTCGGCATGCTCTCGGGCGGGAACTGGGGCTGCCGCTCCCACGGACGACAGCCCGGCCGGACCGTCTGGTGCGAGCTTCCCTCGGATCCGCTCCCCGATGAGAACCTCTCCGAGCTGTCAGACCCGTCGGTCCCGGCAGCCTCGTCCGCTCCGGATGATCTCCTTCCCGGACCGCCCGCCTCCGCCTGAACGGAGGCCCGGCAGCGGTCGGGACCCTGAACCGCCCCCGGCGGGTAGTGGCACGCGGGCCCGTCCCCAGGAACCCGCGACCTGTGCCGCCCCGGCTCCACCTCCCCCGTTGGAGCCTCCGCCGGGGGCCTCGCGACGATCAGCGGATATCACCGCGTGGGGACGAGGGACGCCGCGACGCTTCGGTACAGCCGAATGTGTCTTCGGTCATACCGAATATCGACCTCACGAAGACGGCGGGCACCCGGCGCGGGTGTGTCAGAGCGCGTCCGGCACTCGGGTGAGCCGGAGGTCATTCCGGGGAGTCGGCGAAGATCACTATTTCGTCGATGTCGCCCTCGGGGGTGACGTGCACCACGTCCATCCCGGTCAGCAGGCTCCGGCCCGAGGCGTCCTCGTAGCGCCACCCGAAACGCGCCCACTCGTCCGGTGCGTCCACCCGGGTCGTACGGACCATCCGGCAGGGGCCGGACGGGTGCCCCTGCACCACCTCGGTGATGAAGTCCTCGACCGCCTTGCGCCCGACGCCTCGGCCCAACGGCCCCCAGAAGACGACGTCGGCGGTGAGAGCGCGGCTCAGAAGTGTGGCCCGCTGGGTGTGGTCAGCGGTGTTGGCCGCCGCGATGAATGCGTCAATGGCGTGATCATGAAGAGCGTCGTCCGTCACTTCGCGATGATAGCCAGCCGACCCGAGCCGCGAAGACGCGGACGCACCTCGATGCCCCGCGGGAACGAGCGGGGCGACCCATCGGAAGCGTCGAACAGCCGAACCCTCCCGATGTGCCCATCCGGGGCGCATGGGGTGTGCGAGCTATGTGGGTCGGGAGGGGGAATCGGGATGACATGGTGAGGTAAATCGCTTTCAAGGAAAGCAAGCCATGATGCGTCCATGAAACCCCCTTCTCGCGAAAAGTCGCATAGAGAAATTTAAGGATGGGGGTGGGTGATATGGACTTGGTGCTTCAGGCGATGATCGCCGGGCTGATCGCCACGGTCGCCCTGATGGCGGGGGCGATGGGCTATCACTGGCACCGTCGCCGACACCGGTTGCCCCTCCTGTCGAAAACGTGGGTTGACGACAACGAGGAGCTCCCCTCACCTCGGAAACCCGACGGCGAGGACAACGGCCACGTCACCACCTCGTACATACCGAAGACGCTCTCGGTCCCCGAAATCAGAACAGTCCGAGGTGGTCGAGAAGTTTGCCGGTAGCGTCGATCAGCGCGCGTGCGGCCGTTATCGCGCGCTCTGTCTCCGCAGAAGGAGCAACCCGCCGGGGGTCTGTCCCGATGCCGGAACGCGGCTCGGACGGAAACGTCGGGGATCTCATGCGGGCACGTGGCGTGCGGGTTTTTCCGGGCGGGGTTTTTCCGGGTGGTGTCACATCGCCGTCAACCGGTCGTACAACTCCGGGCGCCGGTCCCTGAGGAACGGGCGGCGACGGCGCGAACTCGCGATCAGCTCCAGGTCGACCTCGGCGACCGCGACGTCGTCGCTGTCGTCACTCGCCTGGGCGAGGATGTCGCCGTCGGGGCCGTAGACGGCGCTCATCCCGAAGTAGTCCTTGACGCCTTCGCTGCCCACCCGGTTGGCGCAGATCACGAAGAGCCCGTTGAACACGGCGTGTGCCCTCAGTTCGAGCTGGAAGACCTCACGCATGGGCGCGCTCGCGGACGCGACCGGCACGCACAGCACCGAACCGCCTCGAAGGGCGACGATCCTGCTCAGCTCAGGAAAGTGCCTCTCGTAACAGATGATCGTGCCGACCCCGGTCTCACCTGTCTGCACGACCTCGGGCTCGGTGCCCCCCGGCCGGAAGTAGAACTTCTCCGGGAATCCGTTGGAGAACGGCAGGTGGGACTTTCGATAGACCGACTTCAGCTCGCCCGCGACATACGTGCAGGCGGCGTTGAAATACACGCCGGGAACATCACCGGCCTCGAATATCGAGGAGACCACCGTGATCCCGTGCCGACGGGATCGGTCGGCCGCCATCGTGTTCGACGGGCCGTCGAGACGCTCCGCCAGCTCGAAGTAATCCGGGTCCGGTTCGGGCTGCACGAACGGGACGGCGAACAGCTCGGGAAGAAGAACGATGCCGGCGCCCTGGTCGGCGGCGGCGTCCACGAGATCGCCGGCCCTGCCGATGGTCTCCGTCCGGTCGTCCGTGGCGCGGAGCTGAACCGCGGCGAGCTTCATACGATCACCTTCTCGGGAGTGGGCTGCGGCATTCCGGTCACCGCTATGCCGGACCGCGTGCGATAGCGCTTGTTCACGGAGATGAGCACGGCGGTGAGCGGCTCCAGCTGGCGTGCCGTTCGCAGACGACCGGCGTCGACTCCCCGGCCGCCGGTCACCTCGACGGCCAGTGCCATCACGCGCGTTTTGGCCTCCGCGTCGTCACCGCACACCAGCACGTCCTCGTGGGACAGGTCCGCGCCGGGATCGAGGAGGAGCGGCGCCGAGAGATGGTGGAACGCGCCGACGACCGTGGTGCCGGGTACGATCCGCGCCGCCTCCTCCGCGGCGCTGCCGTCCGGTACGTCCAGTCCGTACGGGCCGTGCCGGTCGAAGCCGAGGGGATTGACACAGCTGATCAGCAGCTTGCCGTCGAGGCCGGCGGCCAGACCGCCGACCAGGTCCGCGTGCCCCGTGTACGGCACGGCGAGGATGACGACCTCCGCGTCGGCGACCGCCGACGCGTTGGTGTCTCCGCGGACGGTCGTTTCCACGGCGGGAAGCTCCGACAGGTCGGCGGCCGCCCGCGCGGCCCGGTCTCCGTCACGTGATCCCAGGATGACCTGGTGTCCGGCACGGGCCAGCCGGTATCCGAGGCCGCGACCCTGAGGTCCCGTCCCGCCCACGATGGCGATGGTCGTCCGGGGAGAGTGGTGATCCATGTTCAGTCCTTCGCGGCCATGGCAAGGCTGGTGAGCGTCCGCTCCTTGTCGCCGAGCGTGGAGATGATCGGGCACCTGACGCCGGCCTCGTGGTACGACATGAGCTTGTCGAATGCCTGCGACGTGGACCCGCACGCGGTGACGCTCTGCACCAGCGAGTTCGAGACGAGAGGCATCGCGCGCTTGATGTCCTCGGGGGTCGCGGGCCATCCCGCCACCTCCTGCAGCCGGTCGACCAGTTCGCGCTCCACGCCACAGTGCTCGGCGATGTGCGGCTGCTGCATGAGGTAGAGGGTGAGGAACGCCTTGCACGCGTCGATGGCCTCCTGCGGGTCGTCGTCGTTGACGCTGCATGCCACGATCTGGGTCAGGTCGATCCCCGCGCGACCGTCGGTGCGCTTGGCGACGCCCCGGCCGATCGCCTCCTTGGCGCCGGTCAGATAGGACGGCGGCAGGAGGAAGTCCATGTGGACGCCGTCGCTGATCTCTCCGGCGAGCTCCAGCATCTTCGGCCCGACCGCGCCGATGTAGATGGGGATGTCGACCGGCTTGTTCTCGCGGTACATGCTGTCGAATCGCACGTCGCGCATCTGCACGAACTCGCCTTCGAAGGAGACGAGTTCGTTGCGGAAGAACGCCTGGCAGACGGCGATGTACTCGCGCATCGAGGCGAGCGGCTTCACAAGCGGCTGGCCGACCTTCGTGGCGAGCGGCTCCCACCAGGCGCCGATGCCGAGGATCGCGCGACCCGGAGCCACCTCGTCCAGGGTCTTGAAGGTCACCGCCATCAGCGCCGCGTTGCGGCTCTTGTTGTTGACGACGCCTGTGCCGATCTTCAGGTTGGAGGTCCTGCTCGCGATGATGGCCGCGGGCACGATTCCGTCCCTGGCCAGGCGGCCTTCGGCCACCCAGACCGACTCGAATCCGTTCCGATCCGCGAATTCGGCCTGCCAGTAGGTCTGTTCGAGGCTCAGCCTCTCACCGACGTGGATGCCGAGGGGAAGTTTCATATCCGGAGAACTCCGATCAGTCGGGGTCAGAAGAGGTGGGGCTTGCCCCGGGTCAGGAAGGATCCGCGACCGGGTTTCCCGTCGAAGGCTCCGTCGTTGACGAGGTGATGGCCGCGGGAGAACACGTGGACCGGTCGTCCGGTCACCCGCATGCCGTCGTAGAGGTTGTAGTCCGTGCGCATGTGCGAACCGGCCGTGGTGATGACGTGGTCCGCCGCGGGGTCCCACACGAGGAGGTCGGCGTCCGCGCCCACGGCCACCAGGCCCTTGTGCGGGAAGAGCCCGAACAACTTGGCCGGACGCGTCGCCATGAGGTCGACGAACCTGCACATGTCGATCCGGCCCGTCGTGACTCCCGTCTCCCAGACGACCATGAGCCGGTCCTCGACTCCCGGAACCCCGTTGGGAACCTTCGGGAAGTAGCCGGGGCTGCGCAGTTTCTGCGGAGGGAGGTCGTTGGGCTGCTCCAGGCAGAAACCCGCGTGGTCGGTGGCCACCGTCGACAGCGCCCCCGTGGTGAGCGCCTGCCACAGGCCCTCCTGGTTGCCGCGCTCCCGGATCGGCGGCGAGCAGATGTACGCGGCGGCCTTCTCACCGAGTTCGGCGTAGTCCTCGTACGCGACCGCGAGATACTGCGGGCACGTCTCCCCCCACACCAGCGAGCCCCGGCTCCGCGCCTGGCCGATCTCCGCCGCGGCCGCCGCGCTGGAGACGTGCACCACGTAGACGGGACTGCCGACGGAGTCCGCCAGGACGATCGCCCGATGCACCGCTTCGGCTTCGGACTCGTGGCCGTGCGCCGTGGCGTGGTAGTTCTCGGCGGTGCGTCCACTCTCGATCAGCAATCGGGTCTCTCGGGCCACCATGTGGCCGTTCTCGGCATGCACCATCGGCAGCACGCCGTACTCGACCGCGAGTTCGAGGCCTTCGAGCAGCTGGCCGTCGTCGACCATCTGCGTGCCGGGGTAGGCCATGAAGAACTTCCAGCTCGACGCGCCTTCCCCGGCCAGGCGGCGCAGGTCGTCCAGCACGTTCTCCTGCTGGTCGCGCGGTGGCACGATGGCGTGCAGCCCGAAGTCGACGACGGCCTTGTCGGCGGCCACATCCCGGCGACGCATGTATGAGTCGAAGAGGGACTTGTCGGGCTCCTTCTTCACGAAGTCGATGACCGTCGTCGTCCCGCCGTGCGCGGCCGCGATCGTGCCGCTGTGGAAGTCGTCCGCCGTTCGGGTCGTGAAGCCGTCGATCGGATATTCCAGATGCGTGTGCACGTCGATACCGCCGGGGAGAACGAGCTTCCCGGTCGCGTCGACGACCTCGTCGGCCGACCAGTCGTCGCCGAGCCCGAGTGCGACGACGAGACCGTCACGCACCAGGACATCGGCTCGGATCGCGGCGTCGGCGTTGACGACGGTACCGCCTTTGATGAGTGTCGATCCCATCGTTTCCCCTCCTGAACGGCCGGTCACACCAGCTGGACGGTCGGTCTGATCAGCCGACGTAGTGCTCGTCGGCCAGTGTGAGCACCTCGTCCAGCACGTCGAGGGCCAGGTCGATCTCCGGCTCGCGGATGATGAGCGGCGGGGTCAGGCGCAGCACGTTGAAGTTCGCCGTGAGGTACACGCCACGCTCCATCGCCGCCTTGAGCACGCGGCTCACGGGTGCGGCCGCGGGACCCTTGGCGTTGAACGGGACGAGCGGTTCGCGCGTGGCCCGGTCCTTGACGAGTTCCACTCCGTAGAAGAGGCCACGGCCACGAATGTCACCGATGCTCGGGTGCCTGCCGGCCAGGGTCGCGAGCCCTTCGCCGAGCCGCCGGCCCATGAGCCGGGAGTTCTCGACGACACCCTCGTCCTGCATGATGCGCAGAGAGGCGACCCCGGAGGCGCAGGCGAGCGGGTGTCCCGCGTAGGTGAGACCGCCCCAGAACATGTTGTCCCGCAACCAGTCGGAGATCTTCTCCGACACGGTCATCGCGCCCAGCGGGACGTAACCGGAGTTGAGCCCCTTCGCGGTGGTGAGGATGTCCGGGACGACATCCCAGTGGTCGCAGGCGAACCATTCGCCCGTCCGGCCGAACCCCGCCATGACCTCGTCGAAGATGAGCAGGATGCCGTACTTGTCGCAGACCTCCCTCAGGGAGCGGAGGTATCCGTCAGGCGGGTACAGAAGCCCGTTCGTGCCGGTCACCGGCTCGACGATCACGGCGGCCACGGTGTCGGGGTTCTCGTACTGGAGGATCTCCTCCAGGTGCGGTCCCCCCGAGCAGACGGGGCACGGGTCGGGGTGGCCCGCGGGGCAGCGGTAGGTGTACGGATCGAGCATCCGCACCACGCCGGTCATGCCCGGCTCCGCCGCCCAGCGACGTGGGTCCCCGGTCAGCGCCATCGCCCCCGCGGTCGCCCCGTGATAGGAGCGGTACCGGGCCACGATCTTCTGGCGGCCGGTCACGTGACGGGCGAGGCGCACGGCGTTCTCGTTGGCCGCCGCACCACCGGTGGTGAAGAAGCTCATCTTCAGGTCACCGGGCGTCAGCCCGGCCAGCATCTCGGCCAGCTCCGCCCGGGACCGCTCGGCGAAACCGGGGCCGATGTAGCACAGCTGTTCGGCCTGGCTGCGAATGGCCTCGACCAGCTTCGGGTGCTGGTGTCCGAGGTTGAGGTTGACCAGCTGCGACTGGAAGTCGAGGTACTTGCGGCCTTCGTAGTCCCAGAACCAGGAGCCCGAGCCTCCGGCGACCGGGATGGGGTCGAGCGCACCCTGGACCGACCAGGAGTGGATGACGTACTCCTTGTCGGCCTCCTTCACCCGCCGGCCGGTCCATGTCTGCGCGTCGGTGACGGTCATCGGATCGCCTTCCTTCGTCCCGCGGGTGTCACTGGGTCTTCGTCTCGGCGCCGAACGCGGCCAGGCGGGCCAGCGGGCGACCGGCGTTGGCGGCCGCGCAGATCACGAGGATCTCGCGGGGACGGGGGACGTCGGCCACCTGGAAGGTCACCGTCTGGTGGTGCGAGCGGGTCTTCGCGTCGAGCTTGTGCTTGAGCGGGATGTCGATCGGGCTGCCGGGGAGGCCGACCTTCTCGGCGGCGGGCAGGAGTTCGGTGCCGCCGGCCGCCTTGCGGAAGACGTTGCCGAACCGGAGGTTGTGGATCAGCGCCGAGCCGTGCTCGACCTCGCCGTCGATGCCGACGAGCGCGGCCTTGCCGAACGCCTCCACCTCGTCACCGAGCAGTTCCACGCAGGCCGGGCCGACGAGCTGCCCGATCTCCTCGCCCAGCTCGTCGGCGAGCGTCACCAGGTCCTGGACGTACTCGCTCGGGTACGGGTTGGTGATCACCGCGCCGACGAACGCGACCCGGTGCGAGCGCTCGACCGGCCGCCCGTTCTCGAGCACGGTCTCCTCGAGATGCTTGATGATCTTGCGGACCTGGATGCTCACTTCGTCTCCTTCTATGGTTCATCTGATGAACCGTTGGTTCAATTTTTGAGGACGGCCGGGATTGTGTCAAGGGATTCGAGGATGGAAACCGGGCGCCCGTTCGTGGCCGCGGCGCCGGGATCAGTCCCGTCGGCCGTCCTGGGCGTCCCGGGCGTCGCGGGTGACGTAGAGATCGGGGCGGCGGTCCGCCAGCGGCTGGTTGAACGGGTTGCCGCGCCGGGCCTCTCGCGACCCGATGAGGTCGATCTCGGCGAGCAACAGCTCTTCGCCGTCGTCGCTCGCGGGACCCGCGACGATCCAGCCGTCGGGGCCGACGACCACCGATCTCCCGACGAACTCCTGACCGCGCTCGACACCGACCCGGCTCACGCCCGCGACGTAGGACTGGTTGCTGTGCGCACCGGTCATGCACATGAGGGTGGCCATGGCCGGCACATCGGCCGGCTGGCCCGGCACGGGGACCCAGTTCGACGGAAGAACGATCAGGTCGGCGCCCTGGAGAGCCGCGCTGCGGAAGGTCTCCGGGAACCACGCGTCGTAGCAGATCCCCACCCCGATCCGCCCCAGAGGCGTGTCGAAGACCGGAAACCCCGCCTCGTTGCGGTGGTAGATGGCCTTCTCGTCGTTCCAGAGATGGGCCTTGCGGAACGTTCCGACGTGCCCGTCAGGGCCTATCAGCACGGCCGAGTTGTACGCCCGGTCGCCCTCGCGTTCGGTGACACCGGCGACGATCCAGAGACCGTGTCTCCTGGCGAGTGCGGCCCAGGCCGAGCAGGCCGGTCCTTCGGGGACCTCCTCGGCGTACCGAAGGGCCTCGGCGCGGTCCGCGAAGACGTACCCCGCGGAGGACGCCTCGGGAAGGACGACGAGCCGCGCACCGGCCTCGGCCGCCTTCGTGATCCACTTCGACGATCGCTCGATGTTGCCGGCGACGTCACCGATGCGCGGGCGTAACTGCACGCCCGCCAGGATGAACCCGGTCACCACGGTGCCCTGACGGACATGTACTCGACCTCGGGATACTCGTCCATCCCGGCCCGGCCGCTCTCACGCCCCGGGCCGGACTGCTTGACCCCGCCGACGAACCCGCCTTTCTGCACGCTGTCGGCGATGCTTTCGGCAGCGGCGATCGTGTCGGTAAGAGATGTCATGGGCGAACTCCTCGTCGCGCCTCCTTGGCGCCGATCAGTTGGTGGTCTGGCCCCCGGTCAGGGAACTCGGCAGGACGATGTCCGTGACGCTCAGCAGTTCACTCAGCCTTCGAGCGGCCTCGATCACCGATTCCGCCACCGAATCGATGCGGTCACGCGTGATGCGATAGGTGGGGCCGCCGATCCACACCGCGTAGGGCGTGGAGTCCCTGACCCGTACCGGCGCGGCCACGGACGCCGCGCCGACTTCGAGCTCGTCGTAGGCGAGGGCGAAGCCGTTGCGGCGGACCGAGTCCAGCGACTCGATGAACGCGTCCAGACCGCCCAGCTCCTCGGGGGCCTTCTCCGAGAACTCGGCCGCGAAATCCGTCCGCACCGCCTCCGGATCGAGGGCGGCGAGCAGAACCTTGCCGGTCGAGGTCGCCCACACGGGCTGGGTCCGCGGGACGGGTTTGAGCGTCTGCCCGATCAGCGAGGGCCCGGCGACCTGTGCGACGACCATGACGTTGGGTGGCAGGAGCACGTCGAACCCGGAGGTCTCCTTGGTCTCCTCGGCGAGTTGCCGCAGGACGCCGCGCATGTGGCCGTAAGCGCCGTCGCGGTCCAGCAGTCCTCCGACGATCGAGAGGAGGCCGAGTGAGACCCGATAACGGCGGGTGTCCGGATCGAGTGTCAGCCAGCTCTCCCGTTCGAGGACGGTGAGCACGCGGTAGCACGTCGCCTTGGGGATGCCGGCCTCCCTGGCGACCTCGCTGAGCCCGACACCCTCCGGGTGGGCGGCCACGGCACGAAGCAGCCAGATAGTCCGGCGGACGAGTCCCGCTTCGCTGGGTGCCATTGTCTCCTCCGTTGAGGTGATGTGATCGACGGTTGCGGCCATCATCGTGGCAGGCTCGCCGGGTGTTGTCCGTGCCTTACACCGACTTATGCCGCATAACGCACGAACATCATCTGCTACTTGCCCCCGGCGGTGAGTTCCACGGTCTCCGGCTTGTAGCCCTCGCCGGTGATGTCGAATCCCTCCGCCTTGAGCTCCTGGTCCGCCTTCTCGGTGAGGTCCCTGCGGAAGGCGCCCTCACCGGGGTCGGCCTTGAGCACCTTGGCGTCGATCGCGATCTTGATCGTCTGGTCCCACGCCTTCTGGTCGACGGTCCCGATGCCGTCGGGTGAAGGCCACACGAGCTTGTTGACCTCGTTCAGCATCCACGTCTGGTGGCCCTGGCCGAGCGCGCTGCCGTTGTTGAGGACGATCTCGACACAGCCGGTCAGGTCGTCCCGGCAGAAGCCCCAGCCCTTGTACGTCGCCTTGAGGAACTTCACGGCGACGTCCTTGTTGGCGTCCTCGGCCAGCCAGTCGCCACGCGCGTAGATACCGTCCTCAAGGCTCGTGTATCCCGCGTCCTGAAGGCTGATGGCCGAGAAGTCCTCCGGCTTGTACAGCGCGCCGGTCTCGGGGTTGACGGTCTCCAGAAGCTGGGCGTACTCGTTGTAGATCTTGGCCTGGGCCGCGTCGACCTCACGCTTCAGCAGCAGTGACATGTCGAACGGCTGCTGTACGACGGTGACGTCCTTGGCCGGGTCGACGCCGGCGCCCTTCATCGCCGCGAACAGCACCAGCTCGTTGCCGAACCCCCAGCTGCCGACCTTCTTGCCCTTGAGGTCCGCGAGCTGCTTGATGCCCGAGTCCGCCCAGGCGACCTGCAGGTACGCGCCGCGCTGGAACACCTGGCCGATGTTGACGAGGTCGGCTCCCTGCTCCCGGGTGGCCATCGTCTTGGTGACGTGGCTGACCGCGAACTCCGCGTTGCCCGCCGACAGCACCTGCTGCGGCACGATGTTGACGCCACCCTCCTGGATGGTCACATCGAGGCACTCGGCGTCGTAGTAGCCCTTCTCCTTGGCGGCGTAGTAGCCGGCGAACTGCGACTGCGCCACCCACTGGAGGACGAGCCTGACCGGGGTTCGCGTCTGACACGAGGTGGTGTCCTCCGCGCCGGATCCGGAGGCCGTGGTGTCCTCCGACATGCCACAGGCGGACAGGGAGAGCGTGGCGGCGACCACCACGGCGCCGACGGCGCGGCGATTGACCCGTGGGCGCGGGAGGCGCCGAAGGGAGCGGAACATTGTGGCTCCTTCAAGGAAGTAATCGTGGGGGGAAATGACCGGAGATCACGTCTCGTCGCTGTGAATCGACTCGTGCCAGGGCATCAGAAGCCGCTCCAGCAGCGAGATCAGCCCGAACGTCGTGAGCCCGAGCAGGCTGGCTACGAAGATCCCTGCCCATGCTTCGGCGAAGCGCGGCAGGGCTGCCTGATAGGCGATGTACACCCCGAGCGCATTGCTCGGACCACCGAAGTACTCGGTCACGATGACGCCGATGACGGCCAGGGTGGACCCGAGCTTGAGCGCGTTGAAGAGATAGGGCAACGCGTTGGGGAGTCGCAACATCAGGGAGATCTGTCGCGGTTGTGCCGCCAGCGACTCCATGAGCTCCAGGTGCAGCGGTGAGATCTGGAGCAGGCCCCTGGCCGTGTTGACCAGGACCGGAAAGAACACCATGACCGCTGCGACGCCGGCCTTGGAGGCGAGGTTGGTCACGCCGAACCAGTTGTTGAAGATCGGCGCCAGCGCGACGATGGGAGCGCAGTTGACGATCACGGCCATCGCCAGGACCGGGCCCGCCACCTTGTGGAAGCGGCTGACCACCAGCGCCACGAGGATGCCGGCGACGGACCCGAGAACGAGGCCGAGCAGGACCGCCCTGACGGTGACGTTCGAGGCGGAGAGGATCGTCGGGAACTCCGATGCCAGTGCCGAGGCGATTTCACTCGGCGCGGGCAGGATGAACGACGGGACCTGGAACAGCCGCACCGCGAGCTGCCAGGTGCCCAGGATGACGACCGCGGCGGCCAGGACCGGCAGTCCTCGCCTGGCAGCCGTCCCGGCCCGTCCGGCGGTGATCGGCATCGAACGCCTGCTTTCGGTACGGACGCTCACGGCGCGTCCTGGGCGGCCGACGTGCCGTGCAGAGCGGTCCTGACCTCGGTGACCTTCTTGAAGTACTCGGGTGTCGTCCGGGTGGCGGCGGAACGCGGGTACGGCAGATCGACGTCGATGCTGGTGGCGATCCGCCCGGGGCGAGAGGACATCACCACGATCCGCGACGACAGGAACACGGCCTCCGAGATGCTGTGCGTCACGAAGACGACGGTCGTCCTCGTGTCGGACCAGATCCGCAGAAGCTCACCCTGAAGGCGCTCCCGGTTCATCTCGTCGAGTGCGCCGAGCGGTTCGTCCATGAAAAGGATCTTCGGGTCCGCGGACAGCGCCCTGGCGATCGCCACGCGCTGCTGCATGCCGCCGGAGAGCTGCCACGGGAAGTGGTGGGCGAACTCGGACAGGCGGACGAGTTCGAGCATGGACGTGGCCTTGGCCCGCCGGGTCTCCTTGGCCACACCGGCGACCTGGAGCGGCAACTCCACGTTGCGCTGGACGTTTCGCCAGTCGAACAGGCCGGCCTGCTGGAAGACCATCCCGTAGTCACGGTCTCGCCGTGCGGCGCCGGGGGCTTTGCCGTTCAAACTCACCGAACCGCCGGTGGGTTGGGTGAGGTCCGCCATGATCCGCAGGAGCGTGCTCTTCCCGCAGCCGCTCGGACCCAGCAGCGACACGAACTCGCCTTCGGCGATGGACAGGTCGATGTCCGTCAGCGCCGTCACGGAACGGTCCGTCCCGCTGTTGAACTCCTTCGTGACACCGCTGACACTGATGATTGCGGATTCAGGCATCGTGGGCTCTCCAGGGATCGGAAGAGAGATGGCGGTCATCGGCTGTGCCGGTTGCGGAGGGCGAATCGCTCGATCCAGCTGAGGAGCTGGACGAACACGATCCCCGCGACGGCCGCGACAAGGACGGCGGCGTACAGCTTCTCGGGGCCGTTCGAGTAGTAGTAGGCGAAGGTGAGGATGGCTCGGCCGATTCCTCGTCCCGTGCCCGCCGACAACTCACCCACGATGGCGCCGACGACACTGGCGGTGGCGGCGAGTCGTAGCCCCGCGAAGAGGTACGGCAGCGCCGCGGGCATGCGGAGCCAGAGCAGGAACTGGAGCCTCCCGGCACCCACGCTGCGCATGAACTCCGTCTGCACCTTCGGCGGTGACTTGAGCCCTCGCAACGCGTTGATCGTCACGGGAAAGAAAGCCAGGTACGCCGCGATGCCGGTGACCGCGACCCACGGAGGCAGCCCTGCCTTGCCGCCCCAGATGACGATCATCGGGGCGATGGCGACCAGCGGAATGGTCTGCGAGGCGACCAGCCACGGCATGAGGCCACGCGAGACCGGCGGGATGTGGAGGAAGACGATGGCGAGCGCCAGTCCGAGGAGCGATCCGGCCACCAGGCCGTAGGCGGCCTCGCGTAGCGTCACGGAGGTTTCCCCGAGCAGGTACACGCCCAGGCTGGTCGGGTTCCCACGGCGGGCGGGTTCCACCAGCGCGCCCAGGATCGTGCCGAGGTGTGGCATGGACAGATCGTCGGTCGCGACCGGGAACGGTATTCCGAGCAGTCGGTCGCCTGTCGCCTGGCCCAGCGCCTTGTAGCCCTCCCAGAGGGCGGCGAGGAAGGCCAGGACGGCAAGGCCGACCACCCCGCCTGTGAGCCGGGATCTCAGGGCCGTTGTTCTCGCCAGGGCTGTGCTCGTGATCGCGACCTCCCGCTGTGGAGGGGGCTCCGGGGTGGTGGTTGCTGTGGAGGGGGTTTTCATGGCCGTCATGCCGGTCCACTCTCCGAGTCGTGGGGAGAGACATGTCACGGTGCGGTGTTCATCGCCTGCAATGAACCATCGGATCGCTCAGCGATCCGATGGTTCAATGTAGGTGTGGCGTTCATCCGCCGTCAATGGTTCGTATGAAAACTTCAGGTCTCACCGTTTGCGCCTTGGCAGCCTGTCCGAAACCCGCGGCCGGTGGAAGGTAATCGCCTGTGAGCTGCACACACTCCTGATCCGGAGGATCCGTTCAACGGATGACGCGCCGTTTCGGGCACTCGCCGGGAGTCCTGAGCCCCAGAGTCGTCGGCACCGGTCGCCCGTCCCGGCCGATGGAGCGGTCGTCAGGACGGCGAGGGCCGGTCCAGGGTGGTCGCGGCGTCCTGGAGGGCGTTCAGCAGCGGGACGAGCAGGGGGTGCCGTTCCGCGCCCCGGCGTACGGCGGTGAAGACGCGGCGTTCCGGGCCGGGCACCGGGCGGATCACCACGCCGGACGGGTCGGTGCCGCGCAGGGCGAGCCGTGGCACCATCGCCACCCCGGCCCCGGCGGCGGCGAGCGCGACCACCGCGCTGAAGTCGTCGGAGGAGTGGGCGAACTCGGGGGTGAAACCCGCGTGTTCGCAGGCCAGCGCGATCACGTCGTGGCAGGGATTGCCGGGGTAGGGGCCGATCCATGTCTCGCCCGACAGGTCCGCGACCGTCACCTCGCTCCCGGAGAGGCGGTGGCCCCGGGGGAGCACCAGGTCGAACGGCTCGGAGTAGAGCGGGATGCGCGACAGCCGCCGGTCGTCCTCGGCGGGGGCTCCGCGATACTCCACGGCCACGGCCGCGTCCACCGCGCCGTCCAGGACCATGGTGAGGCTCTGGTCGCCCTCGGCGTCCAGGACGCGCACCCGGATGCCCGGCTCCTTGCCCCGCAGGGTGCCGATCGCGGGAGCCACGACGAGCCCGATAGCGGTGGCGAAGGAGGCCACCTTCACCTCGCCCGCCGTACCGGCCGTGTAGGCGGCGATGTCGGCTTCCGTCCGTTCCAGCTGGGCGAGGATCTCGTTGGCGTGGTCGAGGAGGATGCGCCCGACGGCGGTGAGCCGCACGCCCCGGCCGTCGCGGTCGAACAGCCGGTGGCCGACCTCGTGCTCCAGGGCGGCGAGCTGCTGGGAGACCGCCGAGGGGGTGAGGTGCAGCGCGGCGGCGGCCGCGGTGACCGTGCGGTGGTCGGCCACCGCACGCAGGGTCCTGAGCCGCCGCGTGTCTATCACCTCCGTATTCTCACCGAGGTCGCCCACGAACCGTGACGCGGGTTCGGCACAGGGCCGGGATACGGAGCTCTGAGCACCGTTGACGCCGTAGCCACCGACCGCGAAGTTCGTTACCCGGTGCTCGCTCCGACGACTCGTGTGCCGGGATCGACGGCGCCGGGTGATCGTGGGTCCGTCAGGGGTTCGCAGGCAGGCGATCGGCGAGCCGGTCCGGTTCCGAGACCGGTGCGAGTTCGAGCGGTGCGGATACTTCTTCTCACTCGCGAGTCATGGTCGGGACACCACCCCGGTGGACGGCGTTTCCGGCTGCGACCCCGAAAGGCCCGTCGCCGACGGGGATGGTGGCGATGACCGTGTTGGTCGTGGTGTTGATCACCGACACGGAATCCGAGCTCAGGTTGCTCACATAGGCGTGGGTGCCGCCGGGGGCGATCGAGATCCCGAAGGGGCTCCGGCCGACGGGGATGGTGGCGGTGAGCTCGCCTGTCATGGTGTTGATCACCGACACGGTGTTCGAGGTCAGGTTGGTCACGTAGGCGCGGAGGCCGTTGGGGGTGATCGCGATCCTGAAGGGGCTCCGGTCGACGGGGATGGTGGTGACCTTGTTGGTCAATGTGTTGATCACCGAAACGATGTTCGAGTCCTGGTTGGTCACGTAGACGTGGGCGCCGTTGGGGGTGATCCCGATCCCGAAGGGGTGGTGGCCGACGGGGATGGTGGCGGTGACCTTGTTGGTCAATGTGTTGATCACCGACACGGTGTCCGAGTCCTGGTTGGTCACGTAGGCACGGAGGCCGTTGGGGGTGATCCCGATCCTGAAGGGGTGGTGGCCGACGGGGATGGTGGCGGTGACCTTGTTGGTCAATGTGTTGATCACCGAAACGATGTCCGACTGCGTGTTGGTCACGTAGACACGGGTGCCGCGAGGGGAGACCGCGATCCCCAGCGGGTAGTCGTCGACGGGGATGGTGGCGGTGACCGTGTTGGTCGAAGTGTTGATCACCGAAACGGTGACCGATCCCTGGTTCGTCACATAGGCGCGGGCGCCGTTGGGAGAGATCGCTATCTCGAGAGGGGCGCGGCCGACGGGGATGGTGGCGGCGACCGTGTTGGTCAATGTGTTGATCACCGACACGGTGTCCGACTGCGTGTTGGCCACATAGACGAACCTCGGAGGTTGCGTGGTCGCCGCAGCCGGGACGGTCATGGCTGCCGTTACCGCCAACCCCGCCGCGACGGCCACAGCGGTCATGAACGGACGGATCTGGGATCGCCTGTGCCTTGGGAATCGGCTGGACGGTTTCCGGCGGTGATTCTCAATCGGGTTTCTCATCCAAAGCCGAAGCACCAGAACCTCCATCGACATCACAGGGTCTCGTTCTACGCCCATATGGCATCGCGCCCGGGAAAACGACACGCCGATTTGAACCCCTGCGATCATTCACTTGATCGATTCATCGCTCGACGGCAGCGGGCCGGGCGGTCCAAACCCTGTTAAGACCACGTGTCAATCGCCTCCGCGATCGTGCTCCGCCCCCGCTCGCCCGAATGAACGGGCGGAGTTTCGCGGGCCGGCGATCAGACGATCGCCGGCCCGCGAAACTCCGCCCTGTTTCCGGCTTGTTTCGTCATCCACAGCCCGGAATCACCTTCTTGGGACGCGGGTTATGGCGCGTTGTATCCCAGGGTGTAGGCGCCGGAGCCGCTGAAGGAGACTATGCGGTATCGGTAGTAGCCGGCCGTGCCGGTATAAGTGATCTTCTCGTTGGGGGTCGGGCTTTCCGAGGTGGCGACGGTGACCCAGCTCTGGTTGTTCCACTTCTGCAGGTAGAGGTCGAAGTCGACGCTGCCGCTGCCGGCCAGGCAGGCGGAGTGAATGCCGTCGGCGGTCGACTGGTAGTAGCGGTTGTTCGGCTGATAGACGGACTGACCATTGGCCAGCGTGCCGGTGACGGTCCTCGAATAGCCGGTGCACGTGCCAGGGGCCGCCGGTGGCGGTGGGGGCGGGGTGGATCCGCTGCTGGTCGTCAGGGTCAGGCCGTAGGTGGTGAGGATCTCGCCGATCGGCTGGAAGTAGGTGACGCCGCCGGAGTTGCAGTCGCCGGAGCCGCCGGAGGTGACGCCCTGGGCCTGGTCGATGGAGATGAAGGAGCCGCCGGAGTCGCCGGGTTCGGCGCAGACGTTGGTCCGGGTCAGTCCGGAGACGGTGCCCTGGGGGTAGGTGACGCTGGCGTTGAGTTGCTGGATGGTTCCGCAGTGCCAGCCGGTGGTGGAGCCGGACCGGCAGACCGACGCCCCCTCGATGGCCACTCTGGAGCCGGCGACGTTCACCGTCTCGCCCGCGCCGTTGCTCACCCACGGCCTGGGGGTCCAGTTGTTGTTCACGGCGACCCAGGCGAAGTCGCTGTCCGGGAAGGTCGACCCCTGGAAGACACCTTGGTCGGCTTGGTTGAAGCCAGTGGTGGTGGCGCCCTTGGCGCCGCAGTGACCGGCGCTGACGAAAGCGTTCTGGGTCCCCTTGGTCACGGAGAACCCGATCGAACAGCGCTCCGAGGCGCCGATGTAGTAAGCGTTGCCGCCCACCAGGTCGGACAGGAGCTGGGGTCGTTCGATGGATGACACCACCCGCACCGCGACCGGGTCCACGTCGCTGGCCTCGATGGCGTCCTGGGTCGTTGACGGCACATCGGACAGGACGACGACCTGGTTGGTCCGCACGTTGACATAGCGCACCGGCCCGCCCGAGTGGGCGGACAGGGCCGTCTCGACCGTCTGGAGGGTCGAGTTGAGTTGCGCCAACGACCGGCCGACGATCTCGGCGCGGGCACCCCTGGTGACGATCTGGGGAGTGTGTTCTTTATCGGTGGTGGCCACCACGAGATTCTGTGCGAGGTCTCCGGTGAACCAGGAACCGCCGAAGTCGGCGCCGAGTTCTTCGCGGAGTTGTGCCTCGACCGGCGCCAGGCGGGTCTCGTTGAGCAGTCGGGCCTGGGCCTGCTCCGCGGTGAGATGGAGGTCGCGTTGCATGGCCGCGAGCATTCCCGGCGGTGGTTTCATCGTGGTCGCGGTGGTTGCGACGCCGGTCGTCAGGGGCCGGGCGGCGGCAGGGACGGCCGTCGCGGTAAAAGTGGTCGCCAGGACGCATCCCATGATGGCGGCATATCTGCGGGGCATCGGTCTCTCCTCGACCTTGACTATCCAAGAAAGAGGGGGGAGCGCCTCACACCATCGGTTGATCATGCGGTGCGGGCAGCACAACCTTAATTCAGCTGTTGTCGGTCGCGGCCACGGAAGCCACACGCCACGCGGGTGCGACTCCGGCGATGCTCGCCGGAGCATTCCGGGGCCCGGCGAGGGACACCGTCGATCGGGTCCTCGACCGTCCCGGACCTCCCGCCACCCCGTCGATGCCGTAGACCTCGGCGGTCGGGTCACCGGGAAAAGGTCGGAGCGGCAGGAGGTGAGACTTGGGCGCGTTGCGGCATCCTGTATTCCAGGCTGTAAGGGCCGGAGCCGCTGGAGGAGACCACGCGGTATCGGTAGTAACCGGCCGTGCCGGTGTAGTCGATCCTCTCGTCGGGGTGCGGGCTTTCCGAGGCGGCGACGGTGACCCAGGCCCGGTTGTTCCACTTCTGCAAATAGAGATCGAAATCGGTGTTGTCGTTGGCGTTCAGGCAACCGGAGTGGACGCCGCCGAAGGCCGAGTAATAGCGACGACCGCGCGGTTGATAGGCGGAACTACCTACGGTCAGCGAGTCCTCGGCGATGCGCGGGTAGCCGGTGCAGGTGTTCGCGCCCGTGCCAGACGGGTTGGCGGTGGTCGTCAGGGTCAGGCCGTAGGTGGTGAGGATCTCGCCGATCGGCTGGAAGTAGGTGACGCCGCCGGAGGCGCAGTCGCCGGAGCCGCCGGAGGTGACACCCTGGGCCTGGTCGATGGAGATGAAGGAGCCGCCGGAGTCGCCGGGTTCGGCGCAGACGTTGGTCCGGGTCAGTCCGGAGACGGTGCCCTGGGAGTAGGTGACGCTGGTGTTGAGTTGCTGGATGGTTCCGCAGTGCCAGCCGGTGGTGGAGCCGGACCGGCAGACCGACGCCCCCTCGATGGCCACTCTGGAGCCGGCGACGTCCACCGTCTCGCCCGCGCCGTTGCTCACCCACGGCCTGGGCGTCCAGCCGTCGTTCACGGAAACCCAGGCGAAGTCGCTGTCCGGGAAGGTCGACCCCTGGAAGACACCCTGCAACACCCGGTTGAAGCCGGTGGTGGCCTTGCCCTGCGCACCGCAGTGACCGGCGCTGACGAAAGCGTTCTGGGTCCCCTTGGTCACGGAGAACCCGACCGAGCAGCGGGACGTGGTGCCGATGTAGTAGGCGTCGCCGCCCACCACGTCGTAAAGGAGCCGTGGGCTCTCGGCGGAGTGCACCGCCTGCACGGCGTTCGCGCCCACACCGCTGGCCTCTATCTCATCCTCAGTGGCTAAAAGATCCGAGGTGAGGATGACGATCCTGTTGCTCTTCACATCGATGAAGCGCACTTTTCCCCCGGCAGTGGACAGAGACGCGTCAGTGATCGCCAAGGCCTTGTGGAGGTCCGGGAGCGACCGGGTGACCACCTCACCCCGTGCGCCCGCGGCGATGATGTCGGGAAGATCGGCGGGGGTGGTGGTGGTTACCACGAGGGTCTGCGCGACGGTTCCGGTGAACCAGGAACCGCCGAAACGGTCACCGAGCTTCGCGCGGAGTTGTGCCTCGACCGGCGCCAGGCGGGTCTCGTTGAGCAGTCGGGCCTGGGCCTGCTCCGCGGTGAGATGGAGGTCGCGTTGCATGGCCGCGAGCATTCCCGGCGGTGGTTTCATCGTGGTCGCGGTGGTTGCGACGCCGGTCGTCAGGGGCCGGGCGGCGGCAGGGACGGCCGTCGCGGTAAAGGTGGTCGCCAGGACGCATCCCATGATGGCGGCATGTCTGCGGGGCATCGGTCTCTCCTCGACCTTGACTGTCCAAGAAAGGGGGAGAGCGCCCCATACCACTGGCTCATCGTGCTACGTGGGCAACACGTAACCTTAATTCAGCCGATGCCGGTCACAGCCACATAAGCCATACGCCACGCCGGACAACGATTTCCAGCGAAGGCCACCGGGCAGGTCACGGTGCCTTGTACCCCAGAAGGTAGGCGCCGGAGCCGCTGGAGGAGATTACGCGGTATCGGTAGTAACCGGCCGTGCCGGTGTAGTCGATCTTCTCGTTGGAGGTCGGCCCATTGGAGGCGGCGACGGTGACCCAGGCCTGGCCCTCCTGCTTCTGCAGATAGAGGTCGAAGTCGGTGCCGATGGTACCGGCCAGGCAGGCGAAGTGGGGGCCGTCGGCGGTCGACCGGTGATAGATCGCCTGGTAAGCGGGCTTCCCAGCGATCAGCCGGCCGTCGGCGGTGTGCGGGTAGCCGGTGCAGGTGCCCGTGCTCGGAGGCGGAGGATTGCCATTGGTGGTCACCAGGGACAGGCCGTAGGTGGTGAGGATCTCGTTGACCGGCTGGAAGTAGGTGACGCCGCCGGAGTTGCAGTCGCCGGAGCCGCCGGAGGTGACGCCCTGGGCCTGGTCGATGGAGATGAAGGAGCCGCCGGAGTCGCCGGGTTCGGCGCAGACGTTGGTCCGGGTCAGCCCGGAGACGGTGCCCTGGGGGTAGGCGATGCTGGCGTTGAGTTGCTGGATGGTTCCGCAGTGCCAGCCGGTGGTGGAGCCGGACCGGCAGACCGACGCCCCCTCGATGGCCACTCTGGAGCCGGCGACGTCCACCGTCTCGCCCGCGCCGCTGCTCACCCACGGCCTGGGGGTCCAGTCGCCGTTCACCGCGATCCAGGAGAAGTCGCGGGACGGGAACAGCGATGCCTGGAAGATCCCCTGAGGGCCCCGGTCGACGTTGGCGCTGGTGGTCATCCCCACCGTGCCACAGTGACCGGCACTGACGAAACCGTTCTGAAGACCGCGGACCACGGAGAAGCCGATCGAGCAACGGGTTGTGGCACCGACGTAATAAGCCTCGCCACCCACCAGATCGGAAAGGGGCTGGGGCCGCTCAGCGGAGGAGAGCACCCGCACCGCGCTCGAATTCACGCCGGCGGCCTTGAGGACGGCCCTGGTCGTCGACGGCACATCGGACAGGACGACGACCTGGTTGGCCCGCACGTCGACGTAACGCACATGCCCTCCAGCGAACGGGTGAGTGGACAGGATCTCGTCCGTCTGCTTCTTGATCACGTTGAGTTGCGCCAGCGACAGGCCGACCACCTTGCCCCTGGCGCCCTCGGCGAGGATATGGGGAAGATCGGCGGGGGTGGTGGTGGCCACTACAAGAGTCTGCGCGACGGGTTCGGTAAGCCACGAACCAGCGAAACGGTCACCGAGTCTTCTATGGAGCCGCGCCTCGATCTCCGTCAGGCGGGTCTCGTTGAGCAACCGGGCCTGGGCCTGCTCCGCGGTGAGATGGAGATCGCGCTGCATGGCCGCGAGCATTCCCGTTGGTGGTTTCGTCGCGGACACGGTGGCCGAGGCGTCGGACGTCAGGTGCCAGGCGACGGCGGGGGCGGTCGTCGCGGTAAGGGCGGTGACCGCCAGGACACATCCCATGATGGTGGCATGTCTGCGGGGCATCGGTCTCTCCTCGACCTTGACTGTCCAAGAAAGGGGGAGAGCGCCCCATACCACTGGCGCATCGTGCTACGCGGGCAACACATAACCTTAATTCAGCCGATGCCGGTCACAGCCATGAAAGCCACACGCCACGCGGACGACGATTTCCAGCGAAGAGCACATGAGCGCTCCTCCCGTTCGCCTGAACACACCATGTTCGGACTCCCGGTCGAGGTGCCCGGCGACTTCCGGCGGGGAACTCGCCGGGCACCCCGGTAGACGAACGTGTGGCGGAAGGGGGCCGGGCGCGCCGCCCCAGGTCCGGGGCCGGTCGCGGATGATTTTCACGCGGGCCGCGGCGAACACCCGTCAGCGGGCGTTCGCCGGTGAGCCCCACCGCGGGTGTTCAGCCACGGGCGGTGGCGAAGGCCTCCAGCGCGCGGTCGACGTCCTCGGGCGAGTGGGCCGCCGAGAGCTGGACCCGGATGCGGGCCTCGCCCTTCGGGACGACGGGGTAGGAGAAGCCGATCACGTAGACGCCCAGCTCCAGCAGGCGTTCGGCCATCGCGGCGGCCTCGGCGGCGTCGCCGATCATCACCGGGACGATGGGGTGGTCACCGGGCAGGATGTCGAACCCGGCCTCGATCATGCCGATGCGGAACCGCTCGGTGTTGGCGCGCAGTCGCGTCCGTGCCTCGTCCGAGCCGCTGATCAGGTCGAGGACGCGCAGCGAGGCGGCGGCGATCACCGGGGCGAGGGAGTTGGAGAACAGGTAGGGACGCGAACGCTGGCGGAGCAGCTCGCAGATCTCCCCGCGCGCCGCCACGTAGCCGCCGCTCGCCCCGCCGAGCGCCTTGCCGAGCGTGCCGGTGAGGATGTCGACCCTGTCCCGTACGCCGTGCAGCTCGGGGGTGCCCCCGCCGTTGTCGCCGACGAAACCGACGGCGTGCGAGTCGTCGACCATCACCATCGCCCCGTACCGCTCCGCCAGGTCGCAGATCTCGTCCAGCGGCGCGACGTAGCCGTCCATGGAGAAGACACCGTCGGTGACGATCAGCCTGCGCCGGGCGTCGGCGGACTCCTTGAGCCGCGCCT
Organism: Streptosporangium sp. NPDC000563; assembly: GCF_040299985.1. Taxonomy (NCBI): domain Bacteria; kingdom Bacillati; phylum Actinomycetota; class Actinomycetes; order Streptosporangiales; family Streptosporangiaceae; genus Streptosporangium; species Streptosporangium sp. NPDC000563. The sequence goes on along the minus strand of NZ_JBEPDA010000005.1, from coordinate 371,081 downwards.
CCAGCTCGGTCATGTCACGGTTGGCGTAGCGCAGGCGCCGGGCCTTGGACAGGCGGATGCCGTCGATGACGCTCGCGTGGTTGAGCGCGTCGGAGATCACCGCGTCCCGGTCGTCGAGCAGGGTCTCGAACACGCCGCCGTTGGCGTCGAAGCACGAGCTGTACAGGACGGTGTCCTCCTGGCCGAGGAAGTCCGACAGCCGCGCCTCCAGCTCCTTGTGCACCTCCTGGGTGCCGCAGATGAAGCGGACGGACGCCATGCCGAAGCCCCAGCGGTCGAGGGCCTCCTTGGCGGCGGCGACCACCTCGGGATGGTCGGCCAGGCCCAGGTAGTTGTTGGCGCAGAAGTTCAGCACCTCACCGCCGCCGGCCACGGCGATGTCGGCGCGCTGCGGGGTGGTGATGACCCGTTCGGGCTTGAGCAGCCCGGCTTCCGCGATCTCGTTCAGGGTCGTACGGAAGTCGTCGCGCAGGTTGTCGAACATCAGGCCGTCCAATCCGAGGTGATCTTTCCGGTTCCGCCGAGGTCGCGGCGGGGGCCGGGCATCAGGTCGTCCAATCCAGGATGACCTTGCCGGTCCTGCCTCCGGCGGCGGTGTCGAAGGCCGCGTCGAAGTCGCGGTAGGAGAAGCGGTCGGTGATCACGGGGGTGAGGTCGAGGCCCTTCTCCAGGAGTACGGACATGGCGTACCACGTCTCGTACATCTCCCGGCCGTAGACGCCCTTGATGGTGATCATCGAGGTCACGACCGTCGCGAAGTCGACGGCGAACTCCTCGGCGGGCAGGCCGAGCATGGCGATCTTCCCGCCGTGCGACATGGAGGCGATCATGTCGCGGAGCGCCTTCGGGTTGCCGGACATCTCCAGGCCCACGTCGAAGCCCTCGCGCATGCCCAGCCCGTCCATGCCCTCTTGTATGGAGGTCTCCGCGACGTTCAGGGCGAGGGCGACCCCGAGCTTGCGGGCCAGCTCCAGCCGCTCGGGGCTGACGTCGGTGACGACCACGTTGCGGGCGCCCACGTGGGTGGCGACCGCGGCGGCCATCAGCCCGATCGGCCCGGCACCGGAGATCAGCACGTCCTCGCCGACCATCGGGAACGTGAGGGCGGTGTGCACCGCGTTGCCGAACGGGTCGAAGATCGCGGCCACGTCGAGATCGACCGGGACCCGGTGCACCCAGACGTTGGAGGCGGGGAGCGTCAGATATTCGGCGAAGGCGCCGTCGCGGTTCACCCCCAGCCCGATCGTGCTGCGGCACAGGTGCCGCCGACCGGCCATGCAGTTGCGGCACTTGCCGCAGACGAGGTGCCCCTCGCCGCTCACCAGGTCGCCGCGGGTGATGTCCTCCACGCCGGGCGCCACCTCGACGACCTCGCCGCAGAACTCGTGGCCGATGACGAGCGGCGTGTTCAGCGTCTGCCGGGCCCACGCGTCGAAACTCCGGATGTGCAGATCCGTGCCGCAGATCCCGGTGCGCAACACCTTGATCAGCACCTCGCCGGGTCCGACGGACGGCTCCGGCACGTCGACGAGCCACAGACCGGGCTCGGCCCTCTCCTTGACCAGTGCCTTCATCGCGGATTCCCCCTCGGTTTCGACCATACGCACTGTGCCCGGTCGCCTTCGGGGGTGTCCATCGCGGTTTTCTTAACCCCGCCCACAGCGTTGCTTCACGCCCGGGTCCCGGGGGGATACCCAGACATTTCTCCCTAAACCGGCCGAACAAACGGGTACGACCGCGAGATCTCGACGGGAGCGCCGGTCAGGTCGTCTCCTTCAGGCCCCAGCCGGTGATCACCGAGGACCATCTGGTCGTCGAGATCGACACGGTCCCGTACTTCCAGGTCACCGACCCCCGCGACGACCCGGTGCCGGGCGCGGATGCCCGCGCCGACGAACACCGGTCGTGATCGTTGCCCTACGAGCCTCGGCCATGAAAAAGGTCCTCCCGCCCGGATCACCGGGCAGGAGGACCGGGAAGAGAAACCCTCCTCCGGAGGTCAGGGGCGGTGCTCCTCCTGGAGGTGACGCTCCTGCTGCGACTCCGTCTCCGCTCCGAGGAGGCCGTTGCCGGGGAGAGGCGCCGGAGGCGCGTTGAGCTGGCGGGGACCGAGATCGGTCTCGGCGGCCTCGGCGACCGCGTCGGCGGCCGCCTGCTCGGCCTGCTTCCGCTCCTCGGCCGCCGCCTCGTTCACCCTGGGGGTCTCGCGGACGGCCGACGACTGCGGCAGCGCCTCGGTGAACGCCTTGGAGACGCCCTGGATGGCGGAGGTGACCTCGCTGGGAATCACCCAGAACGTGTTGTTCGGGCCGTTGGCCAGCTCGGGCAGGACCTGCAGATACTGGTACGCCAGCAGCTTGGGGTCGGGGTCGTTGCGGTGCACGGCTTGGAAGACCTCGTCGATGGCCTGCGACTGACCCTCGGCCTTGAGGATCGCGGCGCTCCGGTCACCCTCGGCCCGCAGGATCGCGCTCTGCTTGTCACCCTCGGCGGTCAGGATCTGCGACTGCCGCTGGCCCTCGGCGTTGAGGATCGCGGCGCGCTTGTCCCGCTCGGCGCGCATCTGCTTCTCCATCGCCTCCTTGATGCTCTTCGGCGGGTCGATGGCCTTGATCTCCACCCGGTTGACCCGGATGCCCCACTTGCCGGTCGCCTCGTCGAGCACACCGCGCAGCTGGCTGTTGATCGTGTCGCGCGAGGTGAGCGTCATCTCCAGGTCGAGCGAGCCGACGACGTTACGCAGCGTGGTGACCGTGAGCTGCTCCACGGCCTGGATGTAGTTGGCGATCTCGTACGCGGCGGCCCGGGGATCGGTGACCTGGAAGTACAGGACCGTGTCGATCTCGACGACCAGGTTGTCCTCGGTGATCACCGGCTGGGGCCTGAAGGAGACGACCTGCTCACGCAGGTCGATCATCGGATAGACCCGGTCGATGTACGGGATCACGAAGTTCAGGCCGGGCTTCAGCGTGCTGTGATAGCGGCCGAGTCGTTCCACGTTGCGGGCTCGCGCCTGGGGGACGATGCGCACCGAACGGATCACGGTGAACACCGCCAACAAAGCGATGAGCAGTCCGGCTACGAGTAGAGCATCCATGGCGTCACTCCCGACGTGGATTTATTTATGGCGGCACTCCCGCGGTCTGGCTGTACGGGCAGAGGGGTCGTGGCGTTCACTCCCGTGGATACACGAGTGCGGTCGCGCCTTCGATCTCGATGACGTCGACGGTCGCTCCGGCGGGGATCACCAGAGTCTCGTCGTAGGCCCTGGCGGACCACTCCTCGCCGCCGATCCGAACCCGGCCGTCCCTGCCGGTCACCTCGCTCAGGACGTAGGCGGACCTGCCCACGATCGCCTGGATCCCGAAGCGCTGGCTCCGGGGTTGCAGCTTGGCGATGTGGCGCTGGGCGACGGGACGGACCAAGGTCACTCCGGCGGCCATGGAGGCGACGAACACCACGAGTTGGAGTGGGATCGGCAGCCCCAGCGCGGCGGCGACGGAGGTGATGAGGGCGGCGCCCCCGAGCAGGCCGAGAGCGGTGGTGAGGGTGAGTATCTCTGCGACACCAAGCGCCACAGCCAAGATCAACCAGATGACCCAATACTCCATGCTCCGACCCTCCTGTCCTACTTGTACAACGTTCCGGACGTCAGGTAGGTTCCTTTGCTCACCGTATGCCTTTCGCCATATCGCGGACAGGCCCGGTTCTCCCCGCAGGCCGCCGACTTCGAGCGCCTCGGCTCATCCCTTCCCTCGAATCGCCGGGTTACCGCGCGGGCTCGATCCTTCCGGAGACCTCACCCAGAGTGATGACGGTCCCGCCGGGCCCCGGGGCGGTCGCGGTGATCGTGACGGTGTCCCCGTCCTCCAGGAAGGTCCTGGCGGAGCCGTCGGGCAGCTTCAGCGGCTCGGTCCCGTTCCAGGTCAGCTCGATCAGCGAGCCGCGCTCGCCCGGCCCGGAGCCGGAGACCGTACCGCTCGCGTAGAGATCGCCGGTGCGCAGGGCGGCGCCGTTGACGGTCATGTGGGCGAGCATCTGGTCGGGCGTCCAGTACATGTCCCGGTACGGGGGACGGGAGACGACCTCGCCGTTCACGGAGACCTCCATCCGCAGGTCGAGCCCCCACGGCTCCTCGCGGCGCAGGTAGTCGAGCGGCTCGGGATCCTGCCGCCTGCCCTCGACGCGCGCCTCCGACAGGGCCGCGAGCGGGGTGATCCACGGAGACATCGAGGTGGCGAAGGACTTGCCGAGGAACGGGCCCAGCGGGACGTACTCCCACGCCTGGATGTCGCGGGCACTCCAGTCGTTGACCAGGGTCACGCCGAACACGTGGTCCTCGAACCGTCCTGCCCGCTCCCCGAGGGCGGTCGGCGCGCCGACGACGAATCCCAGCTCCGCCTCGATGTCCAGCTTGGCGGAGGGGCCGAAGACCCCCGCGCCGCGCTGCCCGGAAGGTCGGGTGACCGGGGTCCCGGACACCACGACCGTCCCCGCCCTGCCGTGGTAGCCGACCGGCAGGTGACGCCAGTTCGGCTTGAGCGGCTCCTCGTCGGGGCGGAACATCCGGCCCAGGTTGGAGGCGTGCTCCAGCGAGCAGTAGAAGTCGACGTAGTCGGCCACCTCGATCGGCAGGTGCAGGGTGACCTGGTCGAGGGGTATGAGGTGCGGCTCCACCACCACGTGGTCGGTGCTCAGCTTGTTCTGGATCAGGGTCCGGGTGTCCCGCCACGCGGCCGGGCCCCTGGACATGAAGGCGTTGAGCGATCCGGTGGCGAACACCTCGTCGTGCAGCGCCCCGGCCAGGTCGACCACGTGGTCTCCGTACCGGACGCCGACGCGAGGGGTCTCTCCCTCATGACGGGAGAAGACTCCGTAGGGCAGGTTCTCCAGGTCCCAACCCATTACACGTTCTCCTCTGTTGTGTCGGGGGCGGCCATGCCGTGGGCCGCTCCGCCGGTGGTCGCTGTATCGGGGATGGCCGTGCCGGTGCCGGTGCCGGTGCCGGTGGTGGCGGTGGCGGTGGTGGTGTTGTGGGGCGCCGTGCCGGCGGGGGCGGGCGGGCGCCGGGCGATCAGGCCCAGCGCCACCAGGTCCTCGATCGGGGTGTGCGTGTCGCACGACCCGTACGACACCAGCAGCTCCCTGGCGCGTGCCGAGGTGTCGTCGGGCACGGCCTGTGCCAGCCGTACCAGCTCGCCGACGTCGGTGAGCTTCAGCACCGGCACCGGGTCGCGGTCCTCCACGGCCGCGCAGACCGCGAGGACCAGGTTGAGGAATCCGTGCCGGTCGACGCCGAGCGCGGGATCGAAGTGGCGGACCGCGTTGTGCAACCCCGCGGTCGCCTTGAACGGCACGCCGTGCCTCGCGCAGTGCGCGATGAGGGCGCCCAGGTCCGCGGCGCTGGGAAAAGCGCCCGCGGTCAGCCCGCCGCAGCGGAACTTCAGACCGGGGCCCTCGCCGTCGCGCGGCAGGGAGGTCAGGGAGGCGAGGGAGGCATGGTCGCCGGCGGACACCTCGACGAACAGCCGGGCGTCGCCGGGCAGCCGTCCGGCCAGTCGCTCCCACACCGCTCCGGGGGTCTCGCCCGGCGCCTGCCGCACCTCGACCAGCTCGACGGCGACGTCCTCCAACGGCGGTAGGTCGGGGGTGTCGAGGATCAGACCGAGCCGGATGGGAAAGGTGAGGTGGTCGCGGAGCTCCCCCAGGCGTCCGGCCGGGCAGAGGAACCGGTGGGTGAGCACCGGGTCGTTGCCCGCCAGGTCGTTCCTGTGGCGTTCCAGGGCCTCCGCCATCGGCAGTCCGGTCGGCGGGAACAGCCCCGCGTCGTCGACGAGCTCCCGGAAGAGCGTCGCCGTTCCCATGCCCACACCGCTCACACCTGTGCTGTCCACGTCCGTGCCGCTCGCGTCCGTGCCGTCCACGCCCGTACCGCTCGCGTCCCTACCGTCCACGCCGGCGCCCGTTCCCGTTCCCGTGCTCGCGTCTACGCTCATGGTTCTGCCCCTACCCCGTGGCGGGTCGGAGGTCGCGCTCGGACCGGAGACCGTATCCGTGTTCGTGGTCACGTCCGGGGACGCCCCCGCGTTCGTGTCCCGGCCTCGGGCCGTGTCCGGAGGCGGCTCCGGGTCCGGGGCCGCGTTCGTCAACGGGCCCACGTCCACGCGTACGCGGGGTCCTCCACGGAAAGCCCGGCGGGACCCAGGTCGAGGGGGCGGAAGGTGTCGACCATCACGGCCAGCTCGCTCGTCTGCGTGTGGCCCTGCCGGACCGCCTCGATGACGGCTTCGACGGCGCCCGGCTGCGGCCCGTGCGTGAACCCCGCCGGGTGCAGGGAGACCGAGCCGACGTCGATGCCCGATCCCTTGCGCGCCGTGTAGTCGCCGCCCGCGTAGAACATCAGCTCGTCGGAGTCGACGTTGTGGTGGTTGTACGGGATTGGGATCGCGTCGGGGTGGAAGTCGAGCGGCCGGGGGCAGAACGAGCAGATCACGAAGTTGGGACCCTCGAAGGTCTGGTGCACCGGCGGCGGGGCGTGGGTGCGCTTCACGATCGGCTCGAAGTCGTTGATGTTGAACGCGTACGGGTAGAGGCAGCCGTCCCAGCCGACCACGTCGAACGGGTGGTCGCGGTAGACCAGCCGGGTGAGTCCGCCACGCGTGCGGACGAGCACCGGCACCTCCTCGCCCTCGGCGATCAGGGGCTCCTGCGGGGTGCGCAGGTCGCGCTCGGAGTAGGGGGCGTGCTCCAGGAACTGGCCGTATTTGGACAGGTAGCGCTTGGGCGGCCGGATGTGACCGGCCGCCTCGATGGTGAACGCCGTGACGCGGCCCCTCGGCACCCACCGGTGGATCGTCCCGGTGGGGACGACGACGTAGTCACCCTCCCCGGCCTCGATCGCCCCGTACGTCGACTCGAACCTGACCTGCCCGCTCGCGATGTAGACGCACTCGTCGCCCATGGAGTTGCGGTAGAGCCCGCTGGGTTCCTCGCTCGCGGCGTACGACATGCGGACGTCGGCGTTCCCGGCGATCAGCCCGCGCCCGGAGACGAGGTCCCCCTGGGGCTTGAGGTCCTGGGTACGTAGGTGGCGGGGGGAGAGCGGCACGTTGGGGGTGAGGTTTCGCGACTCGTCGGGCTCGACGGCCTCGGCCTTGACGATCGCCGTGGGGAGGTGGCGGTGGTAGAGCAGCGACGAGTCGCTGGAGAACCCCTCCTCGCCCATCAGTTCCTCGGCGTACAGCCCGCCGTCGGGCCGCCGGAACTGCACGTGCCGCTTGCGGGGGATCTCCCCTACGACCCGGTAGTACGGCATCCGCTTCTCCCAGCTCTGTCCGTTTATAGGACGCATACGTCCTTTATACGAACAACCATCTGTCAGGGGGATGGGAGATGTCAAACGTCGTCCCAGGGTGTCCGTCCCGTGGGAATCCCACCTCCGCCGGCGCCGCCCCGGTGACGTACGCGAGCCGACGCCGTTCGAGCGAAGTGATGTACGGACCCGACTCGGCGCGATTCGGGGCGCACATTCCCGGGCGAGTCTCAGCTCACCGCCTGCTTCACCAGCGCGCTGATCCGCGCCTCCACCTCGGCCGTCACCTCGGTCAGGGCGAAACCGGCGGCCCACATCGCGCCGTCGTCCAGGTTCGCCTGGTCGCTGAACCCGAGCGTCGCGTAGCGTGTCTTGAACTTGGCCGCGCTCTGGAAGTGGCACACGATTTTGCCGTTCAGCGCGTAGGCGGGCATCCCGTACCAGAGCTTCGGCGCGAGGGCCGGGGCGTCGGCGGTGATGACGGCATGGACGCGCTGGGCCAGGATCCGGTCCGATTCCTGCATTTCGGCGATCTTCGCGAGCACGTCCCGCTGGTCCTGCGCCGCCTTGTCCACGCGTGAGCTGCGGCGCGCCGCCGTCTTCCGCTCCTGGGCATGATCCTTCATCGCGGCCCGCTCCTCGGCGGTGAATCCCTCGTACGTGCTGCCTTCGGTGCTGCTCATGGCGGATCTCCTCCTGGAGGATCTTGATTTTCTGGATTTCGAGAAGGGACCTTGTGGTCCTCGGTCGTGATGGCGTCGTCGAGGTCGTCTCGCCGCCCGCCTCAGCGGATCCTTCGAGCGAGGTGGGTTCGTGGTCCTGTCGGCGGCCGCCAAGCGGCGGGCATGGCAGGGGCGGGTGGCGATCAGCGGTCCTGCAGAAGCCCCAGGACGTTGCCGTCGAGGTCGACGACGGTGGCCACCAGGCGTCCGCCGCCGACCTCGTGCGCGGCCTCCCGGACGATGGCCCCCGCTGCGATCACCTCGGCCAGCTTCGCCTCGATGTCCGGCACGTGCCAGTAGGCCACCGGCGAGGTCATGCCCTGAGGTCCACCGCCCGGCACCAGCCCGATGTGCTGGCCCCCGACCTCGAAGCCGACGTAGTAGGACGAGTCAACCTGGGGCGGGACGCCGAGCAGGGCCGCATAAACCGTCTTGGCCTTGGCCAGGTCGGACACCGGGTGCAGCACGGTCTTGATTCCCTGGGCGGAAGAGCCGGTCATGGTCACTCCTGTGGTCGTGGGCCTCGTCGACCCGCTGTTCGCGTGTTCACAGCTTCGCCTCCGGCCTGCCCGGCCGGCATCCGTGGTGACCACGGAACCGCCCACGGACCGACGGCACGGATCGCGCCCGGTGGCCACCACGGATGAGAGCACGGAGGGGGTGCGGCAATATGTGACAGTGATTGCAGCAGCGGACATATCGCCCCGGGAAGCCGAAGTGCTGGAGCTGGTCGGGGCCCATCTCAGCAACGCCGAGATCGGGGCACGGCTGCACATCTCGGTGCGCACCGTGGAGAGCCACGTCTCCTCGCTGCTGCGCAAGCTGGAGGTGCCGGATCGGCGGGCGCTCGCCCGCCGCGCGTCCGAGCCGATCGGCGTCGGCCCGTCTCACCCGGCACCGGTTCTGCCGGCCCCGTTGACCTCGTTCGTCGGCCGGGTGAGCGAGCGGGCCGAGCTGGCCGAGCTGATCAAGGAACACCGTCAGGTGACCGCGGTCGGTTCCGGCGGGGTGGGCAAGACGCGGCTGGCGTTGGCGGTGGCCGCGGAAGCGGCCGGCGAGTACGCCGACGGGGTGTGGTTCGTCGACCTGGTTCCGGTCACCGATCCGGACCTGATCGCCACGGCGGTCGCCGGGGCGCTCGGCCTCGGTGAGCAGCCCGGCCGCGACATGACCGAATCCGTGCTCGCCGCGCTGGCCGACCGCCACGCGCTGCTGGTGCTGGACAACTGCGAGCACCTGGTGGACGGGGTGACGCTGTTTCTCGAGCGGCTGCTGGCGGTGTGCCCTCGGATGACGGTGCTGGCGACCAGCCAGGCACGGCTGATGGTGCCGTTCGAACGGGTGTATCCGGTCCCGCCGCTGTCGCTGTCCGTCGACGGTGAGTCCGACGCGGTCGCGTTGTTCAGGGAACGGGCGGCGGCGGTGGGCCGGTCGCTGGATCCCGCGCTGCGCGATCAGGTCGCCTCGATCTGTGAGCGGCTGGATGGGATGGCGCTGGCGATCGAACTGGCCGCCGCCCGGTGTTCCACGCTCGGGCTGGACGGCATCAACGCCGCCCTGTCCCATCCGCTGCGGATGCTGACCGGTGGCTCCCGTGCCGACGAGCGGCACCGTTCGGTGCGGGGGGCGCTGGACTGGAGCCATGCTTTGCTGGAACCGGCCGACCGGGCGCTGCTGCGCCGGGTGTCGGTGTTCGTGGCACCGTTCACCGCTGCCGCGGCGGCGGAGGCGGCCGGGGGCGAGGAAGGCATCGTCGCCGAGGGACTGGCTCGGCTGGCCGAACAGAGCCTGCTGGTGGTGACGGGGTCCCCGGGCGGGACCAAGTACCGGGCGTTGGAGACCATCCGTCAGTACGGGGTGGAGCGGCTGGCCGAGGCCGGTGAGCTGGTCGACGCCCGATCCCGGCACGTTCGCTGGTGCCTGACCAGGGCCGCCGAGCTGGCGGTGGTGCGAGCCGACTGGCGGGCCCGGTTCGACGCGGTGGTGGACGATCTACGCGCCGCCCTGGCGTGGGCGGCCGACCGGCCGGAACAGCGCGCGGACGCGTACCGCCTCGCTCGGTTCATGGCGGAGCTGACCTTCGTCCGTCACCTGATCGGCGAGTCCCAGGGGCGCTACGAGCAGGCCGCCGCGCTCGCCGACGACCCCGCCGCCGGGGCGTCGATGCTCCGGCACGCCGCGGCCGTGGCCGGCTGCCGGATGCACGGCGATGACATGTACCGCCTGCACCGTGCGGCCGCGGAGGCCGCCGACCGGGCCGGTGACACCGCCGGCGCCGCCCGTGACCTGGCGACCGCCGCCGCCAACGCCTACCGGTTCTCCGGAAAGTTCGTCAGGAAGCTGCCACCGGAAGAGGCGATCACGCTCATCACCCGGGCGCGGGAGCTGGGCGGCGACGACCCTGCAGCCCAGGGCGCGGTGGCGTTGGCCGAGGCCGGACGGGCGCTCACCGAGATCGGTGCCGCACCGGGCGTGAACGACAACGCGATTCCCATGGCGATCGCACGCGCCGAACGAGCGGTCGAACTCGCTCACCGCACGGGTGACCCGCTCGCCGAGTCCGCCGCGCTCGATACGCTCACCTGTGCTCGGAGCTGGGCCGGCGACCCGTTCGCCGCCGCCGACTCGGCCCGGCGCCGGATCATGCTGCTCTCGTCCACACCGGACACCCCGGCCGGTACCCACGAGCTGATCGAGGCACTTGGTGAGGTCACCGAGGCCGGCCTCGGCACCGGCGACCTGCCGGGGGCCCGCCGGTGGGCGCGGCGACTCGCGGATCATCCGCTGCTGGCGGAAGTCGGCCATCGTGCCACGAGCTGGCTCCTTGTGGCCGACGCGATGGCGGGCAACGTCGAGGAGGTGGTCACCGGCAGCGTCCGGTTCCTCGACGCGTGGCAGCAGGCCGGCAGCCCCGCCAGGTCCGTCCTCGGCCCGTCGGCGGCCGCGGTGGCGATGATCCACGGCCTACGCGACGACCAGGACGCCTGGCGCGAATGGAGCGCGGTCCTGAATCGGCTCGACCCCTCACCGGGCAATACCCGCGGGTACGGGGCGGTCTTCGACGCGATGCTCCTGCTCCACCGTGGGCGGGCACCGCGGGCGCTGGAGCGGCTGGCGCCTGAGCCCGGCGAGGTATGGCAATGGGTCACCTGGATCTGGCTGCACTGGTATGTGGCGCTGCGTGCCGAAGCCGCCGTACTCGCCGGGAGCTCCGATGCCCGCGACCGTCTGGCCGAGGCTCGGACCGTCGTGGCCGGCAACCCGGTCGCCACCGCCATCGTGGAACGGGCCCAGGCGCTGCTCGACGACGACCGGGAGCGGTTGCTCGCCACGGCGGACGCGTTTGACGCCGCCGGCTGTCGCTATCAGTCGGCGCGGACCCTGGTGCTCGTCGGCGGCGGCCACGCCGCCCGTGGCGCGGTCGCGCTGGCCGATCTCGGTTTCGCCCCGATGGCCCCACCGGATGCGCCCCGGAGCCGTTTTTGAGTACGGCCTGCCGGGGTGTCATCGGCAGGCGTCCTCTCAGGGCTGCTGGTAGGCGTCGGGGATGCCGTCGCCGTCACGGTCGACGGTCTCGGCCTCGTGGATGCGCCGGTAGGTGCGATTGCGCATGCGGAGGATGAGTGTCGCGAGCAGGGCCGCGACGAGGGAGCCCGTGAGGACCGCCACCTTGACGTGGGCGTCACTCTCGCTGCCGGCCCCGAACGCCAGCTCCCCGATGAGGAGGGAGACGGTGAAGCCGATGCCGGCGAGTATCGCGAGCCCGGCCACGTCCACCCAGCTCAGGCTCTCGTCCAGGTCGGCGTGGGTGAAGCGGGACACCAGCCAGGTCGCGGCCATGATCCCGATGGGCTTGCCGACCACGAGCCCGATGACGATGCCCACCGCGATCGGGTCGGTGAGGGCGGAGGCGAGGCCGCTCAGGCCGCCGATGGCCACCCCCGCCGACATGAACGCGAAAATCGGCACGGCCACTCCGGCCGAGATCGGTCGCATGCGGTGCTCGAAGTGCTCGGCCAGGCCGGGTCCGGCGCCGGGACCACCGGCCCGCTCGCTGCGGACGACCGGCACGGTGAAGGCGAGCAGCACCCCGGCGACGGTGGCGTGCACACCCGAGGCGTGCATCAGCGCCCAGGTCGCGGTGGCGAGCGGTAGCAGCAGCCACCAGGCACGTACCCGGCGCCGCACCAGCAGGGCGAAGATCGCCAGCGGCACCAGCATGCCCAGCAGGGGCAGCAGCGACAGGTGCGCGGTGTAGAAGAGCGCGATGATGGCGATGGCGAGCAGGTCGTCGACCACGGCCAGGGTGAGCAGGAAGGTGCGCAGCGCCGTGGGCAGGAACCGGCCGACGACCGCGAGCACGGCCAGAGCGAAGGCGATGTCGGTGGCCGTCGGGATCGCCCAGCCCTTGCCCGCGTAGTCGGCCGCGTCGCTGGAGAGGGTGACGAGCAGATACAGCCCGGCCGGGACGATCACACCGCCGAACGCCGCCGCGACCGGCACCGCCGCCCGCCGCACCTGGCGCAGGTCACCGGCGACGAACTCGCGTTTGAGCTCCAGCCCGGCGACGAAGAAGAAGATCGCCAACAGCCCGTCGGCGGCCCAGGTGGCGAGGGTCAGATCCAGGTGCAGGGCCGCGGGCCCGATCCTGATGGCGCGCAGCGCCTCGTAGGCGCCCGACCAGGGGGAGTTCGCCCAGATCATCGCGACTACCGCGCCGACCAGCAGCAGCGCTCCGCCGACGGTCTCCCCGCGCAGGATGTCGGCGATGCGGCGGGCCTCGTCCCATGAGCCGCGGCTGAACAGGCGAGGCGTGCCGGGAGAGGTGTTGCCCATGTGAGCTCCGCTTCAGGGGTCGGGTCGGACACTGCCGACCAGACTTCCCGGCGCACCGCCGTTCACCATACCCGTGGGCTCGGCGGAACCCGACGGAGGGTGCCACGTGTCAGGGCCGCCCGTGGCGCGGCCGCCCGTGGCGCCGTCGCCCGTCGTCCGGCGGCCCCGAGGGGCACGGAAGGTGCCACGTGTCAGGGCCGCCCGTGGTCCGGCGGCCCTGAGGGCAGGGCGTGCTCAGGGCTTGCGTCCCACGGCGCAGAACTCGTCCACCTCGCGGAGGCCGCCGACGATCGACGGTCCCGGACGCCAGAGCGGGCACGAGACCACGCCGGGTTCCACCAGTTCCAGCCCTTCGAAGTAGCTCTCGATCTGCTCGGGGCTGCGGAGGGTGTACGGGACCGAGCCGGCCTCGTTCCAGATGGCGATGGCCTTCTCGAACTCCACGCCCCGGATCACGTTGGTGCCGTCGGCGACCGCCAGGTAGCTGCCGGAGGGCAGGGCGGCGAGCAGGCGGCGGGTGATCGCCCGTCCCTCGTCGATGTCGGTGATGTGACCCAGGATGTTCATCAGCATCAGCCCGATGGGCCTGTCGAAGTCCAGGGTGTTCCCGGCGGCCTCCAGGATCCTGTCGGGGTCGCGCAGGTCGGAGTCGATGTACTCGGTCGCGCCCTCGGAGGTGCCCGTCAGCAGGGCGCGGGCGTGCGTGAGCACCATGGGGTCGTTGTCGACGTAGACGATGCGCGCGTCCGGGGCGACCCGCTGGGCGACCTGGTGGGTGTTGTCGACGGTGGGCAACCCGGTGCCGATGTCGAGAAACTGGCGGATACCGCCCTCACCGGCCATGTACTCGACGGCGCGGGAGAGGAACGCCCTGGACGAGCGAGCGATATCGACGATGTCAGGAAAAATCCCGACGAACTGGTCGCCGATTTCGCGGTCGATAGCGTAGTTGTCCTTGCCGCCGAGCCAGTAGTTCCAGATGCGGGCGGAGTGGGCCACGCTGGAGTTGATCGTGGAGGCATCGTGCGGGGAGGTCTCGTCGGACACGGCCTGCTCTTTCTCTGATGCAGGGGAAGGAAGATCCTATTTTGCCATCTTGCCGGTTCTGTGCCGTTCTTGTCCGCATTTGTCTATTTATTTGATTATTTAGCTGACCTGCGGTGAGGAACCCTCAGGTCAGCGAGGCGGACAGCTCCTCGGCGGCGGCGACGACCCGGGGCCCCACGGTGTCCGGATCGAGCCGGGTGAAGGCGACCACGCCCACCGACGCCTCCAGCCAGGGGAGACCGGCCACCGGGGCGGCGATGCCTCTCGCCCCCTCCTGGAGCTGGCCCTCGGAGAGCAGATAGCCGGTGTGGCCTTCGCGCAGGGCGAGGATGGCCAGTCCCGCCGCACCCCGGCTCAGCGGGTGGCGGGAGCCCTCGCGATAGGCGACGTGCATGTTCGTCCAGGAGGGTTCGACCACCGCCACGGCGAGGCCGTCGTCGCCCTCGGCCACCGTGAGGTGCGCGGTCGCCCCCACCTCCTCGGCCAGCCCGCGCAGGGCGGGGAGGGCGCCCTCCCGCAGCAGCGGTTGCACGGCACGGGCCAGGACGAGGACCCCGAAGCCCAGGTGGACGCGTCCGCCCCCGTCCCTGCGGACGAAGCCCTCGTTCTGGAGGCTGGTGAGCAGCCGGTACACCGCCGGGCGGCTCAGCTCCAGCTCCGCCGCCAGCTCCGTGGGGGTGTGACCCCGACGCCCGTCGGCGAGCAGGCGCAGCAGACGCAGGCCGCGCTCCAGGGTCTGCGAGGATTCGGCCGGCATCTAGGAGGCCCACTGGGCTGGAAGCATGTCCCAATTATCGCTCGGTATCCGGGATGACCGTTGGACGGGAACCACGCTGCGATCATCGCCGCCACCCCGGTGCGGGCCGGAGGTTCCTTGCGGGACGGGCATCCCGGCAGGAGGCGGGAGCCGGTCGACCGTAGAAGTACTCCCGCACCGGATTTGCCCGCTAGCTGCAATGTCAGGGAGTCCTCCCCCTGACATCCTTGATGTGTGGCCATACGCTGTCTCATCGTCGACGACAACGATCACTTCCGCAGTGCCGCCCGCGCGCTGCTCGAGGGGGAGGGGATCGCCGTGGTCGGCATGGCGGCAGAGAGCGGCGACGCCCTCCGGCAGGTCGACGACGCCCGGCCGGATGTCGCGCTCGTCGACATCGATCTCGGTGAGGAGAACGGCTTCGAGGTGGCCCAGCAGCTTGTGGACGGTCGCCGCCGCCCTCCGCACGTCATCCTGATCTCGACGTACGAGGAAAGGGACTTCGAAGAGATGATCGCGGGCAGTCCCGCCGTCGCGTTCCTCTCGAAATCAGCCCTTTCCGGGGCGGCGATCCGGGAGATCCTCCAAGAGGCCCGCTAAGGAGGGGACCTCTGCGGCCTCTGCGGTACGGAGACGCGGAGGCATGGTCACAGGTGACGTCGTGCTTTGTGGCCGACGTCCTCGCCGATGACCTCTCAGCGGGAGTCGAGGAAGGTGAGCACGGCGAGAACGCGGCGGTGGTCGTCCTCCGTCCCCGGGATCTGCATCCTGGACAGGATGCTGTGCACGTGCTTCTCGACCGTCCCCTCGGTGATCCAGAGCTTGTGTGCGATGCCGGAATTGGAGCGCCCCTCGGCCATCAGGGACAGGACCTCCATCTCACGCGTCGTGAGAAGTTCCAGCGGGTCGTCCCTGCGATGGGACCTGATGAGCTCCTTCACGAGGCTCGGATCGACGACCGAGCCGCCCTGGGCGATGCGCTCAAGCGTCTCCACGAAGTCCTCCACGCCGGTGACCCGGCTCTTGAGCAGGTAGCCGACCCGATGTCCCGTCGCGAGAAGCTCCATCGCCTCCTCCACCTCGACATGTGCCGACAGCAGGAGGATCCCCGTCTCGGGAAACTCCTCGTGGATCACCCGCGCCGCGTCAAGGCCCTCGTTGGTGTGGGTCGGAGGCATCCGGATGTCGAGAATGACGAGATCGGGTTGGTGCAGCCGGACGAGGGCGAGGATCCCCTCCGCGTCCCCGGCCTGGCCGACGACCTCCAGGCCCGACCGCGACATGAGGCTCGCCATCCCCTCGCGGAAAAGCACGTCGTCGTCCGCCAGCGCTATTCTTATGCGGTCCTCGCCCACCGCTCTCGCCCCCTTTCCCACTGCTTCCCGCCGCATTCTTGTTACAGAAATGGTCATGCGATATAAAAGGATTTATTCCTTTGTCACTCCGAGTGGCCGTCTATGCGCCGCCAGGCCGGAATACGGCCGGACGGGAGCCGTCGACCCCCCTCTGACATGCGAGTATCTTAGTCTCTATGCCGGAACGGCTGCTGTCGTTGTTGCTGCGCACAAAGCGTCCACCCCTTTCGGTGGGGATCATCTGTGTCGTCCTGAGTGTCGCGGCGGGAGTCCTGCTGTCTCTTCTCCTGGAGAGCATGGCTCCGGGAATTTCGCTGGGAGGGATCTATCTTCTCGGCATTCTGCTGATCTCGCTTGAGTGGGGGCTGGGACTGGGGCTGGTGACCGTGGTCGCCAGCGCCGCAGCCTTCGACTACTTCAACCTTCCGCCCCCGGGGACCTTCTTGCTCGAGACACGCTGGCTCTGGGCACCGCTCCCGATCTTCATCGTCGTAGGACTGGCGACCAGCGCGATCGCGGCACTGGCACGCTCGCTGGGGATCCGGGCGGAGCAACGTCGTCGCGAGGCGGACCTCTCCACTCGGCTGGCCCACATCCTGTTGCGCGCGGAGAATCTGCGGGCGGCGCTGCCACCGGCCTCGCGTCTGCTGGCGGAGGCCATGGAGGCGCCGAACGCGGAGATCCGGCTCGGGGCGGTGCCCGCGGAGGAGGGGGGAGAGGCGCTGCCGCTCATGGAGAACGACGTCAGGACCGGCACGCTGCTCCTGCCCGCCCGCCTTCCCGAGGCCGTACGAAGGCGCCTGCGTGAGCGGATGGTGCCCTCCCTGGAGGCGCTGCTGCTGGCGGCCCGTGATCGCGAGAACACCGGGATCGCCCTGGCGGCGAACCGTGACAAGCTCCGCCGGATCGCGGAGGAGCAGATGGCGCTGCGTCGCGTCGCGACACTCGCGGCGCAGGGCATCTCCTCGACGGAGCTGTTCAGCGCGGTCGCCTCCGAGGTCGGCTCCCTCATGGAGGCGGACCATGCGGCGATCACTCGCTACGACCCCGGCCACGTGACGGTGGTGGGCTCGTGGAGCCGGCAGGACTGCCTGGAGAAGACGCTGCCCGTCGGCTCGGAGTGGCCGCTCGACGAGGTGAGCCTCACGGCCATCATGCTGAGGACGGGGCGTCCGGCACGAAGGACCGATTACGTGACAGGCGACGGGCCGATCGCGAGGTGGTCGAAGGCAGGAGGGATCGTCGCGGGGATGGGTGCTCCGGTGATCGTCGACGGAAGCCTGTGGGGCGGGCTGCTCATCTTCTCCAGCAGCTCGCAAACGAAGTTCGAGGAGATGGAGGAACGCCTGACGGACTTCGCCGAGCTGGTCGGCACGGCCATCATGAAAGCCCAGACCCGCGCCGATCTCGCCGCCTCCCGCGCCCGAATCGTCGCCGCGTCCGACGAGACCCGCCGCCGCATCGAGCGCGACCTGCACGACGGAGCCCAGCAGCGCCTGGTCTCGCTCGGGCTCGAACTGCGCGCCATGGAGACAGGCGTGCCACCGTCGATGACGGAGCTGAGGAAGCAGATCTCCCACACGGTCCACGGGCTGACCGGGGTCGTGAACGATCTGCAGGAGCTCTCCCGCGGTATCCACCCGGCGATCCTCTCGAAGGGCGGGCTCGTGCCCGCGCTGAAGACGCTCGCGCGCCGCTCCGCCGTTCCCGTCGATCTCGAACTCGCCTCCGTCCCGCGCCTGCCGGAGCGCGTCGAAGCGGCCGTCTACTACACGGCGGCGGAGGCGCTCACCAATGTGGTGAAGCACGCGAACGCCTCCGTGGTGTACGTCACCCTGGGCATGAACGGATCGGGTATCCGGCTCTCGGTCCGCGACAACGGAAGCGGGGGAGCCGACTACGGCAAGGGGTCGGGGCTCATCGGGCTCAGGGACCGCGTCGAGACGCTCGGCGGCAAGCTGAAGGTCGTGAGCAAGGAGGGGGAGGGGACAGCGCTCTCGGTGACGGTGCCGGTGGTGACGACGCCTTCATGACGACGCCTTCGTGACGGTGTCTTCGTGACGGTGCCGAAGGGCGATCGCGGCTCGCCGGTGACGGGCGGAGGGAGATCGGGCCCGGCGTCAGAGGTGTTCGGACACCTGGTGATCGGCGAGCGGAAGGCGGAGGACGAAACGCGCGCCGCCCATGGCGGAGTCCTCCACGTCGATGGTTCCCCGATGGGCCGTGGCGATGTCACGGGCGATCGTGAGGCCGAGTCCGGTGCCTCCCCGGGTGCGGCAGCGTGCCGTGTCCAGGCGGGTGAACCGCTCGAAGATCCTTTCACGGTCGGCGGCGGCGATGCCGTCACCGTCGTCGGCGACCGCGAGCTCGCCGTACCGGCCGTTCTTGCGCACCTCGATCAGCACCGCGTTCCTGGCATGGCGCTGGGCGTTGTCCAGGAGATTGGTGAGGAGGCGGGTGATCTCCACGTCGACGACGTTCGCCCGCACGCCGGGGACGAGCCGCAGCCGTACGGGGACGCCCTTTTCGTGCCGCGAGACCGCGGCGCGGACCATTTCCGCCAGATCCACGTTGACGAACGAGTCGGGAGGGTTCGCCCCCACCTTGGCCAGCACCAGCAGGTCGGTGACGATCGTCTGGAGTCGGCCGACGCCCTCCAGCGCGTCGTCCAGAAGCTCGTCCAACTCCGTCTCGTCGGGGTGTAGCCGTGCTTCTTCCAGGAGTGTCCGAAGCCCGGCGATCGGCGTGAAAAGCTCGTGCGAGGCGTCGGACACGAAGCGGCGCTGCTGGGTCAGCGAGTGATCGATTCTGCTTCTGGCGCTTTCCAGTCGGTTCAACAGATTGCCGGTCGCCAGTGCGAGATTCATGATCTCGTCTGCCCCTGGAAGGCCGTGGAATCCATTGCTCAGATTCTTGGCACGCGGCGACATGAGAGTCCGTTTCGATATGCGTTGAGGAGTCCTGTTTCGTCGACGGCGGTGGAGTTTCTCACCCACGGCCTGACGGCCTGGGGAGTCCTCCCGCTCTGGACAGTTACCCACGTCATCATCATTACCTGGTCCGTCGCCCGTCGTCTGCGCTGGCAGCCTCCGTTCGGCACCCCATGCCACCGGGCTCCGGGCATTCCCGCTAGCCGTAATGCCCGGGTCCTCTCGTGGGGACGGTCCGCCGCGCGAGACCGGGATCGGTCCACGCAGGTGCGACGGGGGTGGCCGGTGTGATGGCTGGTATGGGTTCGACGGGATATATCGGAATGCTGATGATTCCCTGACCGGGGCTGTCGGGTCCACCGTGATCTGGGTAAAGTGCGGGTCGATCGTTTTGTCCAGTTTGCCGGGGAGTTCAGACCATGCGACTTACACTGCGCCGGGCCCTCGCCACGGGCGCCACGCTCGCGCTCGTCGGTGTCATGACCCCCGCGGCCGCGTACTCGCAGGACGATCCCCGCAGCTGTAACGACACGATGGGACCCGACACCCCGGCCTACGTCGTCTGCCACTGGCTGGCCAAGCCAGAAGAGGCCCTCGGGGTCGCGCTGTTCTGGGGGGCCGACGACAACGCCAACCTCAAGGAGGCGACCCCGAGCGACGGCAAGTTCATCGACTGCTCGGCCGCCGGCTCGGTCTGCCCGGAGCCGCCCGGTGGCGGTGCCGAGGGCGACGAGAACTCCCCCTTCCCCGAAGGGGCCGGAGAGGGCGGCCTTCCCGAGTGCGAGGAAGGGCAGCCGTGCTCGGTCGACGGACACGGTGAGGGCGGCGACGGCACGCCCTCCAGAGCCGAGCAGACCGGCGCCTCCACCGCCAAGAACGTCCAGGACCCCGCGGTCGCGGCCGCGGCGCTCACCCCCGCAGGCCAGGCGATCACCGCGGCGAAGGCCCTGCAGCTGAGGGTCTGGATCGACACCGAACTGGCCGACGACTGGAAGGCCGGCACCGAGACCTTCACCGCCGCCGTCAAGCGCATCGGTGCGCTGGCCGCGCGCCCCGAGGTCGCGGGCATCCGGTTCACCTCCCAGCTGGGCTACAACACCACCTTCACGACGAACGAGGAGGTCGCCGCGTTCGTCACCGCGGCCTCCGACGCCCTCCGCCAGGCCGCGCCCGGCAAGCGGCTGGGCATCCACACGGTGGTGCCCGAGCTCGCCTGCGGCGCGAACGACACCTGCAAGGCCGAGATGCGCAAGCGGTACCCGCTGCTCACCCCCGAGAAGATCGAGTCTCCCCTGATCGCGGGCCGCGTCGACCAGATCTCCCTGGACACCGGCCTGCTGTACGGCGGCTACGACGCCTGGAAGATCAACGCCGAGCAGGCCCACCTCAACCAGTGGATCCAGGTCCGCGCCCGGTCGTGGGACGTTCTCGCCCAGGTCGCCGCCGAGGAGACCGGGATCGTCGGCGAGGTGACCGCGGAGAAGGTCGTCTCCCGGCTCTCGACGCCCGTCAAGGACAACGCCGCCCAGCAGGTGAACGTGTGGACGAGCGTCCAGGACGCCCAGGGAACCGTGAAGAGGCTGACCGCCTGGGACCAGCTGAAGAAGCTCGCCCCGATCCAGCGCCGCCTCGCCGCCGTCTACAACCCGGCCAACCCCGAGACGGACGTGACCGCCGACCTCAAGAAGCTCTCCGAGGTCTTCGGCCAGATCTATCTCAAGACCGCCTGACGCGTCGCGGCCCTTTCCCGCGTCACGTTCTCCCGAGATCGGCGAGATGCTCCATGGCGGTGAGGTCGATCTCCATCGCGCTCGTCCCGGGGGGCAGGCCCAGCGCCTGAACCGTACCGGGGCGCAGCTGGCCCGCATGGCCCAGCACGGCCTCGCCGACGAGGAGCTCCAGACAGCGTCCCGGCAGCCAGGGCACGTACTCGGTGGGCCGGGTGACCAGCCCGGCCCCCATGACGTGCGCCGCCGTACGCGCGGCGTCGACCGCGCGGGCCCACGACGACTCGCCGGTGAGGGCGGCGGCGAGGTGCCTGGGCTGGGCGGGGATCGCGGCCGCCAGCGCGTCGAGCTGGGCGCCGGTGGGGCGGCGGTCCGCGCGGGGGCGGGGCGGAGGGGCGTCGCTCGTGAGGGGGGCGAAGACCACTCCCTGCTCGAAGAGCGCGGGGACGAGGTTTCCCCGTTTGAGGTTCAGGCCGAGCGTCGTGAGCAGCCCGGGGAGAAGCGTGGTGCGCAGCGACGGCTCGTGCGGGCTGATCGGGTTCGTGAGCGTGAGCGTGGCGCGGCGCGGATCGTCGGGTGCCAGGCCGAAGGCGTCCCAGGCGGCGTCGCAGACGAAGGGGAAACCGGGCGTCTCGACGTATCCCGCTCTCGCCAGCGCGTGCCCGATCCGCCGCCGCAGGTCCTGTGACGGGGGCAGCCCTCCACCGGCCTCCCGTCTTCGGGTGCTCCCTGCGCGGTGACCGCCGCGCGCCAGCGGAATGATCTCCATGTCGGGCACGGCCCGCGCGGCGGGAACGGCCCGCGTCATCGCCGTGTTCGTGACCCTGTCCAGG
The DNA here is from genome assembly GCF_040299985.1 of Streptosporangium sp. NPDC000563. Taxonomy (NCBI): domain Bacteria; kingdom Bacillati; phylum Actinomycetota; class Actinomycetes; order Streptosporangiales; family Streptosporangiaceae; genus Streptosporangium; species Streptosporangium sp. NPDC000563. The sequence continues at coordinate 349,562 of NZ_JBEPDA010000005.1, read as the reverse complement.
GGAAGGAGCATGGGCCGCGACCTGCCGGGGGCGAACCCGTCCATCTGAAGGGGAAATCGGATGTCGCCGTCGACGACGTCGCGTATGTCCTTCAGCCCGTGCCGGAGCATCAGCGTGCGCTCGATGCCCATGCCGAAGGCGAAGGCGCCGTATCTGTGCGGATCGACACCGCAGGCGGCCAGCACCCGGGGATGGACCATGCCGCACCCGCCCCACCCGATCCACCCCTCTCCACCGCACGTCCCGCACGGATCCGAGGAGGCCCCTTCCCGGAGCGCCCTCGCCGGGTCCTCCTTCGGGAGGTCACGGCAGACCGCGCACTCCACGTCCACCTCGGCCGACGGGTCGGCGTAGGCGAACCGGCGGGCGCGGAGCCGGATCGCCGTGCCCCTGCCGAACATGGAGACGGCGAAGTGGTCGAGGGTCTTCTTCAGGTCGACCATGGTGAGGCCCACGTCGACGGCGAGGCCCTCGACCTGGTTGAACACCGGGCTGTGGGTGACGTCGGCCGCCTCGGGGCGGAAGACGCGGCCCGTGCAGATCACCCGCAGGGGCGGGGGCGTGCCGAGCATCGCCCTCACCTGCACCGGTGAGGTGTGCGTACGCAGCAGGAGGCCCGACCTCCGGCCGGAGCCCGCGGGGTTCTCGATGTGGAAGGCGCGTTCCGGGGCGCGGGCGGGGTGGCCGTCGTCCATGTTGAGTGCGTCGAAGGCGAACCACTCGGCCTCGACCTCGGGCCCCTCGACGACGTGATAGCCGAGGTCGAGGAAGAGATCGGTCATCTGCTCGGCCATGATCGTCACCGGATGCCTGGCCCCACGCGAGTCATGCGGCGCACTCCCCGCGCTGCCGCTGGATGCGCTCCTCATTACTGCTTCTGCCCTCTTCCTCTGTGAGGCTTCCCGGCAGGGCCGGCTCTTGAGGCGGTCAGGCGAGAGCAGCCGGATCGCTTTTGGCCGGGATGTGACGGGAAGCAAGCGGAAGCGCGGATCGTGGCGACCGGACGACCTCACGCGTGAGACGCGAGATCACCTTCTGGAAAGGGATGGGCGTGCGAAAACCACTCGGGAACATCGGTGTTCACACGTCAACCCGAGCCTTCGCTACGCCTTGCGCTCATATGACTACCCAAAGTTATTGCCAGGTCAATGGCGCGTCAACATGCCACCAGGTCGGCGACGGGAACGGCGGTGAAGGCGGGGGTAAGGCCGGCGCGGGGCCGAGGGGGAGGGCCGGGGTGAGACGGGAGGGCGGGGGTGGAAACGGCGGGACCGGATCCGATCGGGGTGCCCCTGCCCGGGGGTGGGGGCCTTGATCGGATCCGGTTCGTCGGCCGATCCGGGGTCCGGTGCCCGGGTCGGCTCCGGATCGGCTCCGGGACGCCGGGGCCGACTCGGCCTGAGGCGTCCGGGGCGGGCCCGAGTGCTCAGGTCGATTCGGTGAGGTGTTCGGATCGGGGGAAGGTCAGCTCGGCCGGGTCTGGGCGAGGTAGTCGGCGAACTCCTCCAGGGAGATGAGGCCGTCGCCGTCCTGGTCGATCCTGGCGACGGCCGCCGCGGCCGCCTCCGGGGTGATCGGCTGGCCGAGCACCTCCATGAGTCTCGTCAGTTCGGGGATCGAGATGAGGCCGTCACCGTCAACATCAACGATCTTGAAAGTTGTCGCGTAGTCGTCCGCCACGATTGCATCCGCCTTCGGCAGCAGGGAAATCAGACGCCAAGCACACTAGCGGGATTCGAGGCGCGTCTTCCGCTGGAAAGCGGAGTATTCACGCGGAAAGGGGGCGCCGCCGATTCGATCGGCGGCGCCCCCTTCGAAACCGCGTCCCCTCACGTCGTCCCGCGTTCCGACGGCGTCATACCTGCGGCGTGGACGCAGGTATGGGCGCCGGTACGGACATCGGCCGCGCGGGTGATGCGGATGTCGATGTCGGACGGCCCGGTAAGGGCAGGGCGGGACGGTTCAGGCCCGTGCGCCGGCCATGGCCTGGCACGCCTCGGCGCATGCCCGGCAGGCGTTGGCGCACTCCTTCAGCATCGCGTCGCCGTTCATGGACATGCACGCCTCGGCGCACTTGCTCGCGACCTTCGCGCACATCGCGGCCATCTCCATCGCCATCGGCGACTGGCGCATCATCATGTCCGCGCACATACGGGTTATGTCGGAGCAGTCCATGAGCGGGGCCATCATCGCCATGTCGGCATGCTGACCCCCCTGCCTCAGGCAGTAGGACATGGTCTGCTCGCAACGGCTGTGGCTCTCCATGCAGGCATCGATGCACTTCTGCATCTGAGGGCTCATCTTCACCGCGTGACTCATGCTTTCTCCCCGTTTTCGTGACCGGCATCGTTTTGACGGCCATAGGTGTCGCAACAGGGTTGTGCCCCTGCCGGATACCTCTGCTCGCCGGGGAGTTCCGCCTTTAGTCGCAGATGGAAATAGTTTTGTGTATGAATTCACCCTTAATTTGTAGGATTAACGGGAAAAGGAGGGCGGCGGCCCGAGCACCGTGCTCGGACCGCCGCCTGGCCTCCGTTCCCGGGTCCGTCCCCGGGCCTCGGCCAGATCACCTCGGTCGGATCGCCGTTGTCAGACCACCGCGCCCGAACCCTCGCGAGGCCGGGCCGGCCCCTTCCGCTTGGGCGAGGGCGGAGTGCCGGGGCTGCGCTTCTCCAGTTCGATGGCGATCGGCCCCGCGACCAGTGCGGAGGAGAGCGTGCCGACGACGATTCCGATCAGCAGCGCCACCGCGAAGTCGGTGAGCGAGTCACCGCCGAGCACCGCGAGCGCGGCCAGGATGAACAATGCGCCCAGGCCGGTGTTGACCGTACGGGGGATCGTCTGCAGGATCGAGGTGTTCGTCACCTCGGCGAACGAGGCCTTCGGCCGCGCTCCCCACAGTTCGCGGACCCGGTCGAAGACCACCACCTTGTCGTTGACCGAGTAGCCGATCACGGTGAGCATCGAGGCGAGGAACACCCCGTCCACCGGCTTGCCCATCCACGCGAACGCGCCGATCACGATCGTCGCGTCGGCGGCGAGGGCGAGCACCGCCGCCAGCCCGAACGTCCAGCGGAACCGGAAGGCGAGATAGGCGAGCTGCGCGGCGAGCGCGACCCCCAGCGCGATCAGCGCGTTGCGGCGCAGCTCGTCCCCGAGGCTCGGCCCGATGAGCTCGTCGCGCTCCTTGGTGACCTGCGCGCCCTGGCTCTCCAGCGCGTTCTCGATCCGCACCACCTCGGCGGGGCTGATCTGCCCGGTCCTTACGGAGATGTCGTCGCCGGAGGTCTGCACCACCGCGTTGGGGAACCCGGCCTCGCTGACGAGCGCGCGGGCGGCGTCGGCGGTCATCGGGGTGCTCGAGGAGTACTCCACGAGCCTGCCCCCGGTGAACTCCACGCCGAAGTTGATCCCGCGCACCGCCACTCCCGCCACGGAGGCGGCCACCAGCACGCACGTGACCAGGAGATACAGCGCGCGGCGGCCCATCAGGTCAGGCTTGTGCGTGTTCAGCCAGGTGCGGACGCGGCCGATGCTGGACAGGCCGGTCATCCTGGGCCGTGCGGCCACGCCCTGGAGGGACACCGCCCACTGGGCGATGACGCGGGTGATGACCATCGCGGTGATCAGCGAGGCGATCACGCCGATGCTCAGCGTGACGCCGAAACCGCGTACCGGTCCGGACGCCAGGAAGAACAGGAGTCCGGCGGCGAGCAGCGTGGTGATGTTGGAGTCGGCCACCGCGCTCCAGGCGTTGCGGAAGCCCTTCTCCAGCGAGCCCCGCAGCCCAGGCTCCGCCTCGTACTCCTCCCGGGCCCGCTCGAAGACCAGCACGTTGGCGTCGACCGCCATGCCGATCGCGAGCACGAAGCCCGCCAGTCCCGGCAGGGTGAGTGTGGCGCCGAGCGCCACGAGCGCCGCGTACGAGATCAGCGCGTAGCAGGCGAGGGCGAAGGCGGCGATGAGGCCCACCAGCCGGTAGATCACGATGATGAACAGCGCGGTGAGGATGATGCCGATGACCGCGGCCTGGGCGCTCGCGGTGATCGCGGCGGCGCCGAGCGTCGGGCCGACGGTCCGCTGCTCGACGATCTCGACGGGCACCGGCAGCGAGCCGCCCTTGATCAGCAGAGCGAGGTCCGCGGCCTCCTCCGCGGTGAAGGTGCCGGTGATCTGGGTGGAACCTCCGGCCAGGCCGACGTTGCAGCCCACGCTCTCGTTCACCTGGGGTGAGACGATCACCTTGGAGTCGAGCACGATGGCGACCCTGCGCTTGGGGTCGCCCGGCTGGTTGCAGGCGGCCTGGCCGGTCAGCTCGGCCCACTCCGCCCGTCCGTTGTCGCGGAAGTCGACGGTGACGAACCAGCCGCTGCCCTGCTGCGCGTCGATCCCCGCCTGGGCGTCGCTGACGCCGTCACCGGTGAGCGCGGCCGGTCCCACGTGCAGCGGGCTGCCGTCCTCGTCGGGCAGGATCAGCTCGCCGTCCTTGGGCTTGGTCTCGTCGGCGGGGTTGGGGACGGCGATGACGGGGTGGAAGGTGAGCTGCGCGGTCTTGCCGATGACCTCGGCGGCCTTGGTCGGGTCCTGCACGCCCGGCAGTTCCACGATGATGCGCCGCTCGCCGGAGCGGGCCAGCGGCGCGTCCGCGACGCCCAGGCCGTCGGCCCGGCGGCGGAGCACCTCAAGGGTGCGGTCGGTGGCCGCCGCGTCGGCCTTGACGGTCGGTGAGTCCTGGGTCTCCAGTACGAGCTGGGTGCCGCCGCGCAGGTCGAGACCGAGGCGCGGCGACATGGTCAAAGCGATGAACAGCGAGGTGGCGATGACGGCGAACGCCGCCACCGCGCGTACCACCGGGGCACGCGACATGGAAGCCTCCACAGGCTGGGAAATTGTCCTCGGGAATGCCGGAGGTGCCTTTTCGTGGACGTCGGCATGTCTCGCGTACGGGAGCAGCGCTTTCCAGGCGCGACGGCCTTTCGGAAGGACGACCTTCGAAAAGGCGGCCTTCCGGCCCTTGGGGGAAGGAAAGGCGTTCTCCCGGTACGGCGAAAGGCCCGGAGGGGCTCCGGGACGATTCAGCCGACGGTGGAGGCGGGCGGTGCGCGCCCCGGCCTGACGAGCAGGGCCGCGAGCGGGCGGGTGTCGTCGTCGCGGGCCGGACGGGTGCTCCGGCCGGTGGCGAGGGAGAGGTGCCGGAGGTCGGACGGCGGGGTCGCGAGCGGATGGCCGCCCCCGCCACCCAGCAGGCCGATCCCCGCGACGGAGAGACCGGAGACGAGGACGTTCCTGTGCCCGACGTCGGAGACCGGTCGGGAGGGCCGCTGGTGCTCGCCGGAGACCTGGGCGACGGTGGAGTGCCGCAGGAGGACGGCGGCGCCGCCCCCGCTCAGCCCTCCGGAGACGAGCATCGGCAGCAGGAGGGCGAACAGCCAGCCGAAGGGCGCGCCGCGCCTCAGCTGTCGCATGATCTCCTCCTGGCCATCCGTCCACCGTAACGTGTCGGAGGCCCCGCGATCCCATCGACGTCGACCCAGTGTCGGCGTTGTCTCATAAAAAGGTCAAGGGAGGGTAGTGCGGACGCATGCGCCTCACCTATACAGCTGATCTGTGGTGGAAGAACGCCGTCGTCTACTGCCTGGACGTGGAGACCTACAAGGACGGGAACGGTGACGGCATCGGTGATTTCCGGGGCCTGACCCAGGAGATCGACCATCTGGACCGGCTCGGGGTGACCTGCATCTGGTTGATGCCGTTCTATGCCACCCCCAGCCGCGACGACGGTTACGACGTCAGCGACTTCTACGCGATCGATCCCCGGCTGGGCACCCTTGGCGACTTCGTGGAGTTCATGCGCACCGCCAGGGACCGGGGGATGCGGGTGATCGCCGACCTGGTGGTCAACCACACCTCCGACGAGCACCCCTGGTTCAAGGAGGCCCGCTCCAGCCGCGACTCCGCCAAGCGCGACTGGTACATCTGGCAGGACGAGCCCGACCCCGTCGATCCCAAGGCGATCGTCTTCCCCGACAAGGAGGACAGCCTCTGGGAGCTGGACAAGAAGACCGGCCAGTACTACTACCACAGCTTCTACAAGACCCAGCCCGACCTGAACACGGCGAACCCGCAGGTCCGCGACGAGATCGTGCGCATCGTGGGCTTCTGGATGGAGCTCGGCCTGTCGGGCTTCCGGGTGGACGCGGTGCCGTTCCTGATCGAGGAGATCAGCGGCGACCCGCACGAGTTCCTCGCCGACCTGCGCGCCTTCATGAACCGCCGCGACGGCTCCTCGATCCTGCTGGGCGAGGTGAACCTGCCCTACCCGGAGTTGCTGAAGTACTTCGGCGACTCGGGGAACGGCGACGAGGTCACCATGTGCTTCGACTTCATCGCCATGCAGCGCTTCTATCTGTCGATGGCCCGCCAGAACCCCGAAGCCCTCGCCGACGCGCTGCGCGACCGGCCGGACCCGCCCGACGACTCCCAGTGGGCGATGTTCGTCCGCAACCACGACGAGCTGACCCTGGACAAGCTCACCGAGGCGCAGAAGCACGAGGTCTTCGACGCCTTCGGCCCCGACAAGAACATGCAGCTGTACGACCGGGGCCTGCGCCGTCGCGTTCCGCCGATGCTCGGCGGCGACATGCGGCGGATCAAACTGGCCTACAGCGTGCTGTTCTCCCTGCCGGGCACACCGGTGCTCTTCTACGGCGAGGAGATCGGCCTCGGTGAGAACCTGAAGGCCGAGGGCCGGATGGCGGTCCGGGTCCCGATGCAGTGGTCGGCGAAGGGCGGCTTCTCGCCCAACCCGAAGACCAAGGTCTCCGCGCCCGCCGGCAAGTTCGGCCCGCGCAACGTCAACGTCGAGGACCAGCGCCGCGACCCGGACTCGCTGCTGAAGTGGATCATGCTGCTGATCGAGCGCTACCGGGAGTCGCCCGAGCTGGCCTGGGGGAAGTACGAGATCCTGGACGCCGGTGACACGGCGGTGCTGGCCCACCGGGCCGACGCCGAGCGCGGCACCGTGGTCGCCGTCCACAACTTCGCCGACCGCGAGGCGAAGGTGGATCTCGTGCTCGAAGGTCTCGGCGACCGCGACAAGCTGGTCGACCTGCTGGTGGACGGCACCCTCGATCTGCCCGCCGACGGCCGGGTGAAGTTCACCCTGGAGCCTTACGGCACCCGCTGGCTCCGTACCTCCCTCCGCGACGCGGCGCCGGAGGAGACCTCGGTCAAGAGCGAGTGACAGGGCCGGGAGACCACCCCGGACCACGTCCGGGGTTCCTCCCGCGGGCCGCCGGCCTGACGACCGGGGCCTGAGAGCCGGAAAAGATCAAGGGGCGATCTCCTGGGGCCCCGGGGCCTCTCCCAGCTCGGTGAAGAGCGTGAGCTGGAGCCCGGCCGGACCCTCAAGGCGGGAGTTGAGCGAGTTCCACGGGGTCCGGACGGGTTCGGCGATCACCGTGGCGCCGGCCCCGGCCAGCTCGGCGGTGACGGCGGGCGAGTCGTCCACCTCGAACGCCACCCGGATGTGCCCGGCCACCCTCCGCCCCACCTCGACCCGGTCGATGAACTCCGCCTGCGACGGGTCGGCGATCTCCAGGGTGGCCCGCCCCGCCTCCAGGATCGTCACCCGGCCGTCGGGCGAGGAGTACGCGGCCCGCTCGGGCAGGCCGAGCACGTCGCGGTAGAAGCGCAACGCCTCGTCGTAGTCGTCGGCGGTGACGACCAGGCGCAGCTCTCGAACGGTCATGACGGCTCCCAGGGTGATCGCGGATCTCTCGACCACGACAGCACGACCACCGGCGTCCGGCATTCCCGCGGACCGGTCGTTGGCCGGTGTTTCGCGTTCTCGCCGGGTCACAACGCCTTGTGACGCTCCCCCTCGCCGGGTCACAACGCCTGGTGACGGGCGTGCCCCGGTTTGCCGCGCCTTGTCGCGGGGGTCGGTCGGCCCGGATGTGAGGACATCTCCCGATGCGCATATGCTGCGCATCGTCGTTTTCATGTCAGGCAGTGCCTAAAAGGGGCCAAGCGTCCAGAGGGAGAAGCTCACCGTGTACAAGGAGTTCGCGATCGAGGCCGTGGTCTGGGTGATCCCCGTCGTAGTGCTGCTCGGACTCGCTTTCATGATCACTGCCTGACCCGGAATCCCGGCGCGGACCTCGCCGCCGACGCCGGGATCCCCGAGGAGCTCCGACGCGCCCGGTTTCCGTGGGAACGGTTTCTCCAAGGTCGCCCGATGTCCGCGATCGTTCAACGCTCGTGATCACTCGACGCCCGGTACGCGCCTCACCGGTTTTGTCGTAGGGGCATGCCAAACTTGCGCCACCGTGCCGCGGGTTTCCACGGCACGGGGTCCCCGGCATGCCGGGTCCCCACGGCGCGGTGTTCTCCCGCGTCGCCGGGCGACCGGCCGCCCGTTCCCCCGAGGAGACGTCATGACGACCCCAGGCCAGGGCGACGTTCCCACCGACATCCCCGCCGGCATCGGACGTCCCGCGGGCAGGGCTCTCGCCGCGGCCGGTTACACGACGCTCGCCCAGGTGGCCGCCACGACCGAGAAGGATCTCCTGCGGCTGCACGGCGTGGGCCCCAGGGCGATCCGCCTGCTGCGCGAGGCCCTCGCCGAACGCGGGCTCACCCTGCCCGCCAGGTAAGCTCATCCGGAGGACCCGAGCCCCGGGAAACCTGGAGGACCCGAGCCACAGGAAAGACGGCCGGTTCGCCATCGGGGGAGGTCAGCTGTGGTGCCGCATCTGGGGCCAGAGTCGCGGCCAGGGCAGCAGCGGGTCACGGCAGACGAGGACGGGCAGGTTCTGCTCCTCGTTGGACAGGCCGACGCCGTTGTCGATCCTGCCGCGCTCCTCGCAGGCGGTGAACGCGCGGGCGTAGCCGCCGGGGGAGTCGGTCACCACCACGGCGACCCGGGCGGACGCGGGCGGCGGGCCGCGCCAGTAGAGCTCGTTGTGCCCGCTGTGGACCTCGGGAAGGCCGTACTGGTCGGCGTAGCGGTCCAGCGCCCCGGCCTCGCCGTAGTTGTCGGTGAGGAGCACGGCCCGTGCGCGCTCCTCGGGCGTGAGCCCGTCGACCACCGCCGCGACCCGCGCGGCGAACTCCGGCCATCCGATCGACTCGCGCGCCACCTCGTTGATCCCGGCGACCGGGGTGCCCTCCAGGGCAGAGGGAGGGATCACCGGCAGCGCGATGACGACGGAGGTGACCGCGTTGACCGCGAGCGCGCCGACGACCAGTACGCGTCGCCCCCCACCCGAGGACATCCACCGGACGACCGGGCCGCACCCCGCCGCGAAGAGCAGCACGAGCAGGCCCGCCACGTAGTCGGGGCGCCCGCCGGAGTAGAGCGTCAGCGCGCAGGCCAGTGGATAGGCGAGGGCGAGGCAGCGCAGGCGGGGTTCTCGCCACAGCCGTACGGCGCCGACCACCTGGAGGACCGCCTGCGGCGGGCCGAGCAGCAGGAACTGCAGCGGCAGGAAGGCGAGACGGTTGCCCGAGCCCTCGTCCGCCTCCAGCGCCCCGGCCATCACCAGCTGCGGCCAGCCGTGGGTCGCCTGGTAGACCAGGTTGGGTGCGGCGATCACGAGCGCGAGCAGCGCGCCGAGCCAGAGCCCACGCTCCCGCAGCACGTCGCGCGGCCCCGCCACCAAGACCCCCACCCCCAGGCTGACCAGGAACAACACGATCAGCTGCCGGTTGTACGTCGCCACCCCCGCGACGGCGCCCACAGCGAGCCACCAGCGGCCGTCGCCACGCAGCGCCCGTACGGCGAACAGCGCCGCCGCGACCCAGAACGGAAGATCGACACCCAGGGTGAGCAGGGAGTGCCCGCCGATCAGGAGCAGGCTCGTGGTGGCGATTCCCGCCGCGGCGACGATCTGCGTCCCGCGGTCGCCGCCGAGCTCCCGGGCCAGGAGGGCGACCAGGACGACGGTGAGCGACGCGATCAGGGCGGGAACGACGCGCAGGGCGACCACGGTGTCGCCGAACACGGCGACCGAGGCCCGCGCGATCAGCGGGGTGAGCGGCGGGGTGTCGAAGTATCCGAGGGCGGGGTGTTCGCCCAGCATCCGGAAGTACAGCTCGTCCCGGTGGTAGCCGTAGCGTGGGCTCGCGACCAGCAGCACGGCGAACGCGGCGAGTGCGACCGCGCCGACGGGCCGCCCGGCGAAGGGGGCGGCCGGTGCGGTCGTGCCTGGGGTGCGCGGGGCGGAGGGGGAGGTGGCGGGCACCCGTTCATCATCGGCTTTCGACGCCGGTGACGCGAGGGGGTTTTCGGTTCGCCCGCCGTTCGATGCGGGAGGTGATTCCGAGCCGCTCGGCATTCGGGGCGGGGGCGATCCCGGTGCGCCTGTTATCCAGGACGGGGAACGACCCCGAGTCGCCTGTTATGATCACCGCGGAAAGTCCGGCGAGGATGCTCACAAAGAACATCGATTTACGCGACGTGAAACCGATGAACGATTCGAGGGACTGTGCGCCGATGATTCCGGCGAACGATTCGAGGAACCGTGCTGAGATGATTCCGATCGAAGGATGATCAAGGGGGGCGGAGACCGATGGACAACGCGGGGTGGGCGGTCGATGTTCCCCGAGGATATCGCGTCGGTGAATGGCGGGTCGGCAGGCCCGTCGCCACGGGGAGTTGGGGGAGCGTCTATGTGGGGGTTCGGGACGGGGAGGACTCGACGCCCTCGGCGTTGAAGTTTCTGCCCACGGGGACGGTCACCCGACGGCAGCTGAAACATCTCATGGAAATGACGCAGCGGGAAATACGTCTGCACAGCAGGCTCCAGCATTCCCGGCTTATTCGATTACACGAAACGCTTGTCGTCGACGATCAGGAGAATCCCGATCTCGACGGCGCGTGTGTTCTGGTGATGGACCTGGCGGAACGGTCGCTCGCCGATCTGATCCGAGCGGGGGAACCCGTTCCCGACGCGCCGAGGCTGATCGCCGAGATCTGCGAGGGAATAGCGTACATGCACGCCGAGAAATGGGTGCATGGAGATCTCAAGCCCAACAACGTGCTCATGATGGCCGACGGTTCGATACGTCTCGCCGACTTCGGCCTGAGCACCGAGATAGACGGGACCCACGGCTATCTTCCCCCGATGGGCTCGGTGGACCACGTGCCTCCCGAACGCTGGGGCGAGTCCGTGACCGAACGGGGACACGCCGTGCGCTTCTCGGCCGACGTCTGGGCGCTGGGCGTGATGGCGTGCCGGCTGCTCACCGGCCATCTTCCCTTCAGCGCCCCGACCGCCCGCGCGCGCTACGTCGCCGCCGTCGAGTACGCGGCAGGCGAGCGCCCCCTGACGCTCCCGGTCTCGCTTCCCGAGACCTGGCGTTCCTGGGTGAGTGACTGCCTCGCCCCTGACGCGAGGCTCCGGCCCAGTGCGGCCCGCCAGCTCTACCGGGCGCGGGTGCTGGCCGGTACCACCGAGGCCCCGCCGCGGCGCACGGGCATCCGGTCGGCGGGGATGGTGGCCGCGGCCTTTCTGGTACTGGCCGGCGCGTCGGGGGCCGGGATGGTCGACGCGTCCGTGGCCGATCCGTTCGGGCGCTGGTTGCGTGCCGATTCCGACATTCCCCGGGAGTACCGCGCCCTGATCGTCGAAGCCGGCACCATGTGCGACGAGCCGGGCCTGAGCCCGGCGCTGGTCGCCGCGATACTGAAGACGGAGAGCGGCTTCGACGCGCGACTGCACGACGTGGAGAAAGACGAGTACGGCCTCGCGCGCTGGACGCCGTCGGTGCTGCAGTACTACCTGCCCGCCGACCGTCGAGGCGTCATTCTCACCCCGCCCCTGTCGCCGGAGGACACCATCCCCGCCGTCGGCCGCTATCTGTGCGTACGTCTCCCTCTGCTGGCCGGGGTGCCCGGAGATCCAGGCCTCCTGGGAGCCGCGGCCTTCCGCTCCTCCGACGGGGTGATCCGGGAGGAGAACGGGGTTCCCGAACGGTTCCGGTCGTTCGTCGAACGGGTGCGGAAGCACCGGGCCGAATACCAGCCGTGATCGCGTGGAGGGGCGCCGCGGGCGTCAGCCGTGATCGCGTGGAAAGGCGTCGGACGTCAGCCGTGATCGGGCGGAGGGGGCGTCCGCGATCGCGCGGAGGGGGCGTCGGCCGTGATCGCGGGGAGGGGGCGCCGGGCGTCAGCCGTGATCACAGGCTCAGTCGCTGCAGGTGCTCCTCCCGCACCAGATCGAAGCGCAGCGCGACGGAGACCAGCGCGGCGCGTTGCCAGTCGGCCTTGCGCGAACCGGCCGACGGTTTGACGCGCAGTTTCTTACGCGCCAGATAGTCGATGTGGAAGTTGACCGCCGCGCGGGTCAGCCCCTCGCAGCCGGGCACCTCGCGCAGCAGCTCCAACACCTCCGGCACCGTCGGGATGACCGAGGAGGCGCAGTCGCGAAGGCGCGGTTCGCAGAGCGCGACCAGCACGAGGAAGTATTTCGCCGTCTCGTCCAGGGAGAAGCTGGAGATCGTCGGCTCGCCGACCGTCAGACTCTCGGGTGTGTCGGGGTCGATGAAACTGTGCTGCGAGGCGAACACCAGGAAGGAACAGGCGCCGCCCGCCACCGGAAGCACCACGCGGGCGAACTCGAACGGCACGGGCGCCGCGACCCGCCGAGGAGCCACCTTGAGGAACTCTCCTCCGCCTTCGGGATTCTCCACGACCAGGGTGGAATTACGGCTGAGGTTGGTGAGCAGCCAGTAATCCTCCATGGCATGGATGACCCCGGCCCGCCTGGAGATCTCCGGATGATCCAGCGGAAAGTCGACGGGGACGCTCGCCGTCCCGCGACCAAAAACGATCTCGTGGCCTGGGGCAAGCTCGATGACGGCCGGTTCGGCGCCAGAGCCTTCGGCCTGTAAGAGGATCGTTCGCATCCACCCGCCCTAACAGCACCCTGGAAGCTTCCAGGTTCCCTGGTCCTCAGCCTATGCCGAATGCTGTTCTCGTCCGTGCTGGATTTACCGGGGCTCAGCGCGTTGACGGCCGCTGTTCGGCGAGGGCCGAAAACGGCATGAGATTCCCTCGGGGAACGGAACGCCTCGTCCGAGTCAGGGCCGTTGAAGCGGTGGCCGGCCCCCACGGGGACCGGCCACCGTCTCTTTCCCGTCGCCTTTCGGCCGCCGAGCCGTGGAAAAATCCCTCGACGTCCTCCGGGACGTGCTGAGACACTGGCCGCTGCCCGAAGAGCCGAGAGCACCTCGGCCCGGCCGAGCCCTGCCCCGGCCTGCCCATCCGGGTCCGACCTGGTCCGATCGGTCGGCGGACTGGCCTAACCTGTCCTGGTCGCGCATGACCTGACCGCTCGCGGGCCGGTGGAGGCGCCGAGCGCGGCGCCGGCGGAGGCGGGGCGCGGGGAGGTTTTCCGATGATCGTGGTAACGGTAGGTGAGTGATGAATCCGGTCGGCGAGAAAGAGATACGCAGAGCCTTCGTCAACTGTTCCAAGGGGGAGGCGAGCAGGATCAACCTGCCCAGGGGCCTGCCCGAGCTCCCCTGGGCCGACCTCGACTTCCTCGGCTGGCGCGATCCCGGGGCTCCCGACCGGGGCTACCTGGTCGTCGAGCGGCAGGGCGAGCTCGTCGGCGTCACCCTGCGCGTCGCGCAGGATGTGCGCAGGGGTTTCACCAAGAGCACCGTGTGCTCGATCTGCGTGACCCCCCACTCCGGCAGCGGGGTCGCCCTGTTCGTCGCGCCCAGGGTCGGCGCGGCGGGCCGCCAGGGCAACACGGTCGGCACCTACATCTGCGCCGACCTCGCCTGCTCCCTCTACATGCGGGGCATCAAACGGTCGGAGGCCGGCGTGCGGTTCGAGGAGACGCTCACCATGGAGGAGCGGATCGCGAGGACCACCGTCAACCTGGAGGACTTCCTGGACAAGGTCTTCGACGGCGACCTGCGTTCGGCGTGACCTGATCGCGGTCCGCACGAGGGCGGGTCAGGACAGACGGCCGGAGCAGGCCGCGCCGGTGCCTGGCCGACAAGAAGATGGTTGCGCTTCCCGGAGATCGGGGCGGCGACGGAGCCGGCTGGGAGCGATCAGGCGAGGTCGCGGCGCATCGGCTGGAGCAGCGCGGCCGTGCTCGCCAGCGCGGTGTATCCGAGCAGGATCAACGTCCCGGCCGTCGGAGACACCAACTGGACGGGGTCGCTGGACAGTTGCCGGGCCATGGCGTCGGCCACGGCGGTGAAGTCGGTCAGTGCCGCGGTCGCGCCACCGGGTAGCCAGGGGTACAGGTTGCGGACACCGGGGATCATGATGAGCAGCAGCTCCGCCCCGTACAGGTAGCCGATCACCACGCACAACGCCGCGATCTGGTGGCGAATCAGCGCGCCCATGCCCACGCCGAGCACTGTGTAGGCGACCATCGCGACCGCCAGGCGGCCCAGCAGCTCGATGACGGTCCCGGCGGGCAGCCCCAGGCTGATGCCGCGGGCCGCGGCGGCGCCGAACAACGCCACAGCAGCGGTGCCCGACAGGACGAGTCCGTAGATCATGCCCGCCAGACCGTAGGTGATGAGCTTGGCGGCCAGCACCCGCCAGCGCTCCGGCGCGAACAGGAACGTGAAGTTGATGGTCCGGTGCCGGTATTCCGAGGTCACGGCCAGGGTGCCGATCGCGGCGGGGATGAAGGCGGTGAAGCTGAGGAAGCCGACAACGGCTCGCACTCCGGCTTCGGTGTGCAGCCCTGGCATCGGGGGGTCGAAGTTCTCCGGTCCGACGAGGGCAAGCAGTCCGATCAGGCCGCCGCCGAGGAGGGCGGCCACGAGTAGGGTGCCCAGCCACATCCGGGTGGCGAGCAGCCTGCGGAGCTCCGCGTGGATGAGGGGCTTCATGCGTTCGTCCGTTCGCCGGTCAGGTCGAGGAAGATCTCCTCCAGGCTGCGGTGTTCGGTGGTCAGGCCGTGGACGCGCAACCCGTGAGCAGCGGCCAGATCGGCGATCTGGGCCGGGTCGAGACCGTGGACGCGCAGGTTCTGCGGGCCGGTCGCGTCCACCTGGTGGGCCTGGCGTGACAGGATCGGCCGCAGCTCGGCGGCGTCGGGCGTGCGTACCAGCACGGCTTGCGTCGTATCGGACAGCTCACGCAGGGAGCCTGCGGCCAGCAACCGCCCCTGCCTGATGACCACCACGTCGTCGACGACCTGCTGGACCTCACTGAGCACGTGGCTGGAGACCAGGATGGTGCGGCCCTCATCGGCCAGATCGCGCAGGAAGGACCGCAGCCACGCGATGCCCTCGGGGTCCAGGCCGTTGCTCGGCTCGTCCAGCAGCAAGACGTGGGGGTCGCCCAGCAGAGCGGTGGCCAGGTTGAGCCGCTGCCGCATGCCGGTGGAGAAACCGCCCGTCCTGCGCCCGGCGGCCCCGGCCAGGCCCAGAAGGCTGAGCAGGTCCTCGACCCGGCCACTGGGGTATCCGCCCATCGCGGCGTAGATTCGCAGGTGGTCCCTTGCCGAGTGGTGCGGATGGAAGGAGGCGGCGTCGAAGACCGCGCCTACCACGGTGGTCGGACGAGGGATGTCGCGGTAGCGTCGTCCACCGATCGTCACGCTGCCGGACGTGGGCACGACATGGTCGATCATCATGCGCATGGTCGTGGTCTTGCCGGCCCCGTTGGGGCCGAGGAAGGCGGTGACCGCTCCCGGTCTGACGGTGAAGCTGAGGTCGTCGACGGCGGTGAGCGCACCGTACCTCTTCGTCAGGTCACGGACCTCGATGCCGCTCATGAGGCCACGGCCCGGATCGCCTCGACGAGCCGGTCGGTGTCGGGGACCGAGATGACGACTTCGTCGAATTCGCCGCCGGAGCTCGCGCGATCCAGCAGCAGGTGCACTCCGGGCAGGTGGCGGTTGACCGACACCAGTTGCCGTGGACCACCGTAGAGGCCCCACACGCCGATCTTGGTGTGGCCTGACACGGTCAGTCCCCTTCTTGCGCCGCGCGGGACACGCAGCGGCTGATCCGCGGCGATCGCCTGTCGTACCGCCGCCAAGGGAATGGTGTGCCGGGCGCGGCCGACGAAGAATCGCTCCCACGGGCCGAACTCCATAATGATCGAACCGTCTTTGATGATCACCGTCGCCATGTGTCAGCCTTCTTTCGTCAGAGGGAGGAGAATCGTCGCCAGCAACCGGGCCGTGCGGCCTCGTCCCGGCTCGTTGGTGAGCAGGGGCTGGACCAACTCGGCGAACCCCTGCGCGAAGCGGATGAACTCCTCGTCATCCAGGTGCAGCACCAGCTGCTGGTAGCCGGCGCCGTCGGCAGCCAGGTCGACGTGCTCCCTGGCGAGGTAGCGCGAGAACTCCGACAGCAGGCTGCTGATGAACGCGGTGAAATACCGCGCGTGATCTTCGGTGGAAGTCGAAGCCAGCGCTTCGGCGGTGGGGGTCACCCCGCCTTGCGCCACGACGTAAATCCGCTCCGTCGCTCCTCCGACCTTGCGTTCGTCCACCACCTCCAGAAGACCCGCCTTGGCCAGCGTGGCGATCTGCCGGTACAGCGTCGCCTGTGGCACGTCGGGCAGCAGGCCCGCCAGATCGGATGCCGTGCGACGGCCGCCGGCCACGGCGCCCAGGATGCGGATGCGCACGGGATGGAGCGCCAACTCGGCCCAGCGCCCTGTCGAAGTACTCACGATCAGAACATTATCACTATCGATAATGAGAAAGACATGGGGGTGCGAACACGTGAGCTTGATCGCCGTCGGCGTGTTCCCACCCGGACATGATCGGCCCGACACCTACGCCGACGCGGTAGATGAAGGCCGCCATCGCCTGGTGGCGCAGCCGTGGCCGGCGGCCCCCGGCCGGCCTCGGCCCAGCGGGCCTCCTCGGCGAGTCGATGAGCGCGCCGCCCATTCACGGGACCGCACGAGGACCGTGACCATGGCCGGTGCGACCGTGTTCACCCGGTGCGACCGTGTTCACCCCGTGGGAAGACCGGGCGGGAAGGAGCGTCCTCCCGTGTCACCCGGTGCCCGGCCGGTCGCGCCAGGCCAGGCCGCCGCCCTCCACCTGGACACCGACCCTGTCGCCGACGGTCATCGGCTCGGTCGGTGCCGTCACCCGCGCGATGACGTGCGTGCCGTCGGACAGGCTCAGGGTGACGAGCGCGTCGTGGCCGTGGAAGTCGTCGCCGACCACGGTCGCGATCACGGCCTGCGGTGCCGGTGGCGTGGTGATCCGGACCTGTTCCGGACGGACCAGCACGGTGAGCGCCCCGCCTCCCGGGGGGAGTTCGGCCACCACGACCGGGCCGAGCGCGGTGCGCAACACCGCGGGATCACCGTGGTGACCCGGCTCGTCCTGTGCGGACAGCAGGATCGCCTCGCCGACGAAGGCGGCCACCCAGGCGTCGGCGGGCCGGTGGTAGACATCGGTGGGGGAGCCGCTCTGCACGATGACGCCCTCGCGCATCACCGCGATCTGGTCGGCCGTCGACAGCGCCTCGCCCTGGTCGTGGGTGACCAGGATCCCGGTGGCGCGGTCCGCGCGCAGCGCGGCCCGTACGTCGTGCCTCAACTCGGCGCGGAGCCCGGCGTCGAGCGCGCTGAACGGCTCGTCGAGCAGGATGAGGGAGGGGCGCGGCGCCATGGCGCGGGCGACCGCCACCCGTTGCTGCTGTCCTCCGGACATCTGGTGCGGCATCCGATCGCCGTACCCGGCCAGGCCGACCAGGCTCAGCGCCTCCTCGATCCTGTCGCCCCGCCGCTCGGCCCGGCTCAGCCCGTACCCCACGTTCTCGCGCACCGACAGGTGGGGGAAGAGCGCGCCCTCCTGCGGCACGATCACGATCTGGCGCCGCTGGGGCGGCGTGTGCGCGGCGGGACCGGCGACGACCCGCCCGTCGACGGTGATCTCTCCCGCGTCGAGGCGTTCGAAGCCCGCCACGCAGCGCAGCAGGGTCGTCTTGCCGCAGCCGGAGGGGCCGAGGACGGCGGTGAGGGTGCCGCTCGGCACGGTGAGGTCGACCCCGTCGAGGGCGGCGACGGACCCGTAGCGCCGGGCGAGCCCGCGCAGTTCCAACCGGCTCACCGCTGAACCTCCTTGCTGAGAATCCCGGTACGCGCGGCGAGCAGCCAGGTGGGCACCGATGACAACAACACGAGCAACACCGCGTAGGGGGCGGCGCCCGCGTAGGCGGCGACCGCCGTGTTCGACCACAGCTCGGTGGCGAGGGTGTCGACACCGGTCGGGCGGAGCAGCAGCGTCGCGGGCAGTTCCTTCATGCAGGTGAGAAAGACGAGCGCCGCGCCGGCGCCGATCCCCGGCAGGGTGAGCGGCAGGGTCACCGTGCCCAGCACCGCGAGCGGCCCCTTGCCCAGGGAGCGGGCGACCTCTTCGAGTACGGGCGGCGCCTGGGCCGTCGCGGTGGCGACGGCGGCGACGCCCAGCGGCAGGAAGAGCGCGGCGTAGGCGAGCGCGAGCAGCCAGGTCGTCTGGTAGAGCGGGAAGGCGACGTTGATCCCGAAGAACACCAGGGACAGGCCGATCACCACCCCCGGCAGGGCGTGGCTGAGGTAGCTGAGCCGCTCCAGCGTCGCGGACAGGCGCCCCGGCACCCGGGCGTTCAACACCCCGACCGGCAAGGCGAGCAGCATGGTCAGCGCCGTCCCCGCCAGCGCGAGCAGGAGGGAGTTGCCCGCGGCGGCCAGCACCTCCGGCCAGGTTCCCGGACGGGAGATGCCCTCGGCCATCCGCCGGGCGAGGCTGTACGCGGTGACGCCGAGCGCGAGGACCGCGACGGCGAGCAGCGCGGCCGCGGCGGGCAGGCGTGCCGCGCCCAGGGCGGCCCTGGCGGGCGGGCGGCGGGTGCCGCTCAGCCGGGCATAGCGGGCTCCGCGCCGCCGGGTCGCGCCCTCCCCGGCCAGGATGAGCACGGTCAGCGCCACGAGTACGGTCGACAGCACCAGCGCGCCGGTACGGTCGAAGCCGAGGTCGAAGGCGAGGAAGATGGCGCGGGTGAAGGTGTCGGCGCGCAGGATCGAGACCGCGCCGAAGTCCGACAGCACGTACAGCGCCACCAGCAGCCCGCCACCGGCGATCGCGGGGCGGATCTGGCGCAGCGTCACCCGGGTGAAGGTGTGCCAGGCGTCGTGGCCCAGTGACCGCGACACCTCCTCCTGCGCCGGGTCGGCACCGGCGAGGGCCGCGGCGGTCGGCAGCAGGACGTAGGGGTAGGAGCAGAGCGTCAGCACCAGGGCCGCCGCCCAGAAGCCCTCGAAGCCGTCCACCGCCGACACCCAGGCGAAGGCGGCGATGTAGGTCGGCACCGCGAGGGGCAGGACGGCGAGGACGGCGAAGACGCGGCGGCCCGGCAGGTCGGTGCGCACCAGCAGGAAGGCCGAGCCGACCCCGAGCACCAGGCAGGCGAGGGTCACCACGGCCGCGAGCGCGAGCGTGCTCGCCGCCAGCGCCGCGACCCGCGCGGTGAGCAGTTCCTCGGCGATCCTGGCGCCGCCCGCCTCGGCGGTCCGGACGGCGAGGTAGGCGAGCGGGATGAGGGCGACCGCGACGGCGAGCACCGACAGCGCCAGCACCACGGGCCTGGCCGGACGGGGCCGCCTCGCACCTCCTGCCGGGACGCCGGGACGGCCGGGCCGCGGCGAGGATCCGCCGCGACCCGGCCGCCTCACGGAGAGCGGCGACGTTCTCAGGGGACCAGTCCCGATTCCTTGATGAGCGCGATCGTCGCCTCAAGCTGGTCGAGGTCGTTCAGGTCGACCGAGGGGACCTTCAGCTCGTCCAGGGCGGGCACCCCGGCGGGCGGGGCGGCGTCGGCGAGGACCGGGTACTCGAAGGTCTCCTCGGCGAAATACTTCTGCGCCTCGGCGCCGAGCAGGTAGTCGACGAAGGTCTGCACGTCGGGGTTGCCGGCGGCCTTCTTCAGCACGCCGACGCCCGCCACGTTGACCAGGGCGCCGCTGTCCCCGTCGGGGAAGAAGTGCAGCTTGGCGGCGAGCCCGTCGGGCGTCTTGCCCCGCTCCTTGGCCAGCTCGCCCAGGTAGTAGTGGTTGATCAGGCCGACGGCGACCTTGCCGGAGTCGACCTCCTCCAGGATCGGGCCGTTGCCCTCCCGGATCTGCGGCTCGTTGGCCTTGAGCCCGGCGAGGAACTCCTTCGCCTTGGCCTCTCCGTGCTGCACGGTCACGGCGGTGACGAACGACTGGAAGGACGCGTTGGTCGGGGCCACCCCGACCTTGCCCTTCCACTCCGGAGCGGTGAGGTCGAACACCGAGGTGGGCAGCTGGTCGGCGGGGACCAGGTCGGGGTTGTAGACCAGCACCCGCGAGCGGGCGGTGACGCCGACCCACTCCCCGCTCTTGGCGCGGTAGGTGGCGGGCACCTTGTCGAGCACGGTGGCGGGAAGCGGGGCGAACATCCCCTTCTTGGCGACGGCGCCGAGCGCGCCGGCGTCCTGGGCGAAGAAGACGTCCGCCGGTGACTTCTCCCCCTCTTCCAGGAGCTGGGTGGCCATGGCCGAGGTACTGGCGTAGCGGGCCTCGACGGCGATGCCGCTCTGCGCGGTGAACTTCTCCAGCAGGGGCTTGACCAGGGCCTCGTTGCGCCCGCTGTAGACGGTGATCTTCTTCTCGGCCGCCTGGCCGGCGGCATCGCCGGTGTCCGCGGACTCGCCGCCGCACGCGGCCAGACCGAAGAGGAGAGCACCCGTGGTGGCCAGTTTGAGCATGGTTCTGGGGAGGGACGTCGGCACCGGGGTGCTCCTTCGATCATGGCGCTTGCAACTGCATCGCTGTAGAAGTTAGCAGAGCCTAACCTAAGGAGCTGTGGCAGGGGGTGGGGTGGCCCGGGGGCGGGCGCCTGATCTGTGTGCCGGGTTCGGTCGGGACCTGTGTCCGGGTTCGGTCAGGACCTACGTGCCGGGGAGGCCGAGGTCGGTCAGGCCGAAGCCGAGTTGGCTGTACAGCTCCAGCTGGTCGAAGTAGTCCCGTTGCGTAATGATCTTGTCGTTGGCGACGTAGGCCATGCACGCGCCGCGGATGGTGATGCGGCGGCCGGTCTCCTCCACCTCGCGCCCGTCGGGCAGGAGGAAGGGCCCCGTGTGGGTGCCGGTGAGCGTCCATTCCGCGACCACGGGATCCTCGCAGGGGACCTCCAGCCAGACCGTCTTCTTGAAGTCGGGAAACCCCTTGAAGTACTGCTCGTAGAACCAGGCGATCTGCTCGTGTCCCTCCAGCGTGCCCGCCGGTGAGACGAGGACGGCGTCCGGGCTGTAGCAGTCGAGTAATCGGTGCAGATCATGAGCGTTGATCGCTTCGATCAGACGGCGTTCGAGCTCCAAGGAATTCACGTGACCTCCTGGTGCTGGACGAGGCGTTGAGCTTCCGGGACTTCCGATCCGACCGGGATGCCGTACGTCGGGTGTGCTCAGGGGGCATCGGACCGGGGGCCTTGACGGCGCTCTTTCAAAGCTATCCAGTGGGAAGTGAGCCTTTGGTCCGGGTGTCGTGGTATTCGCACCACGGAAGGTGCTGTAGATTCCCGGTCACCCCATGGGGGTGTCATGGCTTCGTCATGCCCGCTCGCCCGGTACGTCGGCGAGAAGGATTCAGTTACAAAACAGCTGAAACCATCAAAAAAGCGATTTATATTGAACTCTGCACCATAAATGGAAATCAGCGAAAATAGCGCTGGTCGGCGAGTCCCGTGCGGGTTAGGTTGACCAGCATGAGCACCTCCTATCACCCCCCTCACAACTACCGAGTCGTGGCACCCGACCAGCTGCGCGGATTCCCCAAGGCGCTGGGGATAAGCGACTACTGGACGCCGAGGACGATCACCCTGGCCACGCAGGGGAAACCCGGCGACCTGGTCCTGGTCAGCGGTCCGCCGTACGACCCGTCCCAGCACGACTCCTTCGGGATCGGTGTTGGCACGTTCCAGTTCGACATGGCGACCTGCACCTCCCAGGGGTGGGGCGGCGGCATCGTCCGCTATCTCCAGTCGGGCAAGCCCTGCGTGTGGAAGCCCGCTGAGCCGAAGGGGGGCGCCTTCAACCTGGTGGCGGAGATAACCACCGAGGACGCCGCCGAGGTTCGCATCTCCGAACGGGAACACATCGAGGATTTCCAGCGCGCCTGGGAGTGCTCCTTCGGACTGGTCGCCGGTCTGGCGCCCAAGTGCTCCGCCGACTCGACGGAAGGGGCGATCAAGGAACTGGTCACCCGTCTGATCGAGATGGGAGCGGCGTACGTGATCCCGGCCGACCCCGGTGACCTGGCCAACTGGGGTCCCCGCGTCCTCGCCGTCTACAAGGCCCTGTGCGCTCACTCCTACAAACGCGACGACAAAGGTCATCACTCGCCGATCGAATACCGGTTCACGGTGCACGAGAAGACCATCACCGTGCGTTTCGTCTTCGGTCCGAGGCATCCCGGCGAGGAGTTCGTGATTCCCGGGGAGATCTCCCCGGTGTTCACCGCCGCGAGCTACGAGGAGTACCTCCAGGCGAAGAAGGCCGCCGTCTCCCGGCCTCCGGTGGTGGCCGTTGCGGGGTTGAAGGTCGGCACCGTGGTCGTGTGGTCCGATGTCGTCGCCGACGGCCGGCTGTTCGAGGACTATCCGCTGGGGCCCTCCATCGCGGAGCAGACCGTCTACGCCGTCCCCGATCTTGAGACGGAGCGGTGGGTGGTGGACATGCCGGCCATCAACGGCCGGCTCCACTTCGAGGAGGGAACGGTGGTCGCGGTGGGCGACACCCACACCTGGGTGAAGATCGACTTCCGGGATCACGACTCTGACGGCACCTTCTCCTGGGTCACGCCGAAGGTGGCGACGCTCAACCTGTCCGACGGGTACGGCTACGTGCGGCTGCGGCACCACCTGCTGAAGCCGAAAACCTGACCGGCGTCACCGCCCGTCTCTCTCGACCACTCACCTGATCGCCTGATCGTCTCGCTCGATCGGCCCGCATCCCGTAATCCGACCGGGGTGGCCCGGCGAGAAGCTCGCCGGGTTACCCCGGAAGGCGCGGCTCGGAAGGCGGGACGGCGGTCGGTGGTCATCGGTCTGTGCCCCCCGCGCTGAGAAGGTGAACCACTCTCGACTTTGACCGTCGAACAGGAGTCAAGTTCAGCGGTCAAATTGGGCCTTCTCGACCGCCCGGTCGGCGGGTTATCAAGAGTCTGGGGGCGCCCGCGCGCCATCCCCGCTCATGACCACCACTCCGATGCGGACGAGGGATGACATGCGCCGGCTATGGGCAGTGATCGTAAGAACGCTCTGCGTCGCGGCCCTCGCCGCGACCGGGCTCACCGGGACCGTCACGACCGCCGCAGCCACTGTGACCGCCACCGCGGCCGAGCCTCCCCGCTGGGGATTCGCCGTCGTCAGAGGCAGCGCGGTGGTGGAGACCCTGCACCAGGCGGGCTCGTGGCCGCAGGGGCTCAAGGTCGAGGCCACCCAGGGCGAGCCCGGTCAGGTGTTCGTGAGGTTCCCGCAGATCGGAATGGCCGCGGGGGGAGTCGCCCACGTCACGGCGATCTCCTCCTCAGCCGACTGGTGCCAGGTCGAGGGCTGGTGGCAGTCGGGCGCCGACGAGATCGTGGCGGTGCGGTGTCACCGGTACGGCGTCGGGCCGATCGCCTCGCGGTTCTCGGTCACCTTCGGCTCCAGCGAACAGTACCTGCCCGCGCGCCAGGCGTTCGGGTACGTGCACTGGGACGGCTCCGCCGTGGCCACGGGGTTCAACTCCTCGGGGCCGGCCGCGGTGAACACCGTCGTGCCGCTGACGGCCCCGGGAACGTGGCGGGTCACCCTGCCGGGACTCGGCTCGGCGGGCCAGGCTGGGAACATCCAGGTCACCGCGGTCGAGCCGACCGTACCGGCACACTGCAAGCTGGGCGGATGGAGCGCGACGACGGCCGCGCAGAGCATCGTGGTGCGCTGCTACGACGCCGTCGGCACATCACTGAACACCGGATGGAGCCTGACCTACCACCGCGAGCGGGCCATCACCTGGACGCCTTCGGGGTACCGCTTCGCCTACACCTTCGACAACGCCCCCGCGACCCAGGGCCCCTATGTGCCGACGCCGTACCCGGTCAACTACAACTCGCAGTCCGGGGGCCTGCAGCTCAACAATTTCGGGGTCGCCAGGAAACAGGTGATGTTCGGCGAGGTCAACGGATATGCGGACAACGTCCAGGTGACCGCGTTCGGCTACGGCCCGGAGTTCTGCAATCTGTACTACCCCTGGGAGACGTACTCGACGTATGTGAGCATCCGGTACGTCAGCTGCTACAACGGCACTGTCCCGGTCGACCACCCAGCGATGATCACATACATAGCCCGCTGACCTCGGCCTTCCTTCCCCTCCGGGCACCGGGCCGCCGACGAGGGAAACAGCGTCGGCCTTTCCCGGCGGCGGTCGGCGGTGATGACGGCGCCGTCGAACGCCGTCGGCCGCCACTGGGAAAGACCGACGCCCGCGAGGTCGATATCGCCCGGACGGCCGTCCTGAGCCAGAGTGATGCCAAGCTGAGCCAATATGGCTTGTGTGTGGCATCACCGTGTGCCATAGTGATGCCATGGACTTGACCCCGTATGTGGCCTCGCTCGGTCGCGAGTTGCTGACCGCCGCCGAGACCGGTGAAGGCGACGCCAGTGTGCTGATCGAGCGGTTGACCGTTTCGATGGAGTCGGCGATCCGGCTCACCCTGCTTGAGGCGTTGTCGGCGGCCGCCGACGAGATCACCCGAGATCTGGCTCCCGGTTCGGTCCAGGTTCACCTGCGGGGGCGTGACCCGAGCTTCGTCGTGGCGGTTCGGCAGATGGAGCATCTCGCCGCCGACACCCCGGCTCCGAGCGCGCCGTCGGCCGACGACGCCGCGGCGAGCTTCGAGGACGGGCCGGTGACACGGATCAACGTCCGCCTCCCCGAGCAGCTCAAGGCCGCGATCGAGGAGGCGGCCGCCAAGGAGGGCCGTTCGCTCAACGCCTGGCTGGTGCGGGCCGCCTCGACCGCGCTGCGTGCCTCGGAGCGCGACCACGACTCCGACCGACGCGGCAAACGCGGCGCGCAGCGTTCCACCGGCTGGGCTCGCTGACCCAGCCGACCGACGCGTCGCGCGGCGTCCCACGGGCCGGGCTCACCGGCCCACCCGACCGACGCGGCGAACGCGGCGTACGGCGTTTCACCGGCCGGGCTCACCGGCCCACCCCGACATCCAGAGCCACTTTCTCCACACACTTCCGACCAGCGGAAATGTTCTTCTGACTCACTCCGAGGGGACAGCCATGCCAATTTTCGCCACGCCCGAACCGATCTCCGCCACGATCGAGCTCTTCATCGGCGACGTCCAGATCATCGCGAGCGACCGGACCGACACCGTCGTCGAGGTGCGGCCGAGCGACGCGTCCGACGAGTCCGACGTGGACGCCGCGCAGAAGACCCGCGTCGAATACGCCAACGGCACCTTGACGGTGCGAGGGCCGAAGGCCCGCATGCTCGACTTCTCCAAGAAGACCAGATCGGTCGACCTGCTCATCGAGCTCCCCACCGGCTCACACGTGCAGGCGGACCTGTCGATGGGAGACCTGCGCGGCGTCGGCACGCTGGGAGAGTGCCGGTTCAAGGCGTCGGCCGGGCACTTCCACCTCGACCGGACCGGGCCGCTTCGACTGAGCACCTCCGGTGGCGACATCACCGTCGAAGCGGTCACCGGCGACGTCGAGGTCTCCACCGGCACCGGACGCGTGCGCATCGGCGAGATCGACGGCGCCGCCGTCGTCAAGAACTCCAACGGCAACACCGACCTCGGCACCGTCACCGGTGAGCTGCGGGTGCGCTCGGCCAACGGTGACATCTCCGTCGACCGGGCCGACGCGCTGGTGGACGCCAAGACCTCCAACGGAGCCATTCGCGTCGGCCGGGTCGCACGCGACACGGTCACGCTGCACACCTCGACCGGCCACCTCGACATCGGCATCGCCTCCGGCACCGCCGCATGGCTCGACCTGGACACCTCCTACGGGCGGGTGTCCAACTCGCTGGACGACCTCGGCGAGGCACCCGAGGAGTCCGAGCAGACCGTCGAGGTCCGCGCGCACACGTCGTTCGGCGACATCACCGTCCGTCGCTCCTGACCAGACATCAGAAGGGTCTCTCATGAACATGCCGTCCCCCTCCGCGATCACGGCGACCGGGCTGCGCCGCTCGTACGGCGACCACGTCGTGCTCGACGGCGTCGACCTGGACGTCCCGCGCGGCACCGTCTTCTCGCTGCTCGGCGCGAACGGCGCCGGCAAGACCACCACGGTCAAGATCTTGTCCACCCTCATCCGGGCGGACGGAGGCAGCGCGCGCGTCGCGGGGCACGACTTATCCACCGAGCCGGACGCGGTGCGCGCCGCGATCGGCGTCACCGGCCAGTTCTCCGCGGTCGACAACCTGCTCACCGGCGAGGAGAACCTCGCCCTCATGGCCGACCTGCACCACCTCGACCGCAAGACGGGCAGGCGCAGGGTCGCGCGGCTGCTCGATCAGTTCGACCTCGCCGACGCGGCGAAGAAGACGGCGGCGACCTACTCCGGCGGGATGCGGCGACGGCTCGACCTCGCGATGACGCTGGTCGGCTCACCACAGGTGATCTTCCTCGACGAGCCGACCACCGGGCTCGACCCGCGCAGCCGCCGCGCCATGTGGCAGATCGTGCGGGAGCTCGTGGCCGGTGGCGTCACCATCTTCCTCACCACCCAGTATCTGGAGGAGGCCGACGAGCTCGCCGACCGGATCGCGGTCCTCGACCACGGCAAGATCGTCGCCGAGGGCACTGCGGACGAGCTCAAGCGGCGCGTCCCCGGCGGCCACGTCCTGCTGCGGTTCGCCGACGAACGCGACCTCGAATCCGCCGCACGCGCCGTGGGCGAGGTGTCCCGCGACAGCGACACGCTCGTCCTGCGCGTACCGCACGACGGCAGCCTCACATCGCTGAAGGCCCTGCTCGACCGGCTCGACCGCGACGCGGTCGAGGTCGGCTCGCTGAGCGTGCACACCCCCGACCTCGACGACGTCTTCCTCGCTCTCACCGGCAACAAGGAGAAGGTGGCCCCCCGATGAGCACCATGTCGCACGCCCTGACCGACTCGGCGACGATGCTCCGCCGCAACCTCAGACGCATGGTGCGCTACCCGTCCATGACACTGCAGCTCATCGGCATGCCGATCGTCTTCCTGCTGCTGTTCGTCTACGTCTTCGGCGGCACGCTCGGCGCCGGGATCGGCGGAGTCACCGGCGGACGCGCCGAATACGTCAACTACGTCACCCCCGCGATCATCCTGATGACGATCACCGCCGCGATCCAGGGCACCACGATCTCGATCGCGATGGACATGACCGAGGGCATCGTCGACCGGTTCCGCACCATGGCGATCGCCCGCGTGTCCGTCCTGACCGGACACGTCATCGGCAGCCTCATCCAGACGATGCTCAGCATCGCGGCGGTGCTCGGCGTCGCGCTGCTCATCGGCTTCCGGCCGTCGGCGGGCCCCGGCGACTGGCTCGCCCTCGCCGGGGTCCTGGTGATGATGGCCTTCGCCTTCATCTGGCTGGCGGTCGCGCTCGGCCTGGCCAGCAAGACCGTCGAGTCCTCCAGCAACGTCGGCCTGCCGCTGGTGCTGCTCCCGTTCCTGGGCAGCGGGTTCGTCCCGACCGACTCGATGCCGACCGTGCTGCGCTGGTTCGCCGAGTACCAGCCGTTCACACCGCTCATCGAGACCCTGCGCGGCCTGCTGATGGGCACCCCGATCGGAAACAGCGCCGCCATCGCGGTCGGCTGGTGCCTCGTCATCGGCCTCGGCGGCTACCTCTGGTCGAAGAGGCTCTTCAACCGCGAGTCCACCCGCTGAACCGCGTCCGGTCGAAGAACCGCTGAGCCCCGCCTGGTCGAAGAAGCCGTTCGACCGCGAGTCCACCCGCCAAGCCGCACCTCGACTCGCGGACACCCGGTTCGGCTCATGCGCCTCCCGAAGTCGACAGCGACTTCGAGCCGCGAAGAACACGCGGCGCCATCGCGAGTAACCCCCATGCCGAGAAGAGGAACGACCATGGAACACATCGTCACCACGCTGCCGACCGCGCGCCCGCCCGGCTGCCCCTTCGACCCGCCCAAGGAACTGCTCGACGCCCGCGAGCACGGCCCGATCAGCCGCTACACCTTCCCCGACGGACACGCCGGCTGGCTGGTCACCGGCTACGACCTGGTCAGAGCGGTCCTGGCCGACCCTCGCTTCAGCTCACGCAGAGAGCTCATGCGCCACCACCCGCTGGTCGACTTCGGCGACATCGAGGTCCCTCCGGCACCGCCCGGCGAGTTCCTGCTGATGGACGAGCCACAGCACAGCCGCTATCGCAAACCGCTGGTGGGCAAATTCACCGTCCGGCGGATGCGGCAGCTCACCGAGCGCGTCGAGCAGGTCACCGCCGAGCACCTGGACGCGATGGAGGCGGCCGGCCCGACGGCCGACCTGGTGACCGCGTTCGCCAAGCCCATCCCCTCCGTCATCATCTGCGAACTGCTGGGCGTGCCGTACGAGGACCGCGGCCGCTTCCAGGAGAACATCGACAAGTTCCTCGGCGGGGAGGTCGCCGACGAGGAACTCATCGCGGCCTACACCGCGACCCAGGAATACCTCGCCGAGCTGGTGGCCGCCAAGCGCGCCAACCCCACCGACGACGTGCTCAGCGACCTGCTCGACAGCGACCTGACCGACGAGGAGCTGAAGGGCATGGCCCTGATCCTGCTGTCGGCCGGGTTCGACACCACCGCCAACATGCTCGCGCTGGGCACCTTCGCGCTGCTGCAGAACCCGCAGCAGCTCGCCGCCCTGCGCGCCGACCCCGCGCTCGTCGACCGGGCCGTGGAGGAGCTGCTGAGATATCTGAGCGTCGCCAAACAGTTCTTCAGGGTCGCGCTGGAGGACGTCGAGCTGGGCGGCCAGACCATCAGGGCCGGCTCGATGATGATCCTGTCGTACAACACCGCCAACCGTGACCCCGAGCGCTTCGCCGACCCCCACCGGCTCGACCTGCGCAGGCAGGACGGCGGGCATCTGGCCTTCGGCCACGGCATCCACCAGTGCCTGGGCCAGCAACTCGCCCGCGTCGAGCTGCGGGTCGCCTTCCCCGCCCTGCTCGCCCGCTTCCCCACCCTGCGCCTGGCCGTACCGGCTGAGGAGATCGCCCTACGCCCGGAGACCGCCGACATCTACGGGGTCAAAAGCCTCTCGGTCACCTGGGACACGTGACCGGTCCGCTCACGCAGAGCGTCACCGCCCCCACTTCTCCGGCTCTCGTCGGCCATCCTCGACGAGGAGCTCCAGCACCCGCTGCCGACCAGGGCCCATGTCGGCCAGGCGAGATCGGGGGACAACATCGGATCATCGCCGTGTTCCAAAGGCGGCCGACGCGGCCCTGCGCAACTGGCCGTCCCTCTGACAGCGGTACCGGGCCGAAGGGGACGCGAAGAGGGCGAGACGAATCAGTGATTACGAGGCTTCACCAGAAGGGGCGGTAGTGGCGAGATGGTCGTGCAGGGCCGCATGGCGAAACTGATAGACCGGACCGACCGCACGCAGCAGTCCCAGGCGGTGAGCGTCATCGAGAAAATCCATAATCCGCCAGGGAAGCCGGCGTTGGAGGGCTAACCGGGTCACCGCGATGGTGCAGACCAGCCACGCATGATGCTTGCCCATCACGGTCCCGGCCCCGAGCCCGAGCGTGAGCCCCAACGCGAGCCAGATCATGAGCAGGGTCGTGAGCTGTTCCCAGACCCAGTCCCAGAGCTCGGTCGAGATCCCGGTCCTGATCTCGGTCGCGATATCGAGCCCGACCAAGGGCCCGAATACGAGCCCGCACGCGAGCACGGCCACGACCAATCGCAGAAGGGTAAGCGCTCTGTCGGCTCGCCAACTGGAGCGGGGCGTGCTGGTCGATGCGAGTGTGGGTTGTTCCGCCCATGTGATCAGCCCGGATGCCAGCGTGATCCCTAGCCAGACTAGAAACCCGAACCCGAATATGAATTCAAAATTGAGATCGAAAAAATTGACTCGGCCGGGACGTAAAAAGACCCCGGAATCGAGATCGACATTGAGCGTCGACGGTACGAACGAGAGCGTCAGCCCGGACATGATCCCAATCGTGAGCCTGATCGTGAGCCCGAACGTGAGGGCGTCTTTCATGGAGCGGAAGAGAAGAGAGGTTCGTCCGCGCAGGTGCGGGTCTGCGTAGCCGGGCCTTTCGTTGACCCAGGGCTTGGCGCGCACAAGCCCGCTCGTGAGCCCGAACGTGATTCCGAGCGCGATCCCGAGCACGAGACCGAACACGCTCCTGGCCGCGATCCGGGACGCGGTCTCGTACGAGATCCCGAACATGGTCCCGATGATCCCGAACACGATCCCGAACCCGATTCCGAGTGCGAGGCCGAGCGCGATCCCGACTGTTGAACGGATGTGGGGTGTGGTGCGGGCGATGTGCCACCAGGTGATGTCGCGGGTGGCCGGAGGGAAGACGTGGGCCAGGTAGGTCAGGAAGCGTCGGGTGGTGTCGGGGTCGAGCAGGTGGCGGGGACGGAAGTGGTCGGCGGGGTCGGTGCTGGGCGGGCGGGCGGCGATGACAGCGGGGATGACGTGGTCCAGCAGGTGAGTGCGTAGCGCGCTGGCGTCGGCTCCGAGCGGGCCGGTCAGGGGGGCGGGGTCGGTGCCGGGGGTGACGTAGACGGTGCGGATCAGCCACAGGCCCAGCGGGGTGGCGGCGAGCTGGGTCAGGCCGGGGACGGTGCGGGAGCGCAGTGCGGTCAGGGTCTGTCTCCAGCCCTGGGCCGGGGAGGCGGGGAGGCAGGCGGCCAGGTAGTCGGCGGCGGTGTGTGAGGGGAGGGATTGAGGGACGATGATCGCCGCTGCGGTGAGCGGGCGGCCGACCTCGTGGATGGCGGTGGTGAACTCGGCGCGGCGGCTGGTGAGGATTAACTGGTCGCGAGTGGTCAGCGAGGCGTTGAGCGCGGCGATCACCTGGGCGCGGGCGGGTGCGGGGATTTCGTCCAGGCCGTCCAGGACGGGCAGGATGTGACCGCCGGAGACGAGCGCGGCGGCGGCGCCGGCACCGAGCTCGGGAGCGACCAGTGCCGGGTAGTCCTGGACCAGCCGGACGGTGAGCCAGTCCTGCAGCCGGGGATGGGCGCCGGGGTCCCAGCCGGAGACCGGCAGCAGCACCGGCACCGGCACGATCTCTCTCTCGTCGGCGCAGGCCTGATCGGTCGCGCGGGTGGACAGCAGTTGCAGCAGCAGCTGGATCGCCAGGGTGGTCTTGCCCATGCCCGCGCCGCCGGTGATGACCAGCCGCCGCCGGGTCAGGGCACGAAAGTCACTCGCGAGGGCGGCGATGTCGTCGCTGCGGCCGGCGAAGGTGAACTCGGTCGCGGTGCTGATCAGCCGAGGGATGCTCATCACCGTCTCGTTGGCGGTGAGCTGCCAGCGGATCGGAATGGGTGCGGGGTCATCAAGCAGCCGGTTACGGGCCTCGTCCTGCCATTGCCTGCGCACCAGGTCGGCCAGCACATCGGCGGCTTTCGTCACATCGGCGGGTCTGTTGGCGCTGGTGTTGCGGCGCTTGGCCCATGCCACGACGGCGGCCGTGGCCACCGATGCGGCGATCGCGACCGCGGCCAGATCAGCCGGATTGACCGGGTCGTCCGGTTTCAGCGCTCGCCATACCGAGACCACTGTGGTGACCAGCGCGACGATGGCCAGCAGAGCGGCTGAATTCCACCAGCGAATGGGGCGTCGGCTCACATCGATATATTCGCCGCCGTCCAGTACCGGCGGCATGAATCATGGCCCATCTCAGTGCTGAATCGTGATTACCGACAGCCGACCGCGATCATTACTGGCACCCTCTCAGCGGCGACGATGCAGCGGCGTGACGTTGCAACACACCGGAGAAGCCGGACGCCGCACTCCACGGCGTCAACCGGACGCATGCCGACGAGGAGAAGCGCCACCGCCCCACCGCACCCGTCGATCCCGGCCCGTGCTGGGGGGAGTGCCCCTGAAGAGCGGTGAACAACAAGGTGAGGCAGGGGGGCGGCTGCCCGGACAGTGCGGTTATCCCGTCTCCACCAGGCCAAGGTGAACCTGGCCGGTTTCATCGAGCCGCCAGCCGGGGTTGTAGCAGATCTCCCAGATCACTCCGTTGGGGTCGGCGACATGGCCGTGGTAGCCGCCGAAGTTCGCGGTCTGGGGAGACTTCACGAGCGTGCCACCCACCTCGACGGCCCGCCGCACGGTGGCGTCGACGTCGGCGGGGGTCGGCACGTTGACCGACAGGGTGAAGCCCCCCAGCTTGCCGTCGACCGCCGTGCCCTGCATGTCCTCGACGAACTTCTCCGCGTCGAACAGTCCCAAGACCATCCCGGGGGCCACCTGAAAGAAGATGATCTCCTCCGGTACGTCCAGCAGCGGCGTCCAGCCCAGACCTTCGCGGTAGAACGCGCGGGCGGCATCGAGATCGCGTGTCGACAAAGTAATGAAATGTACTTTTTGTTCCATATGATCAACATGCCCGAGCGGTAGGAATGTCGTCTTGAACGAATCGGACACGGCGGCAGACCTACCCGAGCAGGGGCGCCGTCGACGAGCGTGCCACCGACCGACCGGGGCGATCACCCAGGTCGGTTGGTGGTTCTCCTGGAGAGAGGGTAGGCGACATGAGTCGTCACGGCCTCCAGGACGCACCGCGGACCCGTCAGCCGAGGTCAGCCGGTGTGAGCCGGGGGCAGTCGGTTTCAGTCGATGTCAGCCGGTGGGGTGCAGGTCGGCAGTGTCCGGGTCGGGGGCGGGCTGGGACGCGGCGGCGTCCCGGGCACCCGGACCGGGAAGCCTGAGGGCGGCGAGGACGGCCGTCAGCATGACGGCGCCCAGGACGTAGACGGCGACGCGCATTCCCTCGGCGGAGGCGACGCGCAACGCCTGCCCGGACAGCCCCTCGATGCCGTGGTTGGCGACCGCCACCAGGACCGCCAGGCCCGCGGCGGTTCCCACCTGCAGCGCGGTGGAGGCCACCCCGGAGGCGAGCCCCTGCTCGTCCGCCGAGACACCGGTGCCAGCGGCGATCCACATGGCTTCGTAGGTGATGCCCATGCCCAGACCGATGACGACGATCCCGGCAAGGACAGTGAGGAAGGAACCGTCCGTGTGCATGCCGGGGGCGAGGAACGCGGCGCCCACGGCGTTGACGACGATGCCGGTGATCAGCGTGCTCCGGGTGCCGAAACGATGGACCAGTCGCTCGCTGAGAAAGTTCCCCGCTGTGATCGAGAGGGTCGGGCCGAGGAACGCGAGCCCGGTCTCCATAGCGCTGAAGCCAAGGACATCCTGGAAATACAGGGTGAGGAAGTACGGCACGGCCTGCATCGTCAGCCCGAAGACGAGAATGACCACGACCGCTCCGCTGAACGCGCGGTTGCCGAACAGCCGCAACGGCATCAGCGGAGTCCGCCCCCGAGCCTGGACGCGCAGGAACGCGGCCAGCAGGACCATCGCGAGAACGGCCGAGGCGACCACCTCGGCCCGCGTCCAGCCGACCTCGGAGCCGTGCGCGACCGCGAAGATCAGCAGCGTGATGCCCGCCGTACCGGTGAGCGTTCCGAGCACGTCGACGCTCCCCGAGGTGACACGGCCGTCGGGAGGCAGCAGGGCGAAGGCGGCGACGGCCCCCGCGGCGGCGAGCGGGACGTTGACGTAGAACACGGCCTGCCAGCCCAGGGCCTGGGTGAGCACCCCGCCCGCGAGCGCGCCCGCCGTGAGCCCACCGGCGCCCGCCATAGCCCAGACCGTCAGCGCGCGGTTGCGCTCCCTGCCCTCGGCGAAGGTGGTGTTGACCAGGGCGAGCACCGCTGGGAAGAGCACCGCGCCTGCGAGACCCTGCAGAGCGCGTGCGGTGAGCAGCACCGCGGGCGCCGTGGCCAGGCCGCCCAGCACGGAGGCCACCCCGTACAGCACCATGCCGAGCACGAACATCCGCCGGCGTCCCACCAGGTCGGACAACCGACCGCCGAGCAGCAGGAAACCTCCGTACAGGACGACGTACGCGGTGACCACCCATTGCAGGGTGTGCGGGGTGAAGCCGACATCGGCCGCGATGTCGGGAAGAGCGACATAGATGATGGTGAAGTCAAGACTGATGATCAGATGCCCGAGCGCGAGCAGCGCGAGGCTCCATCCCGGCCGTCGGCTGCGAGCCGGGGACTGGGTTGTGGACATGGGTGTGCCTTTCGTCCGTATGTGGTCCGGTGGCCTGTCATGGCTGCACCGGAACCGGCGGACATTTGTTGGCACACCCCCTGAGGGCACTGGGATGGGCGGCCCCCGCGCTCGGCCCGTCCGGTCCGATCATCGCCCCTCCCCTCCCTCTCGTGTTCCGCGCCGTCTTCGCGTGTTCCGCGCTGTCTTCGGGACGACTATGCCGCCCGCCGTGGCCGACGGCATCGGACGTCCGGTCCGGCATGGCCTGAGACCTTGGACCTAAGACCATTGGAGGTCTCCGCGAGGAGAACGCGAGGCCGTCGATCTGTCGGTCTGTTGACCTGTCGGCCTCCGAAGAGGCCGGATGCGGCCATCGGGGTGTCGCTTCGCGCGTACCTGGTGACGCGCCTCGCAACGACAGGGGCGAGCGGGTGCTTTGACCTCAAGCGCGGTTGAGTTTCTAGGTTCGTCAACGACGCATCCGGACAAAGACGATGTAAGGAGCGCGACTGTGACGACCTTGGTGACAGGTGCCACCGGGAACACCGGCCGACACGTTGTGGCGGAGCTGGTCCGCCGAGGAGAGCGGGTTCGGGCCTTGACGCGGGATCCGGCGGCGAACACGGGAAGGTTTCCGGCCGAGGTGGAGCTGGTGGCCGGCACGCACAACACACCGGAGAAGCTGGACGCCGCACTCCACGGCGTCAACCGGCTGCACATCACGGTGACGAACGGACTCGCCGAGGTCGGCCCCGAGCTGGTCCGGCGGGCGGTCGCCGCCGGTGTTCAGCGCCTCACCGTGCTGTGGGGCGGCTGGGTGGGTCCGGTCGAGCAGGCGGTGGCGGACTCGGGCGTGGAATGGACACGTCTGGAAGCGCAGGAGTTCATGTCCAACACGTTGACCTGGGCCGAATCGATCCGAGCCGAAGGAGTGGTCCGAGAACCGTACGACCTTCCCAGCGCGCTGGTGCACGAGGCCGACATCGCGGCCGTGGCGGCCGTCGCACTGCTCGACGACGGCCACGCGGGACAGGCATACAACCTCACCGGTCCCGAACCGCTCACCCCGAGTGAGCGGGTCGCGATCCTGTCGCGGACGCTCCGCCGCGACATCGCCTTCGAGCCGATAACGCACGAACAGGCGATCGACAGGCTGACGGCCACCGGAGTGTCCCGGGCGGACGCCGAGTACGTCGTTGGCTGGTACGCCGAGTCCAGCGATTCCTCCAAGACCGTGGACGACACGGTCGTACGGGTGACCGGCCGTCCCGCACGTACGTACACGCAGTGGGTGGACGAGCACGCGGACCGTTTCCGGGCTTGATCTCCATCGGCTGAACCCGCCCAGGACCGATCTCACCGGTCCTGTGACGTGGGTTTCCACGTTCCCACAACCGGGCGTCGGAGATCAGCTCACCGAACGCCGAAGCCTTCGCCGGCTCTGGACACGGCCGGTCGTTCTGTCACGCACGTGACGAGGTCCTGGCTGCACGCCGTGAGCGCCATCACCCGCTGGACGCGTTGACTCGCTGTTTCCCGGATCAGGCCGGACAGTATCGACACGAGTGATCGCCGCCTCGTCGGCGGCTGAGCATGAGCGGGGTCACGTCCGCGTGACGGACGCGAGAAGCGCCAGTTTGTCGGCACTGTCGGTGCCGGGGTCCGGGTGGAGGACGACGAGCGTCTGGCCTGTCGCGCCGCTGACACCCAGTCTCTCCCGGTTCAGCCACAGGCCACCGACCTGGGGGTGGTCGATGTGCTTGAGGGTGCCCTCGCACGTGTTCACATCGTGGCGGGCCCAGAGCCTGCTGAAGCGAGGACTGGCGAGGGAGAGCTCGCCGACGAGCTCGATGAATCGGGGGTCGTCGATGTCGGTGCCGACGGACCCGCGAAAGCCGGCGACCATGCCCTGCGCGGTGTCCTCCCAGTCCGGGTAGAGGGCCTGTTCGGCGGGGTCGAGGAACACGTCCCGCAGGCGGTTGCCCCCCGCCACGAGTCGCGGCGACAGAGCGGTCGCCAGTGCGTTGGCGGCGAGGACGTCGAAATAGCGGCCCTCCACGTACGCGGGAAGCGGAAGCGTGACGACGAGCTTGGCGACGCCCGGAGGGACGGTCTCCTTCCGGGGCCGCCGCCTTCGCCGGGGTTTTCCCGCCCCGAGACGGAGCAGGTAGGACGTCGCGTTGTCGTCGAGCAGCAGCACGCGGGCGAGGGACTCAAGGACCTGCGAGGAGGGGTTGCGGTCGCGGCCCTGCTCCAGGCGCAGGTAGTAGTCGGCGCTGATACCGGCGAGCATCGCGACCTCCTCCCGGCGCAGGCCCGGCACACGCCGTACCCCCTGGGAGGGGATGCCGGCCTGTTCGGGAGTGACGAGCTCTCGGCGAGCGCGTACGTAATCGCCGAGGAGATTGAGGTCGTCGCCCATGTCGCCACTGTAATCCGCGCGCCGTCGTGCGTTCCTGGCCCTGTCACCCCCAGGATCGCGGGGACTCTGGCTCCGTCAGCGGGTGAGCGGAAACCTCGCTTCCAAGACGACGAACACCGGCGAAATCAGCCGGCGGCCCCTTTCCGGAGCGAGGAGCAACACCATGTCAACGTATTTGCTGGTACACGGGGCCTGGCACAGCGGGCAATGCTGGGAACGGGTGGTCCCGTTGCTGGCATCGGCCGGGCATCGGGTGGTCGCGCCGTCACTGACCGGCCACGGCGACAAGGCGCATCTGCTCGGCCCCGAGGTAGGGCTGGACACGCACGTCGACGACATCGTCAGACTGATCACCGAGGAGGACCTCACCGACGTGATCCTGGTGGGCCACAGCTACGCCGGGCTGGTCATCTCCTCCGCCGCCAACCGAATCCCGGACCGGATCGCCCACCTGGTCTATCTCGACGCGATGGTCCCGGAGAACGGCGAGAGCGCGGTGGACGTGCAGCCCGTGACCCAGGCCCTCATCGACCGCGCCGCGGAGTCCGAGGCCGGCTGGCGGATCCCGCCGATGCCCGAGTCGCCACCACCCCTGGGCCTGTTCGGGGTCACCGACCCCGCGGACGTGGCGTGGCTGCGGACGATGTTGTCGGATCAGTCGGTGCTCTGTCTCCTGCAACCGGTCCGGCTGGACGACCCGGCCGTGCGCATGATTCCGCGGACGCACATCCACTGCGTCGCCGGCGTGCCGAAGGGCATCGAGCGGCGGGCCATCCCTGCGATACAGGCCAACGGCAGCCCGGCGCAGGTGTGGGAACTGGAGACGGGCCACGACTGCATGATCACCATGCCGGTCGAACTCACCGAACTGCTGCTCAAGCTCGGCTGACTGCGCGGTCTCAGTCCTGGCGTGACGTTTCGAGGGCGACGAGTTCGACCTCGAATCCGTCGGCGTCCTCCAGATAGGCGGCATAGCGCTGCTCGCCGCCGGCATGGGGATGGCGGTCCGGGAACAGCAGCGTCCAGCCGTGCCGCGGGGCCCGCTCGGCCAGGACGTCGACCATGGCCCGGCTCTCGACGTGGAAGGCGAGATGGTTCAGGCCGGGACGGCACCGGTCGTGTTCGTCCGCGCTGAGAGCGGGCGACCGCTCAAGGACCAGATAGGTGGAGCCGAGCCGCCAGCTGCGCCCGTCGGCCCAGTCCTGGAAGAGGGTGTAGCCCAGCTCGCCCAGCAGCCACCCCCAACCGGCGACGGCCCGCGGCAGGTCGGGCACCCAGAGCTCGACATGGTGCAGCATGCCGGTGGTCACCTTGCTCATACCGAGATCCCTTCCGCGCGCCTGACCAGGATTGAGGTTCCCCCGCAGGACGGACCCGCGCTCATCGCGATGATTCCGGCACGGCCAGAGGCGCGAGGTCAGGGGCGTTCGTGGCCAGCCAGGCCGCGAGCCATCGGGAGTCCTCAGCGCTTCCCTCAACCTGGGTGTCGATCAACCTGCGCAGGATCATGAGCGGCAGCAAGACATCAAGCGGACCTCTACTCCATCTCCAGTCGTAGCTTTTCCGGCCACACGATGTTGGGGTGGATGATCTTCATTCCGTCAATGGTCTGTCCGAGGGGGAAACCTTCATCGCATGTCATGAAATAGCCGCACTTCGCACGGAGTGCGGCTGCCAGGTGCAGCGCGTCGGCCGCGCCGAAGGGTTTCGAGCCTTTTGCATGCTGCGATCCGTAGGCATCGCGGAGGCGAACGGCTTCGCGGACGAGGTATCGGTCTATGTCAACCCATATGGTGCCAGGTGCGATGAACCACGTTCGGAGCAGCTCGCGTACGTTCTCGGAACGTTCCCGGCGTAGGCGCGCGTTGCCGTTGCACAGGACCTCGGCTTCGACCAGGGGAGAGGCAACCATTTCGGCCTCTCGGGTGAAGATTCCATTGAACACCGCTTCGGCGCTGCGCCACCGTTCCTCCCCCGTGCTCTTGTTGATGTCCTCATTACGGGTGATCAAGTCGAGATACACGTTGGCGTCGGGATACACGCGGGGGAGGCTAGGCACGCCTCGCCTCCCGGATGTAGTCGTCGACGCTCTGGTCGCCCAGCCAGTCGGGTGCGATCCCCAGCAGTTCCGCGACCGATGCGGGTGCTGCCGACTCTTCGGGGAGAGGCTCCAGGTGTTCAATATCGATCTTGACCACCTGTCCGTGGTCGTTGCGCCATACCGTCCCGCGAGCCAGTACTCGTCTACGCCACATGCTTTCGACGACGGCCTGCATCTCGGCGGGAAGCCGTCCGAGAACAGCCCGTCGTGTCAAAGGGTCGAACAGGCTCACCGAGGACACGCCTTTGTTCAGGCGACGCACGCTCATCTGGTCGATCCAGCCGGCTACCGACCCGAGGGAGACCTGCGTTCCGGTCATCGCGAGCCGGGCATGCTCCCGGACCGGTTCGGATACCGGAAAGTGCGGACCGGCCGTGTCGTTGACCGTGGCGAGGGAGACCTCCTGAACACCGTTTCCGGGTTTCCCGATCCTCAACAGCCGCTCGACGGTGGTCGCGGTGTAGTACTGGGGAACCTCGGGAGTCTCCTGGAGTTGCTCCACCCCGGAGACCAGCGCGTCAATGGAGGCGAGCAGAGAAGCGTGGTCGCGGCGAGGGGTCTCCCTGGCGCTCAGGCGTACAACGAGTTCTTGCTCGTCATGGCCAAGGTCCTGCACGATCCACGCGGGTCTGACGGTTTTCCGCTGGGTGAGGACATGGTCGATGTCGTTCAGCGCACGCTGAACCTGGGTGAGAGTCTCGGTGTACCGCGCGAGATCAATCCGCTCTCTCCCCTCGCGGAGGCGGACTTCCAACGCATTGGCACTCATGGCCTCACCGTAACGGGACCGATGCGACAGGACCATCAACCGGGGCCGTCGCTCGCGCCGCGTCATCGTCGGTGCCTCAGTGATAGGGGGTTCGCGCCCTGGTCGAACAGCACGTGAGCATCATGGACCGTTGTCCGAGCCTGGGCGACCGCTTCTGCCAAAAGGGCCTGACCTTGGGGTGGATTCGGAGTCTGCCCCAAGATCAGTACGTTGACCGGGAGTGTTCGGGCCGGTCTGTCAGGTGAGTTCGAACCAGATGACGGTTGTTGTGGGGTCGCGGTGGAAGCCCCAGCGGGTGGCGAGGTCGTTGACGAGGAGGAGTCCTCGGCCGCCGGTGGCGTTCAGGCTGGGGTTCTTGACGTGCGGGATCTGTGTGGAGCCGGGGTCCTGGACGGTGATGATGACGCCGTGCGAGGTGAAGGCGACCGTGACGACGAACTCCGGTGGCCGGTCGCCCGCTGTGGTGCCCGCGGTTCCGGTGTCGGTTGGTGTGGTGGTGTGTTCGACGGCGTTGGTGGCGAGTTCGCTGGTGAGGAGGGTGGCGTCGTCGCGCAGTGGATGGTCGTCGCCGAGGATGTCGGCGACGAAGGCGCGGGCGTTTCTGACCTGGTCGGGGGTGGCGGGGAAGCGTTGGGAGATGACGGGGGTGTGGTTCGGCGTCGTTGACCAGCCGGGGATCCGGCCGGGGTAGGGCGGCCAGATGGTGGCGGCCGGCCCGTTGGGGGCGTCGGTTGTCGTCCGGAATCGGTCAGTGAGCACTCCGGCGAGTACGGACAGCAGTCGTACGGTCATCTCGGTCACCTCCCTTGCTGATGGTCTCGCTGTGCTGGTCGCTTTCGGCGGCCCCGAGGTCCTTGTCGGTTGTCTGGTGTGCCTGCTCGGGGTGGGGGTGGAAGTCCTCGATGTGCTGCATCCGGGCGGCGAGTTCGGCGGGGGTGTCGGCTTCGACGAGGCCGATGCGCTGGCGGTACCGGGTGGGGGAGAGTGCCCACCAGCGTCCGGTGGCGTGGCCGTACCAGGGGCGCCAGTCGGGAAAGCGGAGCCTCAGCGTGCGTAGCGCGCGGGGGTCGTCGCCGGGTTCGTGCCGGAGGTGTTCCGCGTCCGCCTTTGCCTCGATGGGAGGTGCACTCATGCTGCCACTCCCTTCCGGTGCGTCTCGCGCCTGCCGGGCCGTGTTCTTGGTGGCGATTCGCGTCCGTAGGGCGGGGTGGCCGATCGCGCGTGGCGTCCCCGGGGGACGGGGGAGCCCGTGAAGGGGTGGCTCGGCGGGCGTGGGGTCACGACGGCCGGTGTGGGAGGTGCGGGCAGTCGGCCGCAGAGCCCGAGGCGGCGCCGGGCCGTCATGCGGGTACGGACCTGGGCCGAGGTGGGCTGCTCCCACAGGTGTCCTGGGCGGTGCGGCAGGCTGGCGGCGTCGTGCGCGTACGGGGGATGACCGCACCAACGGCAGCCGAGAGGTGAGGGCGGACGCTCGGCATGCCAACGGATACGGATGATTTTCGGAGTTCTACTACTGTGAGACACAGATCGCGCACCTCCAGAGTGCGGTCGAGGCTCTGCCAGGCGACGCCATTCGCCGGGCAGGGCCGTTTTTGATGTTCTTGAGCTCGCCGGTCGTGAGCGTCCGCCGTTCCCCGTCGGATCGGGTCGCTGTTCGTTCTCGCCGCTGCTGCGGGCAGTGGATACGCGCGGAGGAGTTCTCGCCACACCTCGGCGTGTTTCGCCGGACAGGGCGGCGTCGCCCGCGTGCTCGGAGGCGCGTTTCTTCAGCCGATCGAGGGCATGTATCGAGGCGGTGCTCATGGGCGTCCATCTCTCACGATCCAGCTTGCTCAAGGTGCTGACAGCAGACCGTACGACCTGATTTGCTCGCAACGAACAGCAAAAACAGCAGGGAGTGTTCGGATGGCTACCGAAA
Organism: Streptosporangium sp. NPDC000563; assembly: GCF_040299985.1. Taxonomy (NCBI): domain Bacteria; kingdom Bacillati; phylum Actinomycetota; class Actinomycetes; order Streptosporangiales; family Streptosporangiaceae; genus Streptosporangium; species Streptosporangium sp. NPDC000563. The sequence continues at coordinate 308,060 of NZ_JBEPDA010000005.1, read as the reverse complement.
GGAAAGGTGGTCGCGGGCGGCCGGCCAAGGCCCTCGACCCAGGCTCGTCACTGCTCGCCGCGCTGGGGTCCAGGATGCGCGAACTCCGCAAGGCGCGCTCGCTCACGCTGATGGAACTCGGCGAGCTGACCGGATACTCCTGGCAACACCTTGGCGCGGTGGAACGGGCCTCGGTCGCTCCTTCGGAGTCCGTGGTCATCGCATGCGACACCGCGCTCGGCGCGGGCGGAACGCTCAACAACATGCTCCCGGGTGTCATCCGCGAGCAGGCGCACCTCCGCCACCGCAGCGAAGCCGCGCGCAGGCCCAGTCCGGAGGCGCCGGATTCCGGTGTCGACTGGGGACGGCTCAGCACGTGCGGCAAGCACGCTTCGGCGATCACCTTCGCCGTGGTGGAGGACATCGAAACGATCACCGTGCGTCAGCGCCGCCTCTACCACGAACTGACATCTGCCGAGATGCTCGTCCCGGTCGACGGCCACCTCGCCCTCCTGTGCTCTCTCCTGGAGGCTCCCGCCCCTGACAAGCTGCGACGGCGAATCGCCTACGCGGCTGGGGAAGCGGCCGGGTTCGCGGCGTGGATCTGGTTCGATCTCGGTGACCACTTCGCGATGGGACACAGGTACGCCACCGCCTTGGACGCTCTTGGGGAAGCGGGCGACAAAGGGCTTCGGTCCTACGTCAGCGCTTACCGTTCCATCACCGCGGATGCGGCCGGACGGGCCGATGAAGCCGTTCGACACGCTTCAGCGGCTCTGGACACGGCCGGTCGTTCTGTCACGCACGTGACGAGGTCCTGGCTGCACGCCGTGAGCGCCACCGCACGCGTCCACGCGGGCGACGGCAGAGCGGCACTGGCCGAACTCAACAAGGCGAACACGGCCCTGGAACGGGCCGGTGACGAGCGGGACGAATGGATGTACGACTTCGACCGCGAGCGGCTGCTCGGCTACCAGGGCAACTGCCTCCTTGAACTCGGTGACTACGCCCAGGCCGCCCGTTCCTTCGAGCAGGCCATCGGCGGAGTTCCCGCCACGTGCGTGCGACGCAAGGCGGAACTCACCGTGGACCTGGCGCAGGCACGCCTCGGAGAAGGCGAACCCGCCGAGGCCGTACGGCTGACCCAGGAGGCGATCGCCGTGTTCGCCCGGCGAGGATCGGTCGCCGGGATGTCCCGGGTCCACCGCTTCCGGGACCGGGTGGCGCCCCGGCAACCCGGGGTCGCTCGCGAACTGGATGACTTCGTCCGATCATTGCAAGAGTGAGCCCTATCCCCGCTGAGGTCGTCGCCCGCGCCACCGTCTCGTACGACGCGGTCCAAGCGGTCAGTGAGACCGTCTACTGGATCGAGGGACGGCCGGACGGGGACGTGCTCGTGCGCTGGACCGCTGCCGACGGCCGCCAGGACGTGCTGCCGGAGGGCTTCCACGTCGCTTCCTACGTGCATGAGTACGGCGGAGGTGCCTACCTGGCCACCGAGCGGGATCTGTGGTTCTGCAACGCGGATGACCAGCGGGTCTATCACGTACGCGACGGGGGTCACCCTGTGCCGGTGACTCCCGCGTCGTCGGGAAGCTGGCGCTATGCCGATCTTCGTCTTCTTCTGGGCACCGGCGAGCTGGTCTGTGTACGGGAACGTCACGAAGAGAACGGCGTCCACAACGAGCTGGTCGTTCTGTCGGCCGAGCCGTCGATCATCGCCTCCGGCGAGGACTTCTACATGTCCCCGGAGCCCAGCCCTGATGGGAAGCAGCTCGCCTGGGTCTCGTGGAACGCGCCGCTCATGCCGTGGGACGGCTCCCGGCTCTGGCTGGCCGACATCGGGCCTGATGGTGTGCTTACCGGTACGAGGCTGGTCGCGGGCGGGGACGAGGAGTCGGTCTGCCAGCCGCGGTGGAGCGACGACGGGGTGCTGCACTTCGTCTCCGACCGGTCGGGCTGGTGGAACCTGTACGCCTGGCGCGACGGCCATGCCGAGCCGGTCATCACGGGGGAGTTCGAGGTCGCGGCGGCTCCCTGGGAGTTCGGGTATCGCACTTATGTTTTTCAGGGTGGCCAGGTCATGGCCGTCATCCAGCAGGGGCCGCTGCACTCCTTAGCCGTGAAGCGCTCCGACGGTGATGTGGAACGGCTCGCGTTGCCGTACACCTCGATCAAGCCCTACCTGGCAGTGGTGGGCGGGAAAGTCGCTTTCATCGGCTCCAGTCCTACTCGGTTGCCCACGGTGGTGCTGGCCGAGACCAGCGGCGCCGTTCATGAGCTCACACCGGCCGACATCAACCTTGACCAGGCATCGCTCGTCCGGCCGGAGCCTTTCACCTTCGACACCCGCGATGGAGGTGAGGCGTACGGCCTCTACTACCCGCCCTTGGGAGGAAACGATGGGCCTCCGCCACTGCTTGTACGGGCTCATCCAGGGCCGACGGCGAATTGGCCGCTACGGCTGGATCTCCACACGCAGTACTTCACGAGCAGGGGCTTCGCCGTCGCTGATGTCGACTACCGAGGGAGTACCGGGTATGGCCGCGCGTATCGGTTAGGTCTTCGTCATCGATGGGGGATGGTCGACGCCACCGATTGCGCAGACGCGGCTCGTCATCTTGCGTCCGCCGGTCGAGCGGATCCTGGGTGGGTGGCGATCTGGGGTGCAAGCGCCGGCGGGTACACCGTTCTGCGCGCCTTGGCGATCACCGATGTGTTCGCGGCCGGGATCGCCAGGTCAGCCGTGGTGGACCTGGAGAGTTGGAGCGGTGCTGCACCGAAGTTCCAGGCCCATCACGCGGAGTTGCTTCGTGGTGAGCTCTCCGGCGGACCAGAAGCCGCGATTCAGCATCCGCTGCTTCTGATCCATGGAGACGAGGATCGGGTAACCCCACTGGAGCAGGCCAGGAGCCTCAATGCTCGTCTGGTCGTCATCCCCGGAGCGGGACACACACTGCGAAGAGCGGTTGACGTCCACCGTGTTCTCCACGCGGAATTGGAACACCTTCAGTGAGCTGATTCCAACCTGGTGTCGCAGGTCGTGAGCTCGCTGTGGGGCGTCGGGTTCGGTCCTGACGTAGAGAAGCCCCTGGTATAAGGGTTGTCGACCAAGATCAACCTGTAACCAGAGGCTTCAAGTTGCTGTTCTATCGTGCTGTGCTGCCCTTGTCACCGTCGGACCCTGACCTACCTCGCCGGGGTGATCCGCCGTCATCGAGCCTCGATCGGTTCGACCTGGCGCCGGCTCAACCCCGGACAGCAAGCACTGCTGGTCTTGGTGCACCTGCGCAAGGGGGAGACGTTCGCCGAGGTCGCGGCCGGGTTCGGTATCGGGGCGGCCACGGCCTGGCGCTACGTCCACGAAGCCGTTGCCCTGCTCGCGCGGCGGTCGCCCACGTTGGATCAGGCGCTGCGCACGGCCAAGCGCGCCGGATACGCCTTCGTCGTTTTGGACGGCACGCTCATCCCGATCGACCGGGTCGCCGCCGACCGGCCGTACTACTCCGGCAAACACCACCATCACGGCATGAACGTCCAGGTCATCGCCGCTCCGGACGGCACACCGCTGTGGACCTCGGGCTCCCTTCCAGGATCGGTGCACGACCTGACGGCGGCGCGGACCTGGGGCATCATCCGGCGTCTGGAGAGCGCCGGGCTGATCACCCTTGCCGATAAGGCATACACCGGCGCCGGCCAGCGGGTGCTGGTGCCGTACAAAGGCAGGAAGAAGCCCGCCTCGCAGAAGGCGGCCAACTCCGCCCACGCCAAGCTCCGCGGCCCCGGCGAGCGCGCCAACGCGGTGCTGAAGACCTGGCGCATCCTGCGGAAACTACGCTGCTGTCCCCTTCGCGCAGGTCAGCTCATCAAAGCCATCTGCGTTCTCCAGACCCGCGAAGCGGGATGAAATACGTTCAATGTAAGTTGTTCATCAGGGGTTAACTGATGCGAATTCTCTCCTGTTGAAACTTTCCGTGGCGGACATGATCTTCTTCGCCGCGGAATGCTTTGAAAGCGCCGAGTTTATAGGCTGTCGACTTACTTTTATCGCTACGGGTCTCGATGTGAAAGTCCTGGCTAAGTAGGTTGATCCGGCGCTCCAGTTCATGGATTTCCAGTCTAACCCCAATCGCTTTAGTGATCTGGGCGATGGTCATGAAGTCGTCTCGGTCGCGGAGGGCTCGATAGATAGGGTCGTGCGCTGTAGCTAGGTCGCGCTTACGTGGTTCGGTCGTGTGATCGAGTGCGGCGGCGATGGCAATGCCGATTACTTTGGCGACCGGAGGAGGAAACGCATTACCGATCTGTCGGTACTTCGCGGTCTTCTTGCCAGTGAACTTCCAACTGAATTCTTCATCGTCCCACCCTTGTAGGCGAGCGGTCATCTCCACCGTTAGTTTGGGGCCGATGTCGAACACATCATCGCAGGCGGGGGCATCATCGGCTAAAGCCCAGCCGTTTACGCCCATCTTCTCCCATGCCTTCTTTGCTCGGGTGGGACCTAGATCGGCACCGCCGTGTTTCTTTGAGCCTCCGACGATGGTCGGCGCGATTCCGTTGGCTTTCTCTGCCCAGTCCATTGCTCCATTCCAGCCTTTGGCGGACATTAGTGGAAATAGCACATTCCCGACTGTAGGGGGATGGTCGACTGGCTCGGGCCAGTGGAAATATGCGAAATCATCTGATGTCATTGCGATGAGCACGAACCTGGGGCGGAGCTGCGGAACACCATAGTTGGAAGCGTTCAAAAGTCGCCATTCGGCAGCATATCCGAATTCGCGTAGTCGGTCCAGCACATGTTGCCGATAACCAGAGAACCTGGGCATGCTCAACCCTTTGACGTTCTCCAATAACAGGGCGCGAGGTCTCAGGATATTGACTTGCTCGATCGCCCAGGCGAAGAGATCGCGCTCGTCCGTGGCTCCCAACTGCTTTCCTGCGATCGTGAAAGGAGGGCAGGGAACCCCACCTGCCAGAAGGTCGATCTTCCCCTCGTAGTCCCTGGGATTCCACACTGTAGGGTCGGCGACATCGCCCTGTACGACCTTCCAGTGCGGCCGATTGTGTCTGAGAGTGCTGACAGCGTTCTCATCCAACTCGACCAGCAGTTCATGTTCGAAGCCGGCTCGCTCCAGACCCAGCGCCTGACCCCCGGCACCAGCGCAGATCTCCAAGACCTTCAAGATTCTTCCGGCGTCGCCCATGTGCATCCTCCTGTTGGCCAGGAAGGGAGAATATCGGTCCCATCCGACAAAACAGGGAGATGTCATCTGACGGTAGTGAAGTTCTTGGTCGTTGGGTGGGGCCGATTACCTGTCTTCGCCACCTGGCCGCTGGGTGTGTTGTGAAGATCGGTGGCTGACGATGAGTCGTTGGGCACCGCTCGACATGGTCAGATGATGCGTCGCCATGTCGTCAGTCGGTTGGAGGTGACCATTACCGGGGCTCGATCAAGATCACGATGTGGGCGATCCGATCGAGGGTGATCCCTCGGATCCCCCCTCTGATGCGCTGTCGCGATCAAGATGTGTTGGACCCACCTCCTTGTTGAGGGATGGGTCCGTTCCCCTGAGAGCCGGACGAGGGGGAAGTTCGTCGGTATCTCTGACGACCCAGCGTAGGAACTCGATGAGGTGCGCGTTCATGGTGGAGCCCACCTCTGCAACAGCCTCCTTGGCTTGCGCATAGAGCTCTGGATCCGGACGGCAGACCACGGAAGCGTTCTTGTGCTTGTTGGGCATAGGACCAACGTGCCACGGTGGCTAGCCACCGTAAACAGGGAGTACGCTTTCCTGGTCATGGCGAGTCTCGGGAGTAGATCGGCGGTGAGCACACGCCGGCTCTGCCATCCCTGACCTCCATTCCGACAGCCCAGGAGACCGTGTGCACGCCGACGAAATTGTGGATCTATTCGCCGGTCCAGGCGGATTGGACGTAGCTGCACATCAGCTGGGCATACCCGTTGTCGGCATTGAATGGGATATAAACGCGTGCAGGACCCGCTGCGCAGCCGAACTGAATACGAAGTACGAGGATGTTCGTAAGTACGGCCCATCGGGTTTCCCTAACGCCACCGTCCTCGCAGGTGGGCCGCCATGCCAGACATACACCGTTGCGGGTTCCGGTGCTGGCCGCCGTGCCCTAGATGATGTGCTCGGCTTTGCCGAGCGTATGGCGAAGGGCGAGGATGTCACCTCGGACTTGGCGCTGTTGAAAGACGAACGTACAGGCCTAGTGTTGGAGCCTCTGCGGTGGGCTCTCGAAGCGATAGAACTAAAGCGCCCTTACAAGGCGATCGTGCTGGAGCAGGTGCCCGCCGTACTGCCGGTATGGGAAGTGGTTGGCGAAATCCTCAAGCGCAAGAACTACTCGGTGGCTCATGGCGTGCTGCGCGCGGAGGAGTTCGGCGTACCGCAGACGCGGCGTCGTGCGGTCTTGATTGCTCGTTTTGACGGTAAGGCTGTATTGCCCAACGCGACGCATCGCCCGTACCGCAAGGGGGTGCCTCGGACAGAGGGAGATCAGCGACTGCTCCCGTGGGTGACGATGGGTGACGAGCTCGACCGGCAAGAGCCATTTGTCGTCGTCTCTAACTACGGTACTGGTGGCGACCCTAGAGCTCGCGGCCGACGCAACTCCTCTGAGCCAGCAGCCACTGTCACTGGAAAGATATCTCGCAACCGAGTGGTGACGAACAACGGGGATGAGGCTCCTCGTTTTACCAATGCGGAGGCGGGACAGCTACAGACCTTCCCTCTTGATTATCCGTGGGCTGGTAAAGATATCGCTCAGCAGATTGGAAACGCCATTCCGCCGCGTCTGGCGACCCATGTTCTTGCTGCGACACTCGATTTAGAAGCCGAACTTCTCGAAAAAGTCATTTCAGAGAAGGAGAAATGGAGGGAAACCCTGCGTAAGAGGAATGGGATAGCGCATTCATGTGACATATGCTCCAGTGCGGTGACTGAATAAGAGTCTCGCATTAGAGAAGTGTCAATGCTTGTAGTTTTCGTAAAAAATCAGGCTCTTGGCGGCCATCGTCTAGTTTTTCTGTCGGGACCAAAATTTCACTCTTAGAGAGGTTGACTCTCCGCTGCTAGAGCCGTCAGGGATTCGGTTACGACGCCACGAAGTCGCATTCGGATTTGCTGTTCATCGAGAGCCAAGAACGAGGTGAACGGGATGAGTCGACAGACTCGCTTGGTCACATCACGAACGATGGCACGACGTGGAAGCCCCGATTCAACGATGCGGGCGTCAGCGAGTTCTGAGACGAGAGCTCGGGCCAGTGGCGGGGTGCCGCCGATGCTGCGACGTTCGAAGATCTGATTGAGATCGGCTTCAGATAGCGTGTCGAGCAGCGCGTAGTCGCGTCCGTCGTCGGTTTGGAGGCCAAGGGCATATGCCTGCCACCACAACCGACCAAGAGTATGCCGGACCAGGCCGCGGCCGATCCAGCGTTGTTCGTTGTACTTTGGCTGCCAGCGCCACATGACGACGTCGGGCACAAGCCGGATCGCCATGTAGGTCCATACTTCGGGAGCGGCGGCCTCGGCCGGGGCCATGTCGATATCCTTGAACACGACGGTGGCTAGGGCACGGTCGAAGGGGCGTGTGATGTCGCCGATGCGGTTGGGGTAACCGTGCTCTTTGGCGCATTGGCGGATCGCGTGGGCGACGGCCTCAAGATGCTCGCGACCAGCTGGGATGCCACCGGTCGGCGCATAGACCATCGGGTGGTCAAGCTGCGCATTACGGGCAAGCATATCGATGTCCTGGAGTCGGATTCGGTCAAGCAAGATCCGACCCTCGACATCAGACAGTCGGGGATACAGCATCATCATCACGGTGTGCTCGCATCCGTTTCATTGCGCCCTGTAGACGGGAGTGGAATCGCCCAGGGTCGCTGTCGCGCATCGTGGCTAGCGTCGCTGGAGATTCGCATGGGAACAAGGCCGCTAGCAGGGCAGCAAGGCTCGCTCCGATACTGTCGACGTCGTCGGTGTAGTCGTGCAAAATCTCGCGCCATTCGGGCCTTAGTGCAGCTTCGACCAAGCGGCTGGTCAGGTCCGCCTCCATCCAGGTGAGGATCCGCTGTTGTATTGGTGTCGGTGCAGCGGCCTTTTTCGCGGCGTTGACGACCTCCGTGTCGGCGCTGTTGAGGTAAATCCGCACTGCCGCCATTGCTGGCTCGGATAGGCTCGTAGGCAACTCTACGTGCCATCGCGCATCAGAATCGAAACCGGCTTCTGCGAAGTTCACTATGTATGTGGGCAGTCGACCTGCGGTGCCCTGTAGCTCGATGCGAACGGTGTCCTCATACAGGACGTCGCCAGCGTGTTGCGCGAAGAACGGGTCCGTAGCCAGAATGTCCTCGCCGAGGACTAGGCGGGTAGTGAGGATCAGCGCGCCGCCAAGCAGCGCTCCATGGATGTCTGCGGTCACAGTGACCTTGGCGCTAGCGGGCACTGAGATGCGGCAGGCAAGGTCGGAAGTCTGTGCAGCAGCCGCAGTCCATTCCACGACGAGCAGCAGCGGAGCCTCTCTGGGCAGCGCAGCCTCCCGGCGGACTCGTACCGTGTCGACATAGATGCTGCGAGTTAGGTGCAGATCAGTGTTGTAGTCCCAGTCGGGCAGAAACGCTGGCAGCGGGATGGTTCCGGTGTCTTGGTGCAGTTGCCAAGGATGGGCTTTGACGACGTCTGCGCCAGGCAGCAAAAATGGGGGAACACCACGATTCATGCGTCATCGCCCTCGGTGACAAGGAGTCGCACCCTTGCTGCAGCTCCGCTCGCGGGACGAATGACCACAGTCCAGTCTCGGCTATCGGCGGGGCCTACGGTGACGGTGTCGCCGGGAATGATTCGATCGCCCTTGTCGCACAGTTCCAAGACGACCGGACTGTCCGCGCCGATCGGCGGTTCACTCTCGTTACCGACATCTAGCGCGACGGACGTTACGACCTGCACTGTTACAGGGCGCGAGGTGGGGTGTACTTGGAACCCGGCGACGATGCGTGAGGCGCCGTTCAGGCGCACCATCCGGGGTGCGCTTGTAATCCGTGCCGCTGCCGAGGATCCGCCACCACCAGGGCGGAACGTACCTCCGCTGGCGTCGGCACCTGGGCCGCTCGCGGTGGGAATCAGGCCGGCCAGGCGACTGGATAGTGCACCCAGCGGTGGCTGGGTACCATCGCTCAATGACATGCCATTTTGTCGTTCAACATACGTTGCGAGCTCCGTAAGCAGTTCCACCTCAGCTCGGCGGATGATGCTGGCGGCGTTGCCGGTCAGTTTGTCGGGCACCCAGGCATCGTGAGTCGGTGGTTCGGCGTCGGCGAAAACTTGATCGTGTTCGTGGTCGGCGAGGAATACCGCGCCGTAGTGCACTACGGCATTCGTTGACCGAGGGCCTTCTAAGTAGTCGACGATCAGTCGCGGCTCGCGCATCCGCGCACAATGGTGGGCCGAACCCGTGAACGGGGCGGCCAACGAGGCGACGGTAGTATGGATCGGCGCGATACCAGTGCGGATGGCGAGGCGGCCGAGCACGGTGGCGGGGCGTTTCCGGCGGATGATCGTCGGAGCGTCATCCAGTGCCCGGTAAGCGTCGACGAACGGCCTGATGGCCGGCTCTTCTTCCGGACGTGGTACGGGAACGTTCACGCCGTCGGCTGTGACCTGACAGTGCAGCGATGCTACTTCAGCGTCCGTGGGCAACATAAGCGGCCACAGGTTCCACATCATCGCTGAAGCGAGATGCTCGGCGGCTTGATGAACGGTACGAGGGTGCTCCTCGTCGTCCTCACCGCCCATAGGGACAGTCCCAAGGGTCGCGCCCACAATTACGATGTCGGTACCCGTTTCTTCCGGGTGCATCTGCGGTAGATCGAGGCAGCTGGCTATGTTTTCCGCTTCGGTGTCCAGCATCGGGTCGGGAACTCCATCGATGATCGGACCCCACCAGTGCCGGCCTGTGTAGACGCGGCCGTTGCGTTGGAATCCCGTTCCCAGCGCAGCGGCGATCAGTCGGGTTTGCAGGCGGCCCTGCCAGCGGCAGCGGGTACGAATGAGGATTGTGCCGATGCTGCTGGTGGTGAACAGGGCTCCCTTGCCGAATCCGTAGGTGCCTCCCCCGAACTGCCGGTCGCGGGGTTCACCGATATTACGTAGGAGCTTGACGAAGTCGGCCCCAGGCGCGAGGGCTACGTCAGCGTGCAGTGGGCCGCCCAGTCCTTGGGTGCCGCGGTCACTGATCACTACCATGACTGGGTTGCCCACATTGAAGAGTTCCTCGATGCCGAGGTTGGCGCGTTCCGGTCCAGGACACAGCAGGGACCGCCAGCGCAGTAATTGTTCGGATCTTGGTTGAGACAGACCGATGCTATAGCGGACGCCGTTACCAGTAGGATCGACCGCGTCCAAACTGTTCTGGGCGCTTTCGCGAACCAGGAGGGTCAGAGGGTCCATCCGAGGGGTGCCTAGCTGCTTGCGGATGCCCTCGGCTTTGGCCGAGCCGGTCGCGGCGACAGGCTCGGACCACCAACACGGTTCCGGGCTCAGGATAGGGCCCCCTTTGCGAACAGCGGTGCGATGGAGGCGCCGGTGAGTGCATTGGGCAGCAAAAGCGACAGGTCCAAAGTGTAAGACAGGGCACTGACCTCGTCAGGCAGCGAGTCGGCTAGTGACGAGGGGACAATGCGCGGAAATCCGTCATCGACGGGTAGTGCGGCGATTTGCGTGACGATGAACCGACGGTCGCGGTAGTGCTCGGCATCAGTCGCGCCGTAGCCAGCCCGTGCCAGGGCTATAGCGAACGCTCGGCGATCGCTGGCCTTCTGCTGAATCCGCTCGACAAGGTCGGGTAGGGCGAGTCCGTCACGGTCGGTGGCCAGTCGGACCATGATCAGGTGCAGGTTACTGTTCTCGGGCGGTTCAAGCTGCTCGATACCATGGATCCGGACTGCTGACCCAGCCGCGCCGAGGGTCTTGACCTCTAGGTCGCCGCCTGGGAGGTGAAAGTCATGAGGTTCGCGGTCAGGTCCACGCCACACCGATAGATTGTGTGCGTCGCCTGTCATTAGGATTTGTTCCAGGATGATGAGTTCCCCGAACAAGCCTCGCAGCGCGTCGTCGCCGAGCAGGCCTCCGCGGTGTCGCAATAGTTCACGCCACTCGTCCAACACCCGTTTGCATACGGCGTCGGGCCGTTCTGCGGGGCCAGCGGCAAGCTGGGCGAGCATGGCCGCGAGGATGTCGTCGAACAACTCGGACAAATCAGTGCGGTGGCAGACGATGTCGGCATAGGTTCGGACGTATCCGTCGACGACCAATGTGCATCGTTGGATCCTGACGTACGCAGCCTGCGAATCCTCGGTGATGGATGCGTCGACGCCAGTAGGGACAAGCAGATGGTGGTCTCCACGAGCATCGATACCTGCTAATACCTCTGTACCGTCGCTGACTGTGATGCCCATGCCGCTGGTGACCACACCAGCGGGGTTACGGCGCGTGCTCAGCACAGCCCAGCGTGCTCGCAGTTGTGCTTGCCAGACCCGGTCGTTAGTTGTCATGCCGTCTCCGGGTCCTGATTCTCTTCGAGAGCGTCGTTGATCTCGTCATATTCAGAAATATCGACGCCACTGGTGTCAACCTGTACATATTTGTTGCTCACCTTGTCGTCGGCGTTGCCGGGGAAGACCAGCGCCATGCCGATCACGTGGTCGGCTGCGTTGAACGGCACGCGTGCTTCGATGTTGGCAGGCTCAGGTTGGGAGTCCCGGGCGATGGGATACAGCAGGAGCAATCCAGTCGTTGCGTGCTCGATGCTGGCGTTGCGTAGGTCGACCAGCGCACCCTCCGACTTCCCGCGTGCCTCCGACGTGCTGATGTCCATATCGACAACTCGGTGCTCCTTGGACATCAGCGTCTTGATATCGGCCTCATCACCACCCGTGTCCTTGATTAACGACCGGTTGATCGTGCCGAGTCGGATTCCAGCGCCGAAGTCGACGACGTGATCTACATCGCTGACTAGGGCACCCATCAGTGCCACATTCCAGGTCAACAACGAGGGATGGGCGCGTCGACTCTCCTTGCCGATGTATGCGGTCACCAGGCGCGGATCCAGATCGGGCGAATCCTCATGAACGCGGTAGGTCTGGAGAAAGGTGAGCACATGCGAGACGTCGACGTCCCGAAGGATCACGGTGCCGTCTCCATGGTCATCGACGTTGACGCCATCAGCGATGGCCTCAGTCACCAGTGCGGTCGCTGCCGTATGGTTAGCGCCGAGCCAGGTAGCGTCATTCTCGCGGAAATACCGAGTCTGTACTCGTCGGCCTCCATAGGAGGCGTATGCGATGCGGGCAGCCCCCATCTTGGCGGTGACGTTGAGGACCGGATGAGTCCTGATTCGCACTCCTACTTCGCGGGGGGACAGGTTTTGCTCCTCGTAGCGGGCGATGTCCAAGCGGATTTCGGCCTCGACGGTTGCCAAGTGCCGGAAGTCTGCCTTCAAGGCTTTAGTCATCCAGATGCGCGGCAGGTCCTCGTAGCCGTTTCGGTAGCCGAACCATCGGCCCATCTGCAGCAAGGTGTCGTAGGTATTGGCCGAGCGGACGAAGAAGCTGACGACCAGCCCTTCCAAAGTCAAGCCGCGCGAGAGTGTGTTACCGCCGACTGCGACGGCGACCACCGGGCGTTCACCAGAGTAGTCCAGTCTGTCTCGGCTGCGGAAGTTATCTACGATCACCTTTACGTCACTGAGGACCTCGGGAAGGTGGCCGATCAACTCATCGAAGGACACCGGTGCCAGGCCATCGAACAGCGATGCTGGTACCCGCTTGGTCTCCTCTTCCCATAACGCCTTCAGCTCAGTGAACGTGTCGGGATCCTGCCATTCAACCGCAGTAGCAAGATTATTAAGAAAATTGCGTAGCGGCTCCCGATAGGCATCGTGGATGGCGGTCTTCATTCCAGTGTGCACGAGCATTGTTGAATGGCTCTCATCGCCGCGGTGCCGTCGAGCCGCAGTGGCGAGGATGAAATAGTGCAGTGACTTCGCGAGCTCGTCGGTGATGGTCGGGACGAACCCGTTCTCTGACCCTCGACCCACCGGACGGATCTGCGCGACAGTCTTGTCAGGCACGGTACGCACCATGTCGTAGCCGTCGAGCTGAGGGCCTACGTACTCGCCTTCGACCGCATCCCGCCCGAAGATCTTCTCGGCGCCGAAATAACCGTCGGGTTCGGGCAGGTTGAGGATGAACGTCTCTGGATACAGCTCGTCGTGGACCGACGGGTCGATGAGAACGTTGGCGAACGGGGTGGCGGTGTAGCCGATGTAGGCACAACGCGGGAACAGCTTGAGCAGGGACCGTATCTGAGGATTGATCTTCGCGGTTGCGACACTTGCCTGGTCGGCCTCGTCATCAACGATCAGTGCTGGAGCATTGGCGAGTGCCCCGTCACGCGATGCCTTAGTAAGCCAGCTCAGGAGCCTAGAAAGGACGTCCTTTTGCTTCTTCGCAACGATTAAAATCGTGCGGTCGCCTCCTTGATGGGCGGCGAACGTTGCTGAAGGCTTGTAGAAATCCTTGGTCGTATCCGTCAACGGGAACCAAGCGCCGTCACCAGCGGTGTCGACAAGTTGGACCTGCAGCCGTTCTTGGGTCTGTCGACGCAGACCGTTATGGCTGCCCGACAACACGATAACCAGCTTGTAACCGATGTCGGCAGCCTTGGCCGCGACTCCGGTAAAACTGGTGGTCTTGCCCGACTGGACGTATCCAACGACGAGGCCTTTTGTTAGATACTTCGGGGTATTGGGGCTGTGAGTATTGGCTATGATCTTCGATGTCGACTGGTCCAGTTTCTCCAGTGCATCAGTTGACAGCCGTGTCAACGAATCACGGAAGGCGGGCTAGCGCTTATGATGGGGCAGCGGGCCGGGATACCAAGGCTTGAGGCCAGGGGCTGAGAGCATCTTCGGCGGGTAGCCAATCTTCACGTCCTCTACTAGGCGCTGGTATTCCGTGACCCACTCGTCGATCTGTTTGTTCGTGAACGGTCCTCCGCGGAAGTGCTCCAGAGCGCCTTCAAGCCCAAAACGCTCAACCCAATCGATGAAAACTGCAGCAAATTTATCCATGGCCCAAACCTTAACAATATGCATTGTTGAAAAGACGGTCATTTCGCCTTACTGGGCGTTCTCACCGAGGTGGACTAGAAATGGTGTTAGGCGGCTGGCATGGTTCTCTCGACCGCCTTAGGGGTGCTGTCAGGGGCGATGGTGACAATAGAAATCACGTAGCTCAACAGCATCGCTAAAGGAATGACGATGGCAGACATAAAGAAAAACGGGCTCTTATCTGGAGGCTGGGTGGCGGGTGATCGTATCCAGGCGGACGATAGCGTGGCGGACGGCCGGAAGCTCCTTGGTGGTATGCAACTGTCTCTCCAGGGGTAGCTGGTTAGTATGTCTTGTAGACGGATGGCACGCTCCTGTGGATTACCGTAGTCACCGGTAGAGATCAGATCGTTAACATGACAACCGGCGTCTGAGTGTCCCCGCCTTACTGGTATCTTGTGCCAAGGAAGCGCCATCTTCAACGCTGTAAGACGGAGCCGTTGCATCTCCCAGGCGTGGGTTCTGCCCCTTGGCTTAGTACGTCGTGTCGTCAGATCGGTCTATCAGCGCCTCTGTGTATCTGGGCTTGATCTATTGATGGACATCTGAGATCAGAGGTTCGTCCCGGAGGAATGTCCGTCGAAGCGGATCAAGCCCAGAGCGCTTAGCTCTCGATACGGTAGGGAGCATGGCAGTCGAGAGGCCGACTCGCGCCTCCAGCGAAGGCGTCCGCAAAAGCATGAAGGGCAACCGGGGACGGGACACCAAGCCGGAACTCGCGCTCAGGCGCGCGGCCCATGCCCTCGGACTCCGGTATCGAGTCTCGGTCCGTCCGCTGCCGAGCATTCGCCGTACAGCCGACATGGTCTTCACCAGGGTGAAGATCGCGGTCTTCATGGATGGCTGCTTCTGGCATGGTTGCCCTGAGCACCACACCAAGGCGGCGACGAACGCGGAGTACTGGGCAGAGAAGGTTCGTAGGAACAGAGAGCGCGACGCCGAAACCGACAGGATTCTCGCTGAGGCTGGGTGGACCGTGATCCGCGTCTGGGAGCACGAAGACCCGATCGCATCGGCGAGACGGATCGCCGAGCGAGTCAACTCTCTCAACGTAAGACGCGAGGCGGGTATCAGTACGAGGGAGGGCTGACCGTGAAACCCCAGTGGGACGACCTCCCCGTCAACGTACGGGTCACCGTCGAGGAGCAGGTCGGCCAAGTCCTCAAGGCCGAACCCGTGACCAAAGGACTCATGCCCGGCCTCGCCGCCCGGCTGCACACGGAAGACAACGAAACCGCCTTCCTCAAGGCCGTCCCCACCACCAACCTGGCCGCGCCCCTCTACGAGCGCGAGCGACGAGCCGGTGCCGTACTGCCACCCGGCCTGCCCGCGCCCCACCTGCGCTGGAGCGGCGAAGTGGACGGGTGGATCGTGCTGCTGCACGAGTACGTCGACGGCCGCGACGCCGATCTGTCGCCCGGTTCGCCGGATGTGCCGCTCGTGCTGGACACCGTGGCCATCCTGAACGAGGCGCTCACCCCGTGCCCCGGCGGGCTTCCGGAGGTCGCGGTGAACATCGCGGGCCTCCAAGCCAAGGCCGCGGCCCTGCTCGCCGGGGAGCTGCCGGACCGGGCCATGTACGAGACGGCCCTCACCACGTTCAGCCTCGACGCGCTGGAGGGGGACACTCTTCTCCACTACGACCTGCACCCCGGCAACTTCCGGATCGACGACGGGCGAGCGTACGTCATCGACTGGGCGTTCGCGGTGCGCGGTGCCGCGTGGGTGGACGCCGTGATGCTCGCTCCCCGCCTCATCGAGGCGGGCCACACCCCGGAGCAGACCGAGGCGCTTTTGGCCCGCGTACCGGCCTGGCAGTCAGCACCCGCGGACGCGGTCACCGGCCTGGCCGCGCTGTGGACGCTGTTCCGCCTGCACAAGGCGCGGTTCGGCCCGGAGGAAGGGCGCGGTTTCCGTGCGCGGGCCGCCGAGGCAGGGCGAGCATGGGTGCACCATCGCTCCACCTGACCGGTTGCCACGTCATTCACCGGTCCCGAGCCCTCCTCAGCGGTCAGAGCGACAGAACGCCCTGTTCGGCGGGAGAAGGGCTCGGAAGCCCGGGATAAAAAACTTACGGTCAGTTGGAACAGAAGAACCAGTAGCGGGCCTGGCCGGACACGCCCGTGTACGGCTCGTCGATCTCAAGGCGCCAGTATCCCTGCTCCCCCTGCCGGGAGAAGGGCACCGTCCATTGCTTGGGCACGTCGACCGTGCCGGCCGAGGTGAGCGTCAGCGAGGTCCAGGGGTCGCGGACCCAGGCGTTGTTCGTCTGGGCGCTCTTGCGTGCGTACGCGTAGCGGATGGGACCCGGCCCCAGCGCGGTGATCGAACCCTTCAGCGTGAAGGTGGCGGGCCGGCGCAGCTCGCAGGACTCCTCCTCGCCGGTGAACTCGACCTGGGTCAGGTTCGGTGTCGCGAGGGGGCGGCAGGTCGTGGACCAGGAGGCCAGGCCGATCACGTCCGTACGCAGGTCGGGGAAGACGATTCCCACCTTTCCGCTCCCCGGGCGCTGTCTGGGCAGCCGCGGGCCGTCCACGTACCGCGTGCCGCCCTGCTCCGAGATGTTCACGGTTTGCACGCCGGCCCCGGGCAGCGGGGTCGCGTTCTCGTCGACCCACTGGTAGCGCGTCTCCCCCTTGCCGCTGGTGATCATGGCGCGTGTCGGGGTCGAGAAGTCCGGACCGCACGGGCCGTCGTAGTTCAATTGGCTCGCGCCGGCGATGTCCACGGGCGGGGTCGCGCAGGTCGTCTGGGTGATCACAGCCTGGCTGGGGTTGGGCGAAGGCTCGATGATGTTGATGTAGTAACGCCTGGGCCAACCCGACGAAGTGCGCGGCAGGAAGCCGGTGACCTCACGGGCTCCGGGGCTGTCGAAGACGAGCGTCTGGATCTCGTGACCGGGTACGGGGGAGCCGCCGTATGTGATGGCGTAGTACCACTGGTAGCGGACCGTCTGCGCGATCGGTGAGGTGATCACCCCTTTGATCGGGGTGGTGGCCTCCGATCCGCACAGCCCGGTGTAGTCGCCCACGGGCTCGACGGTCGCCTTCGCGTCCTGGCAGGTTCGGTCGATCGTGACCTGTACCGGTGTGCCGGTCTCGACCGGCTCGCCGCCGTTCCACACCAGGCCGACCACCTTGAGCTGCCTGGTCCCCGACTCGGTCAACGGAATCCGGAACTCGTACGTGCCCGGCCCGTTCTGCTCCTGCTGATGGACGTGGTGCACGTATTCGTCGCTGATCCCGCTCAACGTGTAGGACACATAGGCCCAACCCGGACCGGTGTAGGTCAGTTGCACGGTTACCTTGAGATCGTTCTCCCTTCCATGGCACGGCCCCGCGTAGGTGGGCTTGTCGACCTGGACGCTCTGGACGACCGCCTGGCCGTACTCGTGGTCCGCGTGGGCGGTCCCGGGTAACAGCGCGGCGAGCAGGCCGAGGACGAGCAGGGTCGTGACACGTTTCATGAGCACCTTCGTTTCACGATGGGCGCGATGGAATGCCGTGGACGGCGGTGGCCGATGCCCTGAGCGGCACCTCGCCGTCTCACGCTCATGCCACGGTGCCGAACGGTGATGGGAGACGGCTTGCATCTCACTGGTGGAGAAGCCGGCCCGGGATACGCGGTTCAAGGCGGCCCGGCGCCGTCCGGGCGCACGGCTCGGCGGCTGAGACGTGCGCCTTGGAACCACTCCCCGGGGAGCCCTTTCAGGCCGGTGGCCGGCATGTGATCCGGCGGTCACCTCATGAGTGACGGCACCGGTCAGGACCCGGCTGTGAGGTCCCATTCGCACACAAGTGAGCGACAACCGGTGGTTGAGATCTTCGGTCTGATCTCAGGTGTTCCCGATGGAGGACCCATGCGTTTACGAAGATCGTTCCTGACCGCCGCGATCACGCTGCTCACCCTGGTCTGCGTGCCCGCCCTACCGGCACAGGCGTACCCGGTGCAGGGTGACCTGCCCTGGTCGGTGCTGCTGTGCAAGTTCGCCGACCATCCGGATACGGAGCCCAGGCCCCCGCAGTTCTTCCGGGAACTGTTCACCGACGCGGGCAGGGGACTCGGCGGGTTCGCCGACTATCTCGCCGATCAGTCGCACGGGCGCACGAGTGTGTCCGGATCGGTGGTGAAGGGCTGGTACACGATGCCCGTCACGGTCGCGCAGGCCAAGGCCAAGGACCGGTGGCAGCGGACCGAGGACTGCGTCCGGACGGCCGCCGCCGCGGGCTACACCGTCCCGTCCAACCACCGGGTCGCCGCCATGGTCAACTACGCGTGGGACTCGGGCTCCGCGGGAGGGGGCCGGATACTGCTGGACCCGCTCGCCTGGAACCTCGGCTTCACCACCCACGAGATACTGCACGGCTACGACAGGGACCACTCCTTCTCCGACGACCCCACCTACCGCAACGCCGACTGGGCACAGTTCGGCGAGTACGACGACCAGTGGGACGTCATGAGCGCCATGCACATCCACACGTACGAGACGCAGAGGTTCGGCACCAGCGCGGTCGGCTTCAACGGTCCCAACCGGGACGAGATGGGCTGGCTGGAACCCCACCGGATCGTCACGCTCGGCGCGGACGGCGTGGCCGACCGGACGGTGCGCCTCGCACCCCTGGACCAGCCCGGCTCGACGGGCACGCTGTTGGTGCGCGTCCCGTTCAACGTCGCCGACCCGTTCAACTACTACACGGTGGAGTTCCGCAAGAAGACCGGCCAGAGCAAGGGAATCCCCGGCGACATCGTGCTCCTGCACGAGGTCAGGGAGGGCAGGTCGTACTTGTTGAGGGAGCGCAGCAAAACGCGTGATCCCGTGACGTCGCTGAACACCAACGGGGTCAGCGTCTCCATCGACTCCGTGGGCCAGGACGAGGCGGTCGTCACGGTCAGCACCGACATCACGCGGAAGTGCCTGGCAGGCTACGTCCACCGCAAGGCGACGCCCAACGACCTGGTGTGCGTGACACCGGCCGTCTACGAGGAGACCCAGGCCGACACTGCGGACGCGCCGAACTGGGAGGAGAACGGCAAATGCCTCCTCCAGCGTACGCGGCGGCTGGCCACGCCCTCCGACACCGTGTGCGTGAGCTCCGCCGCGCGCCGGCAGGTGATCGCCGACAACGCCGCCGCCTCCTCGCGGGTCAACCCGGCCAGGTTGGTCCTGGGCCCCAACGCCTGCAAACCGGGCTACGTCTGGCGGGGGGCCGACAGCTTCGATCAGGTCTGCGTCACCCAGGAGATCCGCGACCAGGTGATCGCCGACAACATGATGGGGGCCGGTCGCTGGACGAACGGCCCGGACGGGCCGCGCTCCTGCATCCAGGGCTACGTCTGGCGTGAGGCGTTCGCCGGTGACAACATCTGCGTAACAGTCGACCGGCGCGAACGCGCCCTGCACGACACGCACACCTCCTGGCAGCGGGTCCTGCGCCCGGCGGGTTAGCGCGGCAGGCGGCCGGGCTCGGTGCGAGGCCGGACAAGCGGCGAACCGGCCGGGCCCGGTTCGAGAGGCGGGGCGGGCGTCAGGTGCGCGTCCCCGCCTCGGTGGTGTCGGGAAGGGCGAACCGCTGGGCGAACGCGGACATCTCCTCGCGTTGCCGTTCCGGTTCGGTGGCGGTGGCACTCACGACGATGCGGGTCACGCCTTGCGCGGCGAACGCCTCGACCTGTTCGGCGGTCATGTCGATCGCCCCTGATCGCGTGTACTCCAGCGTTTCCGGGCTGCGGCCCGCCTCGGCGGCGGCGGTCCGGGCGAGGTCCATCTGGA
Source organism: Streptosporangium sp. NPDC000563 (assembly GCF_040299985.1). Lineage (NCBI taxonomy): Bacteria > Bacillati > Actinomycetota > Actinomycetes > Streptosporangiales > Streptosporangiaceae > Streptosporangium > Streptosporangium sp. NPDC000563. The sequence goes on along the minus strand of NZ_JBEPDA010000005.1, from coordinate 288,121 downwards.
GGGCGCGTTCGTCCGGGGTGAGCGCGCCACCCGGGAAGTAGCCGTCGCCGCGTCGTCCGGCGCGGCGTGCGGCCGCCCGGCTCGATCCGCCGACGTGGATCGGCAGGTGGGTGACCCCGTATGGCTTCGGAAACTGGCACAGCTTGTCGAAGGCGAAGAACTCCCCGTCGAAGTCGACCCCCTCTTCGCCACCGGCCCAGAGCAGCCGCATCACGTCGATCGCCTCGTCGGCGCGACGCCCACGGGTGCCGAAGTCGACGCCCGTCGCCCTGGCCTCACCGGGCAGGGTGCCGAGCCCCACGGTCAGCAGCCGCATCCGCCCCTTGGACAGCACGTCGATGGTCGCCAGGCGCTTGGCGAGGATCACCGGATGGTGGTACGGCAGCAGCAGCACACCCGTCCCGAGCAGGATCCGTCGCGTGGCCGCGGCGACGAAGCTCAGGCAATCGAGCGGATCGAAGTACGGTAGCGACGGCGGGAGCTCGAAGTGCCCGACCGTCGCACCGGGGTACAGCGCGATGTGCTCGGGCAGATACAGCGCCTCGAAGCCGCAGTCCTCGGCGTGCCGGGCGTAGGCCACGATCGTGTCGGGGTCGACGCCGTGGTAGGGCGTGCTGTAGCTGACTGCGAACTTCATCGTCGTTCCTTCGGTCGGCCGGTCGGTGCGATGGACAGGCGGTCGCGGATCGGCATGGGCCGGTACCGAGGCGGCGTCATGGCCTCACCATGCGTCGACGACGTCCCCACCCGTCTGTCGCGGCCACACTAGAACCCTGTCACCGGCGTCAAGGCAAGGCGGAGCGAGCATGGATGCACCACCGCTCCACCTGACCGACCGGCCACATCGATCGAAGCCGCCACCGGCCTGCCGATCACCACGGCTCGCGCCGATCTGCTCCTGGAGGAACGACCGTGACCGTGGTCGAGCGGTTCACCGCCACGCAGGCCCGTTTCGGGGTCGGCGGGATTCTCGCCTCACTGCCGTGTCAGTACGTCAGCCACCCGTGGGCGATCACAGCGGCTGAGGCGCCCGCAGGTGCTCGACCGAGACGGCCGGAGCATTGGCGAACACGACAGAAGGGCGCATACTGGCCACCACCTCGCCGACCGGAGTGAACGAGGAAGGCGACTTCGATCCAACCTCCGGCGAGGCCCTTGTCAATGTCTGTCCACTCCGGCGATATCGCACCCGGTTACGTGCAGAACTTCTGGACAGGCGCTTGGTTCTACACTCGGTACGGCCGGTCCACCGGCCTCGTTCCATCTGGCAGGACACGAAAAAGCGGAAGGGAACATGAAAGAAAAAGAGGAGCGCGCCGCGCGGGTTTACGAAAGAACCAGCACACTCGCGACGGGAAACGTGTTGGCGCAGGGTGCGAGCGGGTTCTTCGGCGGCGGAGCGAACCTGGTCGTCGACGTGATCGCGATTCCGTTCTACATCGACCTGTGGAACGACGTACGGAGCATCTACGGCAGGGGCCACATCACCGGGGAGGCCGCCAAGGAATACCTGAAGCCGAACATTCCCTTCCTCGCCCAGGACCTGCTCTGGGACAAGCTCGTCGGCTCCATTCCCATCGTGGGGATTCCGTTCAACATCGCCTTCGCCAAGGCCCTGACGTGGCGCCTCGGCGCATGGTTCGGCATGCTCTCGGCAATCGGCGGGGACAGTACTCCCAACGAGAAGATCACCGCGTCCACGATGGAACTCACGCGCAGGATCTTCCCCTCGCTGGGAGACACCTTCAGCTTCAAGGCCCCCGACAGGGACGTCTTCGTCTCCTTCGTCGCCTCCGTGGACGGCTTGACGCATCAGGAGGCCCAGAATCGGGCCGAGGAGGCACTCCGGGTGCTCCGCGGCGAAAAAGACACCCCGTCGTACTGAACAAGAAAGCCCGGGGGTTACCCCTGACTTTCCCGGCTGCGGGCCCAAGGTCTGTGCGGACCGCGCGTCACGCACTCGAACCTCTCGTCAACCTCGCGCGCCTGCACATCCGCGACGGCGACGGTGACGCCACACTGTGATTCCTCACCGGCTCGTACGAGGCCGTCACCGGTCGCGCCGACACCGTGCTCTCACGCCTCGCGGTCCTCAGCCGAGGTTTTCGAGCGCGGCGGCGGCACGGCCGCGCTCGTCCTCGTCGCCGGTCTCGGCGGCGATCGCCAGCGCCAGCCGGTGTCGCTGCGCCGCCTCGCCGTCACGACCCATGGTGTGCAACGCCTCACCGATCGCGTTGAGGACACTCGCCTCGCCGTACCTGTGTCTGGTCGACCGGAAGATCTCGAGCGCCTGCTCCAGGTGCCACAGGGACTCGTCGAATTTCGCCTGACGGCACAGGGCGGTCCCGAGGTTGCTCAGCGCGGTCGCCTCCCCGTCACGGTGCTCGATCTCGCGGAACAGGCTCAGCGCCTCGCGCAGTTTCGCGACGGCAAGCGTGTCCTCGCCCAGCGAGCTGTGGATCTGGCCGAGGTTGGACAGGGCGATGGCCTGCCCGGCGCGCTCGCCGAGCGCGGCGAAGATGTCGTGCGCGGCCAGGAAGTGCCGCGCCGCCTCGGTGTGCTCGCCGATCGACTCCTTGAGATTGCCCAGGTTGGTCAGCGCCGCCGCCTGGCCGAAGGGATCGTCGATCTCGCGGTAGAGCGCGACGGCCTCGCGGTGCCGGGCGGCGGAGGAGGCGAACTCGCCGAGACGTTCCTCGATGATGCCCAGATTGGACAGCGAGCGGGCCTGGCCGTGGCGGTTGCCGCTGCTCCGGCACAGCTCCAGCGCCTCGCTCAGTTCCTCGACGGCCGAAGCGTACCGGCCGAGCAACCGCAGGATGACCCCGGCGTTGGTCCGCAGATGCGCCTCGCCCTCCTCGTCTCCCATCCCCCGCGCGGCGTCGACGGCGCACTCGTAGATCGACAGGGCCTCGGTGCCGTGCCCCGCTTCCAGGTAGCGGTGTAACGCGGCGGCAAGGGTGACCGCCCGCTCGGGCCGCCCTTGCCTGACCGCGAACTGGCAGATCGTGCCGAACGACGCCAGCTCGCTGTCCAACCACGACAGTGCCGCGCCCGGCGAGAGAGTGACGCCGCTGGGTTTGAGGGCGAGCCCGGCGTGCCGCCGGCTCCCGCTCCACCCGGGGTAGAGGGTGTCGCTCGCCTCGACGGCGGTCCCGCAGTAGTGCTCCAGCAGCCTGTCCACGGCCGCCTGCCGTTCGGCCTCGCCGTCCAGGGCAAGGCTGATCTCGGCGGCGTACGCACGCAGAAGGTCGTGAAATCCGTAGCGCCCCAAGGCGTCGCACCGCAGCAGGTGCGCCGAGGCGAGCCGGTGCAGGAGCCGGGCCGCGTCGATCTCGTCGACCTCCGCCAGTGCCGCCGCGCAGGCCGGTGTGGAGTGCGGCGCCGGGTTCAGGCTCAGCAACCGGAACAGGCGCTGCGCCTCGGCGTCGAGCAGCCGGTACGAGCAGCCGAAGACGTGCCGGATCGCCGCCCCACCCCAGTCGAGCAGATCCAGCGGTCCGGCCAGGTGCAGCCGCGTCACCACGCCGGCCAGCGGCAGGTGCGCCTGCGCCCCGGCGTACTCGGCGGCCAGGCGCAGCGCCAGTGGCAGGCGGGCGCAGATGGTGGCGAGCGAGTCGACGCTGTCGGGATCGGTGCCCGCCCGCTCGCCCACCAGCCGGCGCAGCAGGTGGACGGCGTCGGTGCGGGGCAGCAGGTCCAGTTCGATGCGGTGCGCGCCGTGCAGGGCGACCAGGTTGGCCAGCCTGTCCCGGCTGGTGATCACCATGAGGGTGTCGTGCGTACCGGGCAGCAGCGGCCGTACCTGCTCGGTCGAGGCCGCGTTGTCAAGCAGCACAAGCAACCTGCGGCCGTCGGTCTCGGTGCGCCAGCGCGCGGCCCGCGACTGGGTGTCGGCCGGAATGTCCTGAGCGGACACGCCGACGGCGGCCAGCATGCGGCCCAGCGCCTCGTGCGGGGGTAACGCGTGTTCGGCGTCGTCGCCGCGCAGGTCGAGGTGGATGCGCCCGTCGGGGAACAGTTCGCGGTTGCGGTGACCCCAGTGGACGGCGAGAGCCGTCTTGCCCACGCCCGCGGTGCCGCAGACGACCACGACCCCCGGTGGGCGGCGGGCGCTCGCGGCGTCAAGCAGGGCCAGCTCGTCGACGCGTCCGGTGAAGTCCGGCACCGGCGCCGGGAGCTGACGCGGAATCCTTGGCACACCACGGCTTTCCTGCTCCTCAAGCAGATGCCGGTGCGCCCGTTGGAGCTCCCCACTCGGCTCCACGCCCAGTTCCCGGGCCAGCACGAGGCGAGTGGTCTCGTACCGCTCGAAGGCGATCGCCCGCTGGCCCGTCGCCTGGTACGCGCGAATCAGTGTGGCCTGCACCGCCTCGTCAAGCGGGCTCACCGCGCCCTGCACCGCCAGCGCGGCGATGACCTCGGCGGCGTTGCCCGCCCGCAGCATCAGGTCCCAGTAGGACAGCTGCGCGCGACGGCGCTCGGCCTTGAGGCCCCACACCTTGGGGTCGCTTTCGAGCGCCGGCACGTCGCACAGGGGGTCGTCGTCCTCCCACAGCCGCAGCGCCTCGCGGAAGAGCGCGGCTGCTCGCGCCGGGTCGCCGTCGCTTTCCGCCTGCTGCGCGGCTGCCACCGTACGCCGGAAGCGCAGCAGGTCGAGGGCGTCCTCCGGCAGGCGCAGCAGGTAGCCGTCGCCGACGGTGGAGAGCACGCCGTCCTGGCCGCGCGGGCTGTGCCGTGGGTCGAGCAGGCGGCGCAGGTGTTTGGTGTGGGTGTGCAACACGTTGACCGCGCTTGACGGCGGCCGGTCGCCCCACAGCGACTCGATCAGCTCCCGGCGCGTGGTCAGCCGCCCGGCGTTGAGTGCCAGAACCCCCAGCATCAGACGGCGGGCGGGCGGCCCGGCATCGACCTCGCGATCGTCGTGCCACACCCGCAGGCGGCCGAGCACCTGGACGACCAGCACCGCCACAGTGTAGAGGCGATGTTCATCAAACTTCCAGAGCCTGTCCAGAGGCCGGGGTTTCCCTTCGTCCAACGTTCTTCCACGAAGGGAGTAACCCGTGGCCAGATGGAAAGCGGGGATCGCGAGCGTCGCTCTGGCGCTGTTGTCCCTGCTTGTCCCCACTCCTCCGGCGACAGCGGCACCGGACAAGCCCACACCGGAGCCCACCGTCGTACAGGAGTGCGGCGCCGACCTCAAACAGCACGCGGCGAAGATCGCCGCGACCGAGAAGTCCGAGACCGCCACCTGTATCCGCAAGCAGGCGAGGAAAACCGGCCCGGCCACGACCGACGCCGGCGTCGCCGCCGCCGCCGATATTTGCGGCGGGCGCGCCACGCTGTCCCGGACAGCCGCATGCGTGATAGAGGATGGTCTCCTGCTCATTTTCACGGTGCCCAACGGGGTCGTCATCGGCTCGATACAGTTCACCGTCTCCAGCTTGACGACCCTTGACTACAGCTCGCTGCGCTGGAGCCAGTCGTGGCACTACCAGGCCAACTCCGTCTCCGGCCCGGCGATCCCCGTGGTGCTCGACACCTTCGTCTACGCCGAGCCGCAATGCCTCGCCAGCTGCACGGTGTCCAGCAGCGGACTGGTCGGCGGGTCAGCGCTTCCGGGCCGCGTCCACTCGACCACCACGTACTTCCACAGCCCGCTCAGCGGCTACAGGTGGGGGGCACACGGTGGGACGAGGTACTGGTTCGCCAACGCGGGATGGGTCAACCCGACGACAAACCCCTCGATCACGGCGCCGGCCGTGCACCGCTGCGACGACGCGCTGACCGGTTACCCCTCGGGCTGCGTCTACGACTCGGTCGTCCCGATGCACGACGTCCTGTCGTATCGCTACCCGTCGTATGCTCGCCACCTCCAGCTCGCCATCAACCATTTCAAGATGACGAATCTCCTGACCAGGACCCAGAACGAGACCCTCATGGCCAACAACTACAACAGGGCATGCCCGCCGGGGCGCCCTGACCCCCCGCTTCCGGGAGTCTGGTCCTGTGACGAATACCCCTTCAAGTCCACCTACAACGGCGCGTACTCCCAGCCATACGGCCGAAACATCTTCATCTTCAACTGGAACACCGCGTATGAGTTCAACTGTCGCGCGACGTGGCTGACGATGCGCGTCTCCACCGACTCCGGCGGCTACAGCGCCTGCATGATTCCCCTGGCGGAGAACACTCTCGGCGGAGCCGACCTGGGCGCCTTCTACTACAAGTCCCGGGTCCTGGACGGGGACCAGTTCCAGGTCCGCGTCATCTGATCAGGATCGGACAACTTGCCTGGCAACACACCGCTCCACCGGTTGCGGGAGCGCGACTTGCCAGGCAAGTCACACGACCATGCCGACCACCGCTGCCGGTGCCGCGGCCCCTCTTCGCCCAGCGCCCGCACTGGGCGCGCGCTGCGGGAGGCCATGCGCTCGCGCACCACGCGGTAGCCCTCCTTTGGTTCCAGCGACAAAGACCTTGAGCCGTGGGTCGTCTCGAACCGCATGTCCACGCTCCAGCGCACCTGCCCCGACCTGTTCTCCGTGCCGGTGTGCGCCGCCACGTCGGTGAACAGCAACAGGTCGCTCGCGTGCGGGCAGCAGGACTATCTGCTCGAAGTGCACCCGTTGCGCGGTCAGCCGGTGGATCTTCCCCGGGTCGCTGTCCGGAGAACGCGAGGCCCCTCAGGGCGTCCACAGCGGCCTTACCTGCGAGGTGCCTTGACGTCGTCCGTCATCACCTCCAAAGTCAACGTTGCTAGCCATCTGTAGCAATCTCTGGGAAGGATCATGCACATGCGTCTGCGGTTCCTCGGCACGTCCTCCGAGAACGGTGACTGTCCCGCTGCCTACGAGACCTCCAGTGGCACGGTGGCCATCCAGGGCAAGCTCATCCTCGACCCCCAGGCGCTCGGCGACGCCGTCAACCTCGGGCTGGGAGAGGCTATCGTCGAGATTCCCCGCGAGATGCTCACGTTCATTCCGAAGGAGTAGCAAGGGTGACGGAACTCGTCAGAGGCGACCGCTTCCAGGAGTTGTTCGCCTCGTTCCGGTCCACCGCTCAGCGTCTGGAGACGCGCGACCGCTACAACTCGCCGATCGAGCAGGAGCCGTTGCGGCGGTTCCTGGAGGGAAGGCCCGATCCGGAGTGGGCGGACAGGCCATGGCTCCACGCGGTCCGTCAGGCGGCGGCGGAAGGGCGATACTTCCAGCGGGTCCGGGTCGTCTCCCTCCCGCTGTCGGATTACGCCCGCTTCGGATTGCACGGAGCCGTGGCCAACAACGCGGCGGGGGAGGACATCCGATACCTGGACCGCGATACCGCGCTCAGGGCGGGTGTCCCTCAGCTCGACGTGTGGTGCTTCGACCGTTCCCTCTCGGCCGTCCTTCACTTCGACGACGAGGACGGATCGATGCTGGGTGCCGAGCTGATCGATGATCCCGGCGTCGTGGCCGAGCATCGCGGATGGTTCGATCTCGCCCGGAAGCTGTCGGTCTCCCGCGAGGAATTCGTGAAGCGTGTCGAGTGACATCCGCCAGGCACGCGAATCACTGGGATTCAAGCTGCGAGAGGTCCGGCTGGACGCCGGTCTGAGCGGCCGGGCACTCGCCGGTCGGGCGGGGTGGCAGGCGTCCAAGGTCAGCAAGATCGAGCTGGGCAGGCAGACTCCCACCGATCACGACATCCGGGTCTGGCTGGAGATCGCGAATGCCGGGGAGAAGGAGCCCGATCTTGTCGCGGAGCTTCGTTCCCTGGAGTCGAAGTACGTGGAATGGCGCCGCCGGATCCGTGACGGGGTGAAAGCGCGTCAGCAGGAGATAGGCCGGCTCGAATCCGGGGCCGGGCGGATCCGGTCGTTTCAGTGTTCCGTCATCCCCGGCCTGCTCCAGATCCCTCCGTACATGCGAGAGCGCTTCAGGCGGTCGGTGGACATCTGGGGGGCGCGCGACGACATCGAGGAGGGGATCAAGGCGCGGATCAAGCGCCAGGACGTCCTGTACGAAGCGGATGTTCACATCGTGATGACCGAGGCGGCGTTGAGGTACGGAACGGCGCCTCGCGAGATCCTGGTGGAGCAGCTGGATCGCCTGTCCCTCGCGACGTCGCTGCCCAGGCTGAGACTCGGAGTCATTCCACTACGGGAGTCGTACGCGGCCACGCCCTTGCACGGATTCCACATCCTGGAAGCTCACACCGTGCTTGTCGAGACCTTCGCCGCGGAGCTCACCCTCACTCAGCCCAGCGAGATCGAGATCTACGCGAAGATCTTCGATTCCCTGGCGGGTATCGCCCGCTACGGCCGCGAGGCTCGCGAGGTCATCGCTCGGGTGCTTGATGACCTGCACGCCGAAACCGAGCCTCGCGACTGACGGCTACCGGTCTCGGGTGTCGACAGGTTTTCGAGCAATCTGGAGCAATCTCGTTGACCCACTGTGAGCGGCTTCCTACCGTCGGAACATGCCCTCACAGACGGTCAGGTCCGGGGTTCGGTGCTGATCTCCAGGACATCCCGTCATCGCGCGGAGCGCGGAGCAGGGCATCACCATCTGCCGCGCCACGTTGAGGAAAGGACGAGGCCATGGAAAACCCGCTCGGACAGCCGTGGGGTCTCACGCGATCGGTTCCGTTCGCGTTGGCGGAAATCACACTCGCTGTCCCGTACCGGGTCGAGCTCGACCCGGTCACCCAGACCGGTGTCCATCGCGACGTGACGACCGGCCGGCTCATCGAAGCGGGCAAGCACGGCACCAACAAGCAGACCAGCAGGTCGCAGAAGACGGGGGGAGGGGGCGACGGTTCAGCCCCTCAGCCCTCGGACCAGACCACCGTCACCGACTACGACACCGACTGAGGGCTGTCCGCGTGATCCTGGTGCTCACCTGCCTGGATGATCAGACGGCTGACATGGTCATCGATCGTTTGAACGAGCGAGGCGCTCGTGTCGCCCGGTTTGATCCAGGGGTGGAATTCCCGGCCGACGCCGAACTGTCGACGTGGTTCGGGAAGTTCCCGCCGCGCGGCGTTCTGGCCACCCGTTCCAGGGAGGTTGTCCTGGAGCGGGTGCGGTCCGTCTACTACAGGCGGCCCACACCGTACCTGCGGGAAAGCCCGTCCCAGATCGAGCGGTTCACCGCCACGCAGGCCCGTTTCGGGGTCGGCGGTATTCTCGCCTCCCTACCGTGTCAGTACGTCAGCCACCCGTGGGCGATCACGGCGGCTGAGCACAAGCCCCTCCAACTCGCCATCGCGCGACGGGTCGGCTTCGACGTGCCCGCCACCCTGGTCACCAATCGGGTGGACGACGTCCGCGCGTTCGCGACCGAACATGGTCCGATCATCTACAAACCGCTGCGAGCGACTTCGTACACCGGTCCCGCCGGCGAGCCCGCCGTCATTTGGACGGCCCAGGTCACACCAGATGATCTGGACGACACCGTCGGTCTCACCACGCACCTGTTCCAGGCACGCGTCGACAAGGTGGCCGACCTGCGAGTGACTGTTGTCGGCGGGCGTGTGTTCTGCGTCCGGATCGACTCCGACCTGCTCGACTGGCGGCAGGACTATGACCGTCTCTCGTACACGGTGGTCGAACCTCCGCCAGGTCTTGCCGAGGGCTGCCTCGCGTACGTCGAGCACCTCGGCCTGCGCTTCGGCGCGTTCGACTTCGCGCTCACCGCCGACGGCGATCCGGTCTTCTTCGAGTGCAACCCCAATGGACAGTGGGGCTGGTTGGAAGACGCCACCGGCCTGCCGATCGCCGCCACTCTCGCCGATCTGCTCCTGGAGGAACGACCGTGACCGTTCATGGCACGCCCGCGTCGGCGGCCCGGCTTCGCCGTGACCTCGCGGACCGGCTCGTCCGGACCGGATGTCTGCACGACCCGGCCTGGCGGGAAGCGGTCGAGTCGGTGGCGCGTGAGCCGTTTCTCGGTCCGGCGATCGCCAGGGCGACCGAGTACGGCGACCGGTGGGAGGTGGTGCGCCGCGAGGAGATGACCGAGGACGAGTGGCTGGAGCTGGTCTACCGCGACGAGACGTGGGTGACTCAGGTCGACGGCGTGCTGGTCGAGGAGGTGCGCGGTCTCGCCTGCGGGGCGCCCACGTCGTCGTCGACGATGCCCGGCCTGGTCGTACGGATGCTGGAGGCCGCGAAGATCTTTGACGGTGAGAAGGTGCTGGAGATCGGGACCGGAACCGGCTACTCCACGGCGCTGATGTGTCACCGGCTCGGCGCCGAGACCGTCACCTCGATCGAGTACGACCGGGTCGTGGCCGGGCGGGCTCGCGACGCGCTCGCCGACGTCGGGTACGCGCCCACGCTCGTGGTCGGTGACGGTCTCGCGGGGTACGAGGGGAACGCCGAGTATGACCGGCTGATCGCCACCTGTTCGGTGCGCTACATCCCGATCCCCTGGCTGTGGCAGGTCCGCGACGGAGGCACGATCACCGCTCCGCTCTCCGGGTGGATGGGCGGGGTCGCGTTCGCGCACCTCACCGTCGCCGACGATGGTACGGCGAGTGGACGGTTCCTGGAGGACGACGTCTACTTCATGACCGCCCGCCCGCACGGCCCGCCCCCGATGTCGTCTCCCCTCCTCGGGATCGGGGACGGCAGGGCGAGCCGGGTGGATCCGCGCGTCCTGGACGATCCGGCCGGGCTGTTCGCGGGACAGCTGGCCGCGCCGTCGGCGGTGAAGCTGGGTGGCGGTGATGAGGTCGCCCTGCTGGATGTGGCGACCGGTTCACAGGCCACCACCCGGCCGGAGGCGGCGGGTGGGTGGACGGTCCGCCAGCACGGGCCGCTGCGGCTGTGGGACGCGGTCGAGGATGCCGTCCTGGCCTGGCAGGAGGCGGGATCTCCGCACCAGTCGGCGTACGGGCTCACCGTGAGCGAGGAGTGTCAGCGTGTCTGGCTGGGAGACCCCGGCGGGTCGGGCTGGGACCTGCCCGTCTGAGTCTCCCGGCCGCCGGTACGGCTCCTCATGTCGGACCGGCGGCCGGACTCCTGCCGTGTCGCCCGGCCGAGGAGGCCGGATGCGTCCAATCAGATGGGCGGACGCCTCTGACGGAACTCGCGATGACCTGACTGTCTACCTCGACATCGCCGATGAGTTGGACGGGACCGTGTTACTCGACGTCGGTTTCGGGACAGGATCCCTGGCGGTCTCAAGGGATCGATGTTCCGAAGGGCTTCCTCCGATCCCGTCGTTGATACAACAGGATCCTGGGCGCCCTCGCTGTGTCTGCGGGACCGGATGCCTGAAGGCAACCCGACCGAGGGGAAATCGATCGTGATGGGAGTGAGAACCGAGCGGCTGGTGCTGCGTCGCTGGTGTGAGGAGGATCTGGAGCCGCTGGCCGCGATCGACGGAGATCCGGAGGTCATGCGCTTTGTCGGGGATGGCTCGGTCCGCAGCAAGGAACAGACCGCCGTCGCGCTCGCGTTCATGGAACGGGAGTGGGACGAGCGTGGCTTCGGAATATTCGCCGTGGAACTGCGCGAGACCGGGGAACTGGTCGGCTGGGTGGGGCTGACGGTCCCCGGCTTCCTTCCCGAAGTTCTGCCGGCTGTGGAGATCGGCTGGCGTCTGGGACGGTGTTTCTGGGGCCGGGGTATCGCCACTGAGGCAGCCGGAGAGGCACTGCGCTTCGGATTCGCCGAGGCGGGCCTGGATCGGATCATTAGTATCTGCCACGTCGATCACCACGCGTCCGCCCGCGTTATGACGAAGCTGGGCATGCGCCAGGAGCGGGAGACGGTAGTCCCGGCCTACGGGCAGTCAGTGCGGGTCCTGGCGATCACCCGCAGTGAATTCGACGCCATCCACGGCAGGTGATCTGCGGGTCGATGCTCGGCGAAACACGGTCCCCGCACTTCGGACTTACTCGTCTACAGGCTCTGTGGGTCGCGCACCCGCAGGCCGAAGGCCGACAACCCTTGCTCATGATGCTCGATCAGGTCGAGGCGACGGTAGAAGGCGTGGTTCGCGGGGCCTGCCGGGGTGGACTCGTGGTCGGTGGTGAGCACGAAGTAGCGGCAGTGCGCGTATCGGTCCTTGAGGTGCTCCAGCAGTCGGCGGCCGACGCCCTTGCCGTGGTGTCGGGCATTGACCAGCAACTCCTGCACGTAGCAGACGATCTCGTCGTCGGATACCGTCCGTGCCAGGCCGAGCAGCGTGCCCGACTCGTCCCTGGCGGTGATGACCAGGTGCGAGTTGGCCAGGCTCCGGCATACCCGGGTGATGTCGCGCGTCCACGGGCCCCAGCCGACCGAGTCGTAGAGCTCAAGCATCTCGGCCTCGTCGAACGACGTCTCCTGAGCGATGATCACCACTTATGGGGCTCCCTGATGTGCTCGGCGTGAAGTGACGCGCCCGAGCTTATTCAGGCCTTGAGCGGCGGCCAATCGGCCGGTGGCGCCAGGTCTCCGCTGAAGATCGGTGACGTGTGGAGAACAGGGGCACCGACGTCCGGCGTACTCCGCGACGCCGGACCTCGGCGATGGAAACGTCACCCCAGAAACCGCCGCGCGCCACGCAGCCTGGTCCGAAGCCGCCGCTGAGTCATCTCGCACTCCAGGCGCACATCCAGCGGACCGGGCACGTTGGTGTCCGCTCTCCGGCCCGTAGGCAATCGGTCCGCGTCGAGTCCGTCGCGGCGGGCGATGAGCAGCCCCAGCTCGTACCGGCTGATCGCATCGGTTCCGGCGACATGGTGGACGCCGTGATACTCGGACACGGCGAGTTCGAGGAGCGCCGCGGCGAGATCGGCGACATGCACGGGACATCGCACGTCGTCGGTGAACAGCACTCCGCTCGCCCTGCCGGTGGCCAGTGAACGCACCAGCGCCTCGTGCGGAGAACCGCCGTCACCGATGATCAGGGATGTCCGGACTGTCACCGAGGTCGGCGCGATCGCGCTCACCGCCGTCTCGGCGGCGGCCTTGGCCGCACCGTACGGGGAGATCGGGTCGGGCAGGCACGTCTCGTCGTAGCGAATCGCGGCGCCGGAGAAGACCGTGTCGCTGGACACATGGACCAGGCGCCCACCTGCCGCAGCGACGGCGAGAGCCACGTTCGCGGCTCCGGTCGCCGTGATGGCCCAGTCTGACTGCAGGTACGCGGCGTTGACGACCACCTCCGGCCGGAACGCGCCGATCAGCGCGTCCACGTCGTCTCGCCGGCGCACATCGAGCGGCGACCACTCGACACCCGCGGCCTCTCCCGGCCGGGTCAGGTAGGTCGCGGCCACCTCATGCCCGGCCACCAGGCACTGCCGGACGAGTTCGCCGCCGAGAAACCCACTGCCGCCGACGACAAGGAATCTCATGGCCGGTCCGAGCCGGATTCGCTGGAGGAAGTGCTCACCGGCTCATCATGCATTCATTCTCGGTGTCGTGTCCGCGGAGCCGAGGACCGGATCCCCGTGTGTCCCGCATGGGCTTGACGCACAGGGCAGCGGCGGGGGGGCGGTCACGGGGTGCCCGTGACCTGGATGGCGGGTCGCAGGTGGGACATCAGCTCGGCCAACTCGCTCACGGTCATGTCCGGCCCCTCCAGTTTCGCCCCGGACCACCGGTCGAAGAAAAGACATACCGCCCCCGGCTCGTAGATCCGGGTCTTCGCGTCCCTGAACTGGGACGGGTAGCAGGCCGCCGCGCCACCGAGCGGGCCGGTCGACATCGCCACGATTCCCTCGGCGCAGGCATCGGTGCTTTTGGTGCCGGATTTGCCCCTGACCGACTTGCTACCGGACTGCTGCAGTTCCTCGTCGAGCGAGGCGTCCGGGTCTGTGTGCTTTGGGTGGCGCCGCCATACCTGGACCCTTTTCTCGTCGGGTGTCCGGTAGACCGCGGCGATGACGGACTCCTCGTCCGGGCCGGGGAAGGTACGGGGCATGTCCGCCGCGGTGAGCGGCAAGTCGATGAAGGTCTCGGTGCGGGCGGCAGTCGGCGGCCAGGTGCCTGTGGGCGGTGACACGCACGGCTGAGACGCCTCCACCACGGCCAAAACCAGGTTCGTCACCAAGTAGGTCGGAGCCGCGAGGGCGGCCAGCACAGCCAGCAGGACATACCACCACGGCTTTTTGCCGGGCTTGGCTTTGTCGGTCATGCTTCAGAGCCCCGCATTGTTGTACATGCCCCCCAGGATGGGCACGCCCCCTTGGAGATCACTTGTGCCCGGACGCACTCCCTGATCAGCAGGCGAGAACGGGACTGACCGCCGTGCAGATGGCGGCCTGTTCGCCCCCCGCTGGAAGTCGTAGGCGCCTTCGCGTGAGGGGGCGGCAGGTGTTCGGCGATGCGTCTCGCCGGGATGGTGGCGGGGGGTGAGTGACCTACCTGGTGTAGGTGACCTCGGGGAAACGTGATGTCGGCCCGTCGAGCAGCGGGGACTTCCTGCCGCGCAGGAACCGGTCGAAGAAGGCGAGCGGGTAGGCGCGCTGGAAGGCCAGCGCCCGCTTCTCGGTGATCGTCCCGACGGATTCCACCAGTTCCTCTACCGGCAGCCCGGCCTTGCGGATGAGCCGGACGTCGTCGCCGAAGGAGTTGTGCGCAGCGCCCCTGACGGTCAGGTGGAGCCGCCATCCGCGCAGGTTCTTCCAGAACGTCCGCAGCGCGGGGTTGCTGACCATGCCTCCCTTGCCGGGCGTGTCGACCACCAAGTACGGCCGGTCCAGCCCGGCGTTGGCGACGGGGCCGAGCACCGCGCCGTCGAGGCCGAGCCCGGCCTTGATACGCCTGTCGGCGTACATGGCCGAGGAGGTGGTGGCGCCACCGAGGGAGTGGCCGAACATCGCGATGCGCCTCAGATCCAGCACCCCCCTCAGCCCCGCGGGCAGGGCGCCGGGCAGCTGGTCGAGCACGAACCCGGTGTCGTCGGTTCGTACCTTGGCCGCCTTGACGAAGTCGGTGATCTCGCCCTTCGGGTTGGTGACGACCCGGCCGCCGGGAAACTCGACCACGGCCGCGTCGTAGGTGTGGTCGATCGTCACGACCGCGTAGCCACGGCTGGCCAGCTCCTGCGCCACCCCGGTGCCGAAGGAGCGCGAGGCATTGGCACCGGGCGAGTACAGCACCACGGGCAACCGCCCGAGCCGCCGGTCGGCCGGAGCGCCCTGATGGCCGTCGGTGTCGCCCAGGACCAGCTTGCCCGGCGGCAGCCCCATGTCGCGCAGGTAGCGGTCGGCCGCCGCCTTCGGCATCCAGGGCGCGAGCGGGTATCCGGCCGTCTTGCGCGCCGGGTACCAGATGCTGATCATCAGTTCGCGTTTGCGGTCGGTCACCCATGGGTCGGTCCTGGACTGGTCGACCAGGTGCAGCGCGACTGTGCCGATCTTGTGTGGGCCCGTGGGAGAGGGCGGTTCGAACCGCGCCGGGGCTGTGGTCGCGCCCGCCGGGGACGCGACCGTTACCAGGAGCGCGGCGGCGGCGATCACGAGAGGTGTCGTCTTCATGCCTCCACGCTGTCGCCAGGACCGCACGGTGGCATCGCCCTGCCGGACGAAGCTCACATCAGCCCAGGACGCTATGCCAGACAGGCGTTCCTCCTCGCGGACGATGTCGCGCAGGTGACCTGCGCGGATACTGTCGGCTGATGAGAGAGAGCCTGGTGGTGCACAGGCTGCGCCACGGCCACTGGGTGGCCGTGGACGTGGTGGTCGCGCTCCTGCTGGCCGCCGCCTTCGCGGCGGCGGCGCAGCTGCGGACCGGCGTGATCGCGGCGGTCGTCGCGGCCGCCCTGGCCGCGCTGCCCGTCGCGACGCGGCGACGGTGGCCGCTGCCCTCGCTGGTCGTCTCGCTCGCGGCCGCCGCCGCTGCGCTGCTCATGGGCGTGGAGGCGGCTTACCTGCCGGTCGCCGTGGTGCTCTACTCGGTCGGTGTGCGGGAGCCGCGCGGACCGGCCGTCGCCGGCCTGTCCGCGTCGCTGGGCTGTGTGGCCGCCGCCCTGCTCGCCGCCGCCTGGCCGTCCTGGACGCAGGCGCTCGGCGACGTCGGGTTCGGGCTGACCGTGATCGGCTTGTCCTGGACGGCGGGCCTGGCCGTCGGCGAACAGCGTCTGCACGCGGCCCGTACGGCGGAGCGGGCAGCCCTTGAGGAACGGCTGCGCATCGCCAGGGATCTGCACGACGTCGTCGCGCACAGCATGAGCCTGATCACGATGAAGGCCGGGGTCGCCGGGCTCGTCGCCGAGACCCGTCCACAGGAGGCGCGCGAGGCGCTGCGGCTGATCGAGACCATCGGCCGGAAGGGGATGCTGGAGATGCGCGCCATGCTCGGCATGCTGCGCTCGGAGTCCGGCCTCCAGGGCACCGCGCCCGTGCCACGGCTGCAGGACCTGCACGCCCTGGCCGCGCACGCGGGGGTCGAGGTGGACCTGCACGTCGAGGCCGGGGACTTGCCCGAGGGGGTGGCGCTGGCCGTGTACCGGATCGTCCAGGAGGCGCTGACCAACGTGGGCAAGCATGCCGGGACCGGCTGCCGGGTGCGGGTCACGGTACCTGAGGCCGGGGTGGTGGAGGTGGAGGTGGCCGACGACGGCCGGTGCCCACCGGGTGACGGAGGTGGGCACGGGTTGCGCGGTATGCGCGAGCGCTGCCTCATGTACGGTGGGCGGCTCATCGCAGGCCCGGTCCCGGGCGGCGGCTTCCGCGTGCTGGCCCACCTCCCCTACGCCTCGCAGGAGGCGCTGTGATCAGGGTGGCGATCGTGGACGATCAGCCGCTGCTGCGTGCCACGCTCACGATGCTCGTCGGCACAGCGGCGGACCTGGTCGCCGTCGGCGAGGCGGGCACCGGAGCGCAGGCCGTCGAGCTGGCCGCGCGCACCCGGCCCGATGTCGTCCTCATGGACGTGCGCATGCCGGACATGGACGGACTGGAGGCCACCCGCCATATCCTGTCCGACCCGTCACGGGCCGGGGCCCGGGTCGTCATCCTGACCACCTTCGACCTGGACGAGTACGTCTACGCGGCGCTGCGCGCCGGGGCGAGCGGGTTCCTGCTCAAGGACATCCCGCCGGCCGACCTACTGGCCGCGATCCGCGTGGTCGCCTCCGGTGAGGCGCTGCTCGCACCAACGGTCACGCGGCGGCTCATCTCCGAGTTCACCCGCAGGGCCGCCGCCGACGCCCTGACCGCGCGCGAGCTGACGGCGGTGACCGGCCGTGAGCGCGAGGTGCTGACGCTCGTCGCCCGCGGTCTGACCAATCCCCAGATCGCCGCCCACCTGCGCCTCAGCATCTCCACCGTCAAGACCCACGTGCGCAGCCTGCTGTCGAAGCTGGATGTGCACGACCGCGCCCAGCTCGTCATCATCGCCTACGAGAGCGGCCTCGTCAGTGCCACCAAGGCGTGATGCCCTTGGCAGGAGGAGGGGTTGCCGGCAGGTCCATGCCGTCCAGCGCGGTCCGCGCATCACCGTCCGGGTCGGCGGCCACATCTCGCGTAACACGATCGCGGCGCTGTCCAGGTCCTTGAGCGTACGCAGCCGCTTTCCGTAGAAGTACCGCCTGTCCGCCGATCAGCCGGTGTTTTATCGTGAAACGGTGTTCACGGTTGGTGTTGACCTGGCGACAGAGGCGAAAGAGACGGCGGTGGCCTGGCTTGATTGGTCTGCCGACGTGGCCCGTGTCCGCAGGCTGGAGACTGTGGCGGACGATGATCTGATCGTCGAAGCGATCAAAGGCGCGGACAAGGCCGGTATCGACTGTCCGCTCGGCTGGCCGGACAAGTTCGTTGATTTCATCACGGCTCACCGCACGGGACATGTCGCCGTGCCCGAGGGCAGCACGGACGTCGCCTGGCGCAGGCAGTTCACCATGCGGGTCACCGACTACGAGGTGAAGGAAGTCCTGGACTTCTATCCTCTGAGTGTTTCCGCGAATCTCATCGGCAGCACGGCCCTGCGTTGCGCGGCCCTGCTCGCCGAGCTTGCCCGGCAGGGGCAGCCGGTCGACCGTAGCGGCACCGGTGTCGTGGCGGAGGTCTACCCCGCGGCCTCGCTCAGATGCTGGGGCCTGCCCCACGGCCGCTATAAAAGCCCGGCGAACCGTGGCGGACTCGCGCGGTTGGTCGATGAACTCCAGGAAGCGGCGCCATGGCTGGACCTGGGGGAACACGAGCGAATCTGCCGGACGTCCGACCATGCGACGGACGCCGTCATCGCCGCGCTCACCGCCCGCGCCGCGGCTCAGGGTCTCGCGACCGTTCCGGCACAGGACCAAGCTCACTCGGCTCGCTCCGAGGGATGGATCGCGCTCCCCACCGGACCTCTGAGTGAGCTGTGCCCGGCCGGCTGAGGAGAACGTGTAGCCGGGCACCCTGGTCGTCCTGAACGAGGCGCCCACCCCCGATGTCGTCTCCCCTTCTCGGGATCGGGATCGGGATCGGGATCGGGGACGGCAGGGCGAGCCGGGTGGATCCGCGTGTCCTGGACGATCCGGCCGGGTTGTTCGCGGGACAGCCGCGAGTCGCCGGGCGGTTCGTTAAATCCGTGGCCGGGACGCTTGAACGTGGATACGGTCGCCGGGTGCCTGATGCGATTTTCGCGCACCCTCGTCTCGCACCCGTCTATGACGCCTTCGACGGCGACCGCGACGACCTGGCCGCTTACCTCGACCTCGCCGACGAGTTGGGGGCGGACCGCGTACTCGACGTCGGCTGCGGGACGGGATCCCTCGCGGTCCTGCTCGCCGCAACCGGCCGTACCGTCGTGGGGGTCGATCCGGCGGAGGCGTCGCTTGAGGTCGCGAAGTCGAAGGACGCGACCGCAACGGTCACCTGGGTTCATGGAGATGTCAGGACGGTGCCGCCGTTCGGCGCCGATCTCGCGGTGATGACGGGAAACGTGGCGCAGGTCTTCCTCACCGACGACGACTGGGCGGAGACTCTGCGGGGCGTCCACGCCGTTCTTCGTCGAGGCGGATATCTCGTGTTCGAGACCAGGCGACCCGAGTATCGGGCCTGGGAGGAGTGGGCCGCCGACGATGATCACCTGATCCTCGACATCCCCGGGAAAGGACAGGTGGAGCGGCGCCGTGAGGTCACCGAAGTAAGCCTGCCGTTCGTCTCCTTCCGCTACACCTACAGGTTGCCGGTGGACGGTGCGACGGTCGTCTCCGACTCGACCCTGCGGTTCCGCAGCCGCGAGGAGGTCGAATCGAGCCTGGTCGCTCATGGCTACCGGGTGCTCGATGTGCGAGAGGCCCCTGACCGCCCGGGGCGCGAGTTCGTGTTCATCGCCCAGTCCACGACCTGAGAACACGGGACGGTTCAGGCCGAGGCTCGAAGGCGGCCCACTGCGGGAGTCGTTTCCCAACGCCAACGACGAACAGGGCATCAGTTCGCGGAACGCACTCTCAGGATGGTGCGGGTACCCGCACCATCAAGCGTCGACCGCGAGAAGGTACGTCGAAACGCGTACGCGCGTCGGGCTTTCAGGCCGACGACGGGGCGAGGGGCGGACTCGTAGCGTGACCGGGTCCGAGCTTCCCACCCGTTAGGTGAGCCTGCTGATGCGACATCGACTTTCTCTCGCCGTCCTTACCGCGTACGTCTGGATCGCCATGGTGGCGTTCGGGGGTATCGCGGTAGAGACGATCGTCATCTACCCCAACGTGTTCCACGACGTGCCGGCCTCCCTGGCCGAGTCGGTGGAGTTCTTCGTGGTGAGCGGTCCCGCCGACTTCTTCCCGCCGATGGGCGCGGTGACCGTGATCGCCTCCGTGGCGACCCTGATCCTGGTGTGGCCCATCCGGGACACGCGGCTGTGGGCCGGCGGCAGCCTGCTGTCACTGCTGCTGGGCGAGTTCCTGTTCTCGGTCCTGTACTTCTGGCCGCGCAACGACATCATGTTCGAGCAGGGCGCCGCCGTTCATTCCGTGGAGGTGCTGCGCCAGACCGCGTTCGAGTTCGAGACCGGTCACTGGGGACGGCTCGGGATGAGCGCGGTGACGGCCACCCTGGCCTTCGCCGGCCTGTGGCGACTGCTCCGCGCCGGCGCCCTCGCGCGAGATGACGTGTGAGGCGGCTCCTCGGCCTGCCCGCGGTGGTGATCCGAGGGCCGGCGCCGCTGGGCGTGCCGCGCGTGGTCGCGCACGACAGCCTGCGCGACGACCCCGAGGTCGCCGAGCGATCGCCGGTCGCGGCCCGTGCCGCGTGCGGCAAGGAGGCAGTGGAAGGGTTGCTTGATCTGGGCGGCGGCGCTCGCGGCGGATCGGCTCAGGTCGCTCTTGGCGCGGCGAGCAGTGGATTCTCTCCCCTGACGGATGCCCGTTCAGTGGCAGTGCGGTTGGTGATCACCGCCGGACGAGGTGCCGAGGTCGTCGTCGTATCCGGCCTTGATCCGTGACCACTGGGCGGTCGGGCGGCCGTCCAGCAGGAACTGGTCGCCTCGGGTGTCCCAACGCTGAGGCCAGCCCTCCGGCGAGTCCTCCCAGAACTCCTGCCGACCGTAGACGGTCAGATCCAGCAGTCCGTACGACGGTGCCATCAGTTCGTTGCCGCGGCCGGTGGTCCAGTAGGTCTCGTAGACCTTGTCGTCGTCGCGGAGATAGGTGACCAGGATGCCGAAGTACCGGTCCGCGACCAATCGGTCCACGGCGTCCTGCGGCACCGAGTACCAGGGAATCGTCCAGCCCATGAAGTCGCGGTAGCGCGAGCTCTCCTCGTACGGTCCCTGGCAGAAGGTCGCGTAGCCGACGTCCCGCGAGTGCAGGTAGGACAACTCGTTGATGTGGGACGTGGAGAAGGTGCAGCCCATGCACTGCTTCGCAGCGGGCTTACCGGTGTGCCACATCTGGAAGTAGGCGATCAGTTGGGACCGGCCGCCGAAGATGTCGATCAACGGCACCGGGCCGTCGGCTCCGATCAGCGGAGTCCGCGGATCGACTTCGACCATCGGCAGCCGACGGCGTTCGGCGGCGAGTGCGTCTCCGGCCCTGGTGTGGGCCTTCTCCTTGGCCCGGAGTTCGTCGATCTGTTTCTGCCAGGTCCGCCGATCGGCGACCGGTGGCCGCGGCAGGGGGCGTCCGGCTGCTGGTGTCTCTGTCATGTGAACCTGTTTAGCCCGGTTGGAGAGGGCGGAACAACACGTTCGACCGATCGTCGTCAAATTCTGATCTTGGGAATGGCCGCCGGTTTCGCCCGCGACGTCGATGGTCTTCCGGTGGCGCCGACGACGCCGTCCGGGCGCGTGGGTGGTTCGTCGGTACGGTCCCACGGCTGCGGGACGCCGTCGTGGTCCGGCAGCGGCGACCGGTCGAACGCGGGTGACCGTGTCGCCGCTGCCGCCGCGCTCTCAGCCGACGCCCTGGTCGAGGCCCCAGCGACGCCGCAGGGCGTTGTCCGCCGCGCCGAAGCACATGTCCACCACGATGCCGATGACCAGGATCACGATCATCGTGGCGAGGAGGCCGGGGGCGTCGGAGAGTTCCCTGGCGTTGTCGAGCTGCTCGCCGATCGACGCCTGATGGGCGATGATCACGAGCAGTTCGCCCGCCATCAGGGATCGCCACGCGAACGCCCAGCCCTGCTTGAGTCCCGACAGGAACGACGGCAGTGACGCGGGCAGGATGACGTGCCGGTAGAGCGCGAGGCGCCGCAGGCCGAGGATGTGCCCGGCGCGGAGCAGGATCGGCGGGGTGTAGTCCACGCCGGCGATCAGCCCGTTCGCGATCGACGGTGCCGCCCCGAGGACGACCACGAACAGGATCGCGCTCTCGCTGAGCTTGAAGAACAGGATCGCGAGCGGGAACCACGCGATGGAGGGCATGGTCTGCAGGCCGGTGATGAGGGAGCCGAGCGCGGCCCGCAGCGGCTTGACCCGTGACACGGCCGCGCCGACCACGAGCCCGACCAGCACCGCGACCGCGAACCCGGTGACCGCGCGGCGCATCGTCACGGCCACGGCCTGGTAGAACTCGGCCTCACCGAGGCGGTTCCACAGATCCGCCAGGACGGTAAAGGGGCCGGGCAGGACGTACTCCGGGCGCCAGCCGCTGAGCACGACCAGTTCCCAGACCGCGAGGACGAGGGCGATCGCCGAGAGCATCGGCCAGGTTCTGGCCCAGATCCTGGAGGCGAGGCTCTGTCGTTCCCGGTGGGACAGTTCCAGCGCGTCCAGGCCGGCGATGTGCTGGGAGAGATCAGCAGTCATTGGTCACCCGCTACTTCTCGATCCCGGTGCCGGCGGGCCGCTGCGCCGCCGGCTGGGCGTGGCGCAACACCTCCTGGCGCAACCGGTCGGTGATGGTGGAGGCGAGTTCGGCCACTTCGGCGGAGTCGGTACGGCGGGGCCGCGGCAGCGTCACGGGGAAGTCCTCGATCACCGTGCCGGGCCTGCTGCTCAGCAGGACGACCCGGTCGCCGAGCCGTACGGCCTCGCGCACGTTGTGGGTGACGAACAGGACGGCCAGCTCGCGCTCCCGCCAGATCCGCTCCAGCTCGTCGTGGAGCAGGTCGCGGGTCATGGCGTCGAGGGCGCCGAAGGGCTCGTCCATGAGGAGTACGTCGGCCTCCTGGGCGAGGGCCCTGGCGAGCGCGACCCGCTGGCGCATGCCGCCGGAGAGCTCGTGCGGGCGCTTGTGGCCGAAGTCGGCGAGGTGGACGATCTCCAGGAGTTCCTTCGCCCGCGCCTGGCGCTCCTTCTTCGTGGTCTTGCCCGAACTCGTCACCCGGAGCGCCAGCTCGATGTTCCCTGAGACCGTGAGCCAGGGGAACAGGGCGGGCTCCTGGAACATCATCGCGATGCGGGCCTCCCGAGTGTCGATCTCCCCGGCGGTGGGACGGTCGAGACCCGCGACGAGATTGAGCAGCGTGCTCTTGCCGCAGCCGGACGCCCCCAGCAGACAGACGAACTCGCCCCTGTCCACCGAGAGCGTCACCTGGTCCAGGGCCAACAGCTCCCTGCCGTACACCTTGGAAACCGCGTCCAGCCGGACCGCGGGCTCGTGCCCGTCGGTCCGGCCGGGGCGCAGCTCCTGGATCGGAGCTGTCACTTCGCCTCCCTGACCAGCGGCTCGCCGGATGGTGACCGGTGGTGCCGCCTCGACTCTTCTGTTCTGTGGTGCTCGCTCGGACCGGTCACTTGTCGCTCACGGCAGGCTGGCTCTTGGCCTTCAGGACCTCGTTGAGGATCGTGAGGTCGTAGATGCCGTTCAGGTCCACCGGGTCGAGCAGGCCGACCTTCTGGGCGTGCTCGGCGCTGCCGGCGAGGGAGGACGCGATCGGGTCGTTGGTGAAGGTGATGTTGCCGAAGGCGCTGTCCAGGATCTCCTGCGCGATCGGCTTGCCGCTCAGCTCCTTCAGCTCCGCGTTGATCGACTCCTTGGCGCCCGCCGGGTCGGACTTGATGAACTCGTTGGCCTCGACGTGCGCCTCGACCAGCTTCTTCACCAGGTCGGGGTGCTCCTTGAGGAACTGCTGCCGCACGATCAGGTGCGTGATCACGAACTGCTTGTTCGGCCAGAGTTCGGTCTCGTCGAGGAGGATCTTGCCCTTGCTCTCCTGGACCAGACGGCTCGCGAAGGGCTCGGGCACCCAGGCGCCGTCGATGTCGCCGGTGGCGAAGGTCTGCAGGGTCTGGGCGTTCTCCTGGGGGAGGATGGAGACCTCGCCGCCGCCCTTGGTGTCGGTCTTGATGCCCTTCTCCTGGAGCCAGTAGCGCAGCGCGACGTCCTGGGTGTTGCCGAGCTGAGGTGTGGCGATCTTCTTGCCCTTGAGGTCTTCGACGCCGTTGATCTCGGGCTTGACCACGAGGAACACGCCGCCGGACGCCGCGCCCGCGACGATCTTGATCGCCTCGCCCTTGGACTTCGACCAGGCGTTGATGGCCGGGTTCGGCCCGATGTAGGTGGCGTCGATGGCGTCGGAGAAGATCGCCTCGGTCGCGGCCGGGCCGGCGTTGAAGGTCGAGATCTTCAGCGTCGCGTCGTCGCCGAGCGCCTTGGCGAACAGCCCCTTCTGCACCCCGACCAGGGCCGTGGAGTGCGTGATGTTGGGGAAGAAGCCGAGGCGGACCTCTGTCTTCGCCGTGGCGCCGTCACTGCCGGAGGACCCCCCGCCTCCTCCACAGGCCGCCGCGAGGGCTGTCACCGTGACCGCGGCCAGTGCCACTGCCGTCCCCCGGAGCCTGCGAGCCTTCATGGGTTACTCCTTAATTCCTACTTAATAAGTCGGTTAAGTGCATAACATTGCAAACGAGCCCTCCTGTCAAGCGTTGTGATCGCACGGGCACGAGCCGTTACCGGTTTGTGTTCCTGGACGCTTCGGCGTCGTCCCGTATGTCCGCTTATTGGGTTTTATGTCGGATTGGGGCGTCGATGTGTCTGGCGGGGAGGTCTCGACGGGCCGATGGTCGTGGTCAAATTCTGATCTTGGAGATGGTCGCTCTACAGGGCCGCTTCGTCGATCAGTCGACCCGGGCGGCGATGATCCGCGCGCACGCCAGGGACTCGGTATGCGTGGTGTCCACCTCCACGTCATAGATCACGCCGTCGTGAACCACCTCCGCCTGCGACGCGGCCATCCCCTGGACCCGATCACCGCGTGCGATCTCACGGCCCGCGGCGACCGCACCCTCGCACCTCACACCGACCCACAGCACGTCCAGCTCGCCCAGAAGCCTCTGCCACCGCTGCTGGGTGGCGGCTCCACCGAGGAAGACGTCATCGACGATGACCCTGGCGCCGGCGTGGGCCATGGCTACGACGCCCCGCATCCAGGCCGTCTGCAGCTCCATGAAGTCCGCCCCGACGCTCACCCCGCCGTCCGCGGTGATCTCGAGCCCTTCGGTCGACGCCCGCATCCTCGCGGGCATCGCGTCGATGAACGAATCAACGCCGAACGCCGGCCACGGATCCGGAAGAACGGCCTGCAGGCACCGTACGATCCCGGACTTCCCCGAGCTGGAACCACCGTTGATGATGATCATCTGAGTCGCCACCCGGCCACAGTAGAACCTCTCCCGCACGACACGAAGCGAATTTCGCGGCCCCTCGGAGGCTCGGAACGCGGTCGAAGATCGTGGTGAGTGCCGCAGCCTTCGACGGATGCGCCGCCGCTCCCGTCGAAGTCGGAGGATTCGAGGCTCGGTGCCGGAGATGTCCTTCTGTAGGCTGCCGCGATGAACCGTACACACCGTGCCATCGGTGCCGTCGTGGGCTCGGCGGTGGGCGACGCGCTGGGCGCCCCCTTCGAATTCGGTCCCGCCGGGGCGTTCTCCGCCCGGTTTCCCGTTCCAGGCGGCGTTCCAGGCAGTGCTCCCGGCGGCGTTCCAGACAGCGTTCCCGGCAACACTCCCGGCGACGTTCCCGGCAAGGAGAACGAGATGTGCGGGGGCGGCGGCTGGGACGTCGGGGAGGCGACCGACGACACGCAGATGGCCCTGCACCTGGCCGAGTCGCTGCTGGAGCGCGAAGGGCTGGACCTACCGGATGTCTTCGCCAGGTTTCAGCGCTGGGCGGCCTCCGATCCCAAGGACATCGGGCTGCAGACCGAGGATGTCCTGACCAACGGCATGCCCTGGGACCGCGCGGCCGCGACCCACTTCCAGGTCAACCACCGCGCCGCGGGAAACGGCTCGCTGATGCGGGCCACCACCTCGGCGGTCTACTTCGCCCGGCACGGGCAGACCGCCACCATGGACGCCGCCCGCCGCATCGCCGCGCTCACCCACGGCGACCCCGCGGCCTGGGAGGGAACGGCCATCTTCCACGATCTGCTGCGTGTGGCGCTGGAGGGCGGCGACCCCGTCGCCGCGCTGCCGGACAGCCTCGCCCTCGTCGATCCCGACCAGCGCGAGCGATACTCCGTCGTTCTCGCGTCACACTGGCACCCCGACGACGCCACCGAGCCCAACGGTGCCGTCTGGCCCTGCCTCGGCTCGGCGCTCTGGGCACTGCGTACCACCTCCGGCTACGCGGACGCGGTACGCGCCGCGATCGACCTGGGCGGTGACACCGACACCGTCGCCGCGGTCACCGGCGGTCTCGCGGGTGCCGTCTACGGAGCCGACGCGATCCCCGTACGCTGGACCGAACCCCTGCACGTCCCGCTGCCCGGGGCCGGTGAGCGGGTGCTGCGCCTGCCCGAGCTGGTCGATCTCGCACAGCGTCTGGTGAGATGAGGTCACGGCTTCGGGGAGCAGGCGCGTCGCCGCTGTCCGGGACGTTCTCCTGACGGGCGGAATCCTCGTCACGGGAGGGCGGTCGCGTTGGCGAAGCGGTGGGACAGTTCGCGGAGATGCCGGGCGAGTTCCGGGGGAGATTCGACCTCGAAGTCGACGTCGAGCATGCCTACGGTGAACGCGACGAGATCGAACGAGTCCGTGGCGATTTCCAGCAGGCAGGTGTGGTCGTCGACGGGTGTCACGATTCCACTGACGCGTCCGGCGATGTCCGTCGCGGAGGCGTGCATCCGCAGCCTGGCGCGGAGTGGCCACATCTCGAAGCCCATCTTTCTGCACAGGCAGGTCGTGACGTCGCCGTCGGGTGGTTCTCGGTGGGTGAACCGAGGGCCGTTGGGCGTTCGCAGCGAGATCCGGTCGACCCGGAAGGTGCGCCAGTCGGCCCGTTCGACGTCCCAGCCGACCAGATACCACTTCCGTCCCCAGCAGACGAGGCGATGTGGCTCGACGCCGCGGCGGGACTCGGCCCCGTGATGGCTGACGTAGTCGAAACGCAGCCCCTCGGAAGCGTGGATCGCGGCCGAGATCGCGGTGAGCACCGCCGCCTTCACCGGCGGGCCGCTCTCGGGAGACATCGCGACCACCGCGCTTCTCAGCGCGATGACCTGGTGTCGCAACCGGGACGGCAGCATCTGCTCGATCTTGGTCAGGGCGCGCAGCGAAGCCCCTTCGACCTCTGCCACGCTGTGCAGGCCGACCGTGACCGCGACCGCCTCCTCGTCGTCCAGCAACAGCGGGGGTAGCGAGGAACCGGCTCCGAGCCGGTAACCGCCGACCGGGCCCATCGAGGCGCGAATCGAGTAGCCCAGCTCACGAAGCCTGTCGACATCGCGCCGTACCGTCCTGGTGGTGACTCCCAGCCGCTCGGCGAGTTCCGTACCGGACCAGTCGCGGTGCGTCTGCAGCAACGACAGTAGTCGCAGCAGTCGAGCGGGTGTTTCCAACATTCCTCCACTATCGCCCCTGTATAGGAACGGAGCTGTCCTACACGGGGCACAGGGTGGGCGGCATGAGCACAGAAACGCCCTTCCGTATCGACATTCCGCAGACCGAACTCGACGACCTGCGAGACCGCCTCGCCCGCACCCGCTGGCCGGACGAACTTCCCGGCGTCGGCTGGTCCTACGGCGTGAACAAGGACTACCTCGTCGAACTGGTCGAGCACTGGCGTACCGGCTACGACTGGCGGGAGCACGAGGCCCGCCTCAACAAGGTCCCGCAGTTCACCACGACGATCGACGGGCAGAACATCCATTTCCTGCACGTACGCTCGCCCGAGCCCGACGCCACTCCGCTGATCATCACCCACGGGTGGCCGAGCACGGTGTACGACTTCCTGGACCTCATCGGGCCGTTGACCGACCCGCGGTCACACGGCGGGGACCCGGCGGACGCCTTCCACGTCGTCATCCCGTCGCTGCCGGGCTTCGCGTTCTCCGGGCCGACGCGGGAGACCGGCTGGGGGGTCACCCGCGTCGCGCGGGCCTGGGCCGAGCTGATGCGACGCCTGGGATACCGGCGCTACGGCGCCCAGGGCGGCGACTGGGGCAGCGTCGTCTCCCCGGAGATCGGCCGGGGGGACTCCGAGCGTGTCATCGGCATCCACGTGAACGCGCTGGCCAACGCCGCGACCCCGGCCGATCCCGGCATGCTGGACACGCTCTCGGAGGCGGAGAGGGAGCAGGCCGAGCAGAACGAGATGTGGTGGTACGGCCGCTCCGGCTACGCCACGCAGATGGGTACTCGGCCGCAGACTCTGGCGTACGCGCTCAACGACTCCCCGGTCGGTCAGCTCGCCTGGAACCTGGAGTGGTTCGTGGACTGGGACCCCGCCGGAACCGAGCAGACCTCCGTCGACCGTGACACCGTCCTGACCAATGTCACGATCTTCTGGCTGACCGCGACCGCCGGATCGGCGGCCCGGTTCTATCTGGAAGCAGGCGAGTCGTGGGGCCGACCTCCCGAGCGTTCACCGGTCCCGACGGGTGTGGCGAACTTTCCCGGCGACCGGGCGATCCGCGGGCTGGCGGAGCTCTCGAACACGGTCACCCACTGGTCCCATCACCCCCGAGGTGGCCACTTCGCCTCGCTGCAGGCCCCCGACCTGCTGATCTCCGACATTCGGCACTTCTTCCGGATCGTACGACCGCGGTGACCGAGCGCGACGGTGGAACGGCGCGGACCGGTCATTCCCTCATGGGGAAACCGTCTGCTCCCGCCCTCACCCGGTGAGACGGTGACGAGCGGGAAGAAGAACAGCATGGCTGCCACGAGTGTCGACCATCCGCTCTTCGCCCGCTGTTATGCCCGCATCAGCCGGGTCGTGGAGAAGCGAGGGCTGGCCGGACATCGCCAGGCGCTGCTGGAGGGCCTGTCCGGTCAGGTGATCGAGGTGGGTGCGGGAAACGGGCTGAACTTCGCCCACTACCCGTCCACCGTCACGCGCGTGCTCGCGATCGAGCCGGAGCCGCGGCTGCGTCACCTGGCCCGTGCCGCGGCTGTACGGGCACCGGTCCCTGTCGAGGTCCGCGAGGGCCTGGCCGAGCACCTTCCGGCCGCCGATGGCACTTTCGACGCCGCGGTGGCCTCACTGGTGCTGTGCTCGCTGCCCGACCCGCACGCGGCGCTGAGCCAGATGCGCCGGGTGCTGGCTCCGGGTGGGCAGCTGCGGTTCCTGGAGCACGTACGCGCCGACTCGGCAGGGATGAGGTGGGTGCAGGACCTGCTGGACGCCACCGTCTGGCCGCGCCTGGCCGGTGGCTGTCACACCGGTCGCGACAGCGCGCTGGTGATCCAGCAGGCCGGGTTCACCATCACCGCTCTGGAGCGCTTCTTGCTGCCCGCGGTGCGTACACCGATGTCCTTCCTCATCCGGGGAACGGCCTACCCGACCGCATGAGTGCCTGGTAATCCGACGACGGGCGGCACATCGAGTCGGAGGCCGGGCATTTTCCCGGACCACGGAGTGGCTTCCCCAAGGATCGTCGTGCTGTCACGATACGGTCCGCTATCAACAAGGAGGACGGCACGATGAAGTATCTGATGCTGATCTACGGCAACGAGGAGATCTGGAACGCTCTCGCGCCGGAGGACATGGCGAGTCTGATCGCCAAGGTCGACGGGTTCAACGAGACGCTGCGTGAGTCGGGGGAGCTCCTTGAGTCCGAAGGGCTGATGCCCAGGCCGCGGTCGGTTCGGTGGGTGGGTGGTGACGCGGTCGTCACCGACGGCCCGTACGTCGAGGCGAAGGAGTTCGTCGGCTCCTACTTCGTGGTCGAGGTGGACGACGAGGAGCGGGCGCTGGAGATCGCGCGGGCCTATCCGGGGACGTTGTACGGCGGTGGCCTGGAGGTGTGGCCGCTGATGGGACGTGACTGGGCGAGTGACGAGGTCTGACGAGCCTTTCGAGCCGGTCAAGCCGGATGAGCCGGTTCAGCCGATCAAAGCGGACGAGGCGGTCGAAGCGGTCAAGCCGGCTGGGCTGATCGAGCCGGTTGAAACGGCTGGGGCGGCTGAGCTGGACGACTCGGCTGAGCTGGACGACTCGGTTGAGTCGGTCGAGGAACTGCTGAGGTCGTCGGCGTCCCGGGTGCTCGGTTCGCTGGTGCGCCGGTACGGGGACTTCGACCGTTGCGAGGACGCCGTGCAGGAGGCGCTGATCACCGCGGCGGACGCCTGGTCGCGTGACGGTGTCCCGGCCCGCCCGCTGGGCTGGCTCAACAAGGTCGCGGCGAATCGGTACATCGACCGGGTCCGGGCCGACAGCGCACGGGAGCGCCGGGAGAGGGCCGCTCTCGACGCCACGCCGCGCGACGCGCTGGTCGCGCCGCCGCCGGACGCCGAGGTGGCCCGTGACGACCTGCTGGAGTTGCTGTTCCTGTGCTGCCACCCGGCGTTGACCGTCTCGTCGCAGCTGGCGCTCACACTGCGGGCGGTCGCCGGACTGACCACCGGCGAGATAGCGGCGGCCTTCCTGGTGCCGGAGAAGACGATGGGACAGCGCGTCTCGCGGGCCAAGCAGCGCCTGCGGGAGGCCGGGGCGCGGTTCGAGCTGCCTCCGGATCCCGAGCACGGGCCTCGGCTGAGGGTCGTGCTGCACGTGCTGTACCTGATGTTCAACGAGGGCTACAGCGCCAGCTCCGGCTCGGACCTGCGCCGGCCCGACCTCACCGGACAGGCCGTCCACCTGGTACGGCGGCTGTACGCGCGGCTGCCCGACTCCGGCGAGGTCGCGGGCCTGCTGGCGTTGATGCTGCTCACCGAGGCGCGCGGCGCGGCGCGTACGGGCCCAGACGGGGTGCTCGTGCCGCTGGAGGAGCAGGACCGGTCCCGCTGGGACGCCGAGGCGATCGCGGAGGGGACCGAGATCCTCACCCATACGCTCGCGACCCGCCGGCTCGGCCCGTACCAGGTCCAGGCCGCGATCGCGGCGATACACGACGAGGCACCGTCGGCCGAGGCGACCGACTGGCAGCAGATCCTGGAGCTGTACGAGATCCTGGAGCGCCTGCACCCCAACCCCGTCACCACCCTCAACCGGGCGGTCGCGCTGGGGATGGCACGCGGACCGCGTGCCGGTCTGGAGCTGCTGGACGAGCTGGAATCCGGGATGCTCGCCGGTCATCACCGGCTGCTCGCCGTCCGCGCCTACCTGCTCGACCGGGCGGGGGAGACCGCCGCCGCGTCCTCGGCGTACCGGGAGGCCGCACGGCTGGCCGGTAGCCGACCTGAACAGCGGTTCCTCCTGCGGCGTGCCGCCCGTTGCGCGAGCTGAGCCGACCGGCCGCGAGATCGCGTCGTCCGGTGGCGTGCACCGGTAACCGGCCGGGCGGCGGTCGCGCCGCCCGCCGCGCGAGCCGAGCCGAACCGCGGCGGGGCGGCGCCGGGCGAAACGAGAGCGTCAGCGGATGCCTGATGAGGTGTCGGCGGGCGGGCGTTCGGCTCGTCGTGCCCGATGCGCGCCGATCGCCGTGTGTCTTCGGTCGTCCCGGAGCGCACTCGCTCGACCATCATTAGTACAGGGTTCCCTGAATTCAGGGAACCCTGTACTAATGATGGTATGTTGACGATCGCCTCCGAGATCGAGGTCCTGGCGCGCTTCGGCCGCGCGCTGGCCGATCCGATCCGCTGCCGGATCCTGCTCGCGCTGCGCGAGGCTCCCGCCCACCCGGCCGACCTGGCCGACCTTCTGGGCATCTCCCGCACCCGGCTGTCCAACCACCTGGCCTGCCTACGAGACTGCGGCCTGGTCGTCGCCGTCCCGGTCGGCCGCCGCACCCGCTACGAGCTGGCCGACCCCCGGCTCGGTCACGCACTCACAGACCTGAGTGGCGCCGTCGTCGCGGTCGCGGCCGACGCCGAACGCACCTGCGCCGACGCCGACGAGCGGGGCTGCTGCTGATGGTCTCCGTCACACTCGGCCCGACCCCGGCCCGGCGGGCCGCGCTGGCGCGCCGCATCCGGCTGCTGGTGGCCGCGACCATCACCTACAACGTCATCGAGGCCGCCGTCGCCATCACCGCCGGCACCGTCGCCTCCTCCGCCGCCCTGATCGGCTTCGGCCTGGACTCCATCGTCGAGGTCGCCTCGGCCGCCGCGGTCGCCTGGCAGTTCTCCGCCACCGACCACGAACGCCGGGAACGGGCCGCGCTGCGGGTCATCGCGCTGTCGTTCTTCGCGCTGGCCGCCTACGTCACCTTCGACGCCGTCCGGGCCCTGCTCGGTACCGGCGAAGCCGAGCACTCCACTCCCGGTTTGGTCCTGGCCGCCCTGAGCCTGGCCATCATGCCGTTCCTGTCGGCCGCGCAGCGTCGCGCGGGCCGCGAGCTCGGCTCCGCCTCCGCCGTCGCCGACTCCAAGCAGACCCTGCTGTGCACCTACCTGTCGGCCGTGCTGCTGGTGGGCCTGGCGCTCAACAGCCTGTTCGGCTGGTCCTGGGCCGACCCGGTCGCTGCCCTGGTCATCGCCGCCGTGGCGGTCAAGGAAGGCCGCGAGGCATGGCGCGGCGACACCTGCTGCACCGTCCCCGCCGCCCCCCTGTCCGGCGGCACGGTGTCGGAGGCCGGCGGCTGCGCGGATGGCTGCACACTTTCGTGTGGCTGCACGCTTTCGTGTCGCGACCGCTGAAGCTCTCGTGACGCGGTCACCGACATCCGATATCGAAGTCCGCCGAACTTTCTGTCTCCTGGCAGGTAGAAATCCGGTCCGCGGCTCCGATCCTCTACCGAGCGGCCCCCAGCGGGGGGCCGCCGGAACAGGAGCGAAGCGATATGACAAAGGTGACGGCACAGATGTCGGTGTCCCTCGACGGCTACTACGCCGGTCCGCGACACACCGGTGAGCGGTCGGGCTGGTTGCAATCGGAGGAGGCCGCGGGCTTCTTCCGGGTCACCCGGTGGGTGATCGACGCCATGGCCTGGCGCGAGCGGCAGGGCTTCGCGGGTGGTGAGAAGGACGTCAACTCCGACATCATCGCCGAGTCGTTCGAGGCCGCGGGGGCCTACGTCATGGGGCGGAACATGGCGGACGGAGGCGAGGTTCCCTGGGGTGACGAGCCGCCGTTCCGCGCGCCGGTGTTCGTCGTGACCCACCGCCCCCGCGAGACCCTGATGCGGCAGGGCGGGACGAGCTTCACGTACGTGACCGACGGCGTCGCCAGTGCCGTGGAGCAGGCACGCGCCGTCGCGGGGGGCAAAAACGTGGCGATCGCCGGAGGCGGCACCCTGCTGCGCCAGGTGTTCCAGGCCGGTCTGCTGGACGAGCTGGAACTGCACATCGTCCCGGTGGTGCTCGGCAGGGGGATGAGCCTGTTCGGCGCCGACATCGGCGCGGGCCTGGGCGCGGGGACCGATCTGGACGCGGGCCTGGGCGCGGGTACGAGGCCGGGCGCCGATCTCGGCCTCGGCCTCGCGGAGAAGGAGGCGATCGAGCTCATCCCCACCAGGGTGATCCACACCCCCGAGGTCACGCACATCCGCTACACGGTCAACGGGCGGTCCGCCCTCGTCCTCGACGACCGAGGCAGCGGGAGTTCAGATCTCCTGAGCTGAGACGGACTCTTCGCCGACTTCCCTTGGCGCGGTGGATCCCTCGGTCGCTCCGGCGACCGAGGAGACCCTCACCCCTTCTCCACCGCGCCGAAGGGGTTGTCGATGGCGTACCTCCAGTACCCGTCCTGTCCCCGTCGGGCGACGTCGGTGGCGGTGCCCTGGAAGTGCACGGGTCGGCCCCCGCGGTCCGTGCCGTCGATCACCCAGTCGACGATCAGCAGGGCGAGGTCGCCCGTGGTGTGGACGTGTCGCGGACGGACGGTGATCGGCAGTCCCAGATCCAGGAAACGGCCGTTGGCGATGTTGATCTGCTCTCCGGTCAGCGGCGCGCCGGATTCCGAGACGAACACGGCGTCGCTCTCGTAGATCTCCGCCACCGCGTCGGCGTCACCGGCGTTGAAGCGCTCGGCGAAGACGGTGGGCACATCCTCCGGACGTTCGGCAAGCTGTCGCATCATCGCTCCGTTTCGGTAGAAACAACTCGGACGCGGAAACGCTAGGAGGCGCCTTCGTGGCTCACCAAACGGTTGGTTACTCGGGCCTGCCCGACCATCCCCATGCGAACGTCACAGAACCCACCCCGTCATGTCCGGTGGAGATCACCCTGGCGGCCCTGCACGGACGCTGGACGACCCTGATCATCCGTGAACTGCTGCGGGGCGACCGTACGTTCAGCGAGCTTCGCCAGGCACTGCCCGCGCTGTCGGACAAGGTGCTGTCCGACCGGCTCGCGCACCTGGCCGAGGCCGGTGTGCTGGATCGCCACCGCCGCCCCGACTGGCCGCCCCGGGTGCGCTACAGCCTCACCTCCCGCGGGCGCGATCTCGGCCCCGTCCTCCAGGCACTGTGGGACTGGGGTTCGCCGCACCGGCCGTCGGACACGTGAATCACTCCGATCGCGGTCACCGGCGGTCTCGCCGGCGCGGTCTACGGAGTCGACGCGATCCCCGCGCGCAGGACTGAACCCCTGCACGTCCCCCCGCCGACGGCCGGTCGTTCGCAATGGCAGGGCTACTCGGTGACGACGGCCTCTCGCGGGCCTCCGTAGACGGGGTTGTCGTCGTAGCGCTCTTCCGTGACGAGCAGGCGGATCACCCCCTTGGCGTTCTCCTCCGCCTCCCAGACGATCCAGTCGTCACCGACGGGCTCCTCCTGCGTACGCTCCTCGCCGAAACCTCCGGGGTTTCCCGGCGGGACGGCCATGATCAGGAAGATGACCTTCCTACCGCGTTCCCTGAGCTCCGGCAGGACCTCGCCGACGGTCTTCTCGTCCACCCGGAATCCTTCCAGCGAACGGCCCTTGAGCGTCGCGTTCCGGAATTCCGCACCTGCCTCCCCCGGGGCGGAGGCGGGTGCGGGTACGCAGGGCGCCACCGGTCCTTCCATGAGATAGGTGGTGCTGCTGCTGCCCTGCCCGCTCTCGGGGGCGCTGATGGTCCAGACGAAGGTCTGACCTGCCCTGAAGCGCTTGGTGTCGATCCGCATCTGCCAGCCGTGCTTTTCACCGGGGATGTTCTCCGGCACGCTGTACAGACCGTGGGGGATGCTCGTCACGTGCTTGCCGCGTGGTTGGCGGCACTGCTGTCCCCAGGGAACGTAGTCGACGACGGCGGGAACATCGAGGTCCTTCAGTCGCTTCTCCAGGCCCGCAGCGTCACGGAAGTCGCGGACCTGAATGGTCACCGTCCCGTCGGCGGCCTTGGTGACGGCCCAGGAGCTCGACGCTCCGAAACCGTTCAGGCCCACCATAGCCCCCGTGGTGAGCGCGACCGCGGCCGTGAGTCCCAGGGCGAGACGTCGGGGAGCGTACCTGCGGATCCTCGTCACCGTGCCAGGCTCCTCCGAGGTGATCGCGGCCAGCAACGCCCGCGCCTCCGCGTCGGCCGGGTCACCTCCCTGCCCGCCAGGTGCGACCCTGGCCAGCGACTTCACCGCCTCGATCTCGTCGATGTTCTTCATAGCGGCCTCTCCGTCGGTATCAACCGGCTCTCTGACGTGAAGTGGACCTCGGCCTCCGCGAGGGCTCGGGAAAAGCGTCTGCGGGCACGGTGAAGCCTGATGCGTACGGCATTGCGCGACACCCCGAGCGCTGTCGCGATCTCCTCGCGATCCAGGCCCTCCCAGGCGACCAGCGACAGCAGCTCACGGTCCTCGTCGGACAGGGTCCGGAAGACCTGGCCGATCGCCCCGAGCTCGACCTTGCTGTCAGGGGAGTCTCCGTACAGGTCGGCCATCTTGGCATCGAGCTCGGTACGGCGTGTCCGCCGACGGTTGTCGCCTCGGTAGTGGTTGGCCAGTATCTTGCGCGCCACGCCGTACAGCCAGAGCGTGGCCTCCTCTCCCTCCGGCAGCTCGTCCACCCGCCGCCAGGCGGTGGTGAAGGTCTCCGCCACGACGTCCGCCGCGTCCTGTGGCGAATCGCAGCGGCGCGCGGCATAGGCCGTGATCTGGCCGTAGGCCCGGTTGTAGACGGCCTCGAATCTGACCAGCCGCTCGTTGTCCGCGGGCGGTCCCATGGCGACTCTCCTCATCAACTCGCTTGACTGACACTCCTCCTTATGTGTGCTGATGAGGCATCATTTCCAGCCGCCACGAAAAAGCTGTCCCGTCTCACCCGGTCTTACTCGACGCGAGGGGTGCGAGCAGGTCAGACGCGATCTGACCGCGAAAGGTGAGGGACCCGGCGGGGAGCGGAACCGGATAAAACACGTCATGCTGCGCGGGCTGCCCGGGGGACTCCCGTCGCCTGGAACGATGCCGGAACGGCACCGTTCCAGGCGACAGCCCCGTGACGTCACCGTTCGACGGCGAGCCGTACTCCCAGGCCGATGAACAGGCTTCCCGTGGCGACCTCGATACGACGGCGAGCGGCCTGCCGTTGACGGAGCCATCCGCCGATGCGTCCCGCGAGCACGCCGACCGTACCGTCGACGAGGAATTCCAACGCGATCAGGATGACGCCGAGGATCGCGAACTGCATCCAGACGTGACCCAGCTGCGGGTTGATGAACTGGGGAAGGAAGGCGATCGTGAAGGTGACCATCTTCGGGTTCAGCAGGTTGGTCAGCAGGCCGTTCAGATAGGCCCGGCGGCCCGACATCCCGCCGCCGCCCTCCGCCATCTCGCTCCGAACGTCGTTGCGGTGACGGATCATCTGCACGCCGAGATAGATCAGATAGGCGGCTCCGGCGATGCGCAGGATGGTGAAGGCGAACGGTGCCGCGGCGAAGAGGGCGGCGAGTCCGGCCGCCGCCACGGCGATGTGGATGGCCTCGCTCGTCGCCACCCCGGCCGTGGCGAGCAGGCCGGCGCGAGGGCCACCGCGCATTCCACATCCCAGGACGAACAACATGTCCGGTCCGGGGGCGAGCATGGCGATGCTCGCGGTCACGGTGAACAGTGCGAGCAGGTGCGGGTCGATCGGCATGACGTGATCGTTCCATGGAGGACACACGAGGTGAAAACACTTATTCGGCCGACGGGTCCGCATCACGGGCCGGGGGTGCGTGTCACGGTCGGCGGGTGCGTATCACGGGCGGGAGGTGCGCGTTACGGGCGGGGAACGCGTGTTACGGGCGATGGGGGCGCGTCACCGTGAACCGCCTTCACCGTGCCGAACGGTCCACAGCGGATTGTGTCGGTGGCCGTCGCTACAGTCGCCGCACCGTTGACCTTCCGCCGAGGAGACCGCATGACCGAGCCCGATGTGACACCCGATGTGATGATGGCCAGGATCGGCCATGCCGCCGATCTGGGCAGGCGGGGTGAGCGGAAGGCCGCTCGGAGGCTGTTCTCCGAGTTGTGGGAGGAGATCGGGGTGACGGGCGATCCTCTGCACCGGTGCGCTCTCGCTCACTGGATGGCCGATGTGCAGGACGAGGTGAAGGAGGAGTTGCTCTGGGACCTGCGCGCCCTGGAGGCGGCCGACCTGGTCACCGACGAGCGGGCCCGGCAGGTGGGCGTCGCCGGTTCGGTGAGCGGCTTCTACCCATCCCTGCACCTCAACCTGGGTGACGCCTACCGCAGGCTCGGCGACCTCGACCGGGCACGCGACCACCTCGAACGCGGACGCGCCGCCGTCGGCGCACTCGATGACGACGGGTACGGGCAGATGATCAGGCAGGGCCTGGACCGGCTCGCCGGACGCCTCTCGGCCGACTAGATGTCCGTTTCGCGATGGAGGGCCCGGCCGGGCCGCGATGATCGTACGGTCGGACGCATGAGCATCGAAGATCGAAAGGTCGGCGGGGAGGGCGGGAAGAAGGACGCTCGCCGGGCCGGGCTCCGGGCGTGGGGAGGGAGACGGGGGCAGGGGCGGGACGCGTCGGACGGAGCATCCGGGGAATCCTCGGGGTCTTCAAGGTCCTCAGGGGCTTCGGGAACGCGGTCGCGGGGACGGGTTCTCGCGTCGGTCGCCGTGCTGGTGGCGGTGCTGCTCGCGTTCCCCGCCGTCGTGCCCAACGGCGTGGGCAATCTCGGCAGCCTGCTGGAGACCTTCCTGCCGTGGGCTGGCCTGGCCGTTCCCGCGCTGCTCTGTCTGGCGCTGCTGCGCCGCTCGGTCCTCGCGACGGTGTCCCTGGTGCTGCCCGCGGCGGTGTGGGGCGTGGTCTTCGGCGGGCGGGTGCTGCCCGCCGACCGGGAGGCGGCGGGTGACCTGACCGTGCTCCAGCACAACGTGGGCGAGGAGAATCCCGACCACGAGGGGACGGCGCTCGCCCTGGCGGGGGCCGGGGCCGACCTCATCGCCCTGGAGGAGCTGACGCCTGTCGTCCGGCCCTTCTACGAGGACGTTCTCGCCTCCGGCCACCCCCACCGTGCGGTCGTGGGCACCGTCGGCCTGTGGTCCAGGTTCCCGCTGGCGGACGTGCGGCCGGTGGACATCAGGCCCGCGGACGTCGGACCCGACTGGAACCGTGGGATGCGGGTCACCGCGCGGACGCCACAGGGGGACGTGGCCGTGTACGTCGCGCATCTTCCCTCGATCCGTATCCGGCCGTCGGACGGTTTCGGGTCCGGCCGCAGGGACGAGAGCGCCGCCGCGCTGGGTGCGGCCGTCGCCTCGGAGACGCTGGACAGGGTCGTTCTGCTGGGCGACCTCAACGGCACCGTCGACGACCGTGGCCTGGCCCCGCTCACCTCGCGGCTGGTCTCGGCGCGGAGGGGGTTCGGTTTCAGCTGGCCCGCGGCCCTCCCCCTCGCCGGGATCGACCACGTCATGACCCGTACGGCGGTCCCCGTCGCCGCCTGGACCCTGCCCGCCACCGGCAGCGACCACCTGCCGCTCCTGGCCCGCGTCGACCTCTGACGGACGAGGATGTGGGCGAGCGGCCTCCAGACGGGGGCCGACCCGCTCGCGGGCGGTCGTGCGGACGCCGTCCCACGCCGTTCACGCTCCGCTGTGTCGTTTGCGTCGGGCTCGGGCCTTCGTCGGCGATCGGGGTCGCGCTCTTCCAGGAGGCCGGGCCGTCAGGGGCCGAGGATCCCGGCTTCGTTATGCTCGGGCGGTGAGCTCCCCGAGAACGCTCGTACTGTGGGACATCGACCACACACTGATCGACGCCGGCGGTGTCACCGCCGACACCTACGACCACGCGCTGCACGCCACCACCGGCCGCAGGATGGAACACCCGGTGAGCGTGGCGGGGCGGACCGAGCGGGCGATCATCTCCGAGATCCTCCAGGCGCACGGCGTCGAGGTGTCGGACGAGCTCCTCGACTCCTTCTATGTCGCCCTCGCCGAGGCGTTCGTCGTGCGCGAGGCCGTCATGCGGGAGCGTGGCCGGGCCCTGTCGGGGGCACGCGAGGTGCTCGCGGCGCTGGCGGAACGCGAGGACGTGGTGCAGTCGGTGCTCACCGGCAACACCGAGGCGGTCTCGATCGGCAAGCTCACCGTCTTCGGGCTGGACGGTTTCGTGGACTTCGAGGTGGGCGCGTACGGCACCGACCACGAGGACCGCGCCGCGCTGGTGGCCGGCGCGCAGCGACGCGCCGCCGACAAGTACGGGGACTCCTTCACCGTGCGCAACACCGTGCTGATCGGTGACACGCCGAACGACGTCCGTGCGGGTCATGAGGGTGGAGCGAGGGTGATCGCGGTCGCCACCGGCTTCAACGACGTGAACGTCCTGAGCGAGGCGGGGCCTGAGCTGGTGCTGGAGGACCTCGCCGACACCGACGCCGTCGTACGGGCCGTGCTGGGCGTGTCGGACCGGACGGGCGGATCAGCGGGGTGAGCCGGTGGGCACCGTCTGGGTGTCGATCTCGGTGTCGACGAGGCGGACCAGCTCGGGAAGGACTGTGCCCAAAGGGCCGTCGACGGTGAGTGCCGCGTAGCCGTCGCCCCTGGTCGGGCCCTGGTTGACGATCGCGACGGGGATGCCGAGCTTCGCGGCGTGCAGCACGAACCGGCGGCCCGACATCACCGTGAGGGACGACCCGAGGACCAGGAGCAGCCGCGCCTCCTCCACGAGGGAGAAGCACGTGCGGACCCGCTCCGCCGGAACGGTCTCCCCGAAGAAGACGACGTCGGGCTTGAGCATCCCTCCGTCGCACGCCCGGCATCCGACCACCTGGAAACCGTCGATCTCCTCGTCGGGCAGTTCGACGTCGCCGTCCGGGTTGATCGCGGTGGGCAGGGCGCCGAAGCGCGGGTTCGCCTCGGTCAGGCGGTGGTCCAGCTCCTCGCGCGGGCTGGAGTGGCCGCATCCCAGGCAGACCACCTCCCGCAGGTTGCCGTGCAGCTCGATGACGGACCGGGCGCCGCCCGCCTGGTGCAGGCCGTCGACGTTCTGCGTCACGATGCCGGAGACCAGGCCCCGCCGCTGGAGGGACGCGACCGCGCGGTGGCCGTTGTTCGGAGCGGCCCGGGTCATCGCCCGCCACCCGAGGTAGCTGCGGGCCCAGTAGCGCCGCCTGGCCACCGGATCGCCGGTGAACGTCTGGTAGGTCATGGGGGTGTGCCGGTTCAGGGTCCCGCCAGGTCCCCGGTAGTCGGGGATCCCCGACTCCGTCGAGATCCCGGCCCCGCTCAGCACCAGGACGCCGCCCCCGGTCAGCAGTCTCGCCAGTGTGCTCGTACCCTCGCTCACCCCTCCATGCTGCCCCATCCGTACGGGTGGAGCGGCCTCGGGGCCCGCCCGCGGGCCTGGCCGGAAGTTCCGCCGTGTCCGGTCATGCCCGCCGCGTCTTCCCGGGTGATCTCGTCCAGGCGGCCGACGAGGGCGGGACCGCCTCAAGGTCGCTGCGTCCCAAGGTCGCCGGCAGAAGTCACCACGGGTGTGGTGGTAATGTCGGCGAGATGAATCGGGAGCGGCGAGACCGCCTGCGGGACGCGGCCATCGAGGTGCTCGCGGAGACCGGAGGGCGCGGCCTCACCCACCGGGCCGTCGACGCCGTCGCGGCCACCCCGCCGGGCACCGCGAAAAACTACTTCCCGACCAGAGACTCCCTGCTGCGGGCGATCGCCGAGCGCTGCGTCGAGCTGTACCACCAGGTGCCGGGAGGGGAACCCGTCGATCGGGACGGGCTGGTGGCCATGTTCCGCGGGCTTCTGGAGAACGTCGCGGGTCCCGGTCGTTCTCGCCTGCTCGCCTACCTGGAACTCCAGGCGGAGGCGGCGCGCAGGCCGTGGCTGGCGACCATACTCGACGCGATCGCGGCCGCCGACTTCACCGACTTCGAGCGGGCCCAGCGCGCCGCCGGGTTGCCCGTCACCCCGCGTCGCGCCGCCGCCGTCACGCTGGCCATGCACGCCGCCGTCCCGCACCTGCTGGCGGACGGTCACGACACCCTGGCCGCCGCCGGGTTGAACGATCTCGATCGGTTCGTCCGCGATCTCCTGGACGCCGTCTACGGGCGGGAGTCGGAGCCGCCGGAGCCGCCGGAGGCGACGTAGGCGACGTAGGCGGCGTTGAGTCGCTCGAACGCGCCCGGGCCTTCGTGCGGCTTCGGCGGGGCGTCGAGGTGGCGGACGCGGAGCTCGTCCATGAGTTCCTCGACGAACGCCGGACCCTCGTCGCGCATGAGCTGCTGGCGGCTGCGGAGCTCGGCGCTGCCGGAGGTCCAGTCGAGGCCCCAGTTGCCGAGGGCGTAGATGATCGGCAGGGTCTGGATGCCGGATTCGGTGAGGCTGAAGCGCGCGCGCTGCCCGCGGCCCGCGGCGCCGCGGGTGAGGATCCCCGCGTCGATGAGCCGCTTGAGGCGGTCGGCGAGGATGTTCGAGGCGATGCCCTCGATCGACCCGGTGAGCAGCGCGCGGAAGTATCGGCGGTCGCCGAAGATGATGTCGCGCAGCACGAGCAACGACCAGCGATCTCCGAGCAACTCGACGCCTGCGTTGATCGGACAGCCGGACCGTGGTTCCACGACTCCTCCTTGACGGTTGTTTCGTTGCCAATATAGTAGTTGCAAAATGCAAGCACTATGGGAAGGAGGAGCTGATGGGTCGCTTCCTCTATTGGATGAACGTGTCCCTCGACCTGCGGATCGAGCAGGTTCCCGGGGACAACGGCGCCGGCGAGTGGCTGCGCATCGGCGAGGAGCTGCACCGCGAGTTCAACGCGCGGGCGCGGGAGCTCGCGGTGATGGTCCAGGGCCGGGTCATGTACGAGACGATGGAGGAGTTCTGGCCGCGGGCGCGCGAGGACGCGTCGCTGCCGGACTTCCTGCGTGAATACGGCGAGATCTGGACGGCGGCCCCCAAGGTGCTCGTCTCCCGCACCCGCCACAGCGCCGATCACGACACCCGGATCATCGGTGGGGACGACGCGATCGAGCAGCTCGCCGCCCTCCGTGACCAGACCGACGGCACCATCGGTGTGGGCGGCGCGGCGCTCGCCACGCAGCTGCTCCGGGCGGGGCTGCTCGACGAGTTGCTGCTCTTCACCCATCCGGCGATCCTCGGCTTCGGCAGGCCGCTGTTCGACGACTACGACCTGCCGATCGATCTCGACCTGCTGGAGCAGCGATCGTTCGACCAGGGCGTCACGATGCATCACTACGCCATCCGGGACGCGAAGGAGACGGGCTCGTGCTGAAGCAGGTCGCGGAGGGGGTGTGGGTCCACGAGAGCGAGTTCGTGCAGACCAACACCGTTGTGGTGCGGGGCAGGGCCGGTGTGCTGCTCGTCGACCCCGGCGTGACCGGCTCCGAGCTCGACTGCCTCGCGAACGACCTTCGCGAGGCGGGCCGGCCCGTGGTGGCGGGGTTTTCCACGCATCCGGACTGGGACCACCTGCTCTGGCACGCCGGGCTCGGCGAGGCGCCCCGTTACGGCACGGCGCGCTGCGCGGCCACGATCCGGGAGCAGCTGTCGGAGGCGGGTGCGAAGGACCGCATCGCCGACCACCTGCTCGAGACGGAGATCGCCGGGCAGGTGCCGATGGACCTGCTCGGCCTCATCACCGGACTGCCCGCGGAAACCACGCGGATCCCCTGGGACGGCCCCGAGATCCGGATCATCGAGCACCGGGCGCACGCCCCGGGCCACGCGGCGCTGCTGATCGAGGAACGCGGGGTTCTCGTCGCCGGCGACATGCTGTCCGACGTCCTGGTCCCGATGCTCGACATGGAGGGCACCGCCGACCCGATCGAGGAATACCTCACCGCGCTGGACCTGATCGAGGGCGTGGCGGACGGCGTAGACGTCGTCGTCCCCGGCCACGGGTCCGTCGGCGGATCCGACCAGGTGCGGGCGCGGATCGACCTGGATCGGGCGTACGTACTCGCGCTGCGGGACGGCCACGTCTCCACCGACCCACGGGTCGGCCCGTCGGCGAAGCCCGGCTGGGAGTGGGTGAGCGACGTGCACGAAGGACAACTCCAACGCCTCGCCCGACGAGGCGAGCGCGAAGGAACGCCCCGCTAGCGACCGGTGTGCGGCACGACGCCAAGGTGGCGAACTTCGCGTCAGTCGCGCACGTCGCGACCGCAAACACGATCGGGGCGAGCTCCGACTGCTGCTGTATCCGTATTCGCACCGGACGCG
Organism: Streptosporangium sp. NPDC000563; assembly: GCF_040299985.1. Lineage (NCBI taxonomy): Bacteria > Bacillati > Actinomycetota > Actinomycetes > Streptosporangiales > Streptosporangiaceae > Streptosporangium > Streptosporangium sp. NPDC000563. Next base: position 244,899 of record NZ_JBEPDA010000005.1, on the reverse strand, counting down.
AGCGGACGGCACCCCGGACGCGTGAACAGCGCCGGATGCCGTCTGCAGGTCACCGCCACCGGTGATCTCGACATTCGCGGAACACGCCGCTCTCTTCGCCGGCTCACCTCTTTCTCGGTGTTGCCGGGAATCGACGACGAATAGCCGGCCGAGGCGCGTCAGCGGAAGGCGTCGGCGTGGTCGGCGGCCCACTGCCGGAACGGGGTGCCCGGCCTTCCGGTGAGTTCCTCCACGGTGGAGGTGACCGACTCGGGGAACATCGCCATCTGCGCGTGCCCGTCGATCAGCCCCTTCGCCGCCGCGGGCGGCCAGCCCTGGTCGACCAGCTCGCGCAGCGCCTCCTCGGGCGGGAGTTCCTCCCAGCGGACCGCCCGGCCGACGGCCTCGCCGATGGCGGTCACCTGCTCGATCTGGGTGAGGGTCTCGGGGCCGCTCAGCACGTACCTCGCTCCGGCGTGGCCCGTGCCGGTGAGCACGCTCACCCCGGCGGCGGCGATGTCCCGCTCGTGGATGAGTGCCCTGGTGGCCCCTCCGTGCACCCAGCGGACGGTGCCGGTGTCGCGGATCTGCGAGGCCCACATCAGGGTGTTGGCGGCGAACCCGCCGGGCCGCAGGAACGTCCACTCCGGCCCGGACCGTTCGATCAGCCGCTCGATGAGGGCATGGGAGCCGAGGATCGAGTTCGGGTCCGGCTCGGGCGTGCCCGGTGCGGGGTCGGGGACACCGCGTGCGGAGAGGTAGACGACGTGGCGGGCGTGCTTGGCGATCTTCTCGATGGTCGAGGGTGCCGCGTGGTCGGCCGAGAGGGTGGGCCAGACGAGGAACACCGACTCGACCCCGTCCAGGGCGTCGTCCAGCGTGGCGGGGTCGGCCAGATCACCGCGTACGACCTCGGCGCCCTTCGGGAGGGCGGCGGAGGTGGGGTCACGGGTGAGCGCGCGTACGGGGAGGCCCGCGTCGAGGAGCTGGGTGACGGTCTGCCCGCCGACCTTGCCGGTCGCTCCGGTGACCAGAATCATGCGGATCTCCTTCGTGGGTGAGGATGTCCCGACCAGCTTGCGACCTCATCTTTGGTTGAGGTCAAGCGGTAGGGGGTGCATGAGCGCGTTGCCGCTCTGGCCGAGGTCGGGCGGGGGAAGGCGTGTGAGGGTGTCGCGTCTTCGGCTGCGGTCAGCGGAAAGTCCTGGCCGTGGTCGGGCGGAAAGACGTGGCCGTGGCCGGGAGGGAGGTCTTCGGACGAGGTCGAGCGGGAGGTCTTGGCCGTGGTCAGGCGGGGAGGAGGCGCAGGAGGGCGTTGCGCGGTCCCGTCAGGGGGTGGTTCGAGAAGCGGGCCATGTGCCGCGACATCGTCACGAGACGCTGAGCGGGCTTTCTGCGCCTGGCGTCGTACGCGCGCAGCGCGGTCTCGACCTCGTCCGCGGTGCGGAGGCAGTCGGTGAGAGCGACGGCGTCCAGCAGGGCCTGGCACGCGCCCTGCCCGAGGGCCGGTGACATGGCGTGCGCCGCGTCGCCGACCAGGGCGACGTTGCCCGTCACGAAGGATCTCAGGTGCGAGGACAGCTCGTGGATCTCGTGCCGCAGAACGGTCTCCTCGTCGACTTCGGCGAGGATCCTCGGGATCGGGTCGTGCCAGCCGGTGAAGCGGGCACGCAGCTCGTCAAGGGTCTCCCGGTGGCCTTCCGGTGTCGCCACGGCGGCGTACCAGTTGGTGGACCCGGGTTCCTGGGGAGTGATGCCGAACACCTGGCCGGGTCCCCAGGTCTCACCGCGTAGGTCCGGCTCGAACCCCACGACGCCCCGCCAGGCCACGATCCCGGTGTAGCGCGGGCGGACGGCGGTGCCGAAATACGCCGTGCGGACCGTGCTGCGCAACCCGTCGGCCCCCACCACCAGGTCGTACTCTCCGCGTAGCGCCTCCGGATCGGTGATCTCCGTGCCGGTCGTGATCGAGGCGTCTCCCGCGGCGTCGAGCAGCATCTCCATCAGGGAGATCCTGGACAACATCAGGACCGGCGCGCCGCCCTTGCGCTCGATGCGCTCCAGCGGGAGGTCGGCGATCCTGCGGCCACCCGGCGTGCGGATCTGGGCCCGCCGGTAGGGGACCGTACGGCGACGGAGCTCCTCGTCCAGTCCCAGCCGCGCGAGCGCGGCCTGCGCGTCGGGCCGCACTCCGAGGGCCGTGCCCTGGGAGTTGATCTTCGGCCAGCGTTCGAGCACGTGCACCTCCCACCCGATGCCGCGCAGCCCGATGGCGGTCGTCAGGCCGCTGATCCCGGCCCCCACGATGGCGGCTCTTCCCCTCATGCCCTGCTCCCCTCTAATCACCACAGCGGTGGTGCCACGTCTGTGGTACCACCGCTGTGGTGAATTAGGCAAGTTGGGGCGGGCGGAGTGAGGCGTCGGGATCGACCGCGGCCGGTTACCTGTTCACCGGCCGCGGTCGGTCTCTCGTCGTGATCACCGCTTTCCCGCTGTGATCATCCGCTCCTCGTGGTCGTCGCTCCGGTGGCGGTCGACCTCTCGTCGTGGCCGTCGCCCCGGTCGCGATCACCCTCTTGTCGTGGCCACCGCCTCCCCGGCGGGCTCGTCGCCCTCGAGGACCACGGCACCGCTGAACTGCGCCGAGTACAGGCGGTGGTAGGCGCCCCGCGCGGCGAGCAGCTCGTCGTGGGTTCCCTGCTCGACGATGCGGCCCGCGTCCATCACCAGGATGAGGTCCGCGTCGCGGATGGTGGACAGCCGGTGGGCGATGACGAAGCTGGTGCGGTCCGAACGGAGCGCGGCCATCGCGTGCTGCACCAGGACCTCGGTGCGGGTGTCGACCGAGCTGGTGGCCTCGTCCAGGATGAGCAGCGACGGGTCGGCGAGGAAGGCGCGGGCGATGGTGATCAGCTGCTTCTCCCCGGCGCTGACGTTGCCCCCCTCGTCGTCGATCACGGTGTCGTAGCCGTCGGGCAGGGAACGGACGAACCGGTCGACGAACGTGGCCCGTGCGGCGGCCTGGATCTGTTCCTCGGTGGCGAGCGGATTGCCGTAGGCGATGTTCTCGCGGATGGTCCCGCCGAACAGCCAGGCGTCCTGGAGCACCATGCCGATGTGCGAGCGGAGGTCGTCGCGGCGCATCGCGGTGACGTCCACGCCGTCGAGGGTGATCCGTCCGGAGTTCAACTCGTAGAAGCGCATGACGAGGTTGACCAGGGTGGTCTTGCCCGCGCCGGTCGGACCGACGATCGCGACCGTGTGCCCGGGGTCGGCCACCAGGGACAGATCCTCGATGAGCGGCTGCTCCGGGTCGTAGCTGAAGGACACGTGCTCGAACTCGACGCGGCCCCGCCTGACGGTGGGAGGCACCGGGGCTGCGGGATCCGGTGCCTGCTCCTCGGCGTCGAGCAGCTCGAAGACCCGCTCGGCCGAGGCGACCCCCGACTGCATCAGGTTCGCCATCGAGGCCACCTGGGTCAGCGGCTGGGTGAACTGCCGCGAGTACTGGATGAACGCCTGCACGTCACCCAGGCTCATCGACCCGGTGGCGACCCGCAGGCCGCCGACGACGGCGATGGCGACGTAGTTGAGGTTCCCGATGAACATCGTCATCGGCATGATGATCCCCGACACGAACTGGGCGCCGAAGCCGGCCTTGAACAGCTCCTCGTTCCGCTGCCTGAACACCTCCTCGACCTCGGGACGGCGTCCGAACACCTTCACCAGCTCGTGACCGGTGAACGCCTCCTCGATGTGGGCGTTCAGACTGCCGGTGTGGGCCCACTGCGCGACGAAGTGCTTCTGCGAGCGCTTCGCGATCAGCGCGGTGACGAACATCGTCAGCGGGATGGTGATCAGGGCGATCAGCGCGAGCAGCGGCGAGATCACGAACATCATCGTCAGCACGCCGATCACGGTCAGCAGTGAGACCAGTAGCTGGCTCATCGTCTGCTGCAGGCTCTGGGAGACGTTGTCGATGTCGTTGGTGACCCGGCTGAGCAGCTCGCCGCGCGGCTGGCCGTCGAAGAACCGCAGCGGGAGCCGGTTCAGCTTCTCCTCGACCTCCTCGCGCAGCCGGAACACGGTGCGCTGCACCACGTCGTTGAGCAGGTAACCCTGGAGCCAGCCGAAGGCCGACGCGGCGAGATAGATCCCCAGGACCCACAGCAGGACCGTGCCCAGCGCGCCGAAGTCGATGCCCCGGCCGGGTACGAAGTCCATTCCCGAGAGCAGGCCGGCGAAGTTGTCGTTGCCCGCGGCGCGGGCGGCGGCGATCGCCTGTTCAGGGGTCGTCCCGGCGGGCAGCTGTCTGCCGATCACCCCGGTGAAGATCAGGTCGGTCGCGTGGCCGAGGATCTTCGGTCCGAGGACGTTCAGCACCACGCTGGTCACGGCGAGGGCGATCACGACCAGCAGCTTCGGGCGGTCGGGGGCCAGGCGCCGTAAGAGCCGGCGCGCCGACGGCCCGAAGGTCATCGATTTCTCCGCGGGCATCCCGGCGGCCCCCCCGAAGGGGCCGCGCCCGAAGCCTCCGACGGGCATCGGGGGACGCGGTCGCGTGGTCGTCATGGGCCGGTCGCTGCTCATGCTGCGGCCTCCGAGGCCAGTTGGGATTCGACGATCTCCAGGTACGTGGGGCAGGACTCGATCAGCTCGTCATGAGTCCCCAGGCCGACGACGACACCGTCGTCCAGCACGATGATCTGGTCGGCGTCGGCGATGGTGGAGATCCGCTGGCCGACGATGACGACGGTGGCATCGGCGGTGTGCGGGCGCAGGGCCGCGCGCAGCCGCGCGTCGGTGGCGAGGTCGAGAGCCGAGAACGAGTCGTCGAACAGATAGATCTCAGGCTTGCTGACCAGCGCCCTCGCGATGGCGAGCCGCTGCCGCTGCCCGCCCGACACGTTCGTGCCGCCCTGCGCGATGGGTGCCTCCAGGCCCTCGGGCATCGCCTCGACGAAGTCACGGGCCTGGGCGACCTCCAGCGCCTCCCACAGCTCCGCGTCGCTCGCGTCCGGGTCGCCGTAGCGCAGGTTGCTCGCGACGGTGCCGCTGAACAGGTACGGCTTCTGCGGCACCAGGCCGATGCGCGTCCAGAGCATCTGGGGGTCCAGGTCGCGGATGTCGACGCCGTCGACCGACACCGTGCCGGAGGTGGCGTCGAACAGCCGGGGGATCAGCGAGATCAGCGTCGTCTTGCCGGAGCCCGTACTGCCGATGACGGCGGTGGTCTGTCCCGCGCTCGCACGGAAGGAGACGCCGGACAGCACCGGTGCCGCCGCGCCCGGATAGCGGAACTCGACGTCACGCATCTCCAGCTCGGCGCGCCCGCTCACCTGCCGTACGGGGTCGTCGGGCGGTGTCACCGACGAGTCGGTGTCGAGCACCTCGACGATGCGCTCGGCGCAGACCGCGGCGCGCGGGATCATCATCGAGATGAAGGTGGCCATCATCATCGACATGAGAATCTGCATCAGGTACATGAGGAACGCGGTGAGGGCGCCGACCTGCATCTCCCCGCTGTCCACCCGCGCGGCGCCGAACCAGAGGACCGCGATGCTGGAGATGTTGAGGATCAGCATGATGGTGGGGAAGATGAGCGCGGTCAGCCGCCCGACGCGCAGCGACGTCTCGGTCAGCGCGGTGTTGGCGTCGGCGAACCTGCGGGTCTCCTCGCGCTCGCGAACGAAGGCGCGCACCACGCGGATGCCGGTGAGCTGCTCGCGCAGCACCCGGTTGACCTGGTCGATGCGATCCTGCATCGCGCGGAACTGGGGGACCATGCGGACGCTGATCAGGCCGATCGACACCAGCATCGCGGGGACGCAGACCAGCATGAGCCAGGACAGGCCGAGGTCCTGACGCAGGGCCATGACGATGCCGCCGACGCCCATGATCGGCGCGGCGATCAGCATCGTGCAGGTCATCACGACGAGCATCTGGACCTGCTGCACGTCGTTGGTACCGCGGGTGATCAGCGAGGGGGCTCCGAACCTGGAGACCTCCCTCGCCGAGAACCCCCCCACCCGGTGGAAGACGGCCGCGCGCACGTCACGCCCGAATCCCGTGGCCGTGAGGGAGCCGTAGTAGACCGCCGCGATCGAGCAGGCGATCTGCACGAGGGAGACGAGCAGCATCCAGCCCCCGGCGGACAGGATGTAGCCGGTGTCGCCGGTGGCGACGCCCCGGTCGATGATGTCGGCGTTCAGGCTGGGCAGGTACAGCAAGGCGATGGTGCCGACGAGTTGCAGCACCACCACGGCTGTCAGCGCCCACGAGTAGGGGCGCAGGTATGTGCGGAGCAGCCGGGTCAGCATGAGGGCTCCTCGCGCGGGGTGGCCGGGCGAGGAACGTCGTGCCGGGGATCCGGCCGTCGTCGGCCGGTCGCGCTCGTCGCCCCGGTAACCGGGATCATGGGGGATCTCCTTCAGGGGAATGGTGGGAATCAGCCTGCGAGGTGAAGCTCGGTTGAGGTCAAGCCGAGGAGGACGTCGAGGCAGGAGGAAAGGGTCGAGGTAGGACGGAAGGACGGGAGGTCGCGTTCCCGGCTCGTCGGGGCCGCCGGGGCCGGGACCGCCGAGGTCGGGGCGGTTGCGGGCGGGGTGCCGGGAGCGTCGGAGTGCCGGGGGCGCCGTGGGCAGGGTCGGGGAAGCGGTTCCGGTGGGTGGTGGGTGGTGGGCGGGAGGTCGGGAAGAGGTTCGGGAGAGGGCGGGGGATCGGGGAAGCGGTTCCGGGGGAGCGGTAGGAGGTCAGGGAAGCGGTTCCGGGGGAGCGGCGGTGAGGCGTACCCCGTCGAGCAGCATGGAGACGACCTCCGAGGCGGCCAGCGGATCGCTCTTGACGAGCCGAGGATGGGTGCACGCGATGACCAGCAACTGCAGTCGGCGGGCGGCCTCGCTCGGTTCGCAGCGCAGCCGTTCCCTGGCGGGTTCGATCAGACCGGTGAGCGCCTCCCTGATCAGCGCGCTCTCCTCGGAGAGATCTCGGTGTTCGTGACCGGCCTCGATGGCCTTCATCCCTATCGCGTCCACCAGGCGGAAGATTCGCGCGGTGCGCCGCTGCAGGATCTCGACCGCCTCGACGAGCCGAACGTCCAGGGGGGCCGTACGGTCGATCGTCTTCAGCTCGCCCAGTAGCGAGGAGGAGTCGAAGGCGCTCGCGATCGCCACGCTCACGAGCTCGTCCTTGGTGGCGAAGACCCGGAAGATCGTTCCCTCCGCCACCCCCGCCGCCTGCGCGATCCGCCGGGTGCTCACGTCCGGCCCCTCGGCGAGCACGAGCGACAGGGTGGAGGCGATGAGCGCCGCGCGCCGCTCGTCGGGGGGGAGGGGGGTGGCACGCTGGGAGGTCGATGTCACGTCGGCATCCTAGCGAATGAATGAGTGAGCCGCTCACTCATTTAAGGGGTGGGGTCCGTGTGAAAGAAGTGATCTTTTCTGCAGAAGTTGGCCGTATTTTTCCGGCAAATGTAGGAAAAAGCAGCTAGAAAGCCCGTCTTTCACCCGATGCGCTGGCCATTGTCTGCGTTCTAACGTCGTCTGGCAGACATCCTGACGTCACCGCGACAGCCGTCTGCCTGTCGGCCAGGAGAACACCCGATGCCCCGTGCCCTCGCCCACCGCCCGTGGGTGCCCGCCACCACCGAGGATCGCGTCCAGTCCGTCCTGAAGGCCGTGACGGACCAGACGGCGTCCTCGGTCCAGAGTGAGATCGAGCGGCTGGTGGCCGAGAACCACCGCATCCACGACGTGGAGTCGATCAACCTCAACCCGGCGACGAACATCATGAACCCGAGGGCCGAGGCCCTGCTCTCGGCCAACCTCGGGTCGCGGGCGTCGCTGGGGTACCCGGGCGACAAGTACGAGATGGGCCTGGAGGCGATCGAACAAATCGAGATCGTCGCCGCCGAGCTGGCCGCGGAGGTCTTCGGTGCGGGCTACGCCGAGGTGCGCGTCGGCTCCGGAGCACTCGCGAACCTCTACACGTTCATGGCCGTCTGCGAACCCGGCGACACGATCATCGCCCCGCCGGCGAGCATCGGCGGTCACGTCACCCACCACCAGCCCGGCGCGGCCGGCCTGTACGGGCTGAAGACCGTTCCCGCCCCCGTCACGTCCGACGGCTACACGGTGGACGTCGACGCCCTGCGCGAGCTCGCCGTACGGGTACGGCCGAAGCTGATCACCATCGGCGGCAGCCTCAACCTGTTCCACCACCCCGTGGCGCGCATCCGCGAGATCGCCGACTCGGTCGGTGCCCGCGTGCTCTTCGACGCCGCCCACCTGTGCGGGATGATCGCGGGAAGGACCTGGCCGCAGCCGCTCGAAGAGGGCGCCCACCTGATCACCATGAGCACGTACAAGAGCCTGGGCGGTCCCGCGGGCGGGCTCATCGTGACCGACGACGCCGAGCTGGCCCAGCGGCTCGACGCGATCGCCTACCCCGGGCTCACCGCGAACTTCGACGCGGGAAAGACCGCGGCGCTCGCCATGACGATGCTCGACTGGAAGGCCGCGGGCCCCGCCTACGCGCAGGCGATGGTCGCGACCGCGCGAAGGCTCGCCGACGAACTGATCGCCCTCGGGGTCCCGGTCTTCGCCGCCGAGCGCGGGTGCACCCGCTCCCACCAGTTCGCCGTCCTCGCCCACCGCTACGGCGGCGGTCAGCGGGCCGCCCGGCGGCTGCGCGAGGCGAACCTCCTCGCCTGCGGCATCGGCCTGCCGTTGGAAGCGGTCGAGGGGGACGTGAACGGCCTGCGCATCGGTACGCCGGAGATCGTCAGGCTTGGGATGACCGAGGCGGACATGCCGGAGCTGGCGTCGTTCATCGCCCGGGGCCTGGACGAGAACGTCGACCCGGGAACCGTGGCACCGGAGGTCACCCAGTGGCGGAGCCGCTTCTCGGGAGTGCGCTTCACGGTGGACGACCCCGCCTGAGGAGGGCTTGCCCGGCCGTCCGGGGCCTTTCCGTAACGGCCGGCAACACCGCCGTCCGGGAGGCTCGGCCCACTTGATCATCAGGGCTCTTTTCCCGCCCGTACCCCGGCCCGCGTGTTAACGGGACGGAAGCCGGGGTAGGGCGGGCCGTGCGCCCGTCACCGCGCGCCTCCACCCGTGGGAGGTCCGATCCGCGCCGGTGGCCGGTTCGTGTCCGGGGCGTGGCCTTACCGGCCCGGCATGAGAGGAGAGCACGGTGGCCGAAGAGTCGGATCTGATCCTCGACCTGGTGTGGCAGGAGTTCCACGAGGTCGTGAACATGACATCGGAGGAGCTGAGGGCCTTCCTGCTCGCGTCGGCCTCGGCCTCACAGGACGCGGCCGCCGTGAGCCCCGAGGCGGCCATGCCGCCGCTCGGGCGTCAGGTGCTCCAGGTTCTCGGCAAGCGGAAGGCCGACCTGACCACCGACGACATCGAGACGATGCGCAAGGCCGTCGACCGCGTCGAGGACACGCTGGCCGAGGGTACGGTCGACGAGGACGACGACGACCGGCGACGGGCGCTGCTGGAGGTGGGCCACAACCCGCTCAGACCGTCACGACTGGGAGGCTGACGCGTCGGCAGGAAGCCGGAGGCTGACGCATCGGCAGGAAGCCGGAGGCTGACAGGGCGGCAGGAAGCCGGAGGCTGACAAAGTAACAGGAAGCCTCCGAACCCTCCCCGATCGAAATGGAGACGCCGTGAATGCGCCGACGACCGCCAGGGTGGAGCTGTTCGCCCATCCGGCACTCTTCTACCGGGGCTTCCGGCAGTATCTGGACGGTACGGTGCCCTTCGTCCGCGAGGGCGTCGAGGCCGGAGAGCCGGTCGCGGTCGCCGTGCCGGGACAGAACCTGAAACTCATCCGGGCGGAGCTGGGCGAGGCGGCCGACAAGGTGCACTTCCTCGACATGGAGGAGGTCGGCCGTAACCCCGGGCGCATCATCCCCGCCGTCCTGTGGGCCTTCGCCGACCTCCACCCAGGCCGCCGGGTCCGCATCGTCGGCGAACCGGTCTGGCCGGACCGGCCGCGGACGGAGCACGACGCGTGCCTGTTGCACGAGGCGCTGATCAACCTCGCCTTCTCGGGGCGGGACGCCGTCATCCTGTGCCCGTACGACCTGGACGGGCTGGACGCCGAGATCATCGAGCTCGCCGAGGCGGCCCATCCCGTTCTCGTGGACGGCTCGGGGCCGCGTACCAGCACCGGTTACGCGCCGGAACGCGTCATCCGCAAGTGCGGCGGGCCGTTGCCGGAACCGGAGGACGCCGACGTTCTCCCCTTCGGCGGCGAGGACCTGTGGCGGGTGCGCGCCTTCGCCGTCCGGTACGCCGAGCGGGCGGGCCTGTCGGGGGTGCGCCTGGAGGATCTGCGGCTGATCGCCAGTGAGCTGGCCGCCAACAGCATCGAACACGGGGGCGGCTCCGGGATCCTGCGGATCTGGACGGAAGACCGCCGGATCGTCCTCGACGTCAGCGACGCGGGCCACATCGTCGACCCCCTCGCGGGACGCCGCCCGGCCGACTCCCGGCAGCAGGGCTCGCGGGGACTGCTCGTGACCAACCTCCTCGGAGACCTGGTCCGCGTGCACACAGGGGAGGGCGGGACCACCGTCCGCGTCTGTTTCGACAACCCGTGAGCCGTCTGTTTCGACAACCCGTGAGCCGGTGTCCGCGCCTGTTACGACGTCCCCTGAATCGGCGTCCGCGCCTGTTCCGGCATGCCTCGAACCGGTGTCCGCGCGTGTTCGGCATTCCGAACCGCCGTCCGCTAGCAGTCGCCTCCCTGGAACCGGCCGAAACCGGCCTCGCGCGGTCCCGTCGTCCGTCGCTCCCGTGAACGTTCAGTGGCCGCCGAACCAGCCGGGGACGTCGAGGCGGAAGACCTCATCCGGGGTCACGGCGCGCAGGTCGGACTCCAGGGCACGCAGCCGGTCCTCGCCGATGGTCCTCGCCCAGCTCGCGCGCAGGTCCTCGAAGATACGCGCCGACCGGACGAGGCTGTCGACGCCCCGCTCGGTGAGCCGTACGATCTTGCGGCGGGCGTCGCCGGGGTCGGAGCCGCGCTCGACGTAACCCAGCTGCTCCAGGGTGTCGACCGTCTTGCCCGCCGCCTGCTTGGAGACGCCGAGCCGCCGGCCGAGTTCCACCGCCGTGGTGCCCTCGGGGCCGATCGCCTGCAGAACGAAGCCGTGCATCGGTCGCATGTCGGGATGCCCCTGGCGGGCGAGCTCCGCGTGGAGTTCGTCGATGAGCACCCGGAAGCCGAGAAAGAGCCGGAGCGGGAGCTCGAAGCCCGGAGGGTCGGCCGCCACGTTCGCCTCCTGGCCTCGACGTTTCGACAATGGTGTTGTCGAGCTTAGGGACTGCCGCCGTACCTTGTCATCCTCGGCGGCGCGCCGTGGCGGAGGATGGGGACGACCGGCCTGTCTGTCTCGGTGGTGCGGCGGGACTCCCGCGGCCCTGCCGATCCGCGGCCTTGCCCATCTGCGGCCCCGCTCGTTTGCGGCGCGCTCATCCAAGCCTGCTCATCCAAGCCTGCTCATCCACAGGCCTGCTCATCTGCGGCCCTGCTCATCCGCAGCGCGCTCACCTGCGGTGCGGCGGGAGGGCTTTCACGGTGCGCGTCCGTCGGGGCGGCGCCGGTCCTGGAGCCACTTGTCGGTCTGGCGGGTCGCGTTGGGCGCGCTGGGAGTGCCGGGAGAGCGTCGGGTGGCACGGGTCTCGGTCACGGTGAAGTCGGACACCACGTGCCGGTTGTGCATCAGGAAGCCGACGACGCCCGCGATCGCCTGCACGCTGTCGCTCGCGCGGGCACGTCCCGTCAGGAGGTAGACCAGCGGGGTGGACGGCTGGTCGAGGGCGAAATGGCGATCGTGATGATGCGCGTCCTGGAGCGTTTTGATCGGGAGCGGCCGTGAGGTGGTGAACCACGCGGCGACCTCCCAGAAGGGGTGCGAGGTGTCGGGATCGATGGACTCCTCGTAGCAGGTCGTGCAACCCCGGCGAGCGTCCTGCCCGTGGGGGCACGCCCAGGCGGCGAGGTCATGCGGCATGCTGCGCTCGGACATGAGCCGACCGTACCTTCCCGTACCGAGAGACCGACGCTTCCACGGTTCCCACGCGCCGGGACACCATGTTCTCACCGGCGTTTTCACCGGTTCTCGGTGAGGATCATCACTTCTTCTCCACCGCCGGAAACGGCCGAAGACGCCGCACCGTCCCCACGGGCAGGGCTTCGCACGCAACATCGTGGAACATCCCGGCCGCCTCCGCCGACCGGTACGGAACCGGCGGCTCCACCGGCCGCCGGCTCGATCCGCTGCCCGTCTTCGGCGGACCTCCTGACGGCAGGAGTACCTTAGGGCTACGGAATAGCTGAGTATTTCGCTGTTTCCGCAGCTCATCGGGGGGAAAGAATGATCTTGGCGGCGTTTCGCCGGCTCCGGGTCGGGCAGCGGATCGCTCTGGGTATCGAACGGGGGACGCATGGCGCGTGAGTTCGACGCGTCCGCTCACTACGGGCGGCGCATCGCCGACGTCCACGACGACGGCATCGCGGTGAAGGATCAACTCCCCGGCAGGGCTCCGGCGCTGCCCGCCGTGCGGGGCCCGATCACCTCCATGCTCTTCGAGCGGCTGGTACGACCACCGCACCGCTTCGGTCTCCTCTCGCTCCCACTCCTGTCGTTCCCCGCCCGGTTCGCGGGCCCCGTCCTCATGGACGAGGACGTGCAACTGGCGCTCTTCGTCTGTTACGAGCTGCACTACCGGGGCTTCGCGGGGGTGGACGACCGGTGGGAGTGGAGCCCTTCCCTTCTGGAGGTGCGGGAGATCCTGGAGGCGCGATTCGAGGAGGGACTGGCGCGGGCGATACCGTACCCACCCGCCTCGCGGCCCGAGCAGACCCGCCAGGCCCTCGCCGAACTCGTGGGTACGGCCGTCGACGGGCCCGACCTCGCCGGATTCCTCCAGGGGCAGGCCGACCTGGAGCAGTTCCGCGAGTTCGGCGCGCACCGGTCGATCCACCACCTCAGGGAGGCCGGCCCGCACACCTGGGCGATCCCTGGGCTGGACGGCCGCCCCAAGGCGGCGCTGCCGGCGATCCAGGCGGACGAGTACGGCGGGGGGAGCGCGGGGCGGACGCGCTCGGAGCTGTTTCGGGCCACCATGCGCGGGCTGGGCCTGGACGACTCCTACGGCGCCTACCTCGACCGGGTTCCGGCGATCACGCTGGCGATCTCCAACACCATGTCACTGTTCGGTCTGCACCGACGTCATCTCGGGGCGCTGCTCGGTCACCTGGCGGTGTTCGAGACGATCTCCTCGATCTCCAACCGTCGCTACTCCACGGGACTGGGCAGGCTGGGCGGCGACGAGGCGACGAGACGTTTCTACGACGAGCACGCACGCGCCGACGCCGTCCGCGAGCAGACCGCCGCGCACGACATGTGCGGCGAGTTCGTGACGCGGCACCCCACCCGGGTCGGTGACGTCCTGTACGGAGCGGCCTGCGCCCTCACTCTGGACCGGCTCTTCGCCGAGCACGTCATGAGCCGCTGGCGTCGCGGCGCCTCGTCGCTGCGAGAGGGGGATGCGGCGGCGAAGTTGTGAGCGCTCCTGTCGCGAGAGGCGGCCACGGCGCCGAGGTCGTGACCACTCCCGCCGTGAGAGGTGGGTGCCGCGCCGAGGACGTGAGCGCTCCTGTCGCGAGAGGCGGGCGCGGCACCGAGGTCGTGACCGCCCCTGCTCAGCCGCCCGAGCCGCGCATGGCCTGGCGGATCACGTCGCGGGTCCGGTCCACGATCGCGAGAGGCGGCCCGAACAGCAGGTTCATCATCATCGACTCCGTACCGGGATGCGGATGGGTCGGTGCCAGAGCCTCGGCCGCCTTCACCCCGGCCGCCATGGCCCGGCGCTCGGCCACGCTCGTGCGGGCGCGCAGCTGGGCGAACTCGTGGCTCTCCTCGGCGTGGGCGTGGGTGAGCACCGCCGCACGCAACACCTGGAGACGCGCGGAGAACTCGGGGTGCCCGGGACCCAGCTCCTCCAGGTCGACGAGTAACTGCTTCGCCTCCCTCTCCTCCGCGAGGCGCGCGTCGACCACCTCGCCCCCGTCCTCGATCTTGAGACGCGCGTAGGGGTGCACGATCTCCTCTTCTGCGGTCTCGTGCACGGCGAGCATCCGTACGAGACGCTGGAAGGCATCGGCCCGCCGCGCCCCGGTGGGGGCCTCCTCGACCTCGTCGAACAGATTTCTGATCATCGCGTGCTGGCGCACCAGCAGGTCCACGACATCGTTCTCGCTCATCGGCTCGGGCATGGTCCGGCGGTCGTTCATGGGTCCCCCTTCGACTACCAGGTCGATTACCCGCACCCGGGCACCGAAACCCGGGGGACCGGCACCGCGAAGGCGGCGGCACGCGCAGGCGTACGCGAGGAACCTCGCCCCGCCACCCGGCGGGGTGAGCCGCCGTCAGACGGTGATCCACTCGGTGACGACCGTCGCGTCGCCGAGACGGCAGCGGAGGCTGAACGGCCCGGCGGGAACGTCGTCGTAGATGAACCTGCCCAGGTCGTCGGCCGTCAGCGTGACCGGACGACCTCCGAGGACCTCGACCTCAAGGGGACGCGGCGGCATCAGCTGGCCCACCACCCGGCCGCCCACGGCGGTCACGGTGATCTCCAGGTCGACGGTGAGCCCCACGCCCTGGAAGGTGAGCATGCGCGGCTGCCGCTCCCCCCGCACCCGCGAGGATCCGCTCAGGGAGTCGAAGACCAGCTCGGCCAGCTCGGCGTCGAGCGTGCGCAGCGTGTACGCCTCGACCGCGATCTGCAGGAGATGCGAGGGAACGGGGTCGAACAGCTCGATGGCTCGGCGCAGCTCCGCCTCCAGCTCGTCGTCACTCATCGGAAACCCGTCCGCCCGGGAGGTCCACCCGGAAACCTCGCCTGCCGAGGAGGTCCACTCGGAAGGCACACCTGACAAGGTCCGCCCGGAAGGCACGCCCGAAGAGATTCCCCCGGAAAGCACACCTGGGGAGGTCCACGCGGACATCCCGTCCGCTCGGGAGGTTCACCGGAAACCCCTCCTGCCCAGAAGGACGCGCAGCCGTCGCAGGCAGCGCTGCCTGATCGGCCCGACGCTCCCGACGGCGATGCCGAGCGTCGCCGACACCTCCTGGTAGCTGAACGGCGGAGAGGCCGTGAGCAGCCGCAGCAGCCGCTGGCAGCTCTCACCGAGCTCCTGGAAGGCCTGCCAGGCCGCCCGTGCCCGCTCCCGCTCCCGGGCGGCGTCCTCGGAGTCGATCAGCGCCTGCTCCGGTGTACGGTCGTCGGCGACGCGATCGAACATCTCCCGGTCGTCGCTCGGGGAGACCCGCCGGGCGGCCCTGATCACCTTGACGCACTCGTTGCGCGCCGTGCTGGCCAGCCACGCGCCGACCTTGTCCGGTTCGCGGATCCGGGTGAGATTCTGGGCGAGCCGGAACCAGGTCGTCTGGTAGACCTCCTGCGCGTCCGCGTCCCTCAGTCCGTGGGCGCGCACGACGGACCACACGAGCGGGCTGAGGCCCTCCACCAGGGATTTCCACGCGGCGGCGTCGTCTGAGTCCACCGCGGCGCGGAAGAGGATGCCGATCGAGTCTCGATCCACGGTGACGTCCCCTTGCTTTCTGGACTGTCATCGTACGTCGCAGGACCGATCCGCCCGCACTGGTTTTCAGGACGTGGCCGGGACACTTTGTACGCTCCGTGGCGTCCAGGTGGCGGGGATGAGGGCCGGGGTGGTGATGCCGGACAGCCTGCCGACGGGGATTTCCTGCAGAAGCCTTCCCGCGGCCTCCCGGGAGCCGACCCCCGGGTTCCGCGCCATGTAGTTGGCGATCATGGCGACCACGAGGGGAGCGGAGAAGGAGGTGCCGCTCCACTCCGCCAGGCCGTCGAACTCGACGCGCTCACGGATGGCGTTCGGCGACGACGCCATCTTCTCGGTGAGCTCGCCCCGGTGCGGCGGAAACTGGCAGGTGCAGTCGTACAGTCGGCCGTACCTGCACGCGGGGAAGGTGGAGTGCTGGTAGTCGTACGCCGCGGGAGTGGGGTCCACCGCGGTGAAGGCGCTCACCAGACGCTCACCGGGCGCGTACGTCGTCACCCACGGCCCGTGGTTGCTGAAGCAGGCGCGGTCCGCGCCGTCCTTCCGCAGGGCGCCCACCGACACGACGGCACCCGCGTAGTCGGGGTGGTCGGCGTAGGCGGCGGGCCAGAACCTCACGTCGTTGCCGTTGTTGCCCGCGGCCGCCACGAGCAGCGTCTCGGGGTGGCCCATCAGCGCGTCCATGAAGCGTTCGAGCCCGAGGAGCGCTTCCGCGCCGGTGCTCGGCGTCCCCGCCGACAGGTTGACGATGTCGGGCCACCTCCCCTCGGGCAGCATCCCCCCGAGCAGCTTGTCACCCAGCTCCTTCTCGCTGATCGCGCCCGCGTTGACGAGCGTCGCGTGCACCGTGACGTCGGTGTTGGGCGCGACGGCGCTGATCAGCCCGGCGATGAAGGTGCCGTGCCCGACGTACTGCTTGAGGATGCCCTCGTCGTCGAGCTCGATCTCCTTGCCCTCGCCCACGACGCGGTGCATCCAGGGGTGCGAGCGGTAGTTCTCCACCAGCCCGGTGTCGACCACCAGGACCGACACCGGCGCGCCCCCTTCGTCGGCGAGTTCGGCCACCGCCGGGTTGGGCGACTCGCACCGGGAGATCGGCACCGGCTCGTCGCCGGGGCAGCAGTTCACCGCGATGGAGACGATGTGGTTCCTGGACACCATGCGGCGCCTGTTCTCGCGCTCCAGGTCCTCGACGGCCCTCAGCGCGTCCGACACGTCCCGGTCGGCGAAGCGCTCCCTCCTGTCGGGCTCCCCGACCCGGATCCTGAGCACGCCGCCGGGACTCTCCTCCCGCTCCACCCGCACGCCCGCGTCCCGGTCGCCGCGATCCCTGGCGAACGCTCTCCTCACCGTCGAGGCGACCTCGTCGGCGTCCTCCACGCGGGCGAGGACGTAGCCCTTCTCGTAGAGGAACATGGGCTGTGACCCCTCGAAACCCGCCGCGAGCACCACCTCTCCCATGGCGTCCTGGATCTGGTCGAACTGTTCCTGGAACCTGTCTGGTGCCATACTCGCCATCCTGTTTCGCAGATGTCCTGACGTCGCCATGGGTTAAGAGCCACCGGATGCCTCACTGATACACCTTCCGAGCGATCCGCTCGATACGAACCGGGGGAGTCACCCGGCACGGACGAGCGAATTGCCCGGTAAGGAGAGGGGAGTCCGGAGCTGGACGGGAGGTGTTCTCGGGGAGGGCGCCGCGGCATGGACGCCCTGAACACACCACGTCTAACATCGATCCGTGACCGGGGGAAGCTCGCGGATCCCGCGGCCCGCGGGAGACCCTCTCGATCTGCTGCCCCTGGTGTTCGCCCGCCCGGCGGACGCGCTGGCCGGAGCGCGGGCCGTGCTCTCCGACTCCCCCTCCCCGCACGACGCCTCCGTCGCCCACCAGGTGATCGGCATCTGGCAACGCGACTTCGGCGACCTCACGGCGGCGATCGGCCACCTGAGGAAGGCCCGCGCCCTCGCCGCCAGGTCGGGCTCCGCCAACCGGGAGGCGGACGTGCTCGCCACCCTGGGAGCCGCCCTCATCCACGCGGGCCGCACCCGGCAGGGGCTGGCGGCGCTGGAGACGGCCGTCGAGAGGGGCAGCGGGATCACCGGCGCCCGCGTACTTTTTCGCCGGGGCTACGTCTGGTGGGTGCTCGGCGGGCACCGCGAGGCGCTCGACGACCTGCGCAGGGCCATTCCCGCCCTGCGCAGGGCACAGGACACGATCTGGACCGCGCGGGCGCTCACGCTCAGGGCGACCGTCCACCTCGCGATGGGATCCGTCGAGCGGGCCGAGGCCGACTTCGTCGCCGCCGAGCGGCTGTGGGAGACCACCGACCAGGAGCACGACAAGGCCGACGCGGTGGAGAGCCGGGGGCTGGCGGCGTTCAGGTCCGGCGACCTGCCGGCGGCGCTGCGTCTCTTCGACGAGGCCGCGCGCCGCTACGAGGCCCTCGGCACGCCGATGTTCGTCCTGCACATCCGCCGGTGCGGGGTGCTGCTGGCGGCGGGGCTCGCCCGCGAGGCGCTGGAGGAGGCCGACACCGCCACCGAAGAGCTGAACCGGATGGGAGGTCAGACGACCCGCAGCGCCGAACTCCTGCTCATCGCCGCGCGGGCCGCGATCGCGGCGGGCGAGCCGCACGCGGCGATCGCCCGCGCGAGCACGGCCATCCGGCTGTTCTCCAGCCAGCGCCGCGACTGGTGGCAGGCCCACGCCCGGCTCGTGCTCGTCCAGGCCAGGTTCGCGGCGGGAAAGGTCTCCGGCCGCTCGGTGCGCGACGCCGCCGAGGTCGCCCTGCGGCTGGCGGAGCTGCGTTCCCCCGAGGCGGTCCAGGCCTCGCTGCTCGCCGGACGCACCGCCCTCGCCCTCGGCTGGGAGGCCGACGCCGAACGGCACCTCGCCGCCGCCGCCAGGACCAGGGCGCGCGGCCCCGCCTTCGCCCGCGTGGACGGCTGGGTGGCCCAGGCGCTCAGAGCCGCCGCGGCGGGACGTACGCGCGGCGTGCTGGACGCCTGCCGCCGAGGGCTCGACCTGCTGGACGAGCACAGGATGACCCTGGGCGCCTCGGAGCTGCGGGCGCGGGCGACCGCGCAGGGGGCCGAGCTGGCCGTACTCGCGCAGCGGGCCACCCTCGCGCGGGGCGGCCCCCGACGCTTCCTCGACTGGAGCGAACGCTGGCGCGCCACCGTGCTCGCGGTCCCGCCCACCCGTCCCCCCGACGATCCCGAGCTGCTGCGCGACGTGACGGCCTTCCGGGAGATCAGCAGCCGGATCGACACGGCGAGGCCGGGTGGCGTGCCGGCCCCCGCGCTGGAACGCGAACAGCGGAGGCTGGAGAAGGAGATCCGCGCCCGGACGCTCCGCACCCGCAGCGCGGGCGGCTTCGACGGGCACCGCTTCGACGCGGGCCCGCTGCTCGACGGGCTCGGCGACGGATGGCTGATCGAGATCGTCGCCGTCGACGGCGAGCTGCACGTCCTGCTCTGCGGCCGGGGCCGGGTGCGCAGGTTCGCGGCGGGACGGCTCGCCGACGCGGCGATCGACGCCGACCACGCCCGCGCCGGTCTCAGACGGATCGCGTACGGGGGCTCGGAGGACAGACTGCCCGTCCTCGAAGCGGGCGGACGCCGCCTCCAGGAGTCGCTGCTCGGTCCCGCCGTACGCCACCTCGGGGACGGCCCCGTGGTCGTCGTACCGCCGGGCAGGCTGCACGGCGTCCCCTGGGCGTTGTTGCCGGCGCTGGGCGAGCGGGTGCTGAGCGTCTCGCCCTCCGCGAGCGCCTGGCTCCGCGCCCGGCGGATCGAACCGTCGCCGTCCAGGGAGCGGGTCGTGCTGGTGAGGGGGCCGGGGCTCGCGACGGGTGGCGCCGAGGTCCCGCTGCTGGCCGCGCGCTACGGGGAGGCGACCGTGCTGGAGGAGGGCACCGCGCTCGCCCCCGCCGTGCTCGCGGCGCTCGACGGCAGCAGGCTCGCCCACATCGCCGCGCACGGCACCTTCCGCTCCGACAGCCCGATGTTCTCCTCCCTGAGGATGGACGACGGCCCGCTCACCGTGCACGACTTCGAACGGCTGCACAGCGCCCCGTACCGGATCGTCCTGTCCAGCTGCGACTCCGGCAGGCTGCAGCCGGTCGGCGCGAACGAGCTGCTCGGCCTCGCCACGGCGCTGCTGCCGCTGGGCACGGCCGGGATCGTGGCGAGTTCGGTGCCCGTCGACGACGAGGCCGTGGTTCCGCTGATGCTCGCCCTGCACGAGGGGCTGCGGCGCGGCCTGAGCATGGCCGAGGCCCTGCGCGACGCGCGGCTCGCGATGCCCGGCGACGCGCTCAACCGGGCGACCGGCTGGTCCTTCTCCGCCATCGGCGCGGCCTGAAGGCCCCGGCCGGGCGGGCTCCGGCCCCTCACCCGACAGGCGCGCCTCGGCGTCCGGTCGCCCGGTCGGGCTCTCACCGGACAGGTGCGTCTCAGCGCCTGGTTGCCCGGTCGGGCTTTCACCGGACGGGCGCGCCTCGGCGCCCGGTCGGCCGGGTCGCCCGGCGTGGTCGGTCTTCGCGTCAGCCAACGGTGAAGAGCCTTCCCAGGTCGGCGCGGTCGCTGCTGCCGAGCCGCGCGTAGGCGTCGCACAGGTGGTTGGCCACCGTACGGATCGACACGGTGAGCTGCTCGGCGATCTGCCGGTTGGTCAGGCCCGCCGCGGCGAGGCTCACGATCTGCCGCTGGCGTGCGGTCAGCTTCGGCAGCGCGAGGTTGACCAGGGCGGAGCTGCGCGCCCCCTGGCACGTTCCCGCCAGTGCGGCGGCCCGGTTCCTGGAGGACTGTGAGGCGCGCCGGTCGTCGTGGACGAGGGCCGCGTGCGCGAACGCCTCCGCCGCGTACAGTGCCAGGCCGAGATCGGCGAGACCCCGCGCCACCTTGTCCAGCGCCTCCCCGTCGCGCCCGGCGAGCGCGCGGGCGTGCCGGGCCAGCAGGGGGGCGAGGTCTCCCTCGGCGCGGTCGGCGAGGTCTGCGAGCCGGTCGACGACCAGTTCGGGGGTGCCGAGTCGAGCCACGTCGTGCAGGGCGAACATGTCGTCTTCGAGCGGGTCGTCCCCGGCGGCGCGCAGCGCGGACCGCAGGGCACCGTCGAGGTCTCCCTCGGCGGCGAGCGTCCAGGTCAGTGCCCGCTCGGTGGCGAGCCACATACGTGTCCGCACGTCTCCGCCGATGCCCGTCCGCGCGTCTTCACCCATGCGCGTCCGCAGGTCTTCGCTCATGGGCGTCCGTGCGTCGCCGTCCATACGCGTCCGCGCGTCTTCGCTCGTGCGCCTCCGCGCGTCTCCTCGGGGGGCCGGACCGCGCGACAGGGCCTGCCGCGCCGTCGTCAGGTCGCCGATGTAGGCGGAGGCGTGCGCGAGTTCGGCCAGGCAGGCACGGTGGTGGGGGGAGCGGCGCAGCCCTTCGCGGCTCCAGGCGATGGCCTCGCGGGTCTCCCCGCGCAGCCGGGCGACGCGGGCCCGCCGCGCGCAGAACTCCGGCATCGCGGGCTCGTCCCAGCCGGTGTCGTCCTCGGCCATCCGCTCGCCGGCGCCCCGGGGGATCCCCGTGAGCCTTCCCGAGTACGCGCGTACGACCAGTTCCTCGCACTCGGCCTCCAGTGTCGTGGCCGGGGTGGGGAGGAGCCGTCGCGTGCCGGACGGGTCGCCCGCCCCGCGGCGTTCCGCGGCGGCTCGGAGCACCGGGCCGTGCAGCGGGTGGACGAGCCGTATCGAGCGCCGGTCGTCCATGGTGACCAGCCCTCTCGCCCGTAGGCGTTCGAGGACGCCGCAGGTCACCCCGGCGCCGGGTGTGACGAGTTTCAGCGGCCTGCCCGATGCGATGAGCTCAAGCACCTCCCGTTCGTCCCCGCCGACGTCGCGGATGGTCTCCTCCACCAACTCCCTGGCGCGCGCCGTCATCGGAGGAACTCCGCGCCAGGTCCACGTGCCAGACACGTGGCTCAGATCCCCTCCGGCGTGGACGGCGACGACCAGCTCGCGTAGAAGTCGCAGGTCGCCACGGCTCGCCCGGTGCAGGCGCCTGACGGTGAGGGCGTCCACGTAGCCGCCCACCGCACGGGAGAGCAGTTCCCCGCACTCGCTCTCCGTCAGGGGGGCGAGTGTCGTGCGCGGAAGGAGGCCCTCCTCCCAGAGCCGGGAGACGTCCCGCGGTACGGGTTCCCCCTCCCTGACCGTGACGAGCAGGCGGGTACGCCCCCTGAGCGCGAGGCGGAGAACGAGCGCGGCCGAGGATTCGTCGAGGAGGTGGGCGTCGTCCACGACGAGCACACGCACCCCGTCCAGCGCCTCGACGGGGTCCGGCGGGCAGAGAAGTCCCGCGAGACGCGGGGAGGGTTTCGTGAGGTGCGGCGCCGCCCCATGGGAGGCGGAGAACTCCGTGAGACGCGAGGGGTGGGAAAGGAGAGACGCGAAGGCGGCGAGCGGGGTGTTCCGGGTGTCGTGCGTTCCGGTGATCCGTACGTGGACAGGAGCGCGAACGGAGGCGTGGGCGTGAACAGGAGGGTGGACGGGGGCGGCCACAGTGTCGCTCACGGGGGTGCTCACAGGATTGCTCACGGGGTTGCTTACGGGGTTGCTTATAGGGGCGGTCACAGCCTCGGGGACGGCCTCGGCGGTGAGACGGCTCCTGCCGCTCCCCGCCGCGCCGGTCACGACGACGCCCCGGCGGCCGGCCGCCAGGTTTCGCCGTACGAGATCGAGTTCCTCAGTCCTGGCCGTGAACGGCCAGGGGGACCGTGGGTTTCTCACAGCTGTATGAGCCGGGTTCCCCGTCCGTGATACACGTCGAATTGAGTACCCCCTACTCATGCGCGTCAGGGGTTCCGTCTCCAGTCTCGTGGCATGTGGACACGGTTTCCTTGATCTCCTCCTCACGTCCGGGGGCCGGGGCCTCCACGCCACGGGAACGCCGATGAGAGCGGGCGCCGGCGAGCGCGTCCGGCACTGCTCGCTTCCCGCGTACCCCGCCCACGCGCCGCCGGAAGGACTCCACGGGAGGCGACGCGCGGCCCTGCTCTCGGGGCGGCGGGCGTGGCTGAACGGTACGGTCCTGCACTACTGCTTCCTGGACGGCGGACGCGACGGCGGACAAGGCGGCAGACACGACGGCGGGCATTCCGGCGGGTATTCCGGCGGCGAGCGGGGGGACGACGGGCAGCGTGACGCCGTGCGCCGGGGTTTCCAGGAGTGGAAGGACCTCGGCATCGGGTTGGAGTTCGCCGAGGTCGCCGACCGTAGCGAGGCGGAGCTGCGGATCGGGTTCCGGTGGGACGCCGGATCGTGGTCGGCCGTGGGACGCGAGGCGCTCCGCGTCGGCACCGCCTCCCGTACGACGAACTTCGGCTGGGACCTCACCGGGGCGTCGGGCCGGGGCACCGTGCTGCACCAGATCGGCCACGTCATCGGCATGGTCCACGAGCACCAGAGCCCGTACTCGGGCATCCTCTGGGACGAGGAGGCCGTCTACGAGGACTTCGCGGGACCGCCGAACCTCTGGCCCAGGTCGCGGACGTTCCACAACGTCATCCGCAGGCTCGACGAGAGCGAGGCGAACGGCCCGGTGTGGGATCCGCTGTCCGTGATGGGATACCGGTTCGGCCCGGGGCTCATCCTGGAGCCGCCGTGCTACCGGGCGGGGGTCGCGCCACCGGGCACCGTCTCCGCGCTCGACGCCGCGTTCGCCCGCCGCTGGTATCCGCCCCCGGGCGCCGAGCCGCCGCCCGAACTGCCGCCGTTCCGCTCCGCCCCGCTCGGCGCCGGGGCGGGGGAACAGCGAGACTTCACGATCGTCCCCCGCGCGACCCGTGACTACGCCGTCGGTGTCTTCGGCGAGTGCGACACGGTGCTGGTGCTGTTCGAGGAGGTCGGCGGCGACCTGCGCTACCTGGCGGGTGACGACGACGGAGGCCGTCCGCGCAACGCGTCCCTGCGCGTCCACCTGCGCAGGGACCGTCGCTACGTCCTTCGCGTCCGCGTCCACTCCTGCTGGGGTCCCGGCCAGGCGGCCGTCATGTGCTGGTGAGCGCCGGACGCGGAGAGGGCCGGAGTCGCGCGTGCGCGGTCAGCCGTGCTCCATGACACCCTGCCCCCGTGGACCGGTGTCGCAGGAGTCGTGCGTGTGCGGTCAGCCGCTCACCGTCGCCGCCTCCGGGGAGTCGGCGCTCGGGGCGAGCCAGATCGAGCGCCAGTCGCTCAGCTCGTGGAAGCGGCGCAGCTCGGCGAGGCCGCTGAGCCAGCCCATCCACCCGGCGTACGGGGGTTTCCTCTCGTTGAAGCTGCTCTGCATGAAGGTGAGGCGCGTCGCGCCGCCCGAGCCCTCCAGCTCCCAGGTGACGAGACCGAGACCCGGCCACTCCAGGGTGAGATTGCGGCCCGGCTCCAGCTCGGCGATCTTCGCGGGCTGTCCGTCGGCCTCGAAGCCGCCCATCGCGAACCGCCCGCCGACGTACGGCTCGATGTCGATCCTGTAGCCGAACCACGTGCTGAACTTCTCCGAGTCGACGAGCGAGTCGAACACCGCCTCCGGCGAGTCGTCGATGACGAGCCGCTCCCGCATGACGGGGGAGGTGAAGTCGGTCTTCGGCGTGAGCTCGCGCCCCTCCAGGTGGTCGACCAGGTTCGCGATCGACAGGCACCAGAACGTCTGCACCATCCCCAGGACGCCGCTTTCCGCCAGCGCGGTCTCCCGGTCGAAGTGGGTCTGCGTCAGCGAGACGACGGTCGACTCCGCGCTCTCCTCCTCCAGGGTGATCTCGACGGTCGTCTCCTCGCCGCCGAGCAGCCAGGAGAAGCGCAGCGTGTGGTCGTCGACGTGCAGCGGGCGCTGGTGGGGCGCGTCTCCTTCGGGGGTGTGGCGTCCCCAGAACTCGTACCGGTGCGGCAGCTCGACCTCGGCGTGCTCGGCCAGCCAGACGCGCAGCTCGCCCGGGTCGGTCAGGGCGTGGTGGACTTCCTTGAGCGGTGCGGCCACCCGCGCGCTCAGCTTCATCGGATCACTCACGGGGTTCTCCCTTGGGGTAGCAGGCGACGGCGAGCTTGAAGGCGTCCCCCTCGGCGCCGCCGTAACGGGTGAAAAGGTCTTGCAGCGTCGTCTGGAGCTCGTTCAGGAACTCCTGACGCCGCTCGGGAAGCACGCGGATCTCGCCGGACACGCCGACGGACGGCAGCTCGGGCGCGGTCCTGTCGAGCGCGCCGATGTCGGCCTGGACCTCCTCCATGAGGTCCAGCAGGTAGCCCAGACCCAGCTCGTTCCCGGTCGGGCGCAGGCCGATCCGGCCGACGAGCCGGGGGGAGAGCCAGTAGGAGCGGGCGCTCGCCTGGTAGACGCCCTCGTGGATGCCGCGCACCCTGCGCTCGCTCACCTGGGTCACCAGACCCGCCTCGACCAGGCGTTTGACGTGGTAGTAGACCCGCTGCGGGGTCTGGTCGAGCAGGGCCGCGACCTCGGTGCACGAGCGTGGCTCGGCGAGCTGCCGCAGCACCTCGATGCGCTGCGGCTTGAGCAGGGCCTCGGCCTGCTCGATCTGTTCCAGGTACAGGACGTCTCTCATTGCAAAATCAACCTTGTACATAAAATTATATTTTGTCAATGACCGGCGCCGGAAGGTTCGGCGCGGCCTACTCCACCCCGTGCCGAACCGGTCAGGCGGTCAGTCGGTGCGGGATCACCCGTCTCCCGAGGGCGCTCGCATCGCCCCCAGAAGGGTGGCAAGGGTCACGCGGGCGAATCCGATCCGGGCGTCGCTCGCCCCGTACGGCAACCAGAGGGCATCCGCGTGCAGCAGACCGCCGCAGGAGTACACGACGTTGGGCACGTACCCCTCGCGCTCGGCGTCGCCGGGGGTGAGGAGCGTGCCGGGGAGCTCGGCGATGACGCGGTGCGGCTCGTCCAGGTCGAGCAGCATCGCGCCGATGGCGTAGCGCCGCATCGGGCCGACGCCGTGGGTCAGGACGAGCCAGCCGGACCCGGTCTCCAGGGGAGATCCGCAGTTGCCGACCTGGATCAGCTCCCAGCCGCTGCGCGGGGAGTGGAGCGGCACCGGCCGCCGCCACCTGCTGTCCTCGCCGAGGGAGGTGAGGCCGATGGTCTCGCCGTCGGAGCGGCACAGCGCCAGGCGACGCCCGCCCACCTGACGCGGGAACAGCGCCATCCCCTTGTTGACGGCGGCGGGCCCGCGCAGCGGGGTGACCTCGAAGGTACGCAGGTCGTCGCTGGCGAGCAGGTGCGAGCGGATGTGCCGCCCGTCGTAGGCGGTGTAGGTGGCGCGGTACGAAGGCGTGCCGTCCTCGCCGATGATCCTCACGAAACGGGCGTCCTCCATTCCGTTGCTCTCGGCCGCGCCGGCGGGCCAGAGCACCCGCCGCTCAAGGGGGACGTCGGCGGGGAAGGTCACGGCGTAGTCGGAGGCGGTCGCCCGGCGCAGATCCTCCACGGTGCCGTACGTGGTGGTGCGGGTGAGCAGGTCGGTGGGGAGCCGGGTGACCGCCTGCTCGAAGTCGTCGTCGTCGAAGCTCTCCGGCAGCGAGCCCAGCACGGTGGCGGAGACCTCGTTGTCGCGGTCCTCGTCGGCGAGCGCCGCGGCCAGCAGGTCGCGCCGGTGGGGGACACCGTGCCGGGGCCCTGTGGTGAGCGGTCCCGAGCGATCGGCGATGACGAGCTCGTCGCCGGGGCCGAGCACCGCCGTGGCGAAGCCGATGGACGACAGGTGGCCCTCGCCGATCTGCCGAGTGCTGATCACCACGCGCAGCTGTCCGGGGCTCAGGCCGGACTGGTCGGGGTGGGCGACCATCGAGGGGTTGCACAGCGCGGCGCCCTCCACCGCGTACTCGTGGCTGAAGTAGGCGCCGACCAGGAGGCGGGCCGCGGGGGGCAGGTCGAGGCGGCTCGGAACCCGGAAGTGGACCAGGTCGTAGTGGTGCAGGAAGGTCGTCGCGAGATCACGGTGCCGGTCGCCGAACCTTCGCAGTGTCTCCTCCAGCAGCGCGGCGGTCTCGTCGTGGCCGAGGAGCGCGATGCGGTCGATCAGGGCGGAGGTCCGGCTGCGCGTCAGGGCGGCGTCCTCGCCGGGCACGAACAGCTTGATGATCACTCTTCGCGGGTCGGGGGCGAGGGTCTGGTCGAGCCTGGTGGCCAGGTCCTGGATGGTCATGGCACCTCGTCTATCGGGTGGAAGGCCGGGCCGTGGCGCCCTTCGGGAGGTGCGGACGGGGAGGGCTGTCCTTGGAGGAGCGCGGCCGGGGCGCGTGTCCTCAGGGAAGCTCACTCCGTTCGCGCACCAGGCGTTCGGCGTGCTGCAGGGTGGAGATGAGCGCGATGGTCGACTCCGCGCCCTGGTTCAGGTTGGGGCCGTCCATGGTCAGGCCGTCGTACCCCCCTCCGGTCGCGATGTCCCACATGATCGTCTCTTGGTCGTTGGCGCCCTGGAACCACGCCGAGGCCTGCCGCACGCCCGCCTGCCAGGAGGGGGCGCCGGTGACGGCGCCCGCCGTGGCGCAGGCGTCGGCGAGCGCGGCGACCTCGATCGGCTGCTGGTCGTAGCGGTCCCGAGGCGCGAGCCGCCGCCAGCCCGTGACGGCTACGACAGACAGCCGCCCGTCCCCGGTCTGGATGTCGCGTAGCCAGGCCAGCATCCGCAGGCCGTCGGCGAGCATCGAGCCGTCGCCGCCGAGGTGGCCCGCCGCGATGAGCACCTCGGCGAGGGCGGCGTTGGCGTACGTCAACATTGGCTGCGGCCACGGCCAGTCGGGATCGGCCGAGGGAGCCCCGATCGCGAGGGCGGCGTCCGCGAGCAGGGCCGCGGCCGGGGCGTGGTCCGGCAGGACGCGCAGGACCTCCGCCGCGCCGAGCCCGGCGAACGCCATGGCGCGCGGGTGCGGGGACCGCCTGGCGGTGCCGGCGGTGAAGGACGTCAGGGCCTCGTCGCGGATCCACGGGGCGGGGTTGCGGGCCGCCGCGGTGCCCAGGCCCCACAGCGCCCGCCCCCACCAGTCGCCGAGGCCGGGTTCGTCGGTCCAGCGCCGGTCGTGGGAGAGGCGGTTGTGGAACGCGCCGGAGTCGTCCTGCGCGTGCGTGAGGAAGGCCAGGTAGCACTCCGCGAGCCGCCGTACCCGGAGGGTCGGCGCCGGTTCACGGCTGGTCACGACGAGCCCGCGGGCGACGTCGTCGGTGCAGTAGCCGTGCTGGCGGCGGACGACGGCGTGCCTGGCGTGTTCGAACAGGCCGGTGTCGTCGCTCAACCGCGCCAGGTGCCTGAAGCCGGGCAGGGCGGGGGCGTTCACGAGGGGGATGGGGGTTGTGGAGGTCACGGAAGGGCCGCCGCCACGGCTGCCGGGCGTCCGGCGAGGAGGCCCCGGGCGAGTTCCTCGTAGCGCGCCGCGACGGCGGGCCACAGCAGGGTCGGGACCAGGGTGTGGGTACGGTTGCTGAGATCCTCGGCCAGGCCGGGCTCGGTGAGGATGCGGCGTACGGCCGCGGCGAGCGCCCCGGGGTTCTCGTGGGGTACGAGCAGGCCGGGCCCGTCGGTGAGTAGTTCCACGGCGTGCGGGAAGGACGTGGCGACGACCGGGACCCCGGCCGCCACCGCCTCGATCAGGACGCCTGAGGTGACCTGCTCGTGCGAGTCGTACGGCAGCACGACCACGTCGGCCGAGCGGATCAGCCGGATCAGCGAGGCCTGGTCGCGGTAGACGGGGTCGTACCGCACGGAGGCGGACACGCCGAGCCGCGTCCCCATCCGCTGCAGCCGGGCGCGGTAGGCCTCCCCGTGGTGTTCGAGCACCTTGGGGTGGGTCCTGCCCGCGATCGTGTAGGTCGGCGAGGGAGAGAGGTCCCCCAGCAGGGCGAGCGCCCGCAACGCCCACTCGATGCCCTTGCTGGGGCCGATCAGCCCCCAGGTGAGCAGGTGGGGTCGCGGGCGGCGCTGGGCGGGGACGCGCATGTGGTCGGCGGCACCGTGCGGGATGACGGACACCTTGGCCGAGTCGACGTGGTAGCCGGCGAGCAGCCGGTCGCGGGCGGTGCCGGTCATGGTGACCACCGTGCCGGCGGCGTCCACGATCTGTTCGAGCAGCCGCCGCTGCCGGGGGGTCGGCCGGGTCAGCACGGTGTGCAGGACCACGATGCTGGGCACCGTGAGATGCCGCAGCAGCGGCAGGATGTCCTGTCCGTCCGTGCCGGGGTAGATGCCGTACTCGTGCTGGACCACCGCGACGTCGAACCGCTCCAGGGCGGAGGTGGCCGCCTTCCAGCTCTCGTGCCCGCCGGGTGCCCAGGTGTGCACGACCCCGGGTACGGGGCGTTTGTCGTCGACGTCCGTGGTGACGCGGATGATCCCGCCGGAGGTACCGCCCTCGGTGAGGTGGGCGGCCAGAGCGGAGTTGAAGGTGGCCAGCCCGCACTGTGTGGGCGGGTGGGTGCTGAGAAATCCGTATGTACAGGCCAACTGCCAAGCCTTCCGGTCATCGGCCGCTCCGGCTCACGGATGCGGACCTCACGCGGTGAAGACGTCCATCGGCCAGCGTGGTGACGGATGGAGTTGAAGCCTGGCGCCGGGGGCCGTCCTCGTCGGGGCCCGGCTGCCGCGACCCCGCGACAGATCGCGGGGGCTACGTCACCCTGACAGTATCAGGGGCTTACGCTCGGTCCACTATGTGGCGGTAGATGGGTAAACAATTGGCCACCATTCTGTCCACGCCGAATCTGCGTTCGGCCTGGGCACGACACCCCGCCCGGTCGATCGCGCCGACGCGCGAAATCGCGGAGACTCCGGGCCGCCTCCAACGGATGGGCCGCTTCCGGCCGAGTCGCCTCCGTCGAGGTCACCTCGGTCTAGGCCACCTTCGCAGGTCACCGGATGCGGCGCTGACCCGTTTCCAATCCTCCCGCGACCTCACCGATTCACCCCTCTACCGGACTGATATGGACAGATCCAGGCAAAAACCACGCTGCTGAAATTCACCAGCATGGTGTGGGGTGTCCGCCCGGCCGTTTCTGTGACCTTGAGCCTGATCACCGACCCGTCTCGCATCCAGCCCACCAGTTCGTCCTCGGTGGGCTCGGGGCCGTGCAGGCGCAGCATCAGGTCGTGGGGCTGCCCGAAAATTCGCAGGTGCAGCTCGCACGTAGGTTCGGTATCCGCCATGTTTCGCCGTCCAGACGTCCATATGGAGTAGACCCGGCGGAGTTGTCGGCGTCCTCTTGAGCGTACTCCTCGCGCCGGAAGCCGCCCGCCCAAGCCTCGCCCCTCACCCTCTGAACCAGAACAAGCCCCGCCCTTCGCCTCTGAACCAGGACAAGAGCGTCAGTAGGGCAGGTCGACTCCCGGCGCATTGCATTTATGTACGCGTTCCCGCGATCGAGAGATAAACCCCGGAATCGGCTTTCGTGCGCCACCGTGACTTATCCGTGTCATGACAGGCCGATCGCCATCCAATTCGGTGCGATTCACACGCCAGGGAAATGGTGCGCGCCGTTGTCGTGCGGGCGCGTGCCGCCCGGCCGGATCCGCCTCGGACGTGACGGTCGCGGGCGTGACCGGAAATACCCGTGCGCGTACGCGTCCGGGGCCTGAGCGCTCCGCGGCCCGCGCCATCCGGGCCTGATCCTGGCACGCGTCCGGGGTGTGAGCTGCCCGTACGGCGACGTCCCCGACATCCGTGCCCGCATGCTTTGAAATGCCTTGCCCTGATCACCGACTCAGTGACGGAAAATGCATGATAAATGGCTTGTTCTGCCCTGTCATTGAGCGGCCAATGAGCGTTGAATTGTTGATTCTCGTGGAAATTTTCCGCCAATCGCGGTCTCATGTTCCAGCCAGTTCTTTCGGGATCATTTCTGGGAAGAGGAGAGTCATATGGCCAATTCGCGAAGAATCACGGCACTCGCGGCCGCGCTCGCGACGGCGGTCAGCCTCGGGGCCGTCGGCGCGCAGGCGTCGGCGGCGGTCGCGCGCCCCTCGACAGTGGCCGCACAGCCCGCGGCGGAGGTCGCCGCTCCGCCGCAGGGGCTCCGGATCACCCGCTTCCTCGGCGAGCAGCGCCTGCCGCACAAGATGCGCTTCCGCGGAACCACCGTCGGCGGCCTTTCCGGTCTCGACCGTGACCCGCGCACCGGCACCTGGTACTTCGTCTCCGACGACCGGGGGCGCTACAACCCGGCGCGCTTCTACACCGGCCGTCTTGACATCCACCCGGTCACCGGAGCGTTCACCCGGGTGAACCTCACCGGGGTCACCACCCTGCGGCGCCCCGGCGGGAGCCCCTACCCGGCCGCCGGCCGGCCCAGGTCCGCCGATCCCGAGGCGATCCGTTACGACCGGTGGAGCCGCAGGCTGCTGTGGGCCAACGAGGGCGACCGGCCCGACGCGGAGAATCCCAACATCCCGGTGACCGACATGTCCGTCCGCTGGAGCGGCGCCGACGGCCGCTACCTCGGGGAGCTGGCGATTCCCCGCAACCTGAAGATGACCTCCACCGAGAACGGCCCCCGGCGCGACCTCGGGTTCGAGGGGCTCACGTTCACGGAACGGAGCATCGCGGCCGTCACGGAGGGGCCGAGGTACGAGGACGGCCCGCTGCCGACCGTCGACAAGGGCGCCACGGCCCGCATCACCGTGTGGGGCCGCGACGGCCGGCCGCGCGGCCAGTACGCCTACCCGATCGACAAGCTCCCGGCGGCACCGGTCCCGGCGAACGGCAGGTCGGACAGCGGGGTCTCGGAGATCCTGGCGATCGACGAGAACCGCTACCTCGCCCTTGAGCGCTCCTGGATCGAGGGTGTCAACTACAAGGCCAAGCTGTACGAGATCGACCTGCGCGGTGCCACGAACGTGCTGACCCGCGACAGCCTGGTCGGCGGACAGCCGTACCGCCCCGTTTCGAAGCGTCTCGTCTCCGACCTCAGCACGGTGCGGCCGCCGGTGCAGAACCTGGAGAGCCTCGCCTGGGGGCCGCGCCTGCGCAACGGCGAGTGCACGCTGGTGATCGGTTCCGACGACAACTTCGACAGCAACGAGGTCACCAAGTTCCTCGCCTTCGCGGCCCGGGGTTGCTGAAAGCGCCCTCCTTGAAAGGGCGGCACTGAAACGGTTCAGCCCGTCGATACCACGTGCGAACGGTGGTGTCGGCGGGCTGAACGCGTGAAACGGCGAGGTGGCCGGGCACGGTTTCGGACTCGGCGCGGATGCCTGCGCCGCCCGATACCACTGCCGTGTGGGTGGTGGAAGCCGGGACGGCATTACGTCAGTCCCAAACTTCGAAAAACGCCCGCATCAAACCCCGCGATGATTCGCGGGGATTCGCCGGGGTTTACAAGATCGCGCTTTCTTGAGCCTGCTGAGCAGGGCATTCTCCGGCTTCGGGGCCTCGGAGCCCTCTTCCTCCCTGCCGCCGTCTCCGGTGACCAAAAATATGTAAATTCTTGGATTCGTCCGTTCTTTCGATACACCCCTTGGCGTAGCTGGGGGTTGTTGGTCATATGTCCGTTTCTTTAGTTTTTGCCGATCCGATCCGTGTCGGGTGCCAGAACCTTGTTCACGTAATGACAAATTTAACGATTTACCTATACGATCGCCGTTCGTGGTTGGAGTGGATCTTTCAGGAACCCGATTGGGCAACGACCTGTTCTTTGTCATGCATGACAACGCGACCGGCCGGATGCGGCTTCATGCCCGCCTGACCGATTTAGGACTGGCCGCAGCCATTCTGGGAGAACTGATGCTCGCCGGACGGATAACCGTGGGACTGGTGGCGGGACAGGTACAACTCGTTGTCCTCGACGA
Organism: Streptosporangium sp. NPDC000563; assembly: GCF_040299985.1. Taxonomy (NCBI): domain Bacteria; kingdom Bacillati; phylum Actinomycetota; class Actinomycetes; order Streptosporangiales; family Streptosporangiaceae; genus Streptosporangium; species Streptosporangium sp. NPDC000563. The sequence continues at coordinate 212,480 of NZ_JBEPDA010000005.1, read as the reverse complement.
GGCGCCGCCCGGAGACCGGGTCGCCGGGACCGCCCTGGAGCACATCGTCGCCGAACCCTCGCATCGCTTCCGTACCTGGTTGCACTTCCTCGCCCGTACGGCACTCGCCGACGTGGCGGCCCGGATGGTCGACGACGGGCTGCTGCGCCCGCCCGGCAGGCGCCCGTCGCGGAAGCGGGTGCCGGTCGACGTGAACGTCGCGGGATGGCCGGCGGGACGCGTCAACCTCGCGATCCAACGCCGTGAGCCACTCAACGTCCAGGACAGTGTCCTGCTGGGACTGCTCGTCGCGACCGGCGGCAACCGCCTCGTCCTGTGGGAGCAGAACCCCGGCTACCTCTCCGACGCGATCGCCGCCCTCCCGGCGCCGCTCCAGGAACTGATCGCCCAGACCGAGGCTGCCGTAGGTGACGCCGTCATCAGCCGCCGCTGAACCCCCACCCCCCTCACCGCAAGGAATCCCCCCATGTCCGTGACAGAACGCAGGGTGAGCGCCGTTTCCGAGGCGCTCGCCCAGGACCGCCTCGGCGTACCCTCCGTGGTGTTCTTCGTCATCTCGGCGGCGGCGCCGCTGACCGTCATCGGCGGCTCGGTGACCGCCGCCTACGCCGCGACCGGCGTGATCGGCGTCCCGCTCGCCTTCATCCTGCTCGGAGCCATCCTGGGCCTGTTCGCCGTCGGGTACGTGACGATGGCCCGATACGTCGTCAACGCCGGGGCGTTCTACGCGTACACCGCGAAAGGACTCGGCCGGCCGCTGGGAGTGGCGACCGCCTGGGTCGCGCTGCTCGCCTACAACGCGCTCCAGGTCGGCCTCTACGGCATGATCGGCGCGGCGGGCGAACCGCTGATCGCCGACTGGTTCGGCAGCTCCCCGCCCTGGTGGGTCATCGGGCTGGTCGCCTGGGTGCTGACCGGGGTGCTCGGGCTGATGCGGGTCGACGTGAACGGAAAGGTGCTCTCGGTCCTGCTGCTGACGGAGATCGCCATCGTCGTGCTGTTCGACATCGCCGACCTGATCAACCCGGCGGCGTCCGGCTACAGCCTCGACGTCTTCAACCCGGCGAACCTCTTCGTCCCCGGCATCGGAGCGGTCGTCGCGATCTGCATCGCCTCCTTCGCGGGCTTCGAGTCGTCGGTGGTGTTCTCCGAGGAGACCAAGGACCCGAGGCGCACGGTGCCGATCGCCACCTACATCGCGCTCGCCGTCATCTCCGGCCTCTACGCCCTGTCGTCGTGGGCGATGACCGTGCCGGTCGGCTCGGACAAGATCGTCGAAGCCACCCGCGAGCAGAGTTCGAACCTCCTGTTCAACCTGGCCGGGCAGCACCTGGGGGCGACCATCGCCACCCTCGGCGGCCTCCTGTTCGTGACGAGCCTCTTCGCCGCGCTGATCGCCTTCCACAACACGATCTCCCGCTACATCTTCGCCCTCGGCAGGGAGCGGGTCCTGCCCGCGGCCTTCGGCCGCACCTCCCCGCGGACCGGTGCCCCGGTCAACGGCTCGGTGGCGCAGAGCATCATCGGACTGGCCACGATCGTCATCTACGCGTTCTTCGGCCTGGACCCGGTCATCCAGCTGTTCTTCACCGTCGGATCGTTCGGCGGCCTGGGACTGCTCATGATGCTGGCGGCCACCTCGGTCTCGGTATTCGCCTACTTCGCCAGGAATCCCGCCCCGGAGAACGCCTGGCGGACCCGGATCGCCCCGGTCATCTCCTCCGTCCTGCTGTTCGTCGTCATCGTGCTCGTCATGCTCAACTTCGACACCGTGCTCGGCGTGGCCCCCGACTCCCCGCTCCGCTGGATCATGCCCGCCATCTACTTCGTCGCCGCGGGATTCGGCGTCATGTGGGGGCTCGCCCTGCGGTCCAGCAAGCCGAACGTGTACGCCAACATCGGGCTCGGCGCCCAGGCGGCCGTGAAGGGGAACGAATGACCGAGATCATTCGCGTTCCGAACACGCCGGGAGCCGCGGAGACCATCGGCGCGATCATCGCCACCTCCTTCCACGAGCAGGAGATCTCCGCCTGGATGATCCCGTCGGACGACGACCGCCGCCGGGTGATGCCCCCCTTCTTCGCCATGACCAGCGAGAGCGCCCTCGTCCACGGCGAGGTCCTCGCGACGGCCGACATGTCCGCCGTCGCCGTGTGGTTCCACAAGGGGGTCGAGCCGCTCCCGGAGATCCCCGACCGGGCCGCCCGGGTCGAGTCGTTCGCCGGTCCCCACGCCGAGCGCATCGAACTGATGGGGGAGGAGATGGACAAGCGCCACCCCCACGACCCGCACCACTATCTGGCGTTCCTCGCCGTGCTCCCCGGGCACCAAAGGCGGAAGACGGGGACCCGGCTGCTCGAGGAGTACCACCGAGGACTCGACGAGGAGGGGACACCGGCGTACCTGGAGGCGAGCAGCGTCGACAGCCGCAGGCTCTATCTGCGTCACGGCTATCAGGACCTCGGCGACCCGATCTTCATGCCCGGCGGGCCGCCGATGTATCCGATGTGGCGGCCACCGAACCCCTGACCGTGGGACCTCCGCGAGTTTGAAACCGTGAGGGAGGGTATCGCCGCTCTCGATCGGGGTATCGCGGAGGTCCGCCGACGCTATGGGGCAAGGAGGACTGAGTGGATCACCACGATCAGGCGCTGTGGGTGCGGGTGACCCATCGAGGGCACTGCAGCGTGCTGGAGGTCGGTGGGCACCTGGACTTCATCACCGCGTCCACGCTCGCCCACCACGTCGGCGAGGCATGGTCGATGAGCGACGGCCCCCGCCTCGTGCTGGAGCTGTCACAGCTGGCCTTCTACGACTCCACCGCCCTGGGGGTGCTGGCGCAGACCCGGCAACGCGTCCAGGACACCGCCACCGGCCGGCTCGTTCTGGTGGGCCTCCCCGACGGGCTCGCGCACCTGCTGCTGCGCACCGGCCTGCTGTCCCACTTCGAGGTGTGCGACGACATCGAACAGGCCGCCGCCGACCTGCTCCCCCCGGAGTGATTCACTCTCCGCTCCGCCGGGGCTCGAAGATCCGCACCGGTACGCGGCGCGGAGGCAACGCCCGTGCAGGACAGGGGCTCCACGGGCGGCATGGCCCGTGCGGGACAGGGGTCCCCACGGGCGGTCACCGCGAACACCCGTGTCCTGCACGGGCAGGTGGCGCGGGGTGCGTGGCTCCTGTACGGGCAGGTGGCGCGGGGTGCGGGGTCAGGGGCCGGTGAGGCGGCGATCTCCACGGGTGGTCACCACGAACACCTGCCAGTTGTAGTAGGCGTAGTAATTCCTGATGTCCTGCTTGATCTGGCGCGCGTGCAGCAACACCGCGTTGACGTACGCCTGGGAGTGGTTGTAGGCGTACAGCGCGCGCCGGTAGTCGCGCGGTGCCCCCGACGCGCGAAGATAGTTCGCCGCGGCGAGCAGGGAGTCGCGGGTGTCCTGGATGTCGCCGCCCATTCCGTAGGCGTCCCACGTTCTCGGCATGAACTGCATGGGGCCCTTGGCGCCGGTGTGGCTCGGTGACCGTACGCGGCCGAACTTGGTCTCGACGAACATCACCGCCGCCAGCACCTCCCACTCCACGCCGAACCGCCGCTCGGCGTACCGGAAGTGACCTAGCAGGAAGTCGGCGGGCTTGGGCGGCTGGACACGGAACTTCACCGCCCCGCTGATGGGCCGGACGAGAGAGCGCAGATCCCGGCCGGCCGTCACGTTGTCCTTCGCCTGCCCGGCCAGGGCCTTCGGCAGCTTGGCGTAGGTGCGGGCGGCGACCTGCGGGTTGAGGACGAGGTAGCGGTAGATCCGCTGCTGGTGCAGGGCGAGCAGCACCACCGGCTCGGGGGGTTCTCCCTTGCCGGGATCGCCGTCGCGCCGCCAGGCGTCGATGGCGCGCCGGAGCTCCGCGGTGGTCGTGGCCAGGGAACGGGCCAGCCGCGCCGGGTCGGTGGGGATCGCCGCCTTCGGGGAGGGCGGGGTGGACACCTGACCCGCGGGCGGCGTCTGCTGCGAGGACTCCTCCGCCGGTGACGCCGTCTCCTGGCCGGGAGCGGCCGGTGGGGCGGTGCTCCCCGAGGGGGCGCCCAGGGAGGCGGGGTCCGGGGAGGTCCCCTGGGAGGTGGAGCCCTGTGCGGCGGCATCCTGTGAGGCGGCGCTCTGCGAGGTGGCGCAGCCGGAGATCGCGAGGACCAGGCCGACGAGAGAGGCGATCACCGGCTTCCCACGCGACCGGCCCACGCGCGAACCCGCCGACCCGCCCTCCGGGGCGCCCGAACCTCCTGAGGCGTTCGCCCTCTTTGAGGTGTTTGACCTCCCGAAGACCTCCGGCCTCTGTGCGGGGCCTGGATTCCCCGAGGTATCCGGTCGTGCGGGCATCGTCCGTCTGTTCGACCGGTGGTCACGCTCCGGCCGTGAAACCTCCGCGCGCTGATCGTTCATCGGCCCCAACGTACCCGAGCGACGACCTCCCGGCCTACCGATGCGGCCCGCGACGGTCGGCGGACCCGGCCATCACGTCACGATCACCTTTCTGACCTGCGCCGAAGGACTTTGGTCCTGATCCGGTAAGCCGAACAGCCCTATTTTCGCCAACCGTGTCCGAATAATCCTGATATGTGAGGGAAGCAGCACATATGGCTTGTTGGGGGAGATATGGGGCCGGTGCTGGGAGGAATCTTGTTCGGATCAGTTCTAGCGATCATGACGTTGGTGGGCCTCGTCGTGGCAACCGTGATTGAAGATCGACTTTTGCCGCCCGGACCGATCGAGCTGATCAAGCCGTCCGAGTCACCGGAGTCGCCCGAGCCGATCAAGCCGACCGAGCAGTCCGACGCTCCGGCTGCTCCGGACAACACCGACCGGTAAGGCGACGAACCGCGCGTCTCGTCAGGTCGTTCCGTACGGCGACCTCGATCCTTCCCGTCTCATCGAAGCCGGATGAAGTGAGAACCGGCCCGCGAAATCGAACGATCACTACTTGAACACGCATCCGGTTGGATCTGGGTTCTTTCCTGGTGTTATCCCGAGATGTGAGTGATCATTGGACCCACCCCGCACCGTGCCCCCTGTCCGTACCGTCTCCGCGGGAGTGGGCGCGGTCACCTTCCCCGATCTTCCGTGACATCGCGGACGCCGCGCAGGCGTCGCCCGCGATGACCGGCTCCCGCCACGCCGACTCCGCCCCGCCCCGAGGAGACGTCCCAGGAAATCCGAGGAAAAAGAGGAAAGAGGACCACCCCCCATGGCCCTTGCCGGTGTCTTCCTGCCCATCGCCCTCGCGATCATCATGTTCGGTCTCGGTCTGAGCCTCACGATCGCCGACTTCCGCCGCGTCGCCGCCTATCCCAAGGCCACCGTGGTCGCGCTCGCCTGTCAGGTCCTGCTGCTGCCGGTGATCTGCTTCGGTCTGGTGCTCGCCTTCGACCTGCCGCCCGCGCTCGCCGTGGGCATGATGCTCCTGGCCGCCTCTCCCGGCGGGACCACGGCGAATCTCTACAGTCACCTGTTCGGCGGCGACGTCGCGCTCAACGTCACGCTCACCGCGATCAACTCCGTGCTCGCCGTCGTCACGCTGCCGCTGGTCACCAACCTGTCGCTGAACTACTTCGCCGCCGACTCCGCCGCGCTGGGCCTGCAGTTCGACAAGACCGTCCAGGTGGTCGCGATCGTGCTCGTCCCCGTCGCGATCGGCATGGCGGTCCGGGCGTGGGTGCCGCGCTTCGCCGAGCGGATGAACACCCCCGTGAAGATCGCCTCCGCCGTCATCCTGGTCCTGGTGATCCTCGGCGCTCTGCTGCAGGAGCTGGACAACCTCGGCGACTACATCCGTTCGGTCGGCCTGATCACACTGCTGTTCAGCGTGATCAGCCTGGCCATCGGCTACTGGGTGCCGCGCCTGGCCAGGATCGAGCGCAGCCAGGCCGTCGCCTCCTGCATGGAGATCGGCATCCACAACGCCACGCTGTCCATCGCGGTCGCGCTCACGCTGCTGAACAACACCCAGATGGCGATCCCCGCCGCCACCTACGGCGTGCTGATGTTCTTCACCGCCGCCGCGGCCGGATTCCTTCTCAGGTCGTCCCGTACCACCCAGGTTCCGTACGACGAGGCTCGCCCCTGACGCGGCCGGCCCGGTGAAGGCGGCGCCGGTTCGGTACGCCACCGGTGCGCCGGGACGTAGGAGTGACGACCCGATCGATGGGAGTCGATCCGGCAGGAGGAGCGGGACGGCCGGACCACGTTGTGCGGCACGTACCTGGTGCTGAGCGGCATCGAGACCGGCCGCCTTACTTCCCCCGTCGCCGTGGGGTCAAGCTTGAGTAAACAGCGTGGGCGCTGTTAGCTTCACTCCGGTGGATGACATGCCTGCACGGGTGAAGGCGATCGAGGGCTTCGCGACGGCTCTGCGAGAACTTCGCAAATCTGTCGGCAACCCACCTTTTCGGGAAATGTCCGGTCGGTCGGGGGCGATCTCGCACACGACACTGCACGAGGCCACGAAAGGCAACCGGCTCCCGAGCTGGGAGACCACCGTCGAGTTCGTCAAGGCGTGCGGCGCGGACCCGGCCGCGTACCGCGAACGCTGGGAGAGGGCGAACCTGGCGGTCAGGTCGGTGAGCGCCGGAGATCCCGCGAACCGCGTCGGCCCCCCGGTGGCCGGTCCGCCCGGTGGGCTCGCGGTCCCCGCCCCGGAGGCCGGGGAAGCCGTGGCGGCCCCTGAAACCGCGGCAGCCGCGGAAGATCGCTCCATGCGCATCGTCGTCGGGTCGTACGTTCCACCGGCGGCCGGTGAGCCTCAGGCACCCGTACCCGCGACGACTCCGCCGCCACCGCCCGGCGAGATCGTGGGCGACGCCCGGCAGGTCCCCCAACCGTCCGGAGGCCGAGGGCGATTCCGGCTGCCCCGCCCGGCAGCGGCGGCGCTCGCGACGGCGGCCGTCGGTGTGGGGACGGCGGTCCTCATCGCGGTGGTCGTCAACCGCGACTCAGGGAACGACGATCGCGGCCCGGCCCCGTCGGGCAGCCCGTCGAGGGCATTGCTTGCGGCGACCGACTGCCCGGTGGTCCCGACCAACCCGCCGTACGATCCGCCCGCGAACGAGGGGGATTCCGCGGTGTTCATCGGGGACATCACGCTCCCCGACTGCACGAGCGTCGGCCCCGGCCGGACCAGGACCAAGGTGTGGCGGCTCAAGAACGCCGGGACCGTGCCATGGAAGGGATACTCACTGCGGCGCCTCGACCTCCCGCAGCAGCCCGACCAATGTCAGACCATCTCCGACGTACCGATCAAGGACACCCGCCCCGGAGAGATCGTCGACATCCGGACCGAGATCACCACGCCGAGAAACCCGGGCCTGTGCTACGTGCGGTTCAAGATGATGGACGGTGAGGGACGGGTCGCGTTCCCCGGAGGCCGGCCGCTCAACTTCCAGATCATCGTCGACTGACGGAGACGATGGAGGTGAGCACCTCCCAGCGGGGCTTTTGCCCCATCGACCGACCGGCTTCCCGGCCCGTCGGCCGCATCGGGAGGACGCCCTCGATGCCCAGGACCGAACGCCCGTTCCCCGCCGTGCGACGCACGACGGGGAACGCGGGGAGGTCTTCGAAAGAGGTCAGGAACCGAGAACGATCCCCCTGTAATAGGACTTGAGGATCCTGGAGTGGCTCCAGCCCGCCCTGCTCTTGTCGCGGGAGCCGGTCTGCGACATCCAGTCACCGGTGACCCAGTGGCCGCACGCCGTCGTCGTCGCGCAGTACTGGGCCCTGAAGATCTTCCCGTTGCGCGTCAACCGGGTGCCCCACGTCGCGTCCACCGCGGCGTTCGTCGCCGCCGTCGCGGAGCCGGGCTTGTACACCTGGCTGGACGTGTGGTCGGAGACGTCGTAGCACTCGCCGCTCGGCGTCCTGCTCGCCGAGTTCAGCGCCCAGTACCAGCCGAAGTTCTTGACGGCGATCGCCCCGGCCCTGAGAGACTCCTTCGGCCAGTACGACGGCCACTCGTTGGGCAGGACGTTCTTGATGTAGGTCTTGAACGGTACCCGGTCCACGCGGTTGAGGGACTTGCGGTAGACGAGGATCGTCGTGGGCATCCTGCTGTGCGTGCCGTCGGTCTTGCAGTGGCTCGGCGACGAGGAGCCCATCAGCCGGTGCGAGGCGTTCTGGTTCTTGAGCGCGGGCTTGAGGTTACCCTTCGCGCCGGGCTTGAAGTCCTGGTAGGTGCTACCGGCGTGGTTGCTGTTGTAGTGGACCCGGACGGTTTTGGCGGTGCGGTTCCAGACGGAGGCGGCGGCGTTCTTGACGCACTTGCCCTTGCCGTTTCCGGGTCCCTTGTAGTCGAAGCAGGAGGGCTGCTTGGTGCCGTAGTCACCGATGGATCCGGTGAAGTCGGAGACCGACCCCTGGTTGTTGCTGTTGAAGTAGTAGCAGAACTCGCCGCTCTCGCAGACACCGTTACGGCCGGCGGCCGAGGCGGCCGAAGCGGATGGTGCGACGGCGAGCACCGCTCCGCCGAGCACCATCGCGGAGGCCACGGCGGCGAGTCGCGAGATCGGCCGTGCGGTTCGTGGGGACACGGTCGCCTTCCTCTTCTTCATCGTCGTCTTCATCGAAAATCGAGAGCCGTGCCGCGCTCAGCGGAGGTTGTAGCCCTGGGAGACCCAGAACGAGGTCGGGTTCGGGTTGCTCAGTACCGGGTCGCCGACGCTCTTGGCGGCGAGCTTCTGCCGTCCCGGACGCACCTCGACGTGGGTGTGCGCGGCCCCGCTGGACGACACCCCGCGCCACGCCTCGTTGGCGATGAGCTGGCCGCGCGAGACCTGCTGACCCACACGCAGGGAGGAGCGCGGAGCGGAGTGCAGGTAGATGACCGTCCTGTTCGACGAGGCGTTGTAGATGGAGATCGTGGAGAGCCCCGAGCCGCCGTTGGCCCCGCGCGCGAGGTGGATGACCTGACCGCTCACCAGGGAGTGGACGTTCGTGCCGATGCCACGGTAGAAGTCGATGCCCTCATGCCGGCCGGGGGTGCTGGTGTAACCGTCGAAGGCGCAGCTGATGTATCCGCCACTGGTCTTGTACAGCGCGGACGACAGGTTGACGCGTCCCGGTGACGACGACGACGGGCTGAACTGGTGCGAGGCGTTCTCGTTCTTGAGACCGGGCTTGAGGTTGCCCTTCGCGCCAGGCTTGAAGTCCTGGTAGACGCTGCCACCGTAATTGCTGTTGAAATGGACCCGGACGGTTTTGGAGGTGCGGTTCCAGACGGAGGCGGCGGCGTTCTTGATGCACTTGCCCTTACCGTTTCCGGGTCCCTTGTAGTCGAAGCAGGAGGGCTGCTTGGTGCCGTAGTCGTTGACGGATCCGGTGAAGTCGGAGACCGACCCCTGGTTGTTGCTGTTGAAGTAGTAGCAGAACTCGCCGGTCTCACAGACGCCGTTGCGGTCGGCGGCAGAGGCGGGCGGGGCGACGGCGACGGCCGTTCCGCCGAGCACCATCGCGGAGGCCACGGCGGCGAGGATCCTGTTACGCGTTCTCATGCTGTTCTTTCTCCTTGTGTCTGTGCGGCCTGGGGTGTCCTGTACGGCCTGAGGTGTCGGTACGGCCTGGTGTGGGCCTGAGATGTGGCCCGGGGGTGCGGCCTTGAGGTGTGTACGAGGTGGAATGCGTGCGGTATGGAGTCATACGGGGTGGAATGCGTGCGGCCGGGGAGCCAGGGGGGCGCGCGGTCCGGGTGCCCGCGCGGTCAGGGCTTCGGACAGGGCTTTGGATGGTCAGCGACGCCGGTATTCCTCCCAAGTGCGGATGGCCACCTTCGGGCCGTCGTCGGGACCACGGCCGGAGAGCCCGTTCAGGCCGAGGTAGTAGTCGCCGACCTGGTTCTGGGCCTGGCCGGAGAGGTCGGTGTCGTTGATGGCGACGGCGTGGATGTGCCACGGCCAGTCGGCCTGAGCGGGAGTGCGCAGCCATGCCGCGAAGCCGACCCGTCGCAACGCGCGGACGGCCGCGGTACGGGTGGCGGAGCTCATCCCCTTGACCGAGATGTCCACGGCGCCCCCGCCGTCGTGGGTACCCGCGGACGTGGGATCCCCGCCCCGGTTGTACGACCCCTGCAACAGCACGAGATCGCGGCCGAGCAGCCGATTCGCCTCGACCAGCATGCTCCGCGTGCGGGTGTTGACGACGCCCCCGCCGAACGACACCCGGCCCCCCGGCACGACGACGTCGGTGACCTTGAAGCGGCCGGCCCCGAGCTTGGTGAGCGACGCCTTGCCCGGCAGGCCGTTGGCGGCGAGACCGGTGAAGCCGAGCGACCGCTGGAACTTCGCGAAGGCGGCGACCGTCGTGCTGCCGAAGTAACCGTCCACCCACTTGGAATCGAGCAGGCGCCGATCGCGCAGCGCCCGCTCGACGAGGAGCACGCTCGCCTTCGCCCCCGGGGTCAGCGTGTCGTCAGGCCGTCGCGGGTCGATCTGGGCCGCCTTGAGGGTGGCTTCCATGTTCACGCTCGGAAGGACCCTCGCGTCGGCCGCCTGTGCCGCCGACACCCCGGACGCTCCCGTCAAGGGGGCGAACAGGGCGGCCGCCACGAGGGCGGCGGCGTATGAAGGCAACTTCATGGGTTCTCCTGGTTTCGGACACTGGAGGGGATTTCTGCGGCGGGATCCACAGTTTCGGATCGCTCGCGCTGTCCACAACGAGATCGTGTTGTCAGCCTGTTCGAAGGGCTTCCTTACAGGGCTGACAGGCGGTCCGACGCGTGGCCCGCGACCGCGCGGGGCAGTATCCGAGCAGGACAACGTGGCCGTACAGCAGTCGCGCAGGGCAGTGACCAGGCAGGACAACACGGCCGTACAGCGGCCACGCGCTCGCCTCCCGTAAGGAATGCCATGACCGAAGTCCTCGTCACCGATACCGGTGACCGCTATCACGGAGCCTTCGAGCCGGCCGTCAAGGCGGCGAGGCCCCGGGTTTCGACGTCCGCCGCATCAGGGCGTGAGCGTCGCGGATGATCAACTATCACCGCCGCGAAGGCGGAAGAAGGGCGAAGGCGAAAGAGGGCGGCTGCCCGCCTACGAGGTGATCCCCTGAAACCGGCGCCTACGCGTTGGTGCGCCGGCGGACCATTTCCATGTCCTTCTCCGGCAGCGCGTCGGCGACGAGCAGTCGCGGCAGCAGTTTCGGCTCCAGGGTCATCGCACGGAAGACGAGCGCGACGGTCACGTCGTGGTCGGGACGATGCACGATCTCGACCGGGTCGTCGGCGCGGATCTCACCGGGCTCGATCACGCGCAGGTACGCGCCCGGCCGGACGGCCTGCGTGAACCGCTTGATCCAGCCTTCACGCTCCAGCCACCCCTGGAACGTCGAGCACGGGATGCGCGGGCACGTCACCTCCAGGACGAGGTCCGGCCCGATCCGCCAACGCTCACCGATCAGGGCGCCGTTGACGTCCAGCCCCAAGGTCGTGAGGTTCTCCCCGAAGACCCCGTTCGAGAGCGACCTGCCCAGCTCGGACTCCCATTCGTCGAGATCCTCGCGGGCGTAGGCGTAGACGGCCTGGTCGGAACCACCGTGATGCTTCACGTCATAGACCCGGTCACCGGCGAGGCCGACCGCGCCGGTGCCCTTGGGGCCGGGGGCGGTGACGGCGACCGGGCCGTCGACGGGCCGCTTGTCGATGCCCGTGGACTCCGACTCCTTCCACGGGTTGGGGCGAGGCCGGCCGATATTGACGGAGAGCAGCTTCATGACGGCGATTTTTCCAGACGTTCGACACGAATGGGATTGCCGCGTACGAGCTCGTCGTGGATGCGCCAACGGCCGGTGACGGCGGCGCGCTCCGCCGCCGAGTCGCCGTCCTCGATGCGCTGCCTCAGCAACCGCATGGCGATGCGGCGGTTGAGGCCGAACTGCCGCTCGGTGTCGACCACGACGACGATCCCCGAGGGCCGGTGGGTCGCCCGCACCGCCGTGCTCGCCTTGTTGCGATGTTGACCGCCGGGGCCACCGGTACGGCAGGCGACGACGTCGACGTCCGCCTCTCTGAACGTCGTGCGCGGGACGTCGACCTCGCACGGTTGCGCGATGACGTACCAGTTCTTCCGGCTCGTGCTGGTCCGGTACGGGCTGGGAGCCTGCCAGCACAGCGTCCCGGTCCACGAGGCGGCGAACGCCTCGGCGCCGGCTCCCGAGATCTGGATCAGGACCGACCGGTAGGTGTCCGGCCGCTCACCGGGAACGCTCTCGACCCGGCGGATCTCCACGTTCTGCCGGGTGGCGTCGGCCTCCAGGCGGCGCAGCAGCCGGGCCAGCGCCCAGGCGCACTCCTGCGGGCCACGCCCGGCCGACAGGAACAGGTGGACGCTCATCGCCGCCCCCGCTCGCGGCGCCGGTCCCGCTGGGAGGCAGGGCCGAGGTCGGGCGTCTTGTAGGTGACGAGCGGAACCGTGGTGGCCACAGGCGTGGCCAGGTCATGGTGAACGAGATCGGCGATCACCTGCTCGATGCGCTTGTAGGCCGTCGGCGCCTCCTCGAAGAGCAGCTGACGGTCTCCGCACACCACCAGCGACCCCACCGGCGTACGGCGCAACTCCTCGATCGTGTGCTTGGCCCGGCCCCGGCGCAGGGCGTCCGCCCGCGACATCTTGCGACCCGCGCCGTGCGCGACGGAATGACCGGCGTCCGGCCCGGCATGGGCGGCCACGAGGTAGGAGGGGGTGCCCCGCGTACCGGCGATGAGCACGTCGCGGCCGTCACCCCGTGCCGCTCCCTTGCGGTGCAGGTAGACCCCGTCGCGGACCTCGACCAGGTTGTGGCACTCGTCGACGAGCGGCTCGGTGGGCTCGGCCCCCAGGGCGTGGGCGACCCGGGCGGCCATCAACCGCCGGTTGAGCGACCCCCAGCGTACGGCGTCGTCGTGCATCGCCAGGTAGGCGCCGGGGTCGGGCGCGGGACCCGCGCCGTGGACCTCGGTGTGCGTCCGCAGGATGCGCTCGCCCAACCCTCGGGAACCGCTGTGCACGATGAGAACCAGGTCGCCGGCGGCGAGCCCGAGCCGGCTCGCGTGGTCCGGCTCGAAGACGGTGTCGATCCGCGCCAGCTCGACGAAGTGATTGCCCCGGCCGACCGTCCCGAGCCCCTCGACGTGACCGGCGGGAATCTCGCCCTTCAGCACGGCCCAGGCCGGGTCGTCGGCATCCCGCTCGGGATCCAGCGCACGATCGAGATCGGGGAACCGGGCGGCGAGCTTCTCCGGCACGGCACGCCTGAGCTTCATGGGGAACACGGCGATGCCGCACCCGATGTCGGAGCCCACCAGGAACGGATACAGCACGGTCGACGTCATGGCGGCCCCGATGGGCGCGCCCTTGCCCGGGTGCAGGTCGGGCATGGCGGCGACGTGCGTCATGCCGTCGAGGGCGGCCACCTGGTGGCACTGCGCGAGGGCGTCGGACTCGATCCAGCTCGCGGGGGAGGCGAACACGGCGACGGTGGCCGAAGCCGTGTCCCCGGTATTCGTGGTGTCCGTGCCGGACGGCAGCGGGGACTGCTGCCGGGAGTGCTGCTGAGACAAAGAGGCTCGCTTCGCTCGGGAGGGGGCTGACAGGAACACGGCGCGAGGAAGCGCCGTGGCATCTCGGAACGCGGTGGCGCTGTCTGTCAGAGCGTCATGAACACCACGTTCCCGGACCCCCACCACGCGAGGCAAGTGGTTTTCGGTCATAAGGGCTGCACGCTTTTCGGATTATCGCCACCAACCTAAACCGCCGACGGCGAGAAGACGTTAATTGAACGGAAGCGATTCCGTCGGACCACGCGGATAGGATCGAAGCTCCTTGGCGACCTGGCCGTGTCGTCCGAATTTCCGGGTTCCCCGTGACCATCTCCGACGGAGGCGATTCGATGTACAAATACAGCCGCGACGAAGAAACGTGGGATCAGCTTACGGAGGCCGGGCTGGAGTTCCTCGTCGAGCGCGCTCAAACCCCGGGTGAGACGTCGTACGAAGACCTCAACAACGCTTTGACGCAGAGAACGGGCCTTCCCGGCTTCGACTTCGGGCGCGCCGATGAGCGAGCCGCCATCGGATATCTCCTGGGCCTGATCGTGGAGAGGACCTATCCGGAGACCGAGCTGATGATCTCAGCCCTCGTCACACACAAGGGCGGGACCGACCCCGGCGGCGGCTTCTACGCCCTGGCCACACAACTTGGACTACTACGGCCAAACGCCTCGAAGAGCGAGAAAGATGCGTTCTGGGTGGATCAATACATCCGAGTGCAAGAACTCTACTCAAGAGCCGACCGGCCCTGAAATTCCCCGAATGGGCCGGACACCGACGATACGCCATCAGGATCCCGGGTCCCCGTGCGAAAGACGTTCCCGCCTTCAGAACGGGAGAGGGGACGGGTGGGGGCGTCTCCGCAGGGCCGACTTCGGAAGGGAGGATCGGAGCCTGCTCCTCGGTGGCCGACGGCGGTACGGCGGCCCCGCAGGCGCAGACTCCCATCAGCAGCACGACCGCCATCACGCGGAAACGGCGTTTCACCCGCGTCCGTTCCCCTCTCCACCGGACCGGCGTGACATAAAACGACAGAAACACCTTAAGGGGAGCGAGTTCGGAAATTCCGCCGATGCCACTGAACCTCGTCAGTGAGTTTCCGAACCCCTGTCCTCCTCGCACCGATGTTCCTGGTCGCCGAGCCGACGCTTGCCCGATGTGGTGAAATATGCCGAATGGAGCGCGCGAGGCAGCTGGTGGGTGAGATGCTGGTCTACTGTTTTGTGGCCGTTCTGCTGACCGGAGGGTTCCTGGCCTTCTTCTACGTGCCCAGCGGCCAGACGGTGATCTACAGCGGTCCTTACGAGCCCTTTCGGGGCATTCCCATGAGTGCCGCCTACAACTCGCTCCTGAACCTCAGCTTCGACGTGCGCGGTGGCCTGCTCGTCCGGAAACTGCACCATACCTCCTCGGTCCTGCTCGTCCTGGGAACAATGTTCTGGGTCCTGCTCGGCCGGTTCCGGTACGCCTTCGCGGCACTGGGCCTGGGCCTGCTCGCCGCGCTCGCCGGTTACGGAGCCGCCGACGACCTGCTGTCGGGCACCGTCCTCGGGAAACCGCCCATCCCCGTCTGGTACGGCCTGCACCTGCTGGTCGCGGTGGCGGTGGGCGCCGTGCTGGTGATCTCCTCACGGAAGGAGGCCGCCCGACAGCCCAGGACGCCGGCCTTCATAGCCCTAGGCATCGGCCTCACCGTTCTGGCGATCTTCTATCTCTAGAGGGACGGGAACGCACGACGGCGGTCCCCGACGGTCCGGCGAACCCGGCCTCGTACCGGCTGACCGAAGGACACGTCGCCCCAGGAAGTGACCCGTGGTGTCCGAAGAAGGGGCCGCGGTCCAGGGGGTGGAGTTTCCGGTCCTCATCGATGTGCGGGCATCGAGCTCATGAAGGTACGGGCGAGGCGGTCGATCTCTTCGTCCTTGGAAGCCTCGTCCACGCGCTGATCCCGGTCGATCCGGCCGCGTTCGGCTTTCAGTCGGCGCTCTTCCTCGCGCAGTTTGATCTCGTACTCGCCGGTCCTCTGCCGGGTGGTGAAGTTCAGTTCGGCCTCGTGGCAGGCCGAGCCCGCGCGCAGTTCCTGGGTGAGAAGGCGGTCGTACTCGGTCTTGCCGTTCAGCATCTTGGAGATGATCGGCATGCAGTCGAGCAGCACGAAGATGACGCGCAACAACCAGTGAGCGAAGTTGACCATGCCGCTCTGCCCTGCGACCGTACCCAATGCCTCCCATCGTTCAAGCAGGCCGATGTGGGTGTAGGCCCGTTTCTTCTCCTCGACGCGCTCGGTGATCTTCTTGCTGAGCGCCGCCGCGCTTTCCGTTTCCGCACTGGCGCGATCGGCCGCGAGAGAACCGAGCTTCGCCTTGAGTCTCGCCACCTCCTCCTGCTGCCGGGGGATGTTGTGGTTGGCGACGAAGGTGGCGAGCTCGTTGTTTCTGACCTTGCACTCGGGGCCGTTGCCGGGCACGCCCGTGGTCCAGTTCGGGATCCTGCGGCCGCCAAGGCATTCCCGGTCGCGGCGTTCCTTCAGCTTCTCCTCCTCCTTTGTGTCCGCTGCCAGCCGATCTTCCGCGGCCTTGAGGAGGCTCTGCTGCTGCGTCATGTTGTCCTCGACGGCGGTTGCCCGGTCACCGCCGTCGAGGACGAAATCGGCGCAGTCGACACCTCCGGGAGCCGGTCCCTTGAGGGGGTTGCACCGCTTGTACCGGCTCTCCGTCTGGCTGATCACCTGGTCGCGTTCCGCCATGATCTGCCGGTCGAGCCGTTCCTGGAAGATCTTGAGGGTCAGCGGCTCGGCGATGAAGACGCCGATGGCGAGGGCGACGGCGAGCCGGACCAGCAGGTTGCCCCAGCGGGACCAGCCGTCGCTGTCACCGGCGAGGCTGGTGATCAGAAACCGGTCGATGTTGGCGATGTTCAGGCCCCACAGCGCCGCCACCGGCAACAGATACAACGGAGACGCCGAAAAAATCAGGGTCAGCGCGCCCAGCAGGGAGGCGCCCGCTATGAGCGCGGTGCTGGCCACGATTCCGCCGAGACTGGTGTAGCGGGAGCGTTCCTGAGGAACGCTCGCGAGGATTTTCTCGTCGACTCCGGTGAACCGCCGGAAGAACCTCCCGAGATCGGGCCTCTCCCGACGCCGGGGGTGCCGTCTGTGCTGCTGGGCCGCCTTGGGACCGTGGAGGATGTCAACCACGGACGTCCTCCTCCATGAAGAAGTCGTCGTCGTTGTCGCCTGCCGTCACCTCGGCCTGGGCCTCGTAAGCGGGCCTTTCGAGGTCTCTCACCTCCGCCTCCGGCTCGACCTCGTCGAAGGTGGCGAGCAGTTCCTTGCCGGTCGTCTCGTTGAACAGGCCCTGGGCGATCGCCGCCCGGACGACATCGGCCCGGGCGCGGGCCTGAACGACCTGCAACTCGTGTTCCTGCTGGATTCCGCGCTGGGTGGCGCTGTACTCCCGGTCGCCCAGGGCGGCGTAACGTTCGGCGATCTGCTGTTCGCTGAGACCGGGAACGGTGACGTACAGGCCGTCGGCGGCGCCGGGACCGCTGTTGAGGAGGTCCCTGATCTTCTTGGCCCCGGTGATCTGCTGATCCCGGTCGAGGGCCGCCTCCTGCCGGGTGAAGTCGTTCGCGCTGTGGCCCTTGGTGTGCAGGTAATCCTGCTCGTCGAGTTCGTAGTCACGATCGAGCTTGCGTTTGACGTCGCGGAGGCCGTGTTCGCCTCGGATGTTGTGCAGGCTGGTCTCGTAGTGTCGCCGCCCCTGGGCGATCTCGTCGGGGGCGTGCACGTTGAGGCCGGAGAACTCTGCCGTCATGCCGGGCAGCACACAGGGCACCACGGTCGTGTACGCCTTCACCTGGGCGTGCACGAGCGTCCACAACTCGTGGACCTCGTGCAGCCCGTGGCCGCGGCCGAGTTCGAAGAGCTTGTGGTAGGCCTGGACGTAGGTGACCAGGTGCTCGGTGACATCGGTCAGACCGGCACGCACCACCTCGATCGGCTCGTCGACCGTGCAGCGGAAGTGGATCGAGACGGTGAAGTCGTGGGCGCCGGAGGAGTTGATCGGCACCCGGATCGTGGTGGGGTGATCCTTGGTCACGTCCACGACGCTGACGCTGGCTGCGTGCAGCACGTGCGGTTCGTCGCCGTGCAACCGCCGGTCGCCCAGCACGAACGTGCCGTCGTACTCGAAGACGAGCCGCTGGTGCGGAAGCTGGCGGGGGAGGCTGGAGATCGGCCGCCGGGGTTTGCTCAGGAACCCCTGCCTGGCGACAGGATCAAGGGAGACCTGGCTGATCACGGGGTAAGTCATGGACGCTTTCCGATGGTGTCGAGGGACAGAACAGCCGGGCTCAGGAAGACTCGGAGCAGCGACAGGAGAATCTCCAGCCGGTTCTCGTCGGTGTCGCGGGAGATGGCATAACGCCGCAGGTCATGGGCGAGCAGTGGCCGTTCCTTCGCGGGGAGCGCCTCCACGAGCGCCGCGAACAGGGCGTGGACCCGGTCGCGGTCGTCGCCGTCGCGGTCGTCGAAGGCGCAGACGGCGTCGTACAGGGCGGTCAGCGCGTCCTTGCGGTGGGGGCGCTTGACGAGAACCGCGGCCCAGAGTCTGGCGAGCGGGACGGCCGAGGCGGGGCAACTGCGCAGATGAGCGGTGACCGTGGGAGTCCCGACGCCGTCCGCGCGAGCCGACAGGACACTCAGGATCGCCCGAATCAGCGGATCGACCGCACGGCCGATCCGCCGGTCGTTGCCGATCTGGCGGGCCAGCCAGTCGAGCATCGGCAGGGCGTTGCCGGTGGCCTCGGTCAACGCCGCGAACAGACGGGCGAGCGCGATCTCCGCGTGCCGGACGGGCTTCTCACTGCCCCTGATCTGTGTCCAGAGCATCCGGACCGCCTCCAGCGGGAACCGGATGCCCAGCTCACCGGACCAGGCGAGGGTGGCGGTGAACTTGGGTCTGGCGGCGGACGCCCTCGTCCACGAGCTGACGGTGCGCAGCACCTCCGGACGGGTCGTCTCGTCCAGGCACAGCCATGAGATGGCCATCGCGGCGGTGGCCTGGCTGCGCATCACGCCTCTTCCACGGGCCCACGGGGTGAGAAAAGTGCTCTCGACGTACGAGTAGTCCGAGACGGAGGCGAGAACCGCCACCCCCCTGGCGATCTCCGCCTGCGCGCTCGGGTCGCGGAGAGCCGCGCACTCATGGAGCCATTCGGTGACCGGCTCCCACAACCGCATGCCGTGCCGCCGGTACAGTTCCCGCATCACGTGCGTTCGGTGACTCGGGACCCTGAACTCCAGCCTGCGCCCCGGCGACAGGCTGAAAAGGGAGCCCTCCGCCACCCGGAGTAGGCGGCGGCTCGGCATCGGATCGTCCGCGGAAACGGTGACCGCACCCTCGGCGCCGATACCGGCGATCGACTCCAGCCGGGCGAGCAGCGACTCGAAGCCGGCTTCGGGAAGGCCGGCGGTGAAGGCCATGGCGGCCATCTCGAAGAGCTCCCCCCGAGTACGCGGGCCGTCGAACCAGGCGACCACATCGCGCCGCCCGGCGGACTCCAGCCTGTCGAGCGCGTCGTCCAGCGAAATCCCCGACGCCAGGTCGCGCGCGAGTGTCACCACGTCGGCCATGGCGTGGTCGGCGGTGATCTGCGCGGCCGCCTCGTCGGCGACCTCGGGCGCCACCCGGTGAGCCAGCAGGACGTCACGGGCCGGCGGCGGGCGCCAGGCGATCCGGTCTCCCTCCGGCAGCGAGGTCGCCGTCGCCGTGATCACCAGGTAGGCCCCGGCGTCGCGCACCCGGCGCCTGATCTCCCGTACGTGGAAGTCGGCGATGTTTCCTTCGACGTCGTCCTTGGGCCAGTCGCACAGCAGGTAGCCGTGAGCCTTCCGGTATTCGCGGGCGGCCAGCTTCTCCAGCGTGTAGGCCGGGCTGAGTTCCACCACCTCGCGCCGTTCCGCGACGAAGTCCTGAAGCAGGTTGAGCGCCGCCGTCCGGCGGCCGGTGCCGGCAGTGCCGATCAGGGCCACCAGGTTGCATCTGCCCAGCTGTTCGGCGGCGGCCTCGTAGGTGGCGTGGCGCACGTGGCGGGTGCGGGTCTCCGCCATCTCGTCGGCGGACACGGGTCCCGAGGTGCGGCGGGACCTGGGGCGAGCCCCCGAGATGCCGAACGAGGCGTCTCCCACGTTGCCGTGAATGTGGTTGATGACGGTCTGGACCTGGGAGACCTGCGCGAAACCCTCGTCCGTCGCCTCGGCCTGATCGGTCAGATCCACCGGTGTGGCCGCCTCGCCGATCAGGACGCCGTCGGGCGGCGAATCAGTTTCGGATACCAAAGTTGATCTCCTCCCCGGAGATGGGAGCGGTGATCATGTTCACGGTCATCTGCTCGGCGTTGAACTGCTGCGCGACCCGCTTCGCGGTGGGGTCGGCCCGCACCAGCTTCTCCAGGGACTCCAGCAGGTCGTCCCGCGACTCCGGGGCGGCCGGTTGGCCCTGCTCGGACCGGAATTTCTTGATCTTCGCGAGCAGTCTGCGTGCTCCGCCCAGGCCGGTCTCGGTGCCGTAGGCGCCGAGACGCTCGATGGCACCCCCGGCGATGAGAGCCCACAGGGTGTCGGCGACCTCGGGCAGGTTGTCCATGTCGAGAGTTCCTCTCTGAGCCAGGTCTTCGGAAGGAATCCACATCCAGGCGATCTCGGTGCGTTCCTTGGTCGGCACTTCCAGCCGGGTGAACGCCTCCGGCCGGTAGGAGGTGTGGAGCTGTCGGACGACGTCCTCGTAGAGCCGATCGGTGAGGATCAGCACCAGGTCGGCGCGCGGGTTCACCTGCAGGGCGGTACGGGCGGCCTCCGCGTCGAGCAGCCGGGCGGTGGTCACCACGACCTGGCCGACGAAGCCCATCGCGCCGCGTTTCACGACGCCGTGGCCGATCGCGACGCGTATCCGCAGGCGGGCGTCGTCTCGGCGTTCGCGGTTGTGGTCGTGGAGCGCCTTGCGCACCCGGTGGACCAGGTCGTCGACGACCCGAAGCTCGCCCTCCCTCTCGGGGATGACGATGACCTCGCCGTCGCCGGCCTCCTGGCGGGCCCAGGTCTCGCGCCGCAGGCCGGCCTCTCGTGCGCCACGGTCCATGACCTGGGCCAGGCCCGACTGGATCGAGTCGTGCCGTAGGTCGTCGCCGCGGCCGTATCCCTCCGCGTCGACCGCCATGACCAGGCGGCGGCTGAAATCAGAATCGAACATCACGTCACCTTGTGGTTGCGAGAAAGATCCACCAGAGCGGTGGGGAGATCGCCGGGGATGAGTCTGGCGAAGGTCGCATCGCCTCAAGACGTACCAGTACGTTTTACCGGTAATTGGACAGACCGATTGGGTCGATGACGATCTTCCTGCGATGACCGGAGGCGATCAGTTCAAGCTCCTTGAAATGTCGGAAGGCCTTGAAGACGGCGTCCTTCCCGGCCCCGACGAGATTGGCGATCTCCTCGTGGGTGAGATCGACTCCCAGTTCCCGTTTGCCGTCCGCCCGGGCGACCCCGTGCCGGCCGGAGAGTTCCACGAGCACGTTCGCGACCCGTACGGGCACGCTGAACTGGGCGAAGTCGGTTCTTCTGCGGTTGGCCCAGTCGAGCCGGTCGGCGATCATCCTGGCGAACGCGTTCCATGCCGCCGGATGACGGTCGAGGAAGTCGGTGAACACCTCCGCGCGGATGACGTGCACCCACATCGGACTGCACGCGGTGACCGCAGCCGATCTGGGCTCCCTGCGCAGAGCCGCCAGCTCGCCGACCACATCGCCGCTGACCCGGATGCCCAATATTGCTGATGCGCCCGATTCCAGGTAGGCCGTCACCTTCACGCACGCGGTGATCCGCTGACCCGGGACGGACCTCAGAAGATAGACCTCGGACCTCTCTCGGTCTCCGTGATAGATGAGTGGTTCGCCGGCCTGCCGCGGGGACGGCGGCACGAGATCCAGGAGTTCCTTCCGCTCCTCCGGGCTGATTCTGTCCATGAGGGTGCCGGCAGGCCATCTGGCGGGAATTTGATCATTCATCACGGATTAAGCGCCTTGGGTCATCGATGTGAAGCTGCTGGAAGCTACACCCTGGAATACATGGTGGCCAGGTTAGATGGTTATCGATGTGGTTATTTGATATATTGTCCGGCTTGCCGTAAAGGGCGGGCCGAAATTCCCGGAGAACTGGACAGGATTCCGGTGATCGGCGTGACCTGGCGGAACATCGGCGGCGATTTGCGGCTTGTGTGCTTACAAGGTGGTTGTGGCTTTCCGAAGGTGAAGGCTCCTGTCTTCTCCGGGGTGGCGCCGTCGCTCGGGACGCTTCGTCTTCGTGTGTGGGAAGCCGTTGGCAAGTCGGGGACCTCACAGACTCGGCTGGTGATCGCGATGGAAGGCCACGCGAGACGCACCCGTCGCGCGGGGTCCCTGGTCGGGGTGAACCTGCGTCACGAGTAAAGCGTATCGTGAACTCAGTGCACAATAGATATTCCTGTGTCGATTCCAGAGCGGAAGGCAACGTGCGACGGGGGCCGCCCTCGGACCCGAGCCGCTCGTCCCAAGGGTGACTCGTCCAAGCGGCGTCACGGAGAGTCGCCGGCGTACCACCCCCGGGAGTGCGCCGCCCCGCGCATGGGGCACCCTTTGCGTTCGGCCCGCATGCTTCACCCGGCTTTGCCAGGACGACCGTTACCGACCACTCGCTCCAGGTAAGTCCTCACCTGATGGCAGGAAACAGCCGCACCAGGCGGGAGGTCGAAATGATCACCTCGTTCGCACGCGCAGTCATCACAGGCGCGTTCACCATCGCACTGAGCGTGCCCGTCGGCGGCGCGCTCGCCGCTTCCGCCGCACCGGTGGATCCACCGAGCCCGCAAACCCAGAAGGACCTCGAACAGGCGATGCGCGGTGAGGCGTTCGCCAACGCCTCCTACCGCCTGTACGCGGCCCAGGCCCAGCGGGAGAGGCTGCCGGCGGTGGCCCGCCTGTTCGAGCGCACCGCCGGCGTCGAACTGGGCGAACACTTCAGGGAGGAGGCCCAGCTGAGCGGCCTGGTCGGCAGCGACGCCGAGAACCTGCGTGCCGCGGTGGCCGGGGAGACCTACGAGTCCCGGCAGATGTATCCCGGTTTCGCGCGGCAGGCCAAGGCAGGCGGCGACAGCCGGGCGGCCGCCCGCTTCTCGGAGATCGCCCGTGACGAAGGCGGGCACGGGCGGGCGTTCGAGGCCGCGCTGCGCGCCGTCGAGTCCGGCGAGGGTACGGTGCCGAAGCCGCCGAAGGCCGACAAGGTTCGGGTCCCGAAGGGGCCGCCCGAGGTCCGCGCACAGCAGACCAAGGCCGATCTGGACGCGGCCTTGCACGGTGAGGGGTTCGCGTACGCCAAATATCATCAGTACGCCGAGCACGCCAAGAACCCGGCCGTGGCGAAACTGTTCCGCGGCACCTCCGAGGTGGAGCTGCACGAGCACTTCGCCGATGAGGCGAAGCTGGCCGGGCTGGTCGGTGACACGCGCGCCAACCTGACCAAGGCCATCGCCGGCGAACAGTACGAGTCCCGGACCATGTACCCGACCTTCGCCAAGCGCGCCGAGGCGGCGGGCGACAGCCAGGCGGCCGCCCGTTTCTCGAACAACGCCGAGGACGAGGCCGGACACGCCCGCGCCTTCCAGCGAGAGCTGGATCGGCTTCCCGAGCAGCCCGGGCAGCCTCCGGCGGCGGACTCACGGTGAGGAGATGACGGGCTCCGGCCGCTTGACGCCGGAGGCCACAGAAGTCATGGCCGCCGGCACCGCCCGCGGCCATCGGCGCTTCTCGCCGGTCGCGATCCGGTGCCCGGCGTCGCGCGAGACAGGAGACGGACATGTTCTTCGGCCTGCCGCTGCACCCGCTGGTCGTGCACGCCGCCGTCGTGTGCCTGCCGCTCGCGGCGCTCGGCACCATTTTGATGGCGTTCTGGCCCGCGGCGGCGCGCCGGTTGTGGCCGGCGGTGCTGTTCGTCGCCACCGTCGCGCTGATCGCCGTGCCGCTGTCGATCAGCAGCGGCGAGACGTTGGCGGACACGGTCGGGGAGAACGCGCTCATCGAGGCCCACGAGGAGCAGGGCGAGCAGGTGCTGCCGTTCGCCATCGTGCTCTGGCTGGCCGCGCTGGGCCTCTCCCTGGCGACCCGGTTCATGGGGCACGGCAGGCACTCACCCCATGAAGGAACGCGCCCGCGATGGTACGTCGGCGCGATGATCGTCCTGGTGATCCTCGCCCTGGTCGGCGGCGTGGGAGGCACCGTCGCCATGGTCCGGGCGGGCCACAGCGGAGCCGAGAGCGTCTGGAGCAAGTGAGTTCCGTACCCGCACCAGGTTCGGTCGGCCTCGGCCGTGAGCGCGGCGAAGAAGGTGATCGCCGGCAGCGCGGCGCCGGTGCAGGCCGCCGCTCCGCGGCCGCGCCGGTCGGCCGGCCAGTGGGCGGAAGATCACGGCGCACCCGGCCGTGATCGCCAAGCAACCGCCGACCAGGACCGGACCTCGCTCCGGCGGGCCGGTGACGTGCTCGGGGATCGTGGGGACGAGCAGTCAGAGCGACAGGAAGCACGCCCCCGCGCACGTCAGCAGCAGGCGGGTCATCGCCTGAGCCGTCCGGCGTTCTACCGGAGGGGCTGGGTCAGGTTGACCTTGTTTCCGTCAGGGTCGTGGATATGGGCCACACGTTCTCCCCATGGCATGTCGTTGGACGGGCCGAGCACTCGTCCGCCGGCCGACTCGGCCTGGTCCAGCAGACCGTTCACGTCGTCGACCTTCACACTCAGCAGGATCCGCTGCGGGGCGGACAGGTCGGTCGCCGCCTCGTTGACCAGTCCGAGTTCCGAGTCGCCCAACTTCAGGTTCACGAAGAACGTGGGTCCGTCCTCGGGAAAGCGGCTCACCTCCATCGCCCCGAACAGGCGCTCATAGAAGGTTCGCAGTCGATCCAGGTCGGATGTGACGATGATGGGCTGGACAGTCGCCATGGTCGTTCCTCCGGTTCGTGGTGAGTAGCCGTCCACGGGGATACGCCGTGGCGTCACGAAACTCATCGGTGTGCGGGAAACGATCGCGGTGGCGGGAAAGACGCGGCCGGAGCGCCGAAAAGCGGGATCAGCCGGTCGGCGTCCAGATATGTGGTGACGCCGCTGATCAGACCCCCGGACACGTCCAGAAGAACCAGCCCGAAGGGCACGTGAACGCCGTCGGGACCGGGTCTGGTCTGCCAGAACGCCGGCGAGCCGTTCGCCGCGGCCGGGACGAGACGCGCGCCCGCGCAGGACGCGTTCGGGTCCAGCAGCGCCTGCTCGATCAGGTCGCGGCCGCGAAGCCACCAGGCGAAGGGAGGCATCGACATCGTCGCGTCCTCGTGCAGCAGGGCGACGAGCGCGGTGACGTCGTGACGCTCGAACGCGCTGCAATAGCGGGCGAGCAACTCGCGCTGGCCCGGGTCGGCCGGCCGGAACGGCTCACCGGGCATGGCGTCGACCGTCTTGAGCGTCGACCTCGCCCGCTGTAGCGCGCTGGTCACCGACGCGACGGTGGTCTCCAGGAGGTCCGCGACCTCCCCGCTCTTCCACCGCAACACGTCACGCAGGATCAGCACCGCCCTCTGCCGGGGCGGCAGGTGCTGCAACGCGGCGACGAACGCCAGCCGGATCGTCTCCCGCCGCACGGCCAGCTCTTCCGGATCGCCGTCCATCGGCAGCACGAGAGCGTCCGGAACCGGCTGGACCCAGACCCGCTCCGACACCGGCTCGCCGATGCTCGATCCGCCGTCCGCGGCCCGGCTGAGATCCATGGACAGGGCCCGGCGTTGCGTGCTGCGCAGCATGTCGAGGCAGATGTTGGTGGCGATGCTGTAGAGCCAGGTGCGCAGCGACGCCCGTCGCTCGTCGTAGCGGTCGAACGCTCGCCAGGCACGCAGCAGCGTTTCCTGCACCGCGTCTTCGGCCTCGAAGCCGGAGCCGAGCATCCGATAGCAGTAACCGGTCAGCTCGACCCGGAACGGCTCCAGCCGGGAATCCTCACCGGTCAGCGTTTCAGCCATTCCCCGACCGTATGCGCCGCCACCGACACATCACGCGGGGGGACCGATGACTTTCCGGCTCCGCGTTCGTACCCATACCGGGATCACACCGTGAACGTACGCGCCGAACAAGCACGAGGAGGCTTTGATGACCGAAGATCGACTTCGGGACGCACTGGTGAAGGAACGCCGCGAACAGGCGGACCTGCTCGCGGCCCTGCGTCCCGAACAGTGGGATGCGCCCACGTTGTGTGACGGCTGGAGGGTCCGCGAGGTCGTCGCCCACACGACGATGCCCTTCCGCACCTCACTCGGAAGGACCCTGCTGGAGCTGGCGAAGGCACGCGGAGACTTCAATCGCATGGCCGATCGGTGCGCCCGTCGCGACGCCGTCAGGTTGCCGCCCGAGAGACTGCTCGCCTCGCTGCGGGACAACGCCGCACATCCGTGGACTCCTCCCGGCGGAGGCGTCCACGGGGCGCTCGCGCACGAAGTCATCCATGGACTCGACATCACGGTGGGTCTGGGACTCGACCGCCGGGTTCCAGTCGAACGGGTGGCCATGGTGCTGGCCGGGATGCGTCCGAAGAACATCGCGTTCTTCGGAACCGACCTCGCGGGGGTCGCGTTGCGGGCGACCGACCTCGACTGGAGCCACGGGACGGGAACACCGCTCCGGGGACCGGCCCAGGACCTGCTGCTTGTCCTCTGTGGGCGACGTCTGCCGCCGGGCCGGCTCACGGGGGAGGCCGCGACGCGGTTCTCCCAATAGTTCCCGAAACCGGTGACGGCGACCGGGGACGCTCGACCTGCTCTTGGGGGCGGCGGGTAGGCCGGCGGCTTGGGATACTCAAGCGGGTGGGACGCCGCCGGCCGATCGGTCCGGCATGTCACCGCCCGAGCCGGGTAGCGCGCGTTCCCGATGACGTCCGTACGCCCGCTCACCGCCGCCCAGCGCCGCTCACCGTCAGAGGAGCCGGATGATCCACCCGCATGTCGACTTATGATCTTTTCGTCTGATATTTGCCCTATTGCCGGAAGGGCCGCCATGACCCACCCCCTCAGTCGACGGTCCGCCCTGCTGGGCGCCGCGACGGTGGCCGGTCTCGCCCTGTGGGACAGACCGGCCGAGGCGGCGACCGGCACCGCCGCGTTCGACGACGCGCGTGAGCGGTGGGTGAACCTGATGGCCGGCGGGTCGGACACCTCAGCTCATACCGACGCGACCTATATAGACAGGACGCGGGCACTCGAAGGCTCGGCCAACGCGGTGCTGCGCAAGCTGAACCCCGCCCCCGGCCGTCCGAGCCTCTGGCCCGACCTGCCGCTCTCGAACCCCCGGACCGGCAATTTCAACCGCTCCTACAACCGCATGCGCACCCTCGCGCTCGCCTGGGCCACACCCGGCACCGCGATGCACCACGACGGCCAGGTCGCCCGGACCGCCGTTCAAGCGCTGGACTTCCTGTACGAGCACGCGTACCACGAAGGGCTCGACCGGCGGGGCAGCAACTGGTACTGGTGGGAGATCGGCGTCCCCCGCTCGCTCACCGACACCTGCGCCCTGCTGTACGACGGCCTGCCCTCGGGCCGCCTCGATCGCTGGCTGCGTCCCCTGCACCGCTGGTGCCCCGACCCGGAACGCCGCGTCAGCCACCCCGGCGTCGTCGAGACCGGCGCCAACCGCGCGGGCAAGGCGATGGCGGTGGCGATGCGCGGAGTCCTCACCCACGACGCCCGCCTCGTCAGACGGGCGGGAAAGGCGGTCTCCGACCTGCTGCGGCCGACCAGGGGCCCGGGCGACGGCTTCTACCGCGACGGATCGTTCATCCAGCACGACGTGTACCCCTACACCGGCAGCTACGGCGTGGACTACCTGGAGAGCGTCGCCAAACTGATCGCCATGCTCTCCAGGTCGCCGTGGGAGATCACCGGAATCGGCAACATCTACGACCTCGTGGACCGCACGTTCGTACCGTTCGTCTTCGACGGGCTGATGATGGACTGCGTACGCGGCCGGCAGATCTCGGTACAGGGCCACCGCGACCACCACTCGGGACACAAGGCCGTCGAAGCCGTCCTCACCCTGCTGGAGACCGCCCCCGAACGCCACGCCCGCCGCTGGCGACCGCTTGTCAAAGGCTGGCTCACCCGCAACCAGACCGTCCCCTACGGCACGTACGCACCCCCGGCGAGCATCGCCAGAGCCACGGCCCTGCTCACCGACCCCGCGGTGCCGGTCGGTGAGCGCACGACGGGCACGTACGTCTTCGCCGACATGGACCGGGTCGTACACCGCCGCCCCACCTGGGCGTACGCGATCTCGATGAGCTCGCAGCGCATCGGCGCCGCCGAGGCCATCAACCGGGAGAACCTGCACGGCTGGTACACCGGCGACGGCATGACCTACCTCTACACCGGCGACCTCACCCACTGGAACGACGACCTGTGGCCCACGATCGACCCGTACCGCCTGCCGGGAACGACGGTCGACACCCGCAGACGCGCCGACCTCCCGCACGACCACCGCCGCCTGCCCCCCACCCCGTGGGCGGGCGGCGTGGCCCTCGACGGCGAGTACGGCGTGGCCGCCATGAAACTGATCGCCGGCGGCTCCTCGCTACGGGCCAAGAAGGCGTGGTTCATGCTCGACGACGCGGTCATCGCCCTCGGCACCGGCATCACCGCCTCCGACGGCCGCCGCATCGAGACCATCGTGGAAAACCGCAACACCCACGACCGGCACCCGTCGCTGACCCGGGGTGAGGGCTGGATCCACCTGCCCGGCGTGGCCGGCTACGCGCTCCTCGACGGCGCCAAGGCCAAGGTGATCCGAGCCGAGCGCACCGGCCGCTGGCGCGACATCGACAAGGGCGCCACCACCGGAGGCGACACCACCCCCGTCACCAGGCACTACACGACGATCGTCATCGACCACGGCGTCAACCCCCGCAAGGCGCGCTACGCCTACGCCGTGCTGCCCGACGCCTCCATCACGCAGATGGAGGCTTACGCGGGGCGGGTTGAGATCCTCGCCAACTCCGGAGCGGTGCAGGCCATCTCACGTGATGGCATGATCGCGGCCGTCTTCTGGCGCGGGGGGACCGTCGAGACCCAGGACGGGCCGCTCAGCGTGGACGGTCCCTGCACGTTGTTGGTCCGGCGGGTGGGGGAGCGGGTACGGCTCGCGGTGTCCGATCCGTCTCGGACTGTTGACGAGGTGAAGGTGACGTTGCCCTGGCGGGTGAAGTCGGTGAGGGAGAGCGATCGTAGTGTGCGCAAGGCCAGGGGTGCGCTGAAGGTGGAGGTGGGGGGGAGTCGCGGGCATGCGCATACTGCGGAGGTGAGGGTCTGACTTTGAGGTGCTCGGAGTCGATGGGGCACGAGATTGACGAGCGAACTACGTA
This sequence comes from Streptosporangium sp. NPDC000563, assembly GCF_040299985.1. NCBI lineage: Bacteria > Bacillati > Actinomycetota > Actinomycetes > Streptosporangiales > Streptosporangiaceae > Streptosporangium > Streptosporangium sp. NPDC000563. The sequence continues at coordinate 183,448 of NZ_JBEPDA010000005.1, read as the reverse complement.
CAGGGGCGCGACGAAGAGCACCTCGATCCAGCTTGTGGTTCTTGCCTCCAGAGCGGTCGGCACCCTGTCTGGGCATCGCGTCCGGAAAACGCGGAGCGGCCCCGGCCTTCCTCAAGCCTCAAGGCGAGCACAGACCCGGTGACGGGCCTGCAGTTCATACCTTCTTGACGACGATCGTGTCCGGAACGAGCTTCTCCAGGTCGTCTACGTCCGAGGTGAAGACGGTGACCTGTCCCTTCTGCTGCCGTGCGATAACGGCGAGGACCGCGTCGATCGCGTACTTGTGGCCGTGCAGCTTGGCGTCGGCCAGGAGCCGACGGGCCTGGCGGGCCTCGTCCTTCCCGATATGGGGGACGTTGAGCCGGGAAAGCACCCAATCCCAACGTTGCTCGGTGACCCTGCCGTCGTAGGCCTCAACCACCGTCATCGGAGACGTCACCACCTCCGCCTGCCCCCGGGCCGCAAGGTCGAGCCAGGCGATCATCTTCTTGTCGCCACGCACGGCCAGGGACAAGGCCTGACAGTCGAGCACGAAGATCCGTAGCGGCTGCCCGCGATCACCGCTTCGCTGGCTCACGCAGCCTCTCCTGCGTTGCGCTTTCCGCTCGCACGGCGACGCTCGTGCTCGGCGTCGAGGTCTTCCAACTCCTCGAGTGCTGCCGCACGCTCGTCATCGGTGACAGGCCCGTATTCTTCCTCCAGCCAGTTCACCAGCTCCAGCAACCGATCCCGGTCACGCTTGAAGCGCAACGCCTCGGCGACGTACGCCGACAGGCCTCGCTCGGCCGCATCCGCGCGGATCTCGTCAAGGAGCTCCTCGGGGATCGTCACCGTCACTTTCTTTGTTGCCATACTTAAGACCATACTTCAGGTGTCGACCTTCTTACCAGCTCATCCATTCCTGCGGGTGCCGGGCACCGGGTCGGGCAGCGTGTCGGCGGAGATCGTCATCGGCACATTCTGACCCATGCGGATCTCCGCTGAGCCGGTGCTGCGGCTCACGTCGATCGTCACGGTCCGTACGCCGCTCAGCAGGCCATTGATCACAAGTTTGGCGAGCGCGCCACATGGCGACGATCTTGGCTCGGCTTACGCCACCAGCTCCTCGCTGAGGGTCCATAGACGCGCGGCCGCCTCGGGGTCGCGGGCCAGGGAGCTCGGCTCGATCTGCTTGCCGCGGAAGAAGTAGCCTCCGGTGACCTCGGCCGCCTCTGGGGCGCTGGCCAGGTGGACCGGGGTGGCCGCGCCGGTCTGGACGGTACCCATGAAGGGCTTGGCGGCCGCGACGAGGAGCTTCGCGACGCCGCGGACCTCGCGGCCCAACTGGGTGCGGATGAGGCCCGGGTGCAGGCAGTTGGCGACCACGCCGGTGCCGGTCAGGCGCTTGGCCAGCTCGGCTGTGAACAGGATGTTCGCCAGTTTCGACAGCGGGTAGCTCGGCTCGCCGCGGGCCAGTTCGTCCCAGGGAATCTGCTTGGCCGAGCGATGCACATTGGACGAAACCGTGATCACGCGGGCCGGCGCGCTGCCTACCAGCCGTTCCCGCAGCAGGCTGGTCAGCAGGAACGGCGCCAGATGGTTGACGGCGAACATGGTCTCGTAGCCGTCGACCGTGAACTGCTGCTTGAGCATGATCACGCCGGCGTTGTTGTCGAGTACGTCGAGCCGGTGGTACTTCTCCAGCACCTCGGCGGCCAGCCGGCGCACTTCGGCCAGGCTCGACATGTCGGCCGTCAGGAGGTCCACCTCGGCGCTGGGCGCCCGATGCCGGATCTCCTTGACGGCCGCTCGCCCTCGCTCGACGTCGCGCCCGACGACGACCACGGTGGCCCCCAGCTCGGCCAGCCGGGCCGCCGTCTCCCGGCCAATCCCGCTGGTCCCGCCGGTCACCAGACACACCTTGCCGGACATTGTGGTCATTGACCCTCCCGGATGTACTTGCCGCAGCGCCATTCTCTCCACGGCGACGCCTCGGGTACCAGGTGTGGCTCGACGCCGTCAGCAGACGTGCCCAAGACACACGAGCGCGACGAGCAATCCCTCCGTCGAGCGAACGCGTCTTGAGGTTCCCCCCCCCGCAGGACGGACACCTCGCCTGAGTCGACCTTGCGTCGGCTGGGAAGGAAGGGACTCGTGCCTGCACCTCACTCGCCTGAGTTTCGTGAGCGCGCCGTCGCACTGGCCCAACTCGGTGACAAACCGATCATCACTCTGGCCAAGGAACTGGGAATCAGCCGTTCCTGCCTGCAAAACTGGCTGGCCCAGGCCGACGCCGACCAGGAAGGGCAAACGTCGGGTCGGCTCACGACGGCCGAGAAAGCCGAAATCGCCGAGCTGCGACGCAAGAACAAACAGCTGGAACTGGAAAACGAGATCCTCAAACGCGCAGCCGCGTATTTCGCGCGTGAGAACGTTCTCCCAAAATAGCGTACTCGCTGGTCCGTGAACTCGCCGACGACGATATCCCTATCGCGGTGGCCTGCCGAGTGCTGAAGGTATAGCGCTCGGGATACCACGATTGGCTCGGCCGGCCGGCATCGGCCAGGGAACAGGAGAATACCGAACTCACGAAAATCATCCGCGAGATCCATGTCGAGTCCCGCGGTAGCTACGGCTCGCCGCGCGTGCACGCCGAGTTGACGCTCGGCCTGGGGCTGGCGGTGAACCGCAAGCGCGTCGAGCGGCTCATGCGCCGCGCCGGGCTACGGGGCGCCTACCGGCGACGAGGCCGCCGCAGCCTGGTCAACGTCGCGACCGAGGACGACCTCGTCGGCCGGGCGTTCACCGTGGAAGCTCCTGACCGGCTCTGGCTGACCGATATCACCGAGCATCCCACGAGCGAGGGGAAACTGTATTGCGCGGCGGTTATGGACGCTTATTCACGCCGGATCATTGGCTGGTCGATGGCGTAACGTCAGACGACGGAGCTGGTCGTCAACGCGCTTTCCATGGCCGTCACCCGCCGTACTCCGGAGGGTGGGGCGACTATTCTGCATTCCGATCACGGCTGTCAGTTCACGTCCTGGGCATTCGGGCAGCGACTCCGCAAGGCCGGGTTGATGGGCTCGATGGGAACGGTCGGCGATTGTTTTGACAATGCGATGATGGAATCGTTCTGGGGGACGATGCAACTCGAACTGCTCGACACCAAGAAATGGGCAACAAGAGCAGAACTCGCCAACGCGGTGTTTGAATGGATCGAGTGCTGGTACAACCCCTACAGGCGGCATTCCGGCATCGGAATGCTCAGCCCCAACGAGTACGAGCGGCGTCACCAGCCGCCGGACCCTGGAGCCTGATGGCACACCGCCGGTGTCCGGACTACTGGGGGAAGCTCAGTATTGGCCAGGCCACTCGATACCGCAGCCCGTGGGCGTGCAGCAGCTTCCGCACGGCGAGCTCAGGGGCAGTGTCCCTCCGACGTTGCCTGCTCATCCGTGCCGACACATCGACCGATCTGGGAAGAGGCATGGTGGCTACGACATAGCAGAGCTGCGCGCCTGGACATTTCTCAGCGGGAATTGTAGCGTGCGAACATTGGCCGTGATCAGGAATGGTGTCATCGGGAATGCTGATCACGATAAGGAGTCGTGCGAGCTGCGGTGGGAGATGAGTTACTCTATTCCGCCGGCTGTCTTCCGGGCGATATGAGCAGAAGCAACAACGTCTTCGGAGGGGTTGCAGCTAGCAGGGATAATTGGAAATGCATGGAAACCGACGTTTGATTTAACCTCGGGCTCCGTCGGGCATGGCTGTCGTGCATGCATTTGAGGGCTGGCATCAGTGGCGCAGAGATCCCCCTAAAGGGGTCAGCCGTGCAAGAGTCCTGTGAAATTTGGCCAGGCTCGCTTCTGTCATCATTCCGCGAGCCATATGCGTCCTCGCACTTGCGCAAGTATCAGCCTTCGCCCGGTGGCGCGTCTGCTGCGCGCGAAGCTGGCTGCGGGGTACCGAGATCCGCGGACGGTGCGTCGTCGACGGTGGCGGGCGCGATGCCCTGGACGTGTGATTCCTCCCGCCAGTACGGGAGGATTTTTCGTGTTTGCCAGAACAGAGGTAGTCGGGTCTATTATTGCGCCGGTGATGTCGGTGACACCCCTCGTGGCCATAGGTCTGATCTGACCGCTTTATGCACGATGAGGCGTGTATGCGGCAATGGATGTGCCACAAGCATTTTGTGATGCCGAGAGTGGCGGCAGCCTTTCAGGGTCGGACGAGAGAGGCATGAGGGCGTAATGGCGAGGCGGCAGGACTGGACCCCGGATGTCGGACTCACACAAGAAGTCGAGAAGCAGTTCGAACGAGCGATCGCGTCGTACGAGGCAAATCCCAACCTCATCACCGAGCATGCGAACCACGAAGAGTCGATCCGAGTCGGTGGGTACGCCAACCGCACGCTCCTTGAACTGGTGCAGAACGCGGCGGACGCCATGTCCGGCGGCTCTTCGGATCATTTCGGTGCGGGGCGGGTGGAGATCGTCCTCGACCTGCGGTCCGCGACGCTGTACTGCGCCAATGCCGGACGTCCGTTCTCGAAGAGCGGCTTGACGTCGATCGCACACGCCCACCTCAGTGGCAAGCGCGGTGACGAGATTGGGCGCTTCGGTCTGGGCTTCAAGTCGGTCCTGGCGGTGACCGATGCGCCCCAGGTGTACAGCCGATCGGTCTCCTTCGAGTTCAACTCGGACAAGGCAAAGGCGGCGATCAATGCTGTCCGAGCGCCTGCGAAGAGGCTTCCTGCGCTGCGGACCGCCACTCTGATCGATGCTGAGGCGGCGTTCGAGGAAGATTCCGTGCTCGCCGAGTTGGCCGAGTGGGCGACCACGGTTGTCAAGCTGCCACGAGCCGCCAACTTGGAACGTTTAAATGAGGAGATTCGTAAGTTCCGGTCGGAGTTCCTCCTGTTCGTCACCGAGGTGCGCGAAGTGCGGCTTCGTGTCATCGGGTCCGAGGAGGAGTCCTACAGCACGAGCCACATGTCCAGAGACCTCGGCGAGGGTAGCTTCAGGATCGAGCGCCCGGACGGGTCCGGCGACGAGTGGGTCGTGGAGCATCGGATGCACTCTCCGTCCCAGGAGGCTCGGATCGAGGTCGGAGAGGCGGTTTCGCGGGATCAGGTCAAGGTCACGGTCGCGATGCCGTCCCGCCAGTCTCGGCCCAAGACCGGCGAGTTCTGGTCATACTTCCCTTTGCAGGACAAGACCACTGCCTCGGCGCTGTTCAATGCTCCTTGGAGCGTCAACGACGACCGGACGACGCTGCTCGAGAACACCTACAACCGAGAGATCCTCAAAACTCTCTCCGAGATGTTCGTAGGGATGCTTCCCAAGGTTGCGCCAAGTGACGACCCTGCCGCCCACCTTGAGTACATGCCTGCGCGTGGTCGTGAGGTGCTCTCGTTCGGTGACGACATTCTCTCCACGCACGTGCCGAGCATCGCGGCGCAGCGCGAGATCGTTCCAGACGCGACAGGCAGGCTGAGGCTCGCTGGAGAGCTTCGCCCGCTCGACTTCATGGTCAGCGGTGTCTCCGAGCAGGACCACAGGAACTGGATCAATTCCCCGAACACGGGCGACGACGTCCCGCATTGGCGCTGCTATGCCATCCAGCAGCGAATCGCCCGTCTGCGGCAGCTCTGCGTCTTCAGCGTCGCCGAGAAGTTGGAGATCAACGCTCGGGACGAGAAGCGAGCTCTTGAGGCAGTGCCGAAGCGCGGCATCCTCACGTGGCTGCGCGAGTGGGCCGAGGGCACGGATCCCGCTTCGGCAGCGAGAGCCTTCACCTTTGTCGTCGACCACCTGGCCATCGAGGGGATTCAGACGGCACGGGTGATCCCGACCACAGATGGCTTGTGCGCCTTGAAGGACCGGAGCAACGTCTTCCTCAGGCGGGTCGACGACGTCGACATCGAGGGAGCACGGTTCGTCGCCGAAGTCTTTCTCGCAATTCCGAAGATCGACGAGCGTCTACGCGGTCAGGGGTTCCGCGACCTGGATCCCCTCGCCATCCTGCGAGCACGTCTCAACAAGCTCTCTGCCGACTCCGATGACGAGGCCCTGACCAGGTTCTGGGACGCGGTTTTCAATGTTTCGCCGTCAGAAGCCGCGAGGATGCTGTCGAAGGACACGTCGGGGCACATCAAGGTACCTATCCTTGACGGTAAGTGGTCGTGGCCCAGCCAGGTAGTGGACATCGACGGACTTGGAAATGAGTTCGGCGGGAGCCTGCTGGACCGATCCCGATGCGTCCCACAGGTGGCTCACGCAGTAGGCGTCGTCCACGATCCCGTGAAGGAGTATCCCACCGAGGACGAGGTCTTCTTCGGGGACTACTGCCGGTGGGTGAGGGACTTCCTCAACACCAGGCGGGGGCCGGGTGAACGAGAGATCGAGCGCATCGAGTTCGTCGAACACGCGGGCCCTGGTCCGTTCTCCGTCCTTTTCATGCTGCGGGACGCAGCCGCGCCTGATCATCTGCGAGAGAGATGGACGACGCAGCTGTTGGGGTTCGAGGATGAATCCTGGACCGTCGAGGACCTCGATTCCCGTCAGACCTACCGGGTGACCTCACCGCTTCGATGGGCGGTCGACCGAGTAGGCGTGCTCCCCTCTACCCGGGGCCGCAGATCTCCACAGAAGATCGTGTCGGCAGCCATGGTCGAGTACGAGGACCTGCTGCCGCTGTACCGAGGCCCCCGAAGCGTCGAGCACAAGCTGAACCTGCCTCGCGAGCTGGCTCAGGTGCCGTCGGACGTGCTGCGGGAAGCTCTCGAGGCGGAGCTCTTCCCGCCACGCGTCAAGGATCACACCTTGACGAAGTTCATCATTGCCGCGAGCAGACTCGCGTTCCCGCAAGGACATCCGTCACGGATACCAGCCCGTATCGGGCAGGGGGTCGAATCACGGCGGCCGGACACGGTCTACATCGCGACCACGGACGAGGAGCAGCGCTTCCTGGCGTCTCGGCAGAAGCCCTACCTGAGGGCGAACAGTGACGAGGTCGCCGCTCTGGTCGAGGTCGTGGGATGCCGTAGGTTCGAGGACAGCTTCTCCTTCTCCATGTTGATCGAGGGGCAGCAGGACGGCGAACGCATCATCGACCTGTACACCGGACTTCGCTCGACCTACACGGCGGACAAGGTCATGAACGCCACGGTGGCGAGGGCTGTACACATAGCCAAGCGCGTGACCACCGAGGACGGTGTGGAGGACCAATCGCTCGACAGGTACCTCGACGGACATGCGTTGATCGTGCGGGCAGACCTCGGAGAGCGGGAAGTCCTGGAGGTCATCAACCAGGCATTCGGTCTGGGGTTGGACAACGCCCAGCTGAGCGAAGTACTCAAGGCAGGGCTGGACCAGCGTCTTGAGGAGCAGCGCCAAGCAGCCAAGGCGGCCCCCACCGACGAGGAGCGTCTGGAGGTGTTCTTTGGGGACGACACCCTCCGGGAGGCGTTGCCCAAGGGCCTCTGGTCGGCACTTGAGAGACAAGGCTTGGTGAACAACGCGACCTCTGTCGCGGAACTCTTTCTCACCGTCTACAGAAGCGATTCGATCCGATTGCTCGCCGACCAGTTCCGCGGCGAGGGATACACGGACGTCCCCACGACGTGGGCCGGCGCGGCGCCGACCATCACGTGGCTTCGCAAAATGGGGTTCGGTGCCGAGTACGCCGGTCAACGGAATGAGCGTCAGGACGACGAGTTCGTCATTCCTGGAGCCGTCAAGCTGAACCCCCTGCACGATTTCCAGCATGACATCAGCACCCGCCTGAGGGACGTCCTGATCCTCAAGGAGCCGAACGGCAACTCGCTCAAGGCCATGGTCGAGCTCCCTACCGGTGCAGGAAAGACTCGCGTGGCGACAGAGACGGTGCTGCGGCTGTTCATCGACGGTGCCCTGAGCGGGCCCGTGCTCTGGATCGCGCAGTCCGCCGAGCTCTGCGAACAGGCGGTGCAGACCTTCAGCATGGTGTGGCGCGGCCTGGCTGACGAACGACCACTGACGATCGGCAGGCTCTGGGAGAGCAATTCGGTGCATGAGCCTGACACACAGTTCGGCGTCGTCGTCGCCACGGATGCGAAGCTGGTCAAGATCATCGATCGCCCGGAATATGCGTGGCTGAGCAACGCGTCCGCGGTGATCGTCGACGAAGCCCATCGCGCGGGGAGCTCTTCCAGATACACGAAAATCCTCAGATGGCTGGGTGTGGACGGGCGCAGTTGGGAGCGGCCTCTCGTCGGCCTCTCCGCGACGCCGTTCAAGGGTTCCATGGGAAACGACACTCAGACGAAGGAGTTGGCTGCGCGCTTCGGACGCCGCATGATCAAGGCCTTTGAAGGGGGCGAGGCCTACCGGAAACTGTCCCGGATGGGTGTGCTTGCTCGCGTCCGGCACGAGGTGCTTCCGGGGGTCGACGTCGTTCTGAACCCCGGCGAGGAGGCCAACGTCCGGACTCAGCGCAAGCTCGAACCACAGGTTCTCGATCGCATCGGCCGAAACCAAGCACGTATGGCGGTCCTCGTGGACCACATCATGCAACAGGATCCGGAATGGCCGATCCTCGTCTTCACCCCTAACGTGCTGTCAGCACAGGTGCTCGCGGCGACCCTGCGTTACCGCAAGGTCGAGGCCGCCGCGGTGAGCGGCCAGACCGGTCGCCAGGAACGCCGGGATGTCATCGAGCAGTTCAAGTCGGAAAAGATCCGTGTGCTCGCGAACTGCGATCTGTTGATCCAGGGATTCGACGCTCCTGGTGTCCGTGCTCTTTACATCGCGCGTCCGACGTTCAGCCCGAGCGCCTACATCCAGATGGCCGGGCGTGGCCTTCGCGGGCCGGAGAACGGCGGCAAGGAGGAGTGCCTGATCGTGGACATCGCCGACAACTTCGGTGCGGTCAACGACTTTCTCGGCTACCGGGAGTACGAACAGCTTTGGCGGGAGCATCGCGCATGATTCTTGTTCCGGACCTCGCGGACATCGAGGCGACAGCGACGAGCGGTGCAGAGCGCCGGGTCGCACGTGTCCTCGGCGCGATCGAGGGGCCAGAAGGCGCCGTCGCGTTCCACTCTGTGTCGCTCCGAACCCACGGGACCAAGCAACAGGCGGAGGCTGACTTCGTCGTCCTGTGGGAGAACATCGTCATCCTGGTCGAGGTCAAGGGCGGAGGCGTGAGCAAGCACGACGGCCTCTGGTACACCGTCGACCGACGCGGCGACTGGAAGAGGCTTCGTGAATCCCCGATGCGGCAGGCACAGTCGGCCATGCACGCGCTACGAGCGATCTTCAACGAAGAAGGCATCGGTTGGTATGCAAGCGAGGCAGTTGTCATCACGCCTGACATAGATGCCCCTCCTCCGACCGTCGAGTCGAAAGGCAGCCACTGGTGGGCCAAGGAGGAGATGAGCGTCACTGCCATGACAGCGGCCTTCAGGACCGTCGTCGACGGAGCGAGGACGGCGCCGCATGGAGTGAAGATCGCGCATACCGACCTCTTACGGGCACGTCTCTTCGGTGAGTTCACACGGATGCCGGTCGTCGATGCCCAGCGCGGGGCCGTGATCGAGGAGCAGAACCGTGCGACGGACGACCAGGCGCGTGTGCTGTCCGCGCTCTCACGCAACCAGCGCATGATGGTGATCGGAGGCGCCGGTACCGGGAAGTCCCTCGTGCTGACCGAGGCTGCGAAACAAGAGGCCGGCGAGGGCAGATCCGTTCTGATCACCTTCCACTCGCCGGCATTGGTCGACTTCTTCTCACCGCGCATCACAGGACGTGCGATCGACCTACGCCCCTTCTCCGAACTCGACGGAGAGAAGAAGTACGACGTCGTTCTCGTCGACGAGGCGCAGGACCTCATGAACGCCGACGGGATGGACGCGCTGGACGCGGCCATCAAAGGAGGACGGGCGAAAGGTCGGTGGCGGATGTTCCTCGACCCCAACAACCAGGCCCACGTGGACGGCTCCTTCGACCAGGACGTCTACGAGCTCGTGTCCGACGAGGCGTTGCTCCTCGACCTCAACCGCAATGTCCGCAACACGCGGGCGATCGTCCACGTCGTCCAGGAGTACCTGGGGGCTGACATCGGAGATCCTGGAATCGTCAATGGTGAGCGAGTGCAGTGGAGATGGGCCGATGCGGAGGCCGATGTAGCCGCTGCGGAGAGCGTTGCACGTCAGCTCGTCGACGACGGTGTCCGTCGCGAAAGCATCTGGATCATCAGAGCCACGTCCGACGCCGCTCCCGTTCGGAGCGCCGCAGGTTTCACCGTGACCAGCCCGCGCTTTGCGAAAGGGCTGGAGGCGGAGCACGTGATCGTCTGCGACCTGCCCGAGGATTATGACGAGCACGGGCTCGCCGGGTTCTACGTCGCCGTCACCAGACCACGGGTCGCGCTCCATGTCGTCGCTTCCAAGGACGACAAGCAGCGGCTCCAGGGACTCGTCCGGAAGCAGGTCGGGAAGTGAACCTCACCGAGGCACAGCGTGCCGCACTGCAGCACCTTCGGGACACCTACGTAGGGCCGGACGCGGGACCGGAAGAAGTGACGCGCAACCTCCCGCATCGGCAGTACGCCGTCGGGATGCTGTTCCCCGCCGCTCCGGAGACCGATGGCCAGGCTCAGGCCGAACCCCAGGACGAGATCTCGGCGGACGTACCCGAGGGAGATCTCGAGGAGGACGGGGCGGCTGTTCCGCTGGCCGAGGACTGGCGTCCATCGTCCGTCGCGATCTCCTTCGTCACCGACGGTGCTTCGGTGGAAGCAAGCCTCTCGTGCGGTACGTACTCGCAGGAGTCGGTCGAAGGGCCGCCCAAGTGGCGTCGTAGACCGTTCGCCTCGGGCAAGATCTCGCTGGCCAAGGGCCAGCGCCCGGAGCTTCTCACAGTGGGCGACGTGCCTGTGGAGATCGGGTCGCGCTGGCGCGACTTCAGAGGGAACTTCCTGGTCACGGTGCACGTCAGGGTGATGTCCGAGTCCACCGGAGACGATCGTCTCGACATCCCTCAGATGCTCTTCCAGGTAGGGCTGTCCGTCAGTCCAGCCGCGGGCGCACAGTTCATGGAGTACGACACCACCCGTCTGTTAGGCGGCGATCAGGAGACCGCCGAGCTTCGGCTCAGGTACCGCAACCGCAAGGTCTACGCCGTCGGTCACGGGATGGCCGCCGACTGGGACTTCACGGACGGTCGCTGTAATGCAGTGTTCCTCGATCCGGTGCCGGCTTTCGTCGTGCCCGCCGTCGAGACCACGGGCTTCCCGAAGAACACCCCCGAAGCGCAGTCCTTGGAACTCGCACATCTCATGAGGATGGATTCGGACCCGGAGCCGGTGCTGCAGTCTCTGGATGCGTTCGCCGACGCGTTCGCCGAGTGGGTGGACGAACAGACGTGGCGGGCTGAAGGATTCGGTGACGAGGCGGAGGTCGCTCGACGAATTGCCCGCCGCTCCCAGGACGCGGTCGAACGGATGCGGGCCGGCGTGGCGCTGCTTCGTGATCCGGCTCAGGGACTCCTCCGTACGGCATTCGCTCTGGGCATGGCGGCGATGCGTCTTCAGATGCGTCAGTCCTCGATCAACAGAGGTGGCCCTGGGGCCGATTCCAAGGAACCACGTTGGAGGCCTTTCCAGCTCGGGTTCCTGCTCGTCTCGCTCGCCTCCACCGTCGACGAGAAGCACGGTGACCGTGACCTCGTCGATCTCATCTGGTTCCCGACCGGCGGTGGCAAGACGGAGGCGTATCTGGGCCTCGCGGCGATCGAGATCTTCCACCGGCGACTGCTCCATGGCACAGCGGGTGGTGGCACCGCGGTGATCACCAGGTACACACTTCGGCTCCTCACCTCCCAACAGTTCCAGCGGGCAGCAGCGCTCGTCTGTGCCATGGAGCTGCTCCGTGGCGCGGATTCTCGAGTGAAGGGTATGACGCCCTTCACGATCGGCCTGTGGGTGGGGAACGAGGTCACTCCCGGGACCCGCTCGGAGGCGAAAGCAGCGCTGGACCGGCTCTTGAAGGCGGCACGACCCGAAGAGGCCAACCAGTTCCAGGTGGAAAGCTGCCCCTGGTGCCTGGCACCGATGGTGCCCAAGATCAAGAGCACGCAACCGAAGGACTACGGCATGCGTCTGCTCGGCAAGGACGTCGTGCTCCACTGCGTTGACACATCGTGTCGATTCAGCGACGAACTGCCGCTCGCCGTCGTCGACGAGGTCCTGTACGACGATCCGCCCACGATTCTCCTGGCGACCGTCGACAAGTTCGCCCGCCTCCAGTTCAAGCCCGCGGCGGGAAGGCTGCTGGGTCTCGGAACCACGTTCAAGCAGCCCTCCATGGTCATCCAGGACGAGCTCCATCTTCTGTCCGGGCCGCTGGGCACCACCGTCGCGGTGTTCGACGCCGTGATCCAGCTCCTGCTGAGCCGGATGGGTACGAGTCCTAAGATCGTTGCCTCCACTGCGACCATCCGCGCTTCGGACGAACAGGTGCAGGGGCTGTACGGGCGCAAGGTCGTGCTCTACCCGCCGTCCGGGCTCGACGACGACCAGACTTTTTTCTCTCGACCTGTCAAGAACGGCGAAGGGCGGCTCTACATCGGGCTCATGCCTCAGTCGGTGTCCCAGCCTTCGGCCGTCATCTCTGCGGTCACCCCGCTCATCGAGATACCCGAGGTCCTCTCCGCCGGTGGCAGAACCGTCGTACCCAAAGACGCCTACTGGACACTGGTCATGTACCACAACTCACTCCGGGAACTCGGACGTACCGGAACGCTCGTCATTGACGACATTCGGGCCCGACTCGAGCCCCGCGCGGAACGTCTGGGCCTGCCCTCGCGAACGGTCAGGGCGGAGCGTGTGCTGGAGCTGACCAGCCGAAGGGGAGCGGAGCAACTCCCGAGCGACCTTCGAGCGCTTCGGGTCCGTGTGGACGAGTCCCCGGATGCAATCGACGTCGTCCTGTCCTCGAACATGCTTTCCGTCGGCATCGACATCCCCAGGCTTGCCCTGATGCTCATGGTCGGGCAGCCGAAGACGACCGCGGAGTACATTCAGGCGACGAGCCGTGTCGGACGTGGCGACACCAACGGCATCGTGGTGACGCTCTTCAGGTCGAGTCGTGCGCGGGACCGGTCGCACTTCGAGACCTTCCGTGCATACCACGAGGCGCTCTACCGCAGCGTCGAACCGACGAGCGTGACCCCCTGGTCGTTGGCATCGCGGGAGCGCTCGCTGGCCGGGGCGCTCGTGGCGCTGGTGCGACAGTCGTTCGTCCCGCTGGCTGACAATGACACAGCAGGACGGTTCGACCTCGATGACATGGCACTCAGTGATGCTGTGTCGAATCTTGTCGACCGCTTCCTCGGATATGTGGCTCGGGCCGACGACATCGAGGCGGAGGAGACGCGACAGGCGATCTGGAGCCTTCTGCGCGACTGGGACCGTCGAGCGAGTGCGGCCCGCGAAGCGGACGAGACGCTGGGGTACGAGCGGTCAGCCAAGATCGAAAAAGCGCTGGTGAAGAGGTTCGGACAGCCCGGGGAAGGGTGGCTCGTCGGCGACTCGATGAGGTCGGTCGAACCGAACGTGGCCGTGAACGTCCAGGAACCTCAGGAGGAGGTGCACCGTGGAGAAGATCAAGCATGACCTGCGGTTGTCAGAGACGATCATGCCCTTCGGCGTCGGAGCGATCGTCGACATCCGAGGCGAGTCACTGATCGCGGCGGACACCTCGTGGTGGGACAAGAAGTACGCCCATGAGATCAGCTGTGAGCGACTCCTCGCCAGGCTCGGTGCGGGTGTCCTCAGGCAGCCGCCGACTCATGCCGGCCATGCGGGGAAGGACACACCGGCACTGCTCTACTGGCGCTTTCCCGCCTGGCGGTTCTGCGAGAGGTGCTCAAAGCTTTCCAAGCTGACAGGAAAGAAAAAAGGTAAGTGGAGCAACACCTGTGAGTGCGGAGGGTTCCTCGTCCCGATGCGCTACATCGCGATCTGCGAACAAGGCAGTCACGCCCAGGACGTCCCGTGGTTCAAGTGGGCGCACAGGGGCCACGGGGCGAGCCTCGACGAAGCTGTTCGCTTCTGCAAGGCCTACAAGGAGCTCCGGTTCGAGAGGCTGTCCGGTCAGGGCGAGGGTCTGGCCTCCCTCCGGGTCAAGTGCTACGGCTGCGGGCACAGCCGGTCTCTGGCGGAGCTCGTGACGAAGGACGCCCTGCACCGCGACGGCCTCCACTGCGTCGGCCGGCAGCCGTGGGAGCCGGACAGCTCCGTGAAGAAGCCGTGCAACCACCGTCTTGTCGCGGTTCAGCGGGGGGCGACAGGGAACTACATCGCCGATCGAATCTCCGCGCTCGACATCCCTGAGGAACGTCCTCCGTCAGCGGAGGTCGCCGACAAGATCCGTGGTCATATGTTCTTCGGGAAGCTCGTGGCGGACAACGGCGGACCTCAGACGGAGGTGATTGCGGGATGGATAGCCGGCGAGCTGGGCGTGTCTCAGGAGACCGTACTCGAGGTCGCGGCAGGAGACGAGCCCTCGGCCGACGACGTACTTCTCGACCTCAAGGACGGGGAGTGGGCCGCTTTCTTGAAGAAGCTCGAGGGTGGACGAGACCGTACCGGTGGAGACTTCGTCGTCGACGGATGGAGCCGGGACACGACCTCGGGACCGGAGAGTCTCGTCAGCCGGATCGCTGGTGTCGGACAGGTGCACCGGGTACGCGAGGTGACTGCCTTGCGGGGCTTCAGGCGCCACAGCGCGGAGGCCGATCTGATCGCTGCTGATCTCGGACCTACAGGGTTCCCCATCTATCCGGCGATGGAAATGTTCGGCGAGGGAATCTTTCTGAGGTTCGACGAGGACAAGCTCGCACAGTGGGAGGCGCAACCGGGAGTCCAGGCGCGGGCAGGGATCCTCTTGAAGCGCCGCGCGGGCACGCCATGGGCGGACCGGCTCGACGTTCCCGAACCGCGCTACATCGTTCTGCACACGTTGTCGCACCTGCTCATCCGCAGGCTGGCGTTCGCCAGCGGATACGCATCAGCGTCGCTGCGGGAACGGATCTATGCGAACTCCGACCGGAAGGACAAGACCGCCGGGATCCTGATCTACACTGCGGCAGGGGATGCCCAGGGAACCCTTGGAGGACTGGCTCGGCTCGGACAGCCTGGGAAGCTGATCCCGCTGCTCGTCTCGGCGCTTGACGACGCGGATGTCTGCTCGAACGACCCTGTGTGCATAGAGAGAGACAGGCAGGGTTCGTCCCAACTCAACCTGTCTGCATGCCACGGTTGCTCCCTTGTGAGCGAGACCTCGTGCGAGACCGGCAACAGACTGCTCGACCGTCAGCTGGTGCTCGGAGGAGGAAACGTCGTCGGCTTTTGGGACGGGGTTCTGGCAGAAGTGCGTCAAGCGGCCGGTACAGGGCGATCGGAATGAGAGCCGTGTACAAGGCATAGAGCGCCGAGTTAGGAGAGTGGTTGCTGCGCACACGGCTTATGACCTATGAGCTGCATCAACACCGTGCTCTCCATCTGCAGAAGACAAGATCATCCCGTGCATGTCCCGCGCTCTCGAATTGGAAAGCACGTCAGCATGCCCATCCAAACGGTTCACAGACCGTTGGCGACGATGCACATGCGACGCGACCCCCTTCAGCGCCTCTCGCTCGCAGTGATCCATGAATGCTTCCTGGAGTCGAGTTCTGCCAGAGATCATCTTTCATTCCTATGTCGCTGTACGGGCGAGAGATGTCGGACTGCACTGCCATGCTGCAGACATGCACCCCTACATCGGTGATCAACCTCTCGACGCTGAATACTCCATTGAGCGAGACGGCGATCACCTCGCTCTGATTCTGGCAAGCGCCAGCGGGCGTAACGCCGGCCGACCAGGCCGGAACACCGAATACAAGCAAGCCCTGGCTCTGCTCATCACCAGGCTGAGGGAGCGCGACGCCGTCCTGCTGGACGCGCTGGTGGACTCCAGCCGCACCCGCCACCTACCAGAGGAAGAGCGCCGGCTGATAAGGGGACCCATCCGCCTGTCAGACCATTCCGATTCCGAAGGACTGCGTCGAAGACTGACGACCGCCCAGGTCAGGATCGGTCAGAGCCCTACGGCAACCAAAGGCGGCAACAGCACCAAGCGAATTCGGCTACGAATTAGCCTCCCCGGTTACGCGCTGCATGAGGCCGACCGGTTGGCCCGTGATCTAGCTGCCCTCCCCTCCACCACTGCTACGGATGACGGGCCGCCCTCGGATCCCCACCCCCCACACGATGCGATGGGCCGTGTCTCCGCCTCAGAGGTCACCATTGAGACGATGCTCACGGCAGTGGAGCAACTCCGTCCACAGCGGTACGTTGACGGCTTCGCCAAGCGGCACCAGCCGTTGACTCTGCTGTGGGCGATCGGTCGGGCGAGAAATGGTAAGAACCGGCTAGCGCCCTGGCCCGAGGCCGAGATGGAGATCGGGCGCCTCATCGACGAGTTTGGGCATCCGGGCGATGCTCGTAACCCCCACCTGCCGTTCTTGGCGCTCAACGGCACTGCTCTATGGGAATTGAGCGCCCCTCCACCTCCCAAAGGTCTAGCGGGAGACGCGCACCTGAGATGGCTCAACACGACTCGGCCGCATGTCCACGGCGGGCTGCAGCAACCGGTCCACAACCTCTTCGCCACCTCGACGGAAGCCGTCGCCCGCGTGGCCGACTCACTCCTGCTCACATACTTCGACGGCACGGACGAAGCCGCGCTTCTCCACGCCGTCGGCTTGGACGAAGCAACGTCGACTATCGAAGCCCACCGCCGGCGTTTCCTGACCTCACACCTCACCGACGGGCCAGCCTCTGAACCAGCCGCTGGCGCCTTCCAGGGCACCCTGAGCAAGTCCTCTTTGGTCGAGCAGCGCGGCGAACAGGCAACCCTAAGACGACTACTCCTGCGGGGAAGAGGCGCTGCATGCGCTTTATGCGAAGCTCAACTGCCTGAGCGTTTCCTGGTGGCCGCCCATATCAAAAAGCGCAGCCACTGCACGGAGGAAGAACGTCGCTCGCTGGACAACATCGCCATGCTGGCCTGCACCCTGGGCTGTGACAGCCTGTACGAGCATGGCTACATCGCCGTTTCCGAGGACGGGACCATCATGCTCAGCAAAGCTCTCGATCAGTACCCGGCGCTAGGTGAGCACGTTCGCCAACGTCTGTTGGGCCGCAAGACACAGAAGTGGAACATCGAACGCGAACCCTACTTCGCATGGCATCGGACACAGGTGTACCTCGGTTAGTCCAGACAGCAGGGTCCTGTCGGCCCACAACGGCTTGGGCCAGGTGACCTGGATTGGGTTGGCCCGGTTTGGTGGACATCTGATTTCGGGGGATGGACAAGTTTGCTTCTAAAGGGGGGGCCACGGTGGTATCGGATGTGGCAACCCCTGGTAGGGCCGAAACTGCGCCCCGGTGAAACTACCTTGACCTGGGGCGCCGAATTGTATCGACATACTGTTGTCGATCAGGAGCTGCCACGAGACTCACTCTTCGTCATAACTTGGGCTTGAAATGCCTTCCGGGTCATAGAACCTGCGGCGATCTTCTGGCGGAAGATCTGGCTTCCATTTCCAGATCGGACGTCCGTAGCGGCGGCGCAGGTCGCGATGAAGCCGGAGCTTGGTGATCCACCGCAACGACCTCCTTGACGCGTACTGCACATACATCGGAGTGGCCAAGATCAACCGGGAAACCCCTTCGCAACCTGGAATGTTGAGGTCTACCCGCGCTAACCCTTGGACGCGCGCCCGGTGCCGGGGCGAATGGTGCCATGCGATGACATCGAACACCCACCGTGCCACCTGATCGGGCTGATTGACACGAGGAAGGGCCAGGGCTTCCTTCGCCAGTTCCTCGGGAATCCGGGTGTCACCGCGGGCATCCAAGTCGTTGATCTTAACGACGAGCTCGTACAACCAGTCAGTTCCGGAGCCCAACCTGCCGACCGTGGCGGTTTTCTTGAGCAGGTGTTCGGTCGATCCGCACAACATGAGATCCACAGGCCCCCCAACGCGACTACGGTCGCAGGATAGCGACCCGTAGAACATGAGGACGTCATCTAGGTTAGGAAGAGTCGTGTCTTCATAGGAGGTCCCCCAGCCCATCTCAAGATCGAAGTAAATCCACTCTCCTGCAGATAGGCCAGGAGCATAGAAGTGCGACGCTTCGCGCTCAATCTGATGGCGCACCTGCCGCAGCTTGCGAAGTTCCGCGTCGCTAGGGCTCCGGGGAGCCGCAGGTCCCAAGCCAACCGTCGCCACCTGAAGATCTAGCTCTACGTTCACTGTTGGCAGCCGCCTCGAAGGGCGTTCCGGGAAGAAAGCTTCCAGTCGCGGCCTGGAGAAATAGATCATATTATTAAAACGCATACCCCTCCTTGCTGGGACCTGCTTGAATTATGCCTGCCTCGATTCGTCAGAGCCTTGGCTTCTATTTAAATCCCTTGAAGCAGGGTTTGGTCACGACTTTCTCGCGCGAATAGTAGACAGAGGTCCGGCTTGGGCGGTGTTTCATTTGCTGCCGATTATTATTTGAGATTAACCGAGTTGATGATGGCGGCATTCTGCTGTTTTTTGTCGCGTGTGGTGAAGGTGACCAGTTTCCGATCGCTGGTTTGAGCAGACTGAGGTGCAATCAGGTGAAAGGCCATGATGATCTTCCCGAGGCTCGCTTCATCGTCCGAGGGGAGATCACCTGTAATGAGCGGATAGACGAGCAACGCTCCTCGATGAGGCCGTGCGAGCGCATCGGCGACAGGGTCTCCGATCGACTCGCTCACTCCCGCGATCCTCTGTGCCGGGATTCGGTGCCGCGGGATGCTGATGGCACCGAAGAAAGGAGGCCGGCGACGTTCGCGGTGATGCAGGCTGAAGGGCCCGTTGCCGAGCACGACCCCTTGGGCCTCGCCACTTCGCGTGTGTTGGGGCAGGATGGCGATCCAGTCGTGGATCTGATCGCTGTTCAAGCTACGGAGCCACCTGAGGTCGGGTGCGAAGTGCTCGGAGTCCACCCAGGACAATGCTCCCAAGACGTCGAGAAGAGCGGCGTGGCTCACTGCGCCGACCAGTGCTGAGAAGCGTGAGGTCTCGGTCGTGAGCAGGTCGACTCTCTGCTGCGCGGCCTGGAGAACCGGGAGGAAAGCTATCGTGTTGGCCTTGATGAGCAGCGAAGACTTGTCGTCCGGATAACCTGTCGGCTCGACCCCCACGCCGGGGGATCGGCGCTCTGTGAGGATGGCATTGTACATCTTGTTCGCAGCAGCAGGCTTCAACCATGGAAGATGCTGTGCGACGAGCGGGGGAATCTGCTTGGGGGTGACTTGGGGTCGGCCGTCCACGATCTCGGCGTAGCGACGTAGCTCGGAGCGGAAGTGCTCCTCGTCGAGGACGATCGCCTCGAACGCTTCATACAGTTCAGGAGTGATGTAGAGCCGGACCAGGTCCCTGAAGTTCTTTCGGTAGCCGAACCAGCGGCCCATCTGCATCAGGGTGTCCGCCTGCTTGGTCAGCCGACGATAGTAGGAGATGGTCAGGCCTTCCACGGTGAATCCGCGCGCCAGCTTGTTGCCGCCGACCAAGATGCGCCAAACCTCGTTGCGATCGAAGTCGAGGTCTTCCTGCTCGATGTCCTTGTCACTGTTCACCACGATGACAGGGTTGCCGGTGCGGCCGATGCGGGAGACAGCCTCTCCCAGGTGGGGGAGGAGCTCCTCGAAGGTTTCGGGAGCAGGCATTCCGTCGCCGATCGCCTGCGTAACGGGAAGTACGTCCTTCTCGTAGAGGGCGCGGAGCCGACCGTGTGACGTTGTGGAGAAGTATCCTGCAGACGTCCACAGACTGTGGATTTTCTCGGCCTGTTCGCGATGGATGCCTGTTTTCATCGCTTCGTGGATCAGCATCGTGTGATGTTTGAACAGGGCGAGTCCTTGACGCTCCCGGTAGACCTTGATCGCGCCCGCCAGGACATACATGTCCATTGCTTCGCGGAGCTCTGTGTCGAGGCTCTCGTGTGGATCGAGCTCGCGGACGTGCGCCTCCTTATTGGAGTTTGCGTAAGTACGCTTCGAAGGTTCGATCTTCGAGTCCAAGTCGTGGAAGTCGGACGCGCCCATGTATCCGGGTGTCCGCGTCAGCGAGATCAGGAAGTCCTTGGGGAAGATGTCTTCGGCGTCGCTCGGGTCGATGAAGACGTTCGCGAACGGGGTCGCTGTGTAGCCCACATACTGGGCTCGCGGCAGCATCACCAGCAACTCCGAAATCAGCCGGTTGATGGCGGTTCGTTCGACCTGGTCCGCCTTCCACTTTTTAGGGTTGCTGGTGTTGACCGACGCCTGGTCCGACTCGTCGTCCACGATCAGTGCGGGGATCTCACCGAGACGAGCGGTGATTTTCTTGAGGTCCTTCGCCAGCTTTCCGAGTACGGAGGCGTTCTTCTTGACGATGAGAAGGCGGGTGTCGCTGAAGAACAGGTTCTCCGGGTGGAAGAACGGCCGTTGGCGTTCCCGCTTCTCGAAGTCGAGTGCGACGATGCCCTGACGAAGGCTTTTGTAGTCGAATCGGTGAGTGGTCAGGCGGTGGATGTCTGGATATCCCGCGTCGGATGGGCGGGTGCCGTGCCGTACGAACTTGTCGTCGATCCAGTCCGGGTCGTCCTGGTAGTCGGCAGAGTCGAGTGCCACATGATCTGTGGAGTCGATGCCACGAAGGATGTTCTCGCGACCTACAAGTTCCAGATCAAGGCGGCGCTGTGTCTGTGCACGCAAAAGGTCGGTAGTTCCGGTCAGGACGATGATCAATCGGTAGCCGACGTCGATCGCCTTGGCGAGAACACCGGTGAAGTTCGCGGTCTTACCGCTCTGCACGTAGCCGACAACGAGACCCTTGGCCTGGTAGGCCTCCTCACGCATAGGGTTCGACAACCGTTCAACGACCCGGTCTGTCGCGACATCCAAGGTGGCGACTGCTTCGGGCGTCCAACCGCGTCTCTCGCTCAAGAATCTGCTGTAGTGGTTCCAATAGAAGCCGTGTTCATGGCGGATGGCCTCGGTGTACCAGGGATCCCACTGGTCGGCGATGGTGATCGGTTCTTCTACGCCGGCGACGGGGAAGCGCTCACGGAACAGGATGGCGGTCTCGTCGTCTACCTTCAGCCGTCTTATGACTGCTGTGCGGCGTTCCTCGGTGTTGGTCGCCGTGTCGTCGGTCCACAGTCCGTTGATTGCCGCGCTGTCCCACGTGGCCAGTCGAAGATGAAGGCCTTTGCTCAACGCATCGTTGGGATGGACGTTCGCCAGATATGCGCGCAGGTTCGCGTCGTCGCAGACCACAGCGGGATCCTCGCAGGCAAAGGTAGCTGCGCTGTGCAGGTCGCGGGGGCCCATGGTGTCCATGAGGGCGAGTGCGCCCAGATATGCCTTGCGGAGCGCTTCAGTCATGCGATCTCTCCGTGGTTCAGTGCTTCGATCAGGAAGTCGGGTCCGGCGGTGCCGATGGGCTGTTCTGTCAGGTCGACCCGATAGCGGACGTCCGGGATGCGGGCGAGCGGTACTCCGTTCAACTTCATAGGTGTCAGGCTGGGGAAGTCGGCATCCACGGCGAAGATCACGGAGGGTTCTCGTCGACGCCAGCGGTTGCGACAAGTGTCCGTGAACTGGTCTCGCCAGCCGGCGTTGTGAAGGTGCCGATCGAGCTTAGGAAGAAGGTCGCCGACGCTAAGCCGTACCAGGTTGATCAGGTCGGGCAGGGTGCGACCATCGGTTGCATCAGCCCTCGTCAGCTGGTGGGAGATCAGCCAGAGCGGCCGATCTCCGGTAGGGAGGAGCTGGGTCAGCGAGCCGACCCAATGGGTGCGCCGTTCGGCTCCCGTTGTTTTGACTTCGATGTCATGGCCGCGCAGGCCGAAGTCGTGCTCCTCCCGCTCCGGTCCGCGCCACGCTTGGAGGGCCTCCTCCGGGTCCAGCTTGCGGCTCAGACCGAGGAGCAGCATGAGTTCACCGAAGAGGCCGAGTTCCATCTCTACGGGGAGAGTGTCCGTGCGCGTGAGCAACCGTCCCAGGATCCTGAGTGTGTCGCTGAGTGCGGCGCCGAGACTGAGGCCTTGTAGTTGAACTCGGTCAGCCACCGCGCACAGCACGGGGTAGGAATCGGAGAAGAGTCGTGGATCGGTGATCACGATTTCCAGGAATCGCTTAACACCTCGCTGGACAGGGCGAAGCTGTACGTGCTCCAGCCCGGTTTCCAGCCGCGGCTCTCCGCTGGTGGCCCGAACACGGAGGCCGATCTCCTGGCGTCGGGGATCGATGAACAAGATCAGTTGGGGCTCGCCGGGAATCGGGTGCTCAAGCGGAATCGCGCGTCGTACGAACTCCTCGAAGTTGTCCGCGCTCAGATGCCGATCGGGGCTCGTCATATCTGCTCGCTCCTCGCAGCCGCGGTAAGGATCTCCTGGTATAGCTCGATGTTGTCCTTATCGCGTGCGCCAAGGTACTCGCCGCGGAACAAGTCTTCAGCGACGACGTACAGCAGTGCCTTGAGAAGTGGAGCATCATTCACGCTGCGGCGCTCGCCCTTAGTCTTGGGGCGGTACTTCTCGTTCAGCCATAGAGCGCGCTGCTCCCGGTCGATCTCGAAGAAGTTGTCGTTGGAGAATCGCTTCCACCGGATGTCGATGGGGTCTGCATCCTCATCGAACGGGATCTCTCGTTCGATGGCCTTACGTAGTTCGGGGGCGATGCCTTTACCCAGTGGCGCCATCTTGCGGCGCTCGGTGCTGCGCTTGCGTGACTCTCGGAACGCCTGCTCGGCGGCTTCTAAGTAGTCGCTGAAGGTCGTGCCGTCCTCCGCCTTGGCGTGCTCGGCCAGCCGAGTGAACTCGGGGCCGACATTGACCTTGGACTTCTCCGGGTTCATCGTGAACAGCCGCACGATGTCGTCGTCGATCTCCACTTCGACACGGGCGAGCTGGAGCCGCCGAGAGGAGGAACGGATGCCGTTTCATCCCCCTCCCGCCTGGAGCAGACGGTCGCGGCGGTAGAAGTAGAGACCCTGGCGGGCTTCTGCCCCGTCGGGCAGCTTGAATTGCTGCAGCGTGGATCGGCCCGTCCAGATGTGACACTTGAACTTCAGATCGATGTCGCCTACCTGCGCCGACAAACCCTTCGGGTAGCCGGCGCGACCGGATCGGGTGTAGCCGAAAGGATTGAGCGCGCCCACCGGGATCCTGGGACCGGACACGTCACCTTCGATGTCCTCTACGTCGATCTCGATCGAGATCCGACCCGCATCAAGGATGCGGTGGAAGACGAGACCGAGGTGGTTGCGCAGTGCGCTGGCCGTGTGGGAGATGAACTCCTCCACTCGCGCAAAGTCATCGGTTGCTGGGAATCCTGTGACGTCGTCCCAGCGGATCACCGTTCCGGTGTCGATCTCCTCAATGCCCCACTTCCGCTCGAACTCGTCCGTCGCGAAGTCAGTAGGGATGATGTCGCAGTGAAAGCTTTTGCGATTCTCGTTGAGAAGCCAGCGTCGACCGACGGCGGGAGATCCGAACGCTTTGGAGACCACGGCTAAACTACGGGCCTGGCTGAATGAAGCGGCCTTCAACCCGAGGCCGAACTTTCCTAGATCCTTGGAGTTGTAGGCGCGCTGGCCACCAACGGTCATCGCCGCGTCGATCTTCGATTCGGGTATGCCGTGACCGTTGTCGACCACGTACAGAGCGCGAAGGCGCCCTTCTACTCGCACGAGACGAATGAGCACGCGGCTTGCGCCCGCATCGATGGAATTGTCGACAAGGTCGGCGACGGCGGTTTCTAGAGAGTGGTTGCGGCCGAGCCCTTCGAGGGCGCGTGGATCGGGCGGCAGTTCGATCGAGCCGCTCGTCGGAACCTGATCGCGCCACGTAGACATGCTTGATTCTCCAACACTTGCGCTCTGCGATGTGTGCACTCGAAGTAACTGACGGTTTGGATATTTCCCCGTGCGCCTTGGTCGATCCAGATCGTACGTAGGCCGACCGCCCGCCCCCCACCGATGTCGGCAACGAGGTTGTCGCCCACCATCCATCCTCCGCCTTCGAGGGCCATACCGCAGCGCTTGGCCGCGACCTCGAACAGACCAATGTCGGGCTTACGCATGCCGTCGACCCCTGAGAGCGCGTAGGCGTCGACGGCCTCGGCCAGTCCCGTTCGCTGGATCTTGCCGAGCTGGTTGTCCGCAGTGCCGTTGGTGACAATCGCCACCTTCCACCCGGATGCGCGGAGTCGAGACAGGCCGTCCATTACCTCGGGCCAACGGTGAACGAGGTACGGCATGCGCTGACGGTAGTGGTTCCACGGCTCGTCGACCAGCTCGGGTAGGCGAAGTGGTCCCGGACTTTGCTGAAGAAGACCTCACGGTGTGGGTAGCCAGCTCGGTCGAGAGCGATCAGCCAGCCAGGCGCCTCGTGGCCCAAGCCATGCTCCTCAGCGAACTCCCCAACCCATATCTAGAAAGCCTCGTCCAGGTTGACGAGGGTGTTGTCCAAGTCGAAAAGCGCAAGCCGTTGCACGATGACAGCTTACGCAGGGTCGTCGTCACGAGCGTGAGTTCCTGTTTGCAAAGTGGGAGCCGGCCACGACGTAGAGGGGCCTTCGCCCTAGTCACTCGGCAGATCTAGTCCGGTGGTGTGTGATCATATAAGGCGATGTTGCTGCACGGCACCATCACATGAACAGCGGTAATTCACGAACTAAATGCTGCAAGCATACGATTCCCAGGGAAAGCTATCCCCACAGCAGAGCTGTCACCCCTTATCTTGAACAATGAAACACGCACGTTCATAGAGTTCATCGAACGTTATTATTTCCACGTCGCTCACGGAACGACGATAGAGTTCGAACGAAGAAACCTTTTCGCGATTGAGCCTATTTTCGGATTCGAATTCACCAGTGTGTCCAACGACAACCACCTGCCTCGGTTTTACAGTTGAAACTTCGAGGCCAGTAGGCGTGCCATCTGGGTCGTATTGCCGATGAAGGAATTCCCTTATTCCGCGAACTGCCTTTTCGGCAGTTTTTTTTGAACTTGTGACACTGCCCCCACAACCTCGTAGGACGGAGCGTAAACGTCTGGCTTTCGATACTGATTTGCCACAAGTAGCGGAGTATCATGCCGCTTGATCTCACAAAACAGTAAACTACTGACTATGCCGCGCGTTCGAAGGAGGCCATCGGTTCGCTTCCCTGCGCCGCCGAACTTACTTGCCCCGGTCGTTAATTGCTGAAGTTTCTGATCATCATAAGACTCGCAAGCGATTAGATTTAATCCATAACCGAATATCCAAGGGTTGTCTTCAAAAAATTTTGCCAAACAGCTTCTGGCCCCCAGTCTTTCTCTTCTTTCCGTAGTTGCTTTCGGCGCTCATCGAAGTAATCACTATCAGTGAGATACCTGCAGAAGACTTCAAGTTGACCTTTGCGATTCGCGATGACGTCAAGATCAGCTTGAGTCAGCGAATTGCCCAGTACGGATTTCAGCGCTTCGACAACTTGGGCTTTGTCACTTCCCTGGAGCATCTTGGCGATCTCTGCACTGTCGTTGCCGACGATCTTGAACTGGCCTGCGGGGAGGCTGAGCTCTCTGCACTCTTGAAGGAATTTGATTAGGATCCAAAATTGCCGATGTGCATCACTTGTGTCGACGACAGATTTGACCATTCGCGTGTCCGAAGTGTCTGGAATTTCAATATCAAGGTAAGGCTGATTGCCGGGCTTGGCTTTATCCTTCTTCCAGAACCTAAGGCGCGGCGTGTAAGTTCCGTCCTTATAAATAAGAGTGACAGTGCATATAGTTGCCACTCTCGCCCCTTCCTGGAGGACGAAGTCTGTGACTAGACGTCGGTTTTTCTTGTCATAGAAGTAATGGAGTGAGTCCTTATCGCTTTGGCGAATCTCAAGTTGAGAGAAGTCGTCTCTTTCGACAACGAGCTCTTTACTTCCATACAACGCCGAAAAATCAATCCTCACTACCTCTCCCTGAAGGTTACTATGTAGAAGAAAATCGACTCATCCGCTTCGCTGGCCAGGAAATTAATTTGCAAGCCGGAGATGACTGCTCGTTGTGTGATGAGCTTGTACCCTAGCCATCAAGCGGGCACTGATGACCGCCTAGCTAAAGGTCGAACGATTGACTGGCTATTATCCTCATGCTGGACAGTTGCTTGAGGACGGGGGGCAGTGTCATAGCAATTCATCGTTGAGAGCCATGGCTGCATAGCAGGGGGGCTGATGCCAATTGGGTGGAGATTCGCTAAACACACCTCGATAGAACGGGCAGCAACCACGTTACCCGGTGGCAAGGGGACCCGTACCGCAGGGCCGTCAGGCCCGAGACATCCGATGGGCGGGGCGTGTCAACCCGGTCCGGAGTGACCGTCGGCGCGAGCGGCGGGGTGTGGGCATGACAGTGGGCGCGCCGGCGGTTGCTCCGGTGCGCGGGGGTCTGGGGGCTGCGAAGCCCTCAGCGGCAACGGTGCTCAGCCCGGCCGGCTCACGCTGCGGCGGGCTGCTGGGCCGATGTGGGGAACGCCACCTGTTCCCGGTAGGTCTGGCGGGTGGTCAGGCAGTGAAACAGGCACCCGAGGAAGCGGTTGTAGAGGTTGCGCAGTGCGGCGGCGTGGCGCTCGCCCTGGTCTTTGCGCCGGTCGTAGTGGCCTCGCGCTCCAGATGAGGCGGTCAGGGCGGCGAATGCCCACACATACCCGACCGCGGCCAGGCGCTGGTTTTTGACCCGGCGGTGCATCACGGCGCGGCTGCGTCCGCTGGAGCGGGTGACCGGGGCCGCGCCCGCGTAGGCCTTGAGGGCTCGGGCGTCGGCGAAGCGGTTGCGGTCGTCGCCGACCTCGCCGAGCAGTCGGGCGCCGGTCAGATCGCCCAGGCCGGGGAAGCTGGTGATGATCGCGTGGTCGGGGTGGGAACGGAACGCGGCGATGGCGGCTTCTTCCAGGGCTGCGGCCGAGGTGCAGGCGGCGTCCAGCACCGCCAGTAGTGCCAGCGCCTGGTGGCCGTAGGCCTCTTCGACGGGGCCGGGTTGGCGCAGGTGCTCGGCGCGCAGCCCGGTGTGGATCTTCTCGGTCCAGGGCTGCAGGTGGTAGATCCGGCCGCTGCGCTTGAGGGCGGCGCGGATCTGCGGTCGGCTCAGCCGGGCGGCTGCGGTGGGGGTCGGGGCGATGGCCAGGATCGCGCGGGCCTCGCGGCAGCTGACTCCGCCTTCTTGGGTGGCGAACAGCTCCAGGAAGGCGGGGTAGTACTCGCGTAGTACCGAGCGCAGCTCGTTGCCGGTGCGATGCACTCGCCAGATGGCGTCTTGCTGGGCGCGGGCCAGCACCGTGACCGCTTGGGCCTGGTGGGTGTCCGGACTACTGGGGGAAGCTCAGACCATACCGAACCCGACACAGGACAGGCCGCCCACCGCTATTGGGGTCAACGACTGCCACGGCACGGGCGGCGGCTGAAGAGGGGCGGTGCGGAAACGAGCGCGTAGCTGATCCTGATACGAGGTCATGGTGTCCAGCTTTTCGTGCGGCGGGAACGCCGAGACTGTGGACGGCGGTGGGTGCGGCTCTGCCACACAGAAGTTCACGCCTCGACCTGGGTAAAGGTGTCCAGAGCCATCCCGCGTATATCCCGCGACCACTGACATGCGGCTGCCTGTGGCAGCACCCGGCTGCATGTGATCACTAAGAGAGGGCGCGCTGAACCCCAGGTCAGGGGACAAACGGCTGGTCAAGATGGTGCCCCCGGCATGATTCGAACATGCGACACCCGCTTTAGGAGAGCGGTGCTCTATCCCCTGAGCTACGGAGGCAGGGGCTCCTAGTAAGAGTAGCGAAAGTAGCGAGTGGTTGCGCGCCCGAAGGGGGAGTTGGGGGCGGGCGACGGGTTATCGGTTCGCTGGCCTGGAGTAATAAGGGCGGCAAGTGAGCGGGTGTGCGGCGTTGGGTGAGGTTAGCGTCACGATCTGTGATCGACAGGCGACGGAAGCGCATTCGCGGGCATCGAGCCCTGCGACCGGTGGTGCTGTGTGGTGCGATGCTGGCGCCCGCGCTTCTGGCCGGGGGGTTACTGGTGGCCGAGCTCACCGGGTACGAGGCCGCTGTCCAGCGGGCTGACGTCGGTGCGGAGCCTGAGGGGCCTGAGGAGGTCGAAGAGGCCGGGAGGACCGGTGAACTCCGGGAGGCCGAACGGGCGAGAGAAGCCGAACGACTCGGGGAGACGGCGGGAGCCGGGGAGGCCCGGAGAGCCGAGGAGGCTGAAGAGGGCGAGGAAACCGAGAGGCTTGACGACGGTGAGGCCCTCTGGGTGGGGGACAGGGTGCGTCGGGGATTCCGGCAAGGCGGGGGAGCCTGGAGAGGCACGGCGTCTCGGCTGAGGGCCGGAGAGCCTGTGGAATCGCCGGACGACGAGCCACAGGATGAGCCGCAAGGAACCGCGGGGTCACCGGCAGAAACGGACACACCGGCGGAGGCGGGAACGCCGACAGCAGTGGAGGCACCTCAAGAGGCCGGGACGCCCCGAGAAGCGGAGAAGCCGCGAGAGGCGCGAGCACCGGATGAAGTGGTGGCCGTGGTGCCGGTCGTGGTCGGGGCCGTACGGAGCCGGGTGTTCGGGCCGAGGCTGATGCCTCCGCCGTTGCGGCCGGAGCGGGTGTACGGAGGATGGATGCCCGTCGCGGCGAAATCAAGGGTGCGCGACACAGATCCGGACGAGGCTGGCTGGCAAAGCAACCCGAGCGGGACCGATGGTGCGAGCGAGGCGGAGGCGGTCGTTCCCATCACACCTCGCCCGCAAGCCCCTAGAGGCCCACGGAAGGTGGCATCTCCACCCCCTGTGGCACCTGAGTCTCGGGTGCGTCGTACGCCGCCACTCGCGCGGCCTGAGCGCCGCGACGAGTGTTCGGCGGAGTGGAAGGGGACGTGGCTCTGGGGGGTCTGCAAGAAGCACGCGCGGCAAGAAGCCTGACTTGTCCGGTCCCAAAAAGGGGTGTTCGGCGCATAACGGCTGTGGAGAGCTGGCCCGTTCACTTGGTCAGCTGTAGTAGCGTGCGTGCCTGACCCAGGTCACGAGTTCGCAAACGGAGGGGTCGAACGTGCCACCTCGTCGATCAGCGGGTCTGATCGCCGTCGTCGCGACGCTGACGTCCCTCCTGCCGGGATCCGCTGTCGCGCAGCGAGCGCCGGCGGAGGCTCAGACCGTCGTCACCGCGGATCCGGTGAATCTCACAGAGCTGCGTCGTGAGGCGGAGAAGGCCGCGAAGGACCTGGAGGCCGCGACCAAGGCCCTGGAGCAGCGGCGGACCCAGATCCGCAACTCGGAGAAGGAGCTCTCCGCCAAGCTGCGGGAGCTGCAGGTGGCCGAGCGGGCCTTCGCCCAGGTACGGCAGCCGCTGTCGGACCTCGTCGGGATCCTCTACCAGCAGCCCTCCGGTGGGGATCTGGCCGGCTTCTTATCCGGCGAGTCCAACGCCGACACCCTGCGCGCGATGGCCGGCCTCACCCAGATCGTCGCCGAGCGCGACCGCATCCTTGAGGACAGCAGTCGTCTGCAGCTGGAACGGGAGCGCCTGGCGGGTGAGGCGCAGGAACTCAGGGCGGGCAACCTCCTCGCGGAGGCGCAGATGGGCGCCGAGATCGGAACGCTCAGGGTGCGCTCACAGAAGATCGTGCAGTCTCTCACCAAGGCCCTGGTGAAACTGGGCGTCAAGATCGACAAGAAGGGGCGTCCGGCCGCCGGGTGCGACCCGACCAGGGCGACCTCGATGAGCGAGTTTCCCAACGGGCTGATTCCGCAGGCATATCTCTGCCCGCTCCAGCAGAGCGGCAACCAGCTGCGAGGGGATGCCGCACTCGCGTTCATCAGCCTCAACGAGGCGTACAAGCGGCAGTTCGGCAAGCCGATGTGCGTGACCGACAGCTACCGGAGCCTGGCCGAGCAGCAGTCGGTCTACTACCGCCGCCCTGGCCTGGCGGCGGTCCCCGGTCGCAGCAACCACGGCCTGGGACTCGCCGTCGACCTCTGCGGGGGCGTCGAACGTTTCCGCTCAGCCGAGTTCAACTGGCTGGAGGCGAACGGCAAGAAGTACGGCTGGATCCACCCCAAGTGGGCCTATGTCAGCCCCTTCGAGCCCTGGCACTGGGAGTACGACCCCGAGATCGGCTCCCTGCTGTAAGGGCCTCACGGTTTCGTGGATGCTGTCCCTGACAGTCAGACCGTTCCGTTGCGGATGCTGGTCAGGAAGTCGTTCCAGGCTGTGGGGGAGAAGGTGAGCGTCGGGCCGGAGGGGTCTTTGCTGTCGCGTACGGCGACGAGGCCGGGCAGGTTGGTGGCCACCTCGACGCAGTCATTGTTGGGTCCGCTGAGGGTGGACGTACGGAACTCGGCGCCGGACAGGTCAGGGGAGATCATGGTTGCTCCTCGTCGCGGTGATGGATGCCGTGGACTTTTGGGATAGGTCAGATCGTTTCGTTGCGGATGCCGATTAGGAAGTCGTTCCAGGCTGCGGGGGAGAAGGTGAGCGTCGGGCCGGAGGGATCCTTGCTGTCGCGTACGGCGACGAGGCCCGGCAGGTTGGTGGCTACCTCGACGCAGCCGTTACCGCCGTCGCTGAGGGTGGATTTGCGCCACGCGGGGGTAGCTGCCAGGTCCGGCATATCAGCATCCTCCGTACGTTCAGGGTGCGGTCGCGATGATATGGAGAAAGGTGCGGGAATCATCGGGATTAAGTGCCATCGTGGATAGATGGTCGAAAACCAGGTTGTACTGGTGCACTTCAATGTCCGCTTCGATGTAGATGCTACTCGCCAGCGTCTCGATGTAAACGACGTCTGGATGGGTGCCGGGAAAGCCAAGGATCGCGAAGGGGCCGACAACGGCGGGATGTGCCCCGGCATCGTGCGGTAGGACCTGAATTGTCACATGAGGTTGCCGGGTCTGGGCAAGTAGGTGGGCACATTGCGCACTCATCACTTTGGAGTCGCCCATTACGCGGCGGAGCGCGGCCTCGTCGATGATCGAATGGATGCGCAGGGGCTTGGGCTTGCCCAATGCGGCCTGGCGGGTCATCCGGACTTCGACGCGCCAATCGATCTCCTCGGCGGGTTCCCCAGACATCATCGTCGCCGTGATGACAGCTCGTGCGTACTCCTCGGTCTGGAGTAGCCCGTGGACGAGCTGCATGCTGTAGCACCTGATCGCGGCGGCGTCGGACTCCAGGCCGATGTAGCCCGCGTAGTCGGACGGCAGGTCGTCGTAGACGTCCCACCATCCCTGCTCACGGGCTGATGCCTGCAGGGTGATCAGGCTCTGGCGTACCTTCCCTGACACCTCGTAGGCGTCCAAGAGAGCGATCAGGTCGGCGGCTTTCACGCGGGATGTGCAGTGCTCGATACGGCTGATCTTGGATGGCTGCCACCCGACTCGTCGCGCGGCCTGTTCCCCGGTAAGTCCTTGGAGCTCACGAAGTCTGCGTAACTCTGTCGCCAGTCGGCGTTGCCGTACCGTCGGACCCGAGCCAGCCATCATGATCCAGTCTTCCGCGAAAAATAGAAGTTTCTAAAATTCTTTCGGAAATCCTAGCGTCTCATTGTCGTCTGGGGAGATGATGCCTGCGACATAGTAATCGCGCGATGGCTGGAGGGTCGTTGATGCTCCCCGTATCGTCACTCTTCTGGGCTATGCGCGTTATGTCGCCATTCACCCTGGGGGCGTACGTAAGTTCCTTTGCCCGGAATGGTGCGAATCAGAGATTCATCTTTCATGATGCGCAGGACCTTCTGGATCGTCGTCCTGGCGACACCGAACTCCTGCTCCAGCTGAGTAAGGCTGGGGATGACGGATCTTTCCCGATATTCACCATTTTCTATGCGCGTCCGAAGGGTGCTGTAGAGCTGCTCCCAGATTGTGCGATCTTCGTCCCACTCCATGATCCGTACCGTAGAGGGCTGCACTTTGCCCTACTTAACCCGCTCAAGCTCTACCCTGCTCAACTGTGGTGCACCAGGGTAGAGCCTGGTGCACATCCAATCTGTGTCCGGTAAAACGAACCCGTCCGGCGCTGCAACGACCGGACGGGTCCTTGATCAGGAAGTGAGTCCTGACCCGTGAACAACCCTAGTGCTCCGGTCCTCGACCGGAGTGTGGTGAGCGGCTGCGGCTGTTTCGCCGATGTACCGCCGTTGCCGATGGGGTGTGCCGCCTGCGGGCACGCTCCCTACGCGCACGGTTGCCCCGGCTGGCCCGCCGATCACGAGTACGCGCAGCCCTCGGGCGCCTTGATGGACGTCCGTCTGGAGGCCCGTCGTACGGGGAACCGCTCCATGCCCTGCTTCGAGCCGCTCGCCGCCGTATGCCCCGCCGAGGTGATCCTCTCGGTGCCCACCCAGCGGTCCGCAGAGCAGGAGCAGGCCGAGGTCCGGGCCGCGGGGGACGTCACGTCGGCGACCGTTCGGCGCCTTTCCCGACAGGGGCGGGGACGTATCCGGGCCGTACCGGCGTCGTCACCGCGCCGGGTGCACTGCCTTCGTCGTCCGGGGCTTCCGTCTGGGGCCGCACCGAACCGGCACGCCCGGCGGACCTGGCCGACCCGGCCAAACCGTTCACCTCGGCCCGGCACAGGGCGGCTTCACGAGACCTGTCCAACCCACCGACTCCGGCCAGGCACCGGGCGGCCTCGCGTGCTCGACCCGAACGAGCCCTGCCCGCCCCGGCCACCCTCGCCCTTCGACCCTGAGCACCACCTCGGGCGAACGGCCACCCCCACCCCGTGCCGCGCGGCGGCGCTCACCCCGTCTCCGTACCGGCCGCCCGGCCCGTACGGCTCACCCCTCCGTGTTCTCGCCCGTTCCACAAAGCGGGCCCGTCCACCGCTACCAACGTCCGGACGGGCCCTTGATCGGATGGAGGTCCAATCAATGAACGATGGTAGGTCCAGTGCCCCCGAACCGGCCATCCCCGGCTGGCGGCTGATCCTCAGTGACGCCGGACGGCTGTGGGCCAGTCGCGAGGAGCCCTTCTCGTCGATCGCGTTCCACGCCGGAGCCGAACGGACCGTCGACGCCGACACCCTCGACGCCCTCCAGGCCGAGACCGAACGGCAGGAGGGCATCGCGAGGAAGGCCCAGGAGCAGGCCGCGGGATGGGGGATCTCGTGATCCGCCGCCTTCCGAGCAGGCGGGTCTCCGCTCGCGGGCGTCACCGTGACGGCGTGGTCGCCGTCGCCGTCCCCCGCTACACCTGGGACCACCAGGCGCGCGCGGAGGCGGCGCTGCTGCAGGTCACCTGGCCGGGCTGGGCCGTGCTGTACGGCACCGGCAGCCGACTCTTCCACGCCATCGCCACCTGGCCCACCCCGGAACCGGTGCTGCTCTGCGACCGGACCGTCGAGGGCCTGAAGTCCCAGATGCGCGAGGCCGAGATGACCGCGATCGTCCAGCGCTGGGCGATCACCGAGACGACCGACCGCCCCTGAGCGGGTACGGCGGCCAGGGCCGGGAAAGGCCCCGGCCGCCGTACCCTCGTCGGCCGCCGTGAGGCCCCCGCGCGAGAGTCGATCGTGACGAAGCAGCGTCGTCGGGAGACCTCACCTCGTCCGGGAGCCGATCATGATGGAGCAGTGTCGTCAGGAGAGATCTCCGTGCCGGGGGCGGTCATGATGGAGGGCCGTCGGGAGAAGCTCATCCCGCGCGGGGGCCGATCGTGATGGAGAGCCGCCCGCCGGCCTGGGCAGAGGCGAGCTCGGTGGCCTGGGCCGTTGTGGTGGCCAGCACGACGAGCGCACCCCGCTCCGACTCCCCACCCGGGGTGGCGAGGACCGTGACGTCCTCGGCCACGACGCTCGCCGGGGCGGTGCCCTCCCACGCCGAGGTCGCGGCGAGCACGTTCACCACGTCACCCGGCGAGAGCAGGCGCGCGGTCTCGGGATCGGTGACCCGTACGGGAGTGGCGACCGTTCCCCGGCCGTGGGCGGCGAGCAGGCCGGGGCCGAGCAGGCGGACGTCCGTCAGCGGCTCCCCTCGCCTCGCGGGACCTGTCAGGACCTTGCCCGCGAACGGCGTGCCGGGCCTCAGGACGCCGTCGGGGGCCGTACCGGGTCTCAGCGGAGCCGGTATCAGGTCGGCCACCCCCAGCACGCCTCCGGACAGATCCCTCGCGGCGACCAGGACGGTCACCGAGGCGGTGTCCTGGCGCAGCGCGAGGATGGCACAGCCCATCGCCGAAGCGGCGACGAGGGTCGCGATGAGACGGTGACGACGGCCGAGGAAGCGGCGCAGAGCGCGCATGGCTGACTCCAGGGATGGGGAGTCGGGCGGCGCGGTGCCCGCGATGGGTGGTGGGATCACTCCGCGAAGTGACGGAGTGACGGAGTGGCGGTGGAGCAAGGCCAGGCCGCTGCGGCCCGGCGCGACTACGGCCAGGCCGCCACGGCACAGCCCGGCCGCTACAGAAAACGGTCAGCCCGGAAGCTCGAAGGGGAGCTTGAGGCCGTCCAGGACGTCGGGACACGGGCAGGTGCGTTTTTCCGGGAGTGCGGCCACGACGTCGCCGATGAGAGAACGCATGCGGCCGACGTTGGTGGCGAAGAAGGAGAGGACCTCCTCGTGGGTGACCCCCTCGCCCGCCTCGACCCCGGCGTCGTGGTCGGTGACGAGGGAGAGCGTGGTGTAGCAGAGGGCGAGCTCGCGGGCGAGGATCGCCTCGGGGAAGCCGGTCATGCCGACGATCGACCAGCCGTTGCCGCTGAACCAGCGGGACTCGGCGCGGGTCGAGAAGCGCGGGCCCTCGATGACGACCAGGGTGCCGCCGTCGACGGTCTCCCAGCCCTCGGCGGAACGCGCGGTGGAGATGGCCGCCGCACGGCCCAGGGGACAGTAGGGGTCGGCGAAGGAGACGTGGACGACGCCGCCCGCGTCGTAGTAGGTCTGCGGGCGGCCGATGGTGCGGTCGACGAGCTGGTCGGGAACGACCAGGGCGCCGGGACCGATCTCGGCGCGCAGGGAGCCGACCGCGCTGGGGGCGAGGACCTGGCGGACGCCGAGGGAACGCAGCGCCCACAGATTCGCCCGGTAGGGGATGCGGTGGGGTGGGAAGCGGTGGTCGCGACCGTGGCGGGGCACGAAGGCGACCGAACGCCCTCCGATGCGGCCGACGGTGACGACGTCGCTGGGCGGGCCGTACGGCGTGGTGATCTCGACTTCTGTGGCGTCGTCGAGCAGGGAGTAGAAACCAGAGCCGCCGATGACCCCGATGTCCGCGCGAGTGACCATGAAGCTGAGGCTAGCGCCACGAACCGACCGCTGAGGACCCCCGATGACGGCCTGTGGATAACCGAGTTCGCCGGGTAATCATCGGGGGTTGACGAGGCTGAGGGGGTTGAGGGCGGGGAGGGGGTGAAGGAGCTGGGGACAGGGGCAAGAGGGCTGGGGAACGGCTCCGGGCGCGCGGCTCAGGAGGCCGCGGCGGCCGTGCTGCTCGCGGCCTTCGCGGGCTTGGAGTCCGACGAGGTCGAGGAGCTCGACGACGAGGACGACGAAGAAGACGAGGACGAGCTCGACGAGTCGGAGGACTTCGAGGAGCCGGAGTCGGAGGAGCCCGAGGCGCTCGACGAGCCGTTCGCGGAGGCCACGGTGCTCGACGACGACGACCGGCTGTCGGTCCGGTAGAAGCCCGAGCCCTTGAAGACGATGCCGACCGCGGAGAACACCTTGCGCAGGTCGCCCGCGCAGCTCGGGCACTCGGTGAGAGCATCGTCGGAGAACTTCTGGACGATTTCGAACTGGTTGTTACAAGCGGTGCAGGCGTACTGGTAGGTGGGCACGCTCTCCTCCTCGTGTGATCCGCGCCGATTGGCACTCTAGTGGCGCGACTGCTAATGGTATGCAGCTGACAAGCTTAAACGCGAGCCGGGGTCCTCGCATTCCGTAGCCACATTCCGATCGGATGAGGCCGTGGCGAGGGCGAATCCCCTGCTCAGAGGGCCTGCGAGGGCGTCACGTCCCCTTCTCGCCGTACCATCCGGCGAGCTTGCCCCTGCGGCTGATCGCGCGCATCCGGCGCTCGACCACGTCCCGGCAGGCGGCCGTGGCGACGACGAGAAGCTGATCGTCGACCCTGATCCTCGTGGAGTCGGAGGGGACGAACGAACGGCCTTCCCGCACGATCAACGTCACCTGGGCGTCCCTGGGCAGCCGCAGCTCGAAGATCTCCACGCCCTGCAGCTTGGACGTCGGCGGCACCTTGACCTGGAGCAGGTCGGCGTTGAGCTCCTCCAGCGGCGCCGACTCGACCTCCAGGTCGCGGGCCTCCTCCGGCCTGGTCAGCTTGAGGAGTTTCGCCACGAACGGCAGCGTCGGCCCCTGCAGCAGGGTGTAGACGATGACGATCACGAAGACCTCGTTGAACACGAACTTGGCGGTGCCGTCGGGAACGGAGTCGGCCGCCCACGGGATGGTCGCGAGCACGATGGGCACCGCACCGCGCAGTCCCGCCCACGACAGGAACGCCTGCTCACGCCAGCCCAGCCGGTCGATGCCTAGCAGCCGGGTCAGCAGCGCGGAGACGATGATCGACGCGGGGCGGGCCACCGCGACCAGGATCAGCCCGGCCACCAGGCCGGGTACGAGCGAGGACGGCATCTCGGAAGGGCTGGCCAGCATCCCGAGCATCACGAACAGGCCGATCTGGGCGAGCCAGGCCACGCCCTCGGCGAAGCCCCGCGAGGCCGCGCGGTGCGGCATCTGCGAGTTGCCCATGACCAGCGCCGCGAGGTAGATCGCGAGGAAGCCGCTGCCGTGCAGCAGCACGGCCCCCCCGTAGGCGACGAACGCGAGCGCGAGCACCGCGATGGGGTACAGGCCCGAGACGGGCAGCGCGATGCGGCGCAGCGCGTACGCGCCGAGCGGGGCGACCGCGAGGCCGACGGCGGCACCCACCGCCAGCTCGAAGAACACGTCGAACAGCGCCACCCCCAGGCTGGGAGAGGCGGCGGTGCTCAGCAGCATGACGGCGATCACGGTGGGGGCGTCGTTGAAGCCGGACTCGGCCTCCAGGATGCCCGCGAGGCGCGGCGGCAGGGGCAGGCGGCGCAGTACGGAGAAGACGGCGGCGGCGTCGGTGGAGGCGAGGATCGCGCCGAGCAGGAACGCGGTCCGCCAGTCCATGCCGAGGATGAGGTGCACCGGGACCGCGACGGCCGCGATGCTCACCCCCACGCCGACGGTGGCGAGCACCAGGGAGGTGGGGATGGCGTCCTTGACGTGGCTCCAGGTGGTGGTCAGACCACCTTCGGCCAGGATGATCGCGAGCGCGATCATGCCTATCTGCTGCGCGAGCCGCGGGTCCTCGAACTGCAACCCGAACCCGGCCTCGCCGACGATCAGCCCGAAGCCGAGGAAGATGAGGAGGCTGGGCAGTCCGCTCCGGTGGGCGACCCGCACCGCGACGATGGCCGCGATGACGATCCCGGCGCCGAGAAGCAGCCAGACGTCCAGTCCCATCTGGCCCCCTCTCTCACTCCGGGGACCATTGTGTCGTATTCGCAAAGGCCGTCACGACCAGGTGGCGGACGCCTCCCGGCACGTTCCGGCGCCTTCTATCCCGTACCCGGCGGGGGTTTCGCAGGTCGATCCCGTCGGGGCACTTCGCTCGGGCTTCTGAGGGAGTCCGGGCGGCTGAGCGATAGGTCACACTCCGGCGGCGGCGGTCCTGAAGATTCCCGAGGGGGTCACGGCGTAGCGGACCGGGACGTCGTGGGGCTCGGCGGGCACCCCCTCGAAAGCGCCGCCGAGAGTGCTGTCGAAACCACTGTCGAGAGCGTCGTTGGAACCACTGTCGCGAGCACCGCCGAGCAGCTCGCCCTCGTGGAGCAGCGCCACCGTCGGCACGTTCGGGCCGACCCTGGCCAGCGCGCGGTCGTAGGAGCCTCCGCCCCTGCCCAGCCGTACGCCGGTGGAGACGTCCACCGCGAGCGCGGGCACGATCACCAGGGCCGCGGTCCTTATGGCGTCGACCCCGCGCCTGGTGTCGACCGGTTCCATGATCCCGAAACGGCCGGGGGCGAGGGTGTCCGGGCCGTCGTACACCGCCCAGTCGAGATCGTCGTCGTCGCGGAGCACGGGCAGGATCACGGTCGCGCCGTGTTTCCACAGGGCGAAGACGAGCCCGTGCGTCGCGGGCTCTGTCCCGATCGACCAGTAGCACGCGACCAGTCCGGCCATCTGGACCCAGGGACGGTCCAGCAGGGACTCCCTGATCTGGACGGAGGCCGCATGCCGCTGCTCGTCGGACATCGAGGCGCGTGCCCCCTCGATTGTGGTACGCAGCGTCTGCTTGTCCACAGGTCCCTCCACTATGGTTTTGGTTATGGCCGACTTCGAAGCTGTGACGAAAGCCGTCGTTCCCGCAGCGGGTATGGGCACCCGTTTTCTCCCGGCGACCAAGGCGACGCCCAAGGAGATGTTGCCCATCGTCGACAAGCCCGCGATCCAGTATGTCGTTGAGGAAGCCGTCTCCGCCGGGCTGCTCGACGTCCTCATGGTCACCGGGAAGAACAAGCGTTCCATCGAGGATCACTTCGACCGGGCCCACGAGCTCGAGGAGATCCTGGAGGCCAAGGGAGACGACGAGCGACTCTCCCAGGTGAGAGAGCCCGCCGACCTGGCCATCCTCCACTACGTACGGCAGGGCAAGCCACGCGGCCTCGGCCACGCGGTCCTGTGCGCCAAGCAGCACGTGGGCGACCACCCCTTCGCCTGCCTGCTCGGCGACGACCTCATCGACCCCCGAGACGAACTCCTCAAGCGCATGATCGAGGTGCGCGGCACGTACGGCGGCAGCGTGATCGCTCTCATGGAGGTCCCCCAGGAGCAGGTCTCCCTGTACGGCTGCGCGGCCATCGAAGCCACCGGCGAGGACGACGTGGTCAGGGTGACCGACCTGGTGGAGAAGCCCCCGGTGGACGAGGCACCGTCCAACTGGGCCGTCATCGGCCGGTACGTGATCGACCCGGCCGTCTTCGAAGTCCTGGAGAACACCCCGCCGGGACGCGGCAACGAGATCCAGCTCACCGACGCCCTGCGGACCCTCGCCGGGCGCGGCACCGACCAGGGCGGCCCGGTGCACGGCGTGCTGTTCAGGGGCCGCCGCTACGACACCGGTAACAAGATCGACTACCTGCGTACGGTGGTGCAGTTCGCCGCCGAACGCCCTGACCTGGCGCCGGAGTTCATGCCCTGGCTCAAGGAGTTCCTGGCCTCGCGATGAGCTCCATGAAATCAGTCGACGACCACCTTTCCGACATCCTGGGCACCGTGCGGGTGCTCGCCCCGCTGGAGTTGGAGCTGGAACGGGCACAGGGCACCACGCTGGCCGAAGAGGTCACGGCCCCGATCCCGTTGCCCCCCTTCGACAACTCCGCGATGGACGGCTACGCCGTGCGGGCCGAGGACGTCGCGGACGCCCCGGTGACGCTCCCGGTGATCGACGACATCGCGGCCGGAGACGGCCGAGTACAGGCGATCGGCCCCGGCATGGTCATGCGGATCATGACCGGGGCCCCGATGCCCGCCGGGGCCGACGCGGTGGTCCCGGTCGAGTGGACCGACGGCGGCACCGCGCAGGTCACGATCAGCCGCCCCGCCGAGAAGGGGAACGCCGTCCGCAGGTCCGGGGAGGACGTGCGGGCCGGTGACGTCGTCCTGCCCGAGGGCACTCCGATCGGGCCCGCCCAGCTCGGGGTGCTCGCCGGTGTCGGCCGCCGCAGGGTTCTCGTACGACCACGCCCGAGGGTGGTCGTGATCTCCACGGGGGCCGAGCTGGTCGAGCCCGGCCTGCCCCTGGGAGACGGCCAGATCTGGGAGTCCAACAGCTTCACCCTCGTCGCCGCCGTCCGCGAGGCGGGCGGCGAGGGCTACCGGGCGGGGATCGTCGGCGACGACGCCGCCGGCTTCCTCGACCAGCTCGACGCGCAACTCCTGCGGGCCGACCTCGTGATCACCAGCGGCGGCGTCTCGATGGGGGCGTACGAGCCCGTCAAGGAGGCGCTCGGCCCGCTCGGCACGGTCCGTTTCGAGCGGGTCGCGATGCAGCCGGGCATGCCCCAGGGCTTCGGCGTGGTCGGCGAGGACCGGATACCGATCTTCGCGCTGCCCGGTAACCCGGTCTCGTCGTTCGTGTCGTTCATGCTGTTCGTCCGGCCCGCGCTGCGCAAGATGAACGGCCTGCCCGACGAGCCCACGCCGACCGTACGGGCGGTCACCACGAGCCCGATCCGCTCACCCGCCGGCAGGCGCTCCTACCTGCGCGGCGTGCTCGGGCGCGACGCTACGGTCGGCCCGGTGCGCGGGCAGGGCTCCCACCAGCTCGCCGCCCTCGCCGCGGCCAACGCGCTGATCGTGGTGCCCGAGGACGTCACCGAGCTCCCCGAGGGCGCGGACGTGGAGGTCATCCCCCTGTGAACGAGCGGGAGCGGAGCCTTTGAACAAGCAGGACCGTGAAGGTCACCTCTCCCCGAACGAGCGGGACTGGAGCCTTTGAACGAGCAGGACCGTGAAGGTTGCCTCTCCCCGAACGAGCGGGAGCGGAGCCTACGAACGAGCGGGGAGCGGAGCGAAGTGACCGGATTCACCCACATCGACGAGACCGGCGCGGCGCGCATGGTGGACGTCTCGGCCAAGGACGTCTCCGTTCGTACGGCGACCGCGACCGGCAGGGTGCTGCTCTCCGCCGAAGCCGTGGCGCTGCTGCGCTCCGGCGAGGTCCCCAAGGGCGACGCGCTCGGCACCGCGCGGATCGCCGGGATCATGGGTGCCAAGCGAACCCCCGACCTGATCCCGCTCTGTCACCCCATCGCGCTGCACGGGGTGAAGGTCGAGCTGACCGTGGCCGACGACGGCGTGGAGATCGTGGCGCGGGTCAAGACCGCCGACCGTACCGGCGTCGAGATGGAGGCGCTGACCGCGGTCTCCGTCGCCGCGCTCACCCTGATCGACATGGTGAAGGCGGTCGACCCGGCGGCCGTGATCACCGATGTCCGCGTCGAGGAGAAGACCGGCGGCAAGACGGGGATCTGGACCCGCCCCTGAGACCGGACCCCCGAGATCCTGGGAGAATGAGCCCATGAGAGCTCTGGTGATCACCGCCTCCAACCGGGCCGCCGCGGGGACGTACGAGGACACCTCGGGGAAGCTGCTCGCCGAGCTGCTTACGGCGGCCGGATGCGACGTGGACGGCCCGAGGGTGGTCCCCGACGGCGATCCGGTCGAGGCGGCGCTGCGCTCGGGGGTCGCCGAGGGGTACGACGTGATCGTCACCACCGGCGGCACCGGCCTGACCCCCGCGGACCTCACCCCGGAGATGACCCGGCGGGTGATCGAGAGGGAGGTCCCGGGCATCGCCGAGGCCATCCGTCACGTCAACCGGGACAAGGTGCCTACCTCGATCCTGTCCCGCGGGCTCGCCGGGCAGGCCGGCGGCACGTTGATCGTCAACCTGCCGGGCTCCTCGGGAGGGGTACGCGACGGTATGGGGGTGCTGTCTCCCGTGCTCAGGCACGCCGTGGACCAGATCAGGGGCGGAGACCACCCCCGCTGACCCGTCTGCCCGGCTCACATGGCACGACGGGCACTCTTGGGGGGATGATGGAGGGCGTGGATCGACTTCGTGGCTGGCCGGTGACCCTGACGGAAGGCCCGGTAGGACTTCGGCCGCTGCGACTGCGGGACGTACGCGTCTGGCGGGAGTCGCGGCTGCGCAACGCGAACTGGCTTCGCCCCTGGGAGCCGAGCAACCCGGAAACCCCCCTCTTCAAGACCGGTCTCGGTCCCTACGTCTCCATGGCCGGAACCCTGCGCAGGGAGGCCAGGCAGGGGCTCGCACTGCCGTGGGTCGTCACCTACGAGGGCGCCTTCGCAGGACAGCTCACGGTGGGCGCCATTGTCTGGGGTTCGGCCAGATCGGCCCAGATCGGCTACTGGGTGGACGGCGCGCTCGCCGGTCGCGGGATCATCCCCACCGCGGTCGCGCTCGCCGTCGACCACTGCTTCTTCACCACCGGGTTGCATCGTGTCGAGGCCAATATCCGCCCAGAGAATCATGCAAGCCGCAGAGTGGTTGAAAAGCTAGGTTTTAGGGAAGAAGGGGTCAGACGTCGACACTTGCATATTGATGGCGCCTGGCGCGACCACATCTGCTACGCGCTCACGGTCGAGGACGCGCCAAGAGGGCTGCTCGTACGGTGGCGACGGGACCGTGAGGCAGCCGCCCACGGGGGCACTCCCCACGAAGAGGTTTGAAGATCTCGCGACACACCGCATCGAATGCTCGTCAAATAGTGACACGCGGTCTTACGGTGCGTGACATGAGCAGATTGAGGACGCCGGGAGACCACCCCTGTCCTCACGCTGCCCGGAGGTGGTCGTGAGCAGCGGTGTCGTCCTCTATCTGGCCATTGTCGTCATGTGGCTGTGCGTGCTCGTGCCCATGTGGCTGCACCGCGACCGCAACACCCTCCCCGAGACCCACAAGGACGCCGAGCCGTACGCCTACGACGAGCGGGTGATCGACGAGGACTCCGCCGAGACCCTCGCCGAGCCCCTGCCCGTCCCCTCCGCAGCCTCGTCCTCTCCGCCTCCTTCGTCCTTGGAGGGGGATGACGCCGCGTCGTCCGGTGCCGGGGAGGTGCGCGGCGCCGGGGAAGCCCCTGCGGGCGTCCAGGCCGCGTCGGAGCCCGCGGCCTCCGGGACCTCCGCGGCCTCCGGGGTCGCGGCGACGCCCGCCGGACCCTCGGCAGGTAAGCCCGCGACCGGCAGGGCCGCCACCGGTGGCGTTCTCTCCGAGCGTCGCCGTGCGGAGCTTCGCCGCAGGGGCAAGCAGGTGGCCAAGCGCAGGCGCCTCACGCTCTGGTGCGTGCTGCTCCTGCTCGCCTCCGTGGTGACGGCCGCCGTCCAGATCATCCCCTGGTGGGGCGTGGCGCCCTCAGTGGTGCTCCTGGGGATCTACATGGCCATCCTCAGGGTCACGGTCCAGATCGACGCCGAGCGGCGCGTAGCCATCGCTCAGGCCCACGCGGAACGTGCCAAGCGCGCCCGCCGCCGCGCCGCCCTGCTGGAGGCCCAGCGCCCCGTGGCCGAGATCATCGACCTCGCCGCGCTCCGCGACGAACTCTTCGACCAGTACGCGGAGACACCCCGCCGCGCGGTCGGCGACTGACCCGCGCTCCGGATGGCGCGAGTGCCCTTGGAAGTTTGCTAATCTAGTCCACGTCTTGGGGATGTAGCGCAGTCCGGTAGCGCACTTCGTTCGCATCGAAGGGGTCAGGGGTTCGAATCCCCTCATCTCCACCAGGTCAGAGGCCACTTCCGAGAGATCGGGAGTGGCCTTCTGCGTTGCTGGGTGACCAACTGAGTGACTATGGGTTGGGGAGGCGCCGCCCAGGCAGTGAACGGAGTCAGGCTTTTGGCTCAGCTGTGTGGCGGCCGCCTCGTCAGGTGTAGGAACTCAAGTCCCACCTCCGCACAATCGCCGTCACCGGTGACGGCGATTGGTTGATCGTTTACCTGGCCGACCGCGGCTACTGGGTCGATGGGGTCGATTCCTGGTTCGCCAGTTCGCCGAGGAGTTCATGCGTGGTCAGGTCCCACACCCGCACGATCTTGTCATAGCCGCCGGTGAGGGCGATCGGTAGGCCGTTGACCTGCCCGACCGCTACCGCATGAACGGCCTCTATGCGGCCGGTCGTCAACGCGCCGCTGGGTACGCGCGTGGTCAGATCCCAGACTCGCCCGTCGTCGCTGGTGACGGCGACCGGTCGGCCGTTCACGTGTCCGACCGCCACCGCCCAGACCGTGTGAGTGTAGTCATCCTTGGCGTGCTCGGCCATCGGCTCGCCGACGGGTTCGCGTGTGGTCAGGTCCCACACGCGCACGGTGTTGTCTCGGCCGCCGGTGACGGCGACCGGCTGACCTTT
Organism: Streptosporangium sp. NPDC000563; assembly: GCF_040299985.1. NCBI lineage: Bacteria > Bacillati > Actinomycetota > Actinomycetes > Streptosporangiales > Streptosporangiaceae > Streptosporangium > Streptosporangium sp. NPDC000563. The sequence continues at coordinate 139,412 of NZ_JBEPDA010000005.1, read as the reverse complement.
CACCTGCCCGACCGCCACCGCATGGATGAGGTCGGTGTGGCCGGTCATCGGTTTGCCGATGGGTTTGCGTGTGGTCAGGTCCCATATCCGTACGGTGTTGTCGTAGCCGCCGGTGACGGCGATCGGTCGGCCGTCGACCTCGCTGATCGCCACCGCGTGGATGGCTTCGGTGTGGCCGGTCATCGGCTCGCCGATGGGTTTGTACGTGGTCAGGTCCCACACTCGCACGGTGTTGTCGTAGCCACCGGTGACGGCGACCGGCTGACCTTTCATCTGCCCGACCGCCACCGCTTGGATGGCTTCGGTGTGGCCGGTCATCGGTTTGCCGATGGGTTTGCGTGTGGTCAGGTCCCATATCCGTACGGTGTTGTCGTAGCCGCCGGTGACGGCGATCGGTCGTCC
>NZ_JBEPDA010000005.1:127814-138919 GCF_040299985.1 Streptosporangium sp. NPDC000563 | reverse complement strand
CGGTCGGCCGTCGACCTCGCTGATCGCCATTGCCTGGACGGCTTCGGTGTGGCCGGTCATCGGCTCGCCGATGGGCTTGTACGTGGTCAGGTCCCACACCTGCATGGTGCCGTCATAGTCGTCGGTGACGGCGATCGGCTGGCCGTTGATCTGCCCGACCGCCACCGCCTCGATGGTGTCATCCAAGTCGACGACATCGTCATAACCGAACAGTCCTGTGGAAGGCCAGAAGATCGCGAAGAGTGCAATGGATACGACGAGCGTGCCGAGCGCCACACAGGCCGTCACCGCGGCGATCCACCCAAGGCGTTGGCGGGCGGTCGGGACAGCCTGACCGAGGTCGGGGGAAGCACTCGCGTGTGGCTCGGTCGTGTCGTGGCCGAGTGCCTTGGGATCACCCGTATCCCGCTGACCCGTATCAGGCACCGTATATCGTCCTTTCCGGCCGGCATCACATCTCGGAGTGGCCGGGCGGAGCCATCCGATCACCGACAGCCGAGAAAGTGAGCCGTTACGTTCGCTTTTCGAATCATGACGTCTTACACGTGGTAGATCACACTAAACACTAATCAATCCGCGTTGAAGGAGCATTTCCTTCATAATCGTCCGGCCTCAGAAGATCTGTGGCTACCAGCCCCTGAGGGGATTACGCTCAGATTCTGAGCAGTAGCGATGTTTTGTCCCCGCCTAGACCGACCATTACTGTTCCGGGCGGTTCTCAAAGAGGCGGTCCATTGCTTCAGCTCCTTCCAGGAGCATCGGGCGCAGCTGCTTGCGGTAGACCGTCTCCGTCACCGAGGTGTTGCGGTGGCCGACCAGGCGGGAGATGTTCTCCAGGGGTACTCCGGAGTCCGACAGCAGCGAGACGAAGCTGTGCCGCATCTCCCGGGGTGTCCACTCCTTCTCGTTCAGACCGGCCTTCTTGAGCACCGCCCGGAACGAGCGCCGGACGTTGTGCGCGTCGAGCTCCGTGCCGACTTTGGACGCGAACACGAGGCCGTTGTCCTGCCAGTCGTCACCGGCCGCCCGCTTGGCCACCTCCTGACGCTCACGGTGGAGCTTGAGCGCGTCGGCGCAGCGTCTCGGTATGGCCAGTGTTCGCCGGGACTTGCGGGTCTTGGTGTCGCCGCCTTCCCGCACCGACCGCCAGACCATGATGGAGGGCGAGGTGCCGTCGAGGTCGACGTGTGACCAGGTGAGCGCCCGCAGTTCTTCCGTACGAGCTCCGAGCAGCAGTGAGAGCACGATGTAGGCGTGCAGCGTCGTGCCCTCGGACGCCTTGAGCACGGCTTCCGCCTGGTCGAGGGTGAGCGATTTGGAGGGACGTCCCTCTGTTCCCCTGGGGATCTCGCAGAGCAGCGCGACGTTCCGTTTCACCTTGTCCCGAGCCTGGGCGCGAGAGATGGCCCGGACGAGGATCGAGCGCAGTTCGCGGAGGGTCCGCGTGCTCAGCTCCTTCGCCTTGTCGGCCAGCCAGCGGTCAACGTCGTCCGCGGTGAGGTCGACGAGCTTCCGCGCGCCCAGGCCAGGGATGATGTGCTTGTTTGCGAGGATCGAGCACTTGTCCACCGTCGCGGCCCCTCGGCCGCTGAGCCCGAACTCCAGCCAGTTTCGTACGGCGTCGGCCACGGTGTAACCGGTCGAGGAAACGAGGAGCCCGTCTTCGTAGTCGCGGATGATCTCCTTGAGCTTCTTCATGGCCGCGGTCTTGGTTCTGCCGCTGGCCTTCTTCACGATCCGCTTGCCCGCCGGGGTGTAGCCGACCGTCACCGAAGCGATCCAGCGTTGCCGTGTCTCGTCCCAGTGCAGCCCGCCGTCCCCGCGGCTACGTCGTTCGGTCATCAGACGGCCTCCTGCTCCAGGAGCGCGATGTACTCGCGGATGGCGGACGCTGGGATGAGCCGGGTACGGCCCTCCTTGACCGAGCGCAGTCGTCCCGAGCGCATCAGCTCGTAGAGCACACTGCGGCTCAGCCCAAGCCGTCGCATGGCGTCGGACACCCGGTAGAGCTGGGCCTCGGTGGTTGAGATCAGGTCAGCGGCCAATGGTTCCTCCCTGGTGTGAGAGCGACGAGGCGAGAGCGGATTCCCCGGCCGTGTAGCCCTGTCCGGCGTACCTCCAGTTGGCGAGGACGAGGGTGGCGGCGGGGTCGTACGGCAGCCGCTCAAGGTCGCGCGCCTGGCGGTACTCCAGACGGACGCGGCGCAAGGCGGTCATGGTGGTGGAGTAGGCCCGGCTCTTGGTCGAGAAGTGACCGCGAAAACCGAGCATGTGCGCCCACTGCCGGAGGCGGAGCGGCGCGAGGTTGGGATAAGCCTCGGCGTCGCCGAGGTGCCATGCCGTACGGATCAGCCGGGCGGCATGCTCGGTGACGCCGCGCTGTTCGAGCTGGGCGAGGTCGGACCGTCTTACCCGCCGGTCGAGAGTGCCGGAGGTCTCGGCGGCCTTCGTGGCGTACTTGGCGACATAGCCGGCCACCGCCGCCTCGGAGAGCGCAGACCCGTCCGGGCCGGTCGACTCGATTCGTCGCACGTCGACTGCGCCCCAGCGCAGCTCTTGCGAGCTTTCCCCGTCCGGGCCGGGACCGTCGAGACGTACGGCCTTCGCCGCGGACTCGATGGCCTCGGAGAGCAGTTCGACGGTGGCCCAGGCCGGTGGCGCGTCGATCTCGCCTTCTGGAGCGCGGCCGTCGAGGCGAACCACGGCGTGGAAGTGGACGATTCCGCGCGCCTGGTATTCGGCGACCTTGGCGAAGGACAGCCGGACCTGTCGGCTGAACTCGGCCCGAGTCATTCCGGCCGCCATGCCCAGGTGTCGCCGGAGGTAGATCCCGAAGCGGTGCCACAGCGCGCCCGCGTGGGCGTTCCACAGGACGTGGCCGGTGTATTCGTAGGTGCCGGGGTCGAGAGGCTGACCGATGCGCCGATCACCGGAGACATGCCGCCCGAAGCAGGCCGGGCCGTTACGGCGAGGGTGGCAGATGTCGGCCTGGCCGTGCTTGTCGGGACCATGGTGGACCGGGCCGAAGCTCGGGGCCGTGAGGGTGGCTAGAACGCGCGGATGTGTGCTCACGGTGGCCGGTACGCCCTTGTCCCCGCCGAGCAAGGCCCGCCCGGATCAGGTGGAAGGTGTCGGCCCGGTAGGTCTCGGCGCAGGCCGGGCAGCGGGAAGCCCGCCGGTTGCCGCAGCGGACGAGCAGCTGCCCGTGAGGCTCGCCCCGGGTCGAATAACGGTGCAGGATCTCCCCGGTGGTCGAGTCGAGCGTGGACACCTCGCCGGTCAGGCGGATCGGGTCGGAGCAGCCGCGCAGCCGGTCGACCTGGTGAAGCCAGCGGGTCAGATCCCGGCCGGAGTGCTGAGCCAGGTCCCGGATGACCGGGCCGATGAGGTCGCCGATGTGGGTGGGCTGTTCGGTCACTCGTCCTCCTTTCCGGTGTCCTCGAAACCGGGGCCGTCGTCGGTGGTCGTTGGGTCGCTGTGGCGATGGGTGAAGCGGACGCGGATGGAGTCGCGGCAGTCGCGATCCGCGCGGGGCCGGTGGCGCATACTGGTGGTTCCTTTGCGAGTGAGCGGAGGGAACGCCCCACGGAGCGGCGGGCTGCCAGGCTTGAGCCGCCCCGTGGTGGCGTTGTCGGTCAGGTATCGATGCCGGTGCCGTTGCAGCCGAGGCAGATGACCGCGACCTGGTAAGGGCTGGTGTCGCCGTCGTCGTTGACCAGGCCGGTGCCGTTGCAGGTGCCGCAGGCGTAGGCGTGGATCACGGCAGGTCCTCTCCTTTCTCGGATTCCTCGGCACGGGTGCAGGGGCAAGGTGCGTCGTCGGTGGTGTCGAGGCGGTCGCAGCCGACCGAGTCGCCGTCGATCTCGCAGCCGTAGCGGGCGCAGCATCGGCAGAAGGGGCAGACCAGTCGGGTCATGGCGCGTCCCGTTCGGCGACGGCCCAGGCGGACCGGTCACCACCGGCATGCCGTACGGCGGCCAGGACGTACGCGAGATTGATGGTGTCCAGGCGGGTGATGGCCGGGCCGAGGTCGACCGGGTGGCCCGCGGCGATGCTGAGCGCGATGCGCAGGACGGCCGCCTCGGAGTTGGAGCAGGGGAGCAGACCGTTGCACAGTGCCGCGTGGAGGGTGTCCCAGGAGATGACCGCGAGCGGGATCCGGCTGTAGCCAGCCGGGGCGTACTCCACCGCCATGCGGAGGAAGTCGCTCCGGTACAGCCAGGCGCCGTGGTGGATCAGCAGCTCCACGGCGGCCTCCATGGCGTAGGAGCCGCGCGCCCAGGCGCGAGCCGCCTCCATCAGGTGCGGAAGGTCGGGCAGGGTCATGACGGGTCGAGTCCTTTCTGTCAGGCGGGATCGGTGGCGATCTGCCGCAGCAGGTCGGCGGCGAGATCGCTGGAGATGCCCATACGAGTTCGGAGTAGGTCTGCCGTGACGGGTCGGCCATGCTTGGCGCTGTGCTCGTCGGCCAGCCGTCGGGCGAAGGTGAGCAGTGCAGGGGATGAGCCTGGTTGGTTGCCTGAAGGGCTATCGGCGGCTTCAGGAGCAGGGATGGGAGTCGCGTCGATCTCGGGAACGGGCACTGGGGCCGAGTCGACGACGGTTGGCGACGAAGGCCGGTGGGAGGCACGGCGTTCCAGCATGGAGACCGCTACCAGGAAGGCCACCGCGGGCATCGCGGCGCAGATCCATCCCCAGACCGAGGTCTCAGCACTGGCCAGGTTGGCGGCCAGAGTGAGCACGATTCCGCCGGCCAGCACGAGAGCGGGCCAGGAGATCGGTCCCCGTCGAGGGCGGCCGGTGCGCTTGTCGCGTTGAAGCTCGCGGGCGGCCATGACGCACATCAGGTCGATGCACACCGCGACCGCCCAGGACTGCCAGCCGCGCTGGCCGTGTTCGGCCGCCAGTTCGGAGATGTGGGTGAAGGAACCCACCGCCGCGATGACGGCCAGGACCACGATCAGTGCGGAATCCAGCAGCGTGGAACGGACGCGACCAGGCTTGTGACTGGTCATCGCGAGTCACCTCTTTCCGGATTCGGGCATGGGAGGGGTAAGGACATGGCGTGATCAGGGCTCACATCGGGCCGCGGGGAATGAGGTCAGGCCGCGTGCAGGTCCCGCACGGTGCCGCCGAGGCGAGGAGCCATGACCTCGGCCCACGAGGGGGTCAGGTGGGCATGCCGCTGAGCGGCGTACTCGGCAGTGGTCTCGGAGACGTAGAAGGAACGGGCGCGGTACCACTGGCCATCTTGACTGGCCACGATCGCGACGCCGGGTGTCTCGGAGGGGATCGCGCGGGCGGAGACCAGGGCGGCCGGGTCGAGGTCGCCGAGGGTCATGGTCGCGGTCTCAGGGTCGTTGACGCGGTGGCAGATACGGCCGGAGCACTGGGCACGCAGAGCGGTGACACCGGGGCCGAGGTCGGAGCCGATGCGCTGGCCGCAGCAGAACAGGTAGATGCCGAAGGCCCGTCCGAGCTGGGCGATCCGCAGTAGGGCTGTAGAGGTGCGGGCGATCTCGTCTTTCTCGCTCTTGTCGGCCATCAGGTACAGCTCGGCCAGCTCGTCGACCAGGACCACGACGGGTACCGGTCTGTGGTGGTCGTCCAGTTGCCAGAGGTTGCGCGCCCCGGCATCCCGGCACGTCTCCATCCGGTCGGCCATCAGCGCCACCAGGTCGTCGAGCAGGCCGACGCATTCGGTGCGCGAAGTGGCCAGCGCCGACAGCCGGGACGCGTACGGGGTGAACTCCACACCGCCCTTGAGGTCGAAGCCGACCAGCGCGACAGGTTGCGAGGCCAGGCCGACGATCAGCGCGTTGGCCAGGTTGGACTTGCCCGACTGTGTGGCCCCGGCATTCAGCCAGTGCGGGACGGTGCGGAAATCGATCTCCCAGGGGTGACCGGTCTCCAGCCGTCCCACCGTGACCTTGAGCAGGTCGGGTGACGGCGGCAGGTCGTCGATGCGCACCAGGGGATCGCGAACGGTCACGGCGAGCACCACCCGCCCTGGCCGAGGTGAGGAGACGCGAACCGCGTGAACGCCCCACGAGTGCGCCAACCGTTCCGCCGCAGCGCTGTAGTCGGCGGGTACCTGTCCTTCCAGGGTGTGAACGGTGACCCGCCAGCCGTGCCGGGTCGGTAGCGGCAGCCACATCCACGGCTTGGTGTCCACCGTCACCCGCTGGAACCTGCGCTTGACCCGTACGGTGCCGGTCGAGGAGATCAGGCCGGGCACGGTGGTGAACCAGAACCGTTGCCGCTTCTTGGTGAGGCCGCAGCCGAGGGCGACCTTGCGCCAGGTGACGCGGACGGAGATCGCGGCGATCGGGTAGCCGACCGCGAGCCAGAACGAGGGACGATGCCACCTGCGCCAGCACAGGAGCAGGATGGCGACCACGGCCGCAGCCAGGGTCAGCCAGAGCAGACGTTCGAACATAATGAGAGCCGTCCTTTCGTGTAGGCGAGAGGAGGCCCCGGAGCGGGCGGTGCTGCCAGGCGAGCCCGCTCCAGGGGCACCACGTCAGGCCGGTCAGGCGGCTCGGACGGCGGCCGGTCGGATCGTCTCGGCGCGGAAGCCGAGACCGGAGCGGCCGTTCATCGACCAGAAGAACGCGGCCAGGCCGACCGGAACGACCTGCACGCCCTCGGGGATCTGAGGGAACGTCTCGCTGGGGAACGTCACCACGATCACCGGGTTGCGCCGATCGTCGTTCGGCTTGGGCAGGAGCGGGATGGTGTAGAGCTCCCGCCCCTCCGCATCCTTCTTGACCTCGCCCGTGGCGCGGTCCACGATCTTGGGCTCGGGCTCGCCCGCGACAATGAACGCCAGGGCCGAGAGGTCGACGGGGATGTTGCGCATGTGGATCACTCCTTGAGTTGACTAACCTGCCTAGCCAGGTTGGCTGTGGATCAATGTTGACCAGCATGGCTAGCCATGTCAACCCTTCAAGGGGAATTGGCCTAGGCGACCTAGGAGAACTAGACTGATTTGCGTGATGAGTCTCGACCCTGACAACCCGCGCCCGCCCTACCAGCAGGTGGCAAGCGCCCTGCGCGCGGCGATCCTGACGAAGAAGTTCGAGCCGGGGGAGAAGCTGCCTTCGGGAGCCGAGCTCGCCAAGCAGTACGGCGTAGCGCGCATGACCGTGCAGCAGGCCATCCGCCTGCTACGGGACGAGGGCCTGATCGTGTCGCGCCAGGGAAGCGGTGTGTTCGTCCGGGAGCGCACCGAGCGGCCGGTAGAGCTTCGCCCGCATATCGAGCACGCCTTTGAGGCGGCCAACGTCGCCATCGACTTCGCGGGCTTCTCGGGCGAGACGCTTCAGGGCATGCTCCAGGAGCCGCTGGACAAGATTCGTCTTGGACGACTCACACCCGATTCCATCGCCATCCGCATCCTGGTCCCGGACATGGACCAGCCGATGTCCCTGCCGTGCCGGGCCGAAGACCTCGGCGACGACCCGGTGATTCGGGCACGTGCCCACCGCATCCAGCAGCGCAGCACTCAGGCCATCGCGGATGCCGTCCACGAGCTGGCGGACCTCGGACTGGTGAAGTCCGCATCCGTCGAGGTGCGCGTCCACCAGACGACCCCGGCGTTCAAGTTCTACGTGATCAACCGGGAACAGGTGTTCTTCGGCTTCTACCCGGTCGTCAAGCACACGGTGCGGATCAAGGGCGAGCCACACGAGCTGTACGACGTCATGGGCAAGGACGCGGTGCTGTTCCACTACCAGGTGACCGAGGACGCTTCGTCGATGCAGTCGCAGTACGTCGCTCAGGTTCGCATGTGGTTCGAAAGCATGTGGACCACGATCAGTCGGGAAGTCGAGCTGTGACCGAGGCGCTGACGGAGATCTTCCGACAGTCCCGTGCCGTTCTTCTCGACTTCGACGGCCCGGTGTGCAGCGTCTTCGCCGGTCTGCCGGCACCTGTGGTCGCGGCCCGGCTTAAGCAGTTGCTCCAGGACGAGGGAGCGGAGCTTCCCCAGGATGTCGCGGAGCTGGACGACCCACTCAAGGTGTTGCGCCGTACGGCGTCCTTCGCGCCGAAACTGGTCGACAAGGTGGAGGCCGCGTTCATCGGCTACGAGGTCGAGGCCGCAGGTTGCGCCGAGATCACGCCGGGAGTGCGGGAATTTCTTGATGCCTGTGCTGCGGAGGGCCGGCCCGTGGTGATCGTGAGCAACAACTCCGAGCCCGCGATCGAGAGCTTCCTTGGTCTGGTCAAGCTGAGAGAGCAGATTGCCGGGGTTGTCGGTCGGCCGATCGGCAACCCGGCCGAGATGAAACCACATCCCCGATCGGCGCTTCGAGCCTGTGAGATGGTCAACGTGCCGCCGGGGGAGACCGTCTTGATCGGAGACTCCGACTTCGACATGCAGGCCGCGGTCAACGCTGGAGTCCTGAGCATCGGCTACGCGAACGAGCCCGAGAAGGAAACGAAGCTTGCCCGGACCGGAGCAAAGGCGGTAATCAGCAGCATGCAGGAACTCGCCGAGGCGGTCAGAGCGAGCCGATAGCTGGAACCAGAAGGGGTGTGGTTCAAACTTTCCCTACGTCATCAAGGCAGTCCGCCTGCGGCGGCCTGCGCGTCGGGCGGTCGCTGGCCGCGCTGCGGCTCTTCGGCCGGTCGCGACCAGCGCCGCCCACGCGACCATGAGTCGCCGGAGACACAGGAGTCCTGTAGTTCAACGCGACATCGTCCCAACCTTGTTTGGAAAAGATCTTGGATTCTACGCTACGGCGTGGACGGCTACCGTGCCAGCTATCCACAGACCAGCAAATACGCCAGCAGCTGCTGCTCCAGTCCTGATCGAAGCAGCGACAGAACTGCCCTCATTTGTGGCCAGTTGGCTGGCCGCCAGGCCGACGAGGCACGAAAGGGCAACGCCCGCAATCGCCCACCAAACAAGGGCTGTCGTGTCCATCCGTCTGCTCCCTAGGTCGTCTGATCGATACGAAGCTTTTGCTCCGATACGGAGCATAGTGCTCTATTCAGGAGCAGGGTGCAAGTGTAGGCTTGGAAGGTGGAGCAGGCATGAGAGACATGACCGTAACTCAGCAGGTGGCTAGCCGTATCAAGCGTCTGCGGTTGCAACATGGTTGGACGGCCCAGCAGTTGGCCGAAGAGTCCGCGCGAGTGGGTAAGACGTCTCTCACCAGAAGCACGATTGCAAAGATCGAATCTGGAGTCAGAAAGTCGATCACCGCCGATGAGCTCACTGTCTTGGCGCAAGCTCTTGGGGTAACTTTAGGTGATCTTATAGATGCGGAAGAGAGTCAGGCTAAGCACGATGGCTTGATGGAGCTGCGTGAGCCATCGCAAGTGAAGTTGACGACAAAGATCTACAACCTTCCGAGGCCGCCTTCCGCGGTATTTGCTGGACGCCTTGAAGTCCAGGAACGCCTTGATCAGATGATTAACAATGGCTCGGAACATGTAATTAATGGCCAAGTCATGTACGGAATGGGAGGGGTAGGTAAATCCGAGCTGGCGCTTCAATACGCCTTCGCTCACCGAGACAGATATTCGGTAGTGTGGTGGATTTCTGCAGAAAATATTGAGCAGATTCAAGACAGTCTTGCTGCCCTGGCAGGCCGCTTGCATCCACCTGTGCGAGTAGCCGGGACGGTTGAGGAGGCAGCTGATTGGGCGATGGGTTGGTTGCAATCTCATTCAGACTGGTTATTGGTGCTAGATGATGTTGACAACCCTAAGCATGTTGATTTCTTGTTGGGTCAACTGTCCAGTGGTCATGTGATAATTACTACAAGGCGAAATGTCCACTGGGGTGGACAGATCCAATCAACTTCGTTGGATGTTCTAGAGCCAGAGGCGGCTGTAGAATTAATCTATAAAATAATCGATATCGAATCGCGGGGCGGCGATGAGGCGATCGCGGCCGAAATTGCTGCAAGGCTAGGTTTCCTTCCGCTGGCCTTAGTGCAGGCTGCTACTTATATTGCACAAAATCGTATTAGCCTAGAGCGTTATTTGGATCGGCTGAGAGAAGATCCAGTGCGGATGTATTCCCGCACGGCCGAAGGGGGAGAGGTTCAACAGGCCATTTCTCGCCTCTGGCAGATCACAATAAGCACGATCGGTGACCGAAGTCCAGAAGTGGTGGAATTGCTGCGCATTCTGGCTTGTTATGCTCCCGGTGACCTACCTCGCCAAGTTCTACCTGAATACATCGGCGATAAATATGTTGACGAAGCTTTGGGGGTATTGGCTTCGTACAGTATGATCACTCTTACTGAGCACTCCATTAGAATGCACGATCTAATGCAAGCCGTGGTTCTTGCCGATACCAGTAACAATTTAAACCAAATTGATTATGTGCAGAAAATCGCTCTTACATGGTTGGCGGATGCTCTTCCAGTAGATCCAGCACACAACCTCGCGAGTTGGCCTTTGTGGCGGCGGCTCATGCCGCATATTTACGCGCTCGCTGACCGATACGTGCCCGGAGACGAGCCCACAGAACTAGGGGACGTCCTCAACCAAGCTGCGGTTTTTCAGTCGGCGCAGGGGGTCAACCAACGCGCTGTGGAACTTGCCGACCGCGCGTTGGCTATTGCTGAGGCTGTTTATGGTCCCGATCATCCTGATGTCGCTAGGTCGCTAGGGAATCTTGCTTCGAGTTTCCGTGCCCTAGGTCGGCCGGGCGAGGCGGTTCCGTTGTTTCAGCGGGCGTTGGCTATCAATGAGACTGCCTACGGCCCCGAACATCCTTACGTTGCTATCTCGTTGGGGAATCTTGCTAATAGCTTCAGCGATTTGGGGCGGCTGGGTGAGGCGGTTCCGTTGTTTCAGCGGGCGTTGGCTATCAATGAGACTGCCTACGGCCCCGAACATCCTTACGTTGCTATCTCGTTGGGGAATCTTGCTAATAGCTTCAGCGATTTGGGGCGGCTGGGTGAGGCGGTTCCGTTGTTTCAGCGGGCGTTGGCTATCAATGAGACTGCCTACGGCCCCGAACATCCTGATGTTGCTATCTCGTTGGGGAATCTTGCTTCGAGTTTCCGTGCTTTGGGGCGGCCGGGTGAGGCGGTTCCGTTGGAACAGCGGGCGTTGGCTATTGCTGAGGCTGTTCATGG
>NZ_JBEPDA010000005.1:0-127715 GCF_040299985.1 Streptosporangium sp. NPDC000563 | reverse complement strand
CGGGAATCTTGCTTCGAGTTTCCGTGCTTTGGGGCGGCCGGGTGAGGCGGTTCCGTTGGAACAGCGGGCGTTGGCTATTGCTGAGGCTGTTCATGGCCCCGATCATCCCGATACTGCTATTTGGCGGCAAGATATTTCTTACTGACAAATGCTTCCGGCGCCAGTTCGAATAGAAGCTTTAGGGCTTCTGCTGGGCAAGTCGTGTGCGAACTAATCACATCTAGCTTCGGTGATTTTACGCTTGCGCTTGTGTTTTCCGATGCAACTTTTTTGGCTGCCGCGGGGCTTCCGTTCCTCGGGCCTAGCGGCCCTGCGGTACGGGTCCCCTTGCCATCGAATGACAGGGCGGGCCGCCTGCCTGGAGGCTGTATGTACAGCAGCGGAGTAGGACGGACCCTCTCTCCGCCAGGCAGAGGTTTCCTCACGTCAGGTGTCGTCGGCGTCCGGGAAGTGCTTCCGCAGCACCTCCATGGCCTTCGCTGGATCCTGGCCGATCTCCTGTAACAACTCCTCGATGGCCGCATCGGCCCGCCTGGCCCTGCGGAGGCATAAGCGGATCTTCATTCGGCGGAGGCGCAAGCGAAGGCGGTCCAGGACGGACATACGAGGAAGCATCTGGTCTCCGGTGAACGAGAGAAGCCCTCGCCTCATAGGGGGAGGGCGAGGGCGGGACGGGTAACGCGCCCGTCGGTGTACGGGTGGGCCCTCGCCTGACTGGAGAAGGACGACGAGGGCCCGGGGTCCGGCGGTGCGAGGGGGCGCGCTGCCCGCCGGACGAGGTGGGTGGTCCCGCCCCATGCCGTCCCACTCTTCGGGATGGCTCTCCCCTCCAGGTCGGAGCGGGACCACGGACCCCACGAGTGAGCACCTGCGCGCACCCGCCCGCGGGGGTCTGGCCCGACCGCCGCCGCTTCAGTAAGCACCGGCAGCCGGGGGATCATGGAAGCTCGCAGTCCCCTCGGCGAGTGCTCATGGATGTCTTATGGCGGGGTGCGTGCCTCTTGCTTGGGCTGGCCGTGCAGGCGACTCGATCGAGCTTCGGATCCAGGCGCCAGTTCAGATAGACGATCCCGTCCAGCGCGGACTTCCGCTCAAGGTCGTAACCGCAGTGGTCGCAGACCGCGTGAGGCGTGCCGAAATCGGAGCTCATGCCGACGCTCCCCGAAGAATCTCCTGCCGGGCGAGCTCGGTTGCCAGTTCCCGCGCGGTCTCGGCCTCCACGGTGCGGCGGAACGGGGACTCGGGGACAGCCTGCTCCTCTGTCAGCTCTTGGTGGTGGGTGCCTCTCCAGTAGCCGGCGGGACTGTGCCAGAAGCTCCAGGACGGAAAGGCTTCGGTGAGGATCTTCAGCCACTCGGCGTCGTCGATCGGCAGACTCGGGTCAGGCAGCACGAGGGTCATACGGGTGCCACCTGTCGGACGTACAGCTCGGCCCACGACATGTGGTCGTCTCGGGTACTGCGAGATCCGTACCGGTCAGCGAGCGCGGACACTAGCTGCCATACGTCCGAGTGTCTGGGAGTACCCGGCTTCGGCGTGTTCGGGTCACGAACCTCGAAGCGGATGCAGTTCGGGGCGATGGTCGTGACGAGGCGGATGGCGCTGCCCTGTTCGGTGCGGGTGAGGGAGTCGGAGACCATGGCGCGCACCACCTGTTCGGCGTCATCGATGCGGTCAGGCTGGTGCTGCTTGGCGATGGTGCGAGCGTGCTGTACGGCTGCGTCGACGCTGCCGGGCAACGGCGCGTAATCCTGTGAGTAGGTCGACATGATCACCACCAGGAGAAGAGCGATCCGGCTATCCGGCTCGCTAGTCGGATGTCCAGCTTGCAAGCCGGATATCCGGATGTCAACCTGGTGAAGTGGATCAGCCCAGGTACCTTCAGCTCGTCGCGCTCATACGGCGGCAAATCGTCACAGGCGAACTACCTGCCGGAACCCGCCTGCCCGCACGCCAGGACCTGGCCGCCGAGCACGGCGTAGCCGAGGGCGTCATCCGTGAGGCGATCCGCCAGCTCGCTCAGGAAGGGCATGTCATCTCCCGCCCCGGTGCGGGCACCTTCGTGAGGGAGCGGCCACCGGTCCGGAGGATTCCCCGCTCCTGGCACCGAGAGCGGAAGGCCGGCTCACCGTTCGCCGCGAGCATGCTTGAGCAGGCGATGGCCGGAAGCTGGGAGTACGAGTCCGCCACGGTGCGCGCGTCGCCGGAAGTGCGTGCCCGGCTCGCTCTCGACGAGCCCGAGGATGACCGCGATGACGTCATGCACACCCGGTACGTCTTCCGGGCTGGCGGTCAGGTCTGGATGCTGTCGGATTCCTACGAGCCGCTGCAGTTGACCAGAGGCACGATCGTGGCGATGCCGGAGGACGGGCCGCTGGCCGGCCACGGGGTGACGCACCGGATGGCCGAGATCGGTGTGATCGTCGATGACTGGGTTGAGGATGTCAGCGCACGCGCTGCTCTTCCAGGAGAGGCCAAGCGCCTCGGCATCTCGCCGGGGTCCATCGTGCTGACGATCCAGCGGACCTATCTCGCCGATGGACGGCCGGTCGAGGTCGCCGACATCGTGGTCCCGGCCGAGACCTCGCAACTCGGTTACTCCGGTCCGGTGGGCGAACGCGCGAGCGGATGATCCGTTACGAGGGACGTGCCATCACCCTGCTTCAGCGCGGGAGCTTCGTGGCGCACCGGGGGAGTCGGCCCGCGAAGAACTGAGTGACAACGACCACGGACGGAAACGCGTTGCAGCGCACCCGAGCGTTGTCCACCTTTGACGCGACAATGCAGGATGTATCGGCTGGTGGAGACAGCCGAACTCACCGACGCAGCGTCCGGCCGACCGGCCGTCAGGAAGCCCAACGGGTCATCTGCTGATCGGTCCGTAGGCGTCGCCCCATTCGTTGAGCAGGACGAAGCCGGGAAGCGCCACCGTCTCCAAGAGACGGGCCAGCACGTCCGCGGTCGGCGGGAGGTTCAATGTGAGCCACCCGGCCAGCGAGGCGCGGCAGACGTCAAGATCGATACGATCATCGCCGTACTCCCGCTCCAGCTCAGGGACTACCGATCGCATGGCTTCCAGACCACCGGAAGCGCGCGCGAGACAATCCTTCCAGTACGGGACCCTCACGATCAGCTGGATCGCGGCGCCCAGATCACGACCGATCAATCCGGCCTGTCCTTCGGAGTCGGCGAACAGCACAGGCCGTTGCTCGACCTCATCCCCGCACAGGAAGAACGTCCCGCCCGCGCCGTCACCGGCAATCGCTTCCAGCGCATCACCGGACGCCAGTTTCACGACCTCTACGTGATCGGTGCGGGAGACGTCGAAGTCGAACGGCCATATCAACAGTTCGGCGGCCGCTGGAGTGCGACGGATGAGGTCGAGCAGGGGTTCCGGGTACGCCACGGTGAGCACCGTAACAGTTCCCTGGTCTCCTGGATCGCAGGGAAACGATCATCGCCATTCTGGGAAGCGATCGCGGAGTCAGCGAACCCGCTGACACGGGAGCGCAGCCGAGACCGATGGACGTCATCGTCGTGGCATCTGACGACACCGAACGGCATCCGCTGATCGGAGACGGTACGCCCCACCGGGGTTCGCATCGAAGGGGTCAGGGGTTCGAATCCCCTCATCTCCACAAGACGAAAGGCCCGGTTCCAGATCATGGAGCCGGGCCTTTTCGCTGTTCAGGGACTATGTTTTGGCTCCTCCTTGCAGGAGGGGCATATGGCGATGGTGCTGATGGTGCCGTCGCCCCAGACAGTGGTGTTCATCATCGTCCGCCCGTCCAGGGACGCCACCGTGAATTCCGGTACGAAGCGCGTCGTGAGCAGCCCTGCCATCGAGCTCCGCAGCTGATCTACTTCGCTCGCGACGAAGTCCCAGCCATCGAGGAGCCGTACCTGGACCCAGGCGATGTGATCTTCTCCGTCGTACGCTTCGCCGTACTCCGTGTAGTCGGCCGCCAGCAGAAACTCACGCTCTTCGTTGAAGAGTCCGTACTCCGTCGCCATCCGGAACCAGCTCGCATTGACCTTGTCAGGCATGTCCGGGGCGTCGACATCAACTATCTCGTCCGGGAGAGAATCGAACCGGCCGTGCTCGGGGCGGGCACTCGCGGCTGAGTATCCCGCCGGCAGCGGAGGCAACAGGACTTCATCCCGATTCCGCCATTCTATGAAGCGGAGCCCGGCCGGCGCGAGCAGAGCGGCCATCTCGGCATCGGTGATCGTCACAGATGCACGATAACCGTCGAGAAGAGGGCTGGCTTCCGCCGGACTCTCATGGACCAGAGTCAGCGAAAAGTCAGCGAACCCGCTGACACGAGGGCGTGGCCGAGATCATCAGACGGCATCGGCACAGTACCTGACGGCACCAGGTGGCATCCGGCGAGCAGGCCCGGTACGTCCCACCAGGGTTCGTATCGAAGGGGTCAGGGGTTCGAATCCCCTCATCTCCACCCAGGTCAAAGGCCGCTTCCGAGAGATCGGGAGCGGCCTTCTGCGTTGCTGAGTGACTACGCCTCACGGGGTGGCTGCGGCTCCCCAACCGTCGTACTCGGCGTGATACCGAGCCGCCAGGTCGTCGAACAGGTTGCCCGTCTCCCGCACGAAGTCAGGCGAGATCACTGCGGTCGTTTCACAGGTCACCGGCCAGCTGTCCGGATGCTCCGGGGAGGGCTTCCCGATCTCGGGACGCAGGCCGTAGCCGGCGCCGTTGGCCTCCTTGGCGATGCTCTGAGCGGCATCGAAGGTCGGGGCGTACAAGTAGAAGTCCACATGACGAGGCTGCTCAAGATCAGCTCCTGCCTTGGTGAGCTGATGCATCACCATCAGGTCCTTGTACTTGATCCCAAGCTCTGGTGACCGCTCTTCCAGATCAACTTGCTCATGCTTCTTTCTCCGGAACGGCCACATGCGACATCCTTCGTAATCTTGTTCGGATTGGCGATCATAGTCAGTCCGGGAAAAGCTGGTCCATGGCCTCAGCTCCTTCCAGCACGGGAACCTGGCCACCGCCGGCGATCGTCACGGCCTTGTCGGTTCCTCGAACAGGTGTCCAGGAAACGTTTCAACCGAAACACTTCCTGGACCACATGTTCCTGGTGGTCATTTGCGATGGCGGCCGTTTCGGCCGAGACGCGTTTGGACGAGTGCTCATGCAACGTGTCTTACATGCCCGACGAGATCATCTGCTGCTGACCTGCGGGAACGGGGCAACAACCCCGGATGATGCCGGTGTCGTCCGCGCGAGGGTGGACGACACCCGGACAGCTCGGCCGCAGCGGTGGCGAAGCCGGGCCGGTCATCTCCGGCCGGTCTCCTTGACGGACTTGAGTACGGCGTCGGCGATCGAACGTGGGTCGACGCCGAAGTGCTCGCGTACGGACTCCCGGGTGCCGGAGAGGCCGAACCCGTCGGTGCCGAGGGAGGTCCACGGCCGGTCGATCCACGGGCTGATCTGATCCGGCACGGCGCGCATCCAGTCGCTGACCGCGATCACCGGGCCCTCGGTCCCGACCAGGGCCTGCCGGAGGTAGGGCACTCCGGTGGAGGTCATCGCGTCGCGGCGCAGTTCGCTCCACGAGGTGACCGACCAGACGTCGACTCCTACGCCGTGCTCCTCCTGGAGCAGCCGCTGCGCGGCCAGTGCCCAGTGGATCGCGGTGCCGCTGGCGAGCAGGTGGGCCTGGCCGCCGCCGGAGGAGTAGCGGTAGATGCCCTTGAGGATGCCCTCGCGCACGCCCTCGGGCATCGCGGGCTGGGGAAGCGGCTCGTTGTAGAGGGTGAGGTAGTAGAAGACGTCCTCGTCGTCGGGCCCGTACATGCGCCGGAGCCCTTCGCGCACGATCTCCGCGACCTCGTAGCCGAAGGCGGGGTCGTAGGCCAGACACGCGGGGTTGGCGGAGGCGAGCAGCTGGGAGTGCCCGTCGGCATGCTGCAGCCCTTCGCCGGTCATCGTGGTCCGTCCCGCGGTGGCGCCGATCAGGAATCCGCGGCCGAGCTGGTCGGCCAGCGCCCACATCTGGTCGCCGGTCCGCTGCCAGCCGAACATCGAGTAGAAGATGTAGAACGGGATCATGGCCTCGCCGTGGGTGGCGTAGCTGGAGGCGGCGGCCGTGAACGACGCCATCGATCCCGCCTCGGTGATGCCCTCGATCAGGAGCTGGCCGTCGACCGCCTCCTGGTAGGACAGCAGCAGATCCCGGTCGACCGACTCGTAACGCTGGCCCAGCGGAGAGTAGATCCTGGCGGTGGGGAACAGCGACTCCATGCCGAAGGTCCTGGCCTCGTCGGGCACGATGGGCACCCAGCGGCGCCCGGTCTCCGGCTCCTTCATGAGGTCCTTGACCAGGCGGACGAAGGCCATCGTGGTGGCCACCGGCTGCTTGGACCCCTTCTCCAGGGACTGGAACGGCCGCTCGGCCGGCGCCGGCAGCGGCTGGTGGGAGACGGTTCGGCTGGGGATGGGTCCGCCCAGGGCACGGCGGCGCTCGGCCACGTAGCGGACCTCGGGCGAGTCGGGCCCGGGGTGCAGGTACGGCGGCAGGTCCGCGTCGAGTGCCTCGTCCGGCACCGGCAGTCCGAGCCGGTCGCGCAGCGCCCGGAACTCGTCCTGGGTGAGTTTCTTCATCTGGTGGTTGGCGTTGCGCGCCTCCACGCCGGCCCCGAGGGTCCACCCCTTGACGGTCTGTACGAGGATCACCGTCGGCGCGCCGTGGTGGTCGAGGGCCCGGCGGTAGGCGGCGTGCACCTTGCGCGGCTCGTGGCCGGCCCGTGAGCCGCCGACGATGCGCCGCAGGTCCTCATCGGAGTACGGCACGTCCAGCCCGTGGAACAGATGTTGCCTGATGTAGGCCCCGGTCGAGGTGGCGAAGGTCTGGAACTGCCCGTCCGGCATCTCGCCCAGCCGGGACACCAGCTCGTCCGAACCGAGCAGCCCGTCCCATTCGGCGCCCCACAGTGCCTTGACGACGTGCCAGCCCGAGCCCCTGAAGACGCCTTCGAGCTCCTGCACGATGCGGGTGTTGCCGCGCACCGGCCCGTCGAGCCGCTGCAGATTGCAATTGATCACGAAGGTCAGGTTGTCCAGCCCTTCGCGGGCGGCCAGGGTGATGGCCGCCGTGGACTCCGGCTCGTCCATCTCGCCGTCGCCGAGAAAGGCCCATACGTGGCTGAGCGAGGTGTCCTTGATGCCGCGGTTGTGCAGGTAGCGGTTGAACCTGGCCTGGTAGATCGCGTTGAGCGGCCCGAGGCCCATGGACACCGTGGGGAACTGCCAGAACCCGCGCATGCTCCGCGGGTGCGGGTACGACGGCAGCCCGCCCTCGGGCTCGCGCCGGAACAGGTCGAGCTGGCCCTCGGTCAGCCGTCCCTCCAGGAACGCGCGGGCGTAGATGCCCGGGGACGCGTGGCCCTGGAAGTAGACCTGGTCATGACCACCGTGGAAGAAATGGTTGAACCCGACCTCGTACAGCCAGGCGGCCGAGGCATAGGTGGCCAGATGGCCACCGAGGCCGAGCCGGCTGCCCCTGGTGATCATCGCCGCCGCGTTCCACCGGTCGTAGGCCGCGATCCGCTCCTCCAGTTCGAGGTCACCGGGGTAGCCGGGCTCCTCCGACGTCGGCACGGTGTTGATGTACCGGCTGCTCGTGGCCAGCCGCTTCAGCAGGTACTCGGCCCGTTCAGGGCCTGCCGCCCGGCGGACCGCCTCCAGCGATTCCAGCCATTCCGTAGTCTCCTGCGGGTCAATGTCCTTCTCCATGCCACCATTAAACACCCTATGATCGATCATCGGTTGTTTCCATCTGCCATCATGGGACCCATGAAACCTGTCATGCGGCTCCCGCTTCGTGATCAGATCCGGCAGGCCGTACTCGACGGCCTGATCAGCGGCCGATGGGGACCCGGTGACCGCGTGGTGGAGCGGCGCATGGCGGCGGAGCTGGGCGTCAGTCAGGCTCCGGTGCGCGAGGCGCTGCGCGAGCTGGAAGCGCTCCGGCTCGTCGAGTCGTCGCCGCACAAGGGCGCACGGATCCGTCGGCTCACCGCGACCGACCTGCGCGAGATCTACGAGGTGCGGGCGGGCCTGGAGGAGACGGCCGTGCGGCTGCGTTATCCGCCCGTCGAGGCGCTGCGGGTCCACCTCGCCGGCCTACAGCAGGCCGCGGCCGCCTCCTCCATGGTCGACCAGGTACGCCACGGCGTCGCGTTCCACCGCGAGATCGTCAAAGCCTCGGGCAACGACGTGCTCCTGGCGGTGTGGGAGTCACTCGGCATCGAGGTGTGGACGCACCTGTCTATACGGCTGTTCCGGATGCGGCCTTGCGAGAACGCCGCCGACCACGAGCCGCTCATGGCGGCGTTCGAACGCGGGGACCCCGACGCGGGGGCTCTGCTTCGCGACCACATTCTCGGCTACGCACCGCTCAACTGACCACATCTGGTCTCCGCTCCTCGATCTCGATGACGTCGTCCAGTGCGCGTATCGACGGCACGCTTGACCGGGCACCAAGGCTGACGTGGCGGCGTGACAAGCAGCCGGAAACGGAGGACGGCAGCTTAAGCGGGGCCTACTCCGCCCGAGAGTCCTGTCCGACGAGAATAATCCGCGGCATGTCGTAGAAAATCCCTCCTGGTCCGGGCCCGCGCCCGGCGGAGGCGTCGTGGTGCGCGCCGGTCGGGGCGGTGACCACCGCCTGGGCCAGGGGCCGACACTTTTCCGCGCAATTCTTCGGTGACACCGAGGGCGCGTCGTATCCGTATTTGTGATCCGGCCGCTCGTTGACCGCCGGCGCGGTAGCAGCGGCCAGCCTGCTTACCTTACGTAGCTTAACGACCTTCAAGCGGCTGACCAGCTTAGTTCGCTTGACGACCCCAGATAACGATCGTAGTGCGTGCGCCACCACGTTTTCGGCCTGAAGCCCCTCCGACGCCGGGCTCGCCGGAGCGGGGCCCCTGGCGAGCCGATAGTCGATCAGTTCCTCGGCGGACTGTAAGCACTGGGAAACGATCATTGCGTGTTCGGGAAGCGATCATCGAGCCCTCGGATTCGCACAGCTCAGCCGTACTCGTGAACGCCCCACCAGGGGCTGTTCTTGAGTTAGCTCAGGAACGGTTGACGAGATCCCGTCCGATCGCTTGATCGGGCGGGATCTCATCGTTTCCGAGGCCCTGTGGCCGCTGGGTGGGCTGATCTCGGCTCGTGCGGTGGCCCTGGCGGAGGGCGCTGGTAGTGGTGGACCGCTGTGAGCGCGTGTGGGACCGGCCGGTGGGTGTGCACAACCCAACCGCACTGGCGAAGCAGTGGCGGCCGAAGCGGCCACTACCAGCCCTGAAAGCGAAACCGCCGCTGGTGCGCGGCTGGCCGTCGCGCTGCGCCGGGCCCTGGCGGTTTCGGCTGGTGGCCGACCGGCGCATCGACCTGATCCCACTCGCTCCGCTTTCCCGGGATCCGGTATGAGCCTGACCTGCGGCGGTCGGCGCCGCCATTTCCGGCCAGGCGTCTGGGGGTGTTTCGGAAGTCGGTGGTGCGCCTGATTGGCCGGCCCGGCAAAACAGCCCCGCCCCCTCGTCTTGATATCGCCGATCGGTTTTCGGAACGTTCTCGCGCCGATCGACCTCTCCCCCCCTGTGAACCGAAAGGTCCTTGACGAACCGGCAGGGAGAACAAAGGCGTCGCCGCCTGCGGGTGGGCCGTCTGACCTGGAAACATCCTGCAGGCATGAGATTTCCCGCAGGGTCGCTGAGCAAAGAGGGCCTTTTCCGGGACAGCGGACCTTAGCTGAGAAGAGTCCGGTGCGGGGAGCGTCGATCCTGTTTCGCCTGGAAAGAACGATCGCTCAGCCACCGTCTTCCTTCATCTTGGGGCCGGGGGGCACCGACACTTGCCTGGCCCTTACCGCAGGGCCTCTCCGACTCTTACAGAAAGATCGGTGACCGTAGGGGCAGAGGCTTCGCTTGTGCTATGGCACCTCCCGTGTCTTTAACGCCGAAGGGAACGTGGGCCTCCATCCGTACCGTCGTGTGATCATCATCGTATTACGGAAAGGTATACGCGCCGATCATATTCCGTTTGCTCCATTTACAAGCCGGGCCGCTGGCGGCATCCTCGGATGCAAACGAAACCTTGTCGAGCACGTCGCGAAGCAGAGAAATTCCGGAGGTCGTGCCGGAGATATGCCTCAACCTGGAGTCCCAGTTGTCGCACATTCGCCGTAGCCGCAGCCGGTGTTTTCGTCGCGTCATCGGATAGGCGTGAAAGAGCAGCTCATGGATATTGAGATCTCCGTATCCGAACCAGATTCGGTGGATGCCGCGAACGATCTGTATGAATGGCTGGTAGAGGAACCCGAGTTGGCAGGCCGGGTGCGCCTCCTCGATACTCCGCCGGCCCCGGGCACACTCGGTCCTCTGGCCGAGGCACTGCGGATCGCGCTTGAGCCGGGCGGAGCGGTGACGGTACTGGCCACGGTCCTGATCGCCTGGCTGCGATACCGGACGGGCAAGGTGACGATCACGATCGTCAACAAGGACGGTGAGTCCAAGGTCGACGTACTCGCCGAACGGGTGAAAGCCCTTGATGCCGCAGGTGCCCAGACGCTGGCGGCGGAAGTCGTTCGAGCCGTGGAGGGCCCGGGACGTGGCGTGGAGGCCGTCCAGGCCGTCGACGGCCCGGAACCCGACGCGAGAGGTGTCTAGGATGCCGGGAATGCTCACCGGCCCCGGCTCCCGGGCGCTGCTGATCGGATCGTCCGCGCATTCCCCCGAATCCATCCTCCAGTCGGTCCCTTCGGTCATCGAGACGGTCACGGCGCTCGCCGACCGCCTGGTGGAACGCGCGGGGCTCGACCCGCTGAACCTGACCAGGCTCACCGATCCCCCGGATCCGAACGCTATCGGTGCCGCCCTGGTGTCGGCGGCGGAATCGGCCTCCGACGTGCTCTTCCTCTACTACGTGGGTCACGGTCTGATCGGCCCGAACAAGGAACTGCACCTGGCGACGCGGGCCACCGTCGATCTGAGGCGCGGAGTGGCGGCCCACCAGGCGCTGCCGTTCTCGACGGTGAGGGAGGTTCTCTCCCGCTGCCGGGCCCGGCTCATCGTCATCGGCCTGGACTGCTGTTTCTCCGGCAGGGCGTCGGGGCCGGTGGGGGCGACGACGGACGAGGTGTTCGAGACGACATGGCGGCACGGCACCTACCTCCTCGCCTCGGCGAGCGGGCAGGAGAGCGCCTGGGCCCGCCCGGGAGAACCGCACACCGCCTTCACCGGCGAGTTGATCCGGCTGCTCACCGAAGGAGACCCCCGAGGCCCGCGCGAGTTCACCCTGGACGCCCTCTATCGCTCCCTGGACCGTTCCCTGGCCGAGAGGAGACTGCCACGGCCACGCCGCCAGGCCACCGATAACACCGACATGCTCGCGCTGGCGCCCAACCCCGCCTACCGGGCCCCCGTTTCCCCCGGCCTGCCACCCGAGGCCGGCGGCCTGGACGGCTTCAGCCCTTACCAGGGACTGACCGCGTTCGGCCCGGAGGACGCCCATCTGTTCTTCGGCAGGGACGAGCTCGCCGGGGTTCTGCGAGCCCGGGTGCTGGACGTCCCTCCCGCCGACGTTCCGCTCGCGGTGGTGGGGGCCTCGGGTGCTGGAAAATCGTCCCTGCTGGGAGCGGGACTGGTCCCGGCCCTCCGGCAGGCCGGCCGCCCTCACCTGTTGATCACCCCGGGCGACGATCCCCTGGGAAGGCTGGCCGAGCGCCTGTCTCGGCTCCCGGCGGAGTCGTCCCACGCCGTGCCCGGCGCGATCGCGGCGACTCCGGGCGCTTTCTGTGCCGTGCTGCGAGGGCTGCCTCGCGAGTCCGGCAGGCCGGTGGTGATCGTCGACCAGTTCGAGGAGGTCTTCACCGCCTGCGCTGACGAGAGCGCGCGGCAGGCTTTCATCGAGACGATCTGCGCGGCCTGTCGCGGGGACGAAGGGCAGGAGCCCGCGGCCACCGTCGTCATCGGTGTACGCGCCGACTTCTACGGCCACTGCAGCCGATATCCCCGGCTGGTGGCGTCTTTGGAGCATCCCGTCGTCGTCGGGCCGATGACCGCCGACCAACTGCGTGACGTGATCGAAAGACCCGCACGACTCTCCGGGCTGGCCCTGCAGGACGGTCTGGCGAATCTCCTGTTGCGTGAGCTCGGCGCGACCAGCGCCACCATGTCCGCGAGCGCGCGGGCCTCGCTTCCCCTGCTCTCGCACGCGCTGCTCGCGACCTGGCAGCATCGCGAGGGACAGGTACTGACGCTGGCCGGATACCACGCCACCGGCGGCATCGACCACGCCATCGCCGCCAGCGCGGACGCGGCCCTTTCACGGCTCGACGACGAGGGCAAGAGGACGGCGCGGCGGATCCTGCTGAGGCTGGTGTACCTCCAGGAGGGCACCGAGGACACCCGGCGGGTCGTCGCGCTGCCCGAACTGTTGCCACCGCCGGTCTCGGCCGCTCACGCGTCCACCCGGCGGGTGCTGGACGAGTTCGCCGCCGCGCGCCTGATCACTGTCGGCGAGAACACCGTTCAAATCGCCCACGAGGCGCTCATCCGAGCCTGGCCCCAGCTCGGGGAGTGGATCGACGCCAACCGGGCGAACCTCATGATCCAGCAACAGCTCGCGGAGGACTCCGCGGCCTGGGACCAGCACGACCGCGACCCCGCGTACCTCTACACCGACACCCGCCTGGTCGCGGCGCGCAAGGTCACGGCCGAGTTGGAGCAGGGGGATCTCCAGCCGCTGGAGACGGCCTTCCTGGAGGCCGGCATGCGGCTCCGCCGTCGCCGCACGCGGATCACCCGCCAGGTGATCGCGGCGCTCTCGGTGCTCCTGCTGGTCGCCACGGTGGCGGGGGTCGCGGCCTTTCTACAGGCAAGGGCCGTCCAGAAGCAGCGCGACGACGTGACCTCGCAGCGAAGCTCCGACATCGGCAACCGCCTCACGGACAGGACGCTGGGAGCCCAGCTGATCCTCGCCGCGTACGGTATCAGCGCGACCCCGGAATCCCGGGGAGCGCTGCTGTCGACCGCCTCGCGTGCCGCGCCGACCAGGATCATCGCCGACCACGCCCAGGCGTACCAGGTCGCGTTCGACCCCCGGGGCAGGAACATCGCGGTGGCGTACGCGGATGGCACGGTCGAGATGTGGGACGTCCACGATCGGAGCAGGCCAACGAAACTGGCGGAGCTGAAAGTGGACTCCCATCCGGCGACCGGGGTCGCGTTCAGCCGGGACGGTCGCCTACTCACCACCACCTCCGCCGGTAACGTGGCCCGGCTCTGGGACGTCACCGTCCCCAGGAGACCGAGGATGACGGCCCTGGTGACCGGGCATCGGGGGACGCTCAACGGCGTCACCTTCAGTGCCGCCGGGACCATGGTCACCGCCTCGGATGACAAGACGGCGAAACTCTGGAGTGTCGCAGACCCAGGCCGCCCCGAGCTTCTCTCCACACTGGAAGGCCACGAGGCCGGATTACGGAACGCCTCCTTCAGCGCGGACGGGCGGTTGCTGGCCACGGCCTCCAACGACCACACCATCAGGCTGTGGGATGTTTCGGACGGTAGGCGGCCCAGGTTTCTCTCCACGATCAAGGGTCATATCAACGCGGTGAGCCATGTCTCCTTCAGCCCTGACGGGAAAACCCTGGCCAGCGCGTCAGAAGACTGGGGCATGTCTCTATGGAACGTGTCGCGCCCGGACAGGCCCGTGAATCTGAGCACTTCCTATCCGGCCAAGGAACGCCTCTACGGGGTCGACTTCAGCCCTGACGGGTCAATGGTCGCCGCCGCCTCGGCCGACAACCTCGTCTACCTGTGGAACGTGTCCGACCCGAGGAAGCCTCTGCTTCTCTTCTCGTTGGGCAGTCACCTCGCGGAGGTGCAGGATGTGGTCTTCAGCCCGGACGGGCACACCCTGGCGACGACCTCCTCGGACGGCGCGACCCGCCTGTGGAACCTGAGCACCCCCGGGGTGCCCCTGGTCCTGCCCACGCTCAGGGGGCACCTCGACGCCGTCACGAGCCTGGCGTTCAGTGCCGACGGACGGATCGCCGTCACCGGTTCCGTCGACCGTACCGCCCGCCTGTGGAACGTCTCGGACTTCCGGAAGGCGACGTTCCTGGCCAACGTGCGGGAGGAGAGCAACACCATCGATGGGGTCGCGCTAAGCCGCGACGGGAAGCTGCTGGCCACGGCGTGCGGCTGCGGACTGGGGCGATTGTGGGACATCGCCGTTCCTGCGAAACCCCGGCTTCTGGCCACGCTCAGGAGCAACGCAAGCAGGGCCGACGCCGTGGCGTTCGCCCCGGACGGGAAGCTGCTGGCCATGGCATGCGGGTGTGGTTCGGTCGAGCTGTGGGACCTGTCCGTGCCGGCCAAGCCGAAACTGCTGTTCGACAGGCGTATACACGGCGATGCCGCCTGGGACATCACCTTCAGCCCGGACGGGCGATACCTGGCCACCGCGTCCGCCGACAGGACCGTAACGATATGGGACGCCTCGAACCCTCGGCGTCTCTCGATGCTCTCAAGGATCACCGCACACTCTGTTGACGTCAGTTCCGTGGCCTTCAGCTCCGACGGTACCCGCATGGCCACGGCGTCCAACGATGGAACAGCACGCATATGGGACGTGTCTCTTCCCTCCAAGCCACGGCAACTCTCCGAGGTGCGTGGCCATTCGGCGGCGGTGAAGTCGGTGGCCTTCGGCCCGGGTGATCGCATGCTGGCGACCGCTTCCGCCGACCAGACGGTGCGTCTGTGGGAGGTGGGCGACGCGACCAGCCCAAGATTGTGGGCGGTCCTGTCGGGCCATTCGGGAACGGTGTACAGCGTGCTGTTCCATCCCGGGACCGGGACCCTCGCCACCGCCTCGGGGGACACGACCGCCCAGTTCTGGAGTGTCGATGTCGCGCTGGCTGAGAAGAGGATCTGTGAGACTTCGGGTATCCCTATTACCAGGGAGGAATGGCGGCAATACCTTCCGGGCACCCTCTACACTCCGCAGTGCGGTTAATGGCGCAGAGCTTCCTCTGGTGAAGGATCGTGAGCAGGCTCCGTTCACCGTTGCTGATCTTTTGTGGGAAGACGCCGGATCGGGTTCCGACTGCTGAGGCGCTGTGGACAGTCGGGCGAAGTCTTCGCCCCCACTGCTCGCGCGCCACAGCGTGTTGCGCGGCTCATTACCGACCTGCAGATTTGTCCTGGCTTGCCGCTACCCTTCCCGCCATGACGATCATATTCACGGCCCAATCCGCTGGAGCCGATGAAGACCTGGAGGGTGAATGCCTGTCCGCCGGAGGCGCGTACGGGACAGTCCCTCCAGTACGGGACCCTCGCGATCAGCTGGATCGCGGCGGTCAGATCGTGGCCGATCAGCCCGGACTGCCCCTCGGAGTCGGCGTACAGCACGGGCCGTTCTCCCGACGCCTCCCCACACAGGAGGAACGTCCCGCCCGAGCCATCACCGGCAACTGCTTCAAGCGCATCACCGGACGCCAGCCTCACCGCTTCGAGGTGATCGGTGCGGGAAATGTCGAAGTCGAACGGCCATGCCAGCAGCTCGGCGGCCGCCGGAGTGCGGTGGATGAGATCGAGAAGGGGATCCGGACGCGACACGAGGAGCACCGTAACAGCTCCTGGCCCTCCTCAACCGCTGGGAAACGATCACTTTCGTTCCGGGAAGCGATCTCCGGAAGGGCGCTTCGCCGCAGGCCAGACCTACTCGTGAACGACCCACCAGATCGAAAAGCCCGGTTCCTGATCATGGAGCCGGGCTTTTTCGCTGAGCCCTTTCGTTCTCACCAGCCCGTCTGTCAGGAGCTTCGTTGCGCCATTAGGCGAACACCGCTTGAGGCGATCACGATCAGGTCATCGACCCGAGCGCGGGGGACCCGACCTCTTCCCCGTTTCTCCGCTGCAGGAAGTGGAGCTCAATGGGAGCGAGCAGAGCGGCCATTTGTGTATCAGCGGCGCCACTGGTCGAGGAAGTGGTCGTTGGCGACGGTGACGAGCAAGGCGATCAGGATGGTCCGGGCGACGATGGCGTTGGCGCCGATGCGTTCGCCTGGTGTGTCCACGACCGGGCCGAGTGCCGGTTGCGGGAAGGAATCGGGAACCGAGCGGGTGTGGGGGCGAGGGTGAGGGTGGCGCTGTAGCCGTACTCGGGGTGGTCGTTTCCGGCGGAGTGGTGCCGGCCTGCGGTGATCTCGAGGGATCACACGCGGGGATAGTCGCTGGTCAGCGTTGGGGGGTGCTGCAAGGCGTCTTTGGCGGCGGAGGTAGCTTGGGAATATGGGGGACGCTGAGCAGCGGCTCGTCACCGAGTCACCGAGCGGCCGCCGAGACCGGCGAACCGGTTGCCGGGGACGCCCTCGACGGGGCGGTCATCCATGTCGCATGACCGGCGGCACACTCTCGATGACGTAGAAGAATCCGGAGGTCTGACCATGTGGTCACAGACCAAGGACGCGAGCGTCGTTCAATGCTCGAAATGCGGGCGGAAGAACCGGCTGCCCAGGGTCGCCTCGGGAATCCCGCGGTGCGGCGACTGCCACCAGCCGCTTCCCTGGGTCACCGAGGCCGGGGACGACGACTTCAGCGAGGTCGTCGAGGCGGCCAGGGTCCCGGTGGTCGTCGACTTCTGGGCACCGTGGTGCGGCCCGTGCCGCATGGTCAGCCCGGCGCTGGAACAGGTCGCGGCCGATCTTGCCGGTCGCCTGAAGCTGGTGAAGGTGAACGTGGACGAAGCGCCCCGGCTCTCGGAGCGCTTCACCGTACAGGCCATCCCGACCCTTGTCGTGATCGATCAGGGCAGGGTCCTCACCCGGCGATCGGGCGCGGCACCGGCTCCCGTCCTGCGCGAATGGGTGGACCATGCGCTGGCCGGCTGAGCTTCGCGAGACGCCGGACCCACAGGGGGCGTACCCGCGGCTGAGCGACGCGCAACTCCAGGCGCTGGCTCCGCACGGTGAGCGGCGCCGCGTCCGTCGGGACGAGGTCCTGTACGCGGAGGGTCTTCCGTGCACCGAGTTCTTCGCGATCCTGGCCGGCAAGGTGGCGACGGTCGAGGGATTCGGAACCGACGATCAGGTGATCGGTGTCCACGGGGCTGGCCGGTTCCTGGGAGAGCTCAACGTGCTCACCGGCCAGGTGGGCTTCGTCACCGGTGTGGTGGCCGAGGACGGCGAGGTTCTCGCCGTGCCGGCGGACGCGCTTCGCCATCTGGTCGCCGGGGATCAGGCACTCGGCGACCTCATCCTGCGCGCCTACCTCATCCGCCGCACGATGCTCATCGGACTGGGGGCGGGCTTCCGTATCATCGGCTCCCGCTTCTCAGCAGACTCCCGGCGGCTGCGGGAGTTCGCGGCACGCAACCGGCTGCCGCACCGGTGGATCGACCTGGAGCAGGACGAGGAGGCGGAGCGGTTCCTGCGGAGCATGGGCGTCACCCCGCAGGAGACCCCGGTCGTGATCTGGGGTGGCGAGAGGGTGCTTCGCAACCCGAGCAACGCGGAGCTGGCCCGGGCGGTCGGGCTCCTCGCACCACGGGTGCAGGAGACCCGATGCGACCTGCTCGTCATCGGGGCGGGGCCGGCCGGGCTGGCGGCGGCGGTCTACGGGGCGTCGGAGGGTCTTGCGACGATGGTCCTGGACGATGTCGCGACGGGCGGTCAGGCGGGCACCTCCTCGCGGATCGAGAACTACCTCGGTTTCCCGTCCGGGATCTCCGGCGGTGAACTGGCGGAGCGTGCGGCGATCCAGGCCGGCAAGTTCGGCGCGGGTTTCTGCGTCCCCGCGCAGGCGTGCGGACTGCGCCTGGACGCGGGTGATCACATCGTCACGGTCGGGGAGGGCGGCACGATCCGCGCGCGGACCCTGATCGTCGCGACCGGCGTCCGCTACCGGAGGCTCGATGTCCAGAATCTGGAAAGGTTCGAGCCCACGAGCGTCTACTACGCGGCGACCATGTTCGAAGCCCAGATGTGCGAGCAAGATCCGATCGTCGTCGTGGGCGGAGGCAACTCGGCCGGCCAGGCCGCCCTGTTCCTGGCCCGGCACGCCGCCTGCGTCCGGCTGCTCGTGCGCGAGGACGCGCTGTCCGCGAACATGTCCCGCTACCTGGCCGTCGAGATCGAACGGCACCCTCAGATCCAGGTCATGCTGAACACCGAGGTCCGGGAGCTGATGGGAGAGGAGAGGCTCGCCGCGGTCGTCGCCGAGAACAACGTCACCGGCGAGCGTTCCACGATCGAGGCCCGCGCGATGTTCATCTTCATCGGCGCGGAGCCGTACACCGCCTGGCTGGCCGACGAGATCGCGCTCGACCCGCGGGGCTACATCCTGACGGGCGCGGACGCCACCCGGTGCGGCAAGGAAGACACGCCCGACTCCGCCGGCCGGCCGTTTCCGCTGGAGACGAGCAGGGCGGGCGTGTTCGCCGCCGGGGACGTGCGGAGCGGGTCGATCAAGCGGGTGGCCGCGGCGGTCGGTGAAGGCGCCATGGCCGTACGGCTGATCCACGACTACCTCCAGGCCGGAGAGTGACTCCGGGCCGGAAGGAAGGAGACCTCCATGGCTGTCATGGCGGTGCCGAGATTCGAACGTTTCTTCCGCAGTGCCGCAGGTGTCGATGTCGACAAGGACGACCTCCGGCGCTACGGCGACTTCGTGAACGACAAGCTCCACGACCTTCTGATGATCGGCCAGGCCCACGCGAAGGCGAACCGTCGCGACATCGTCGAACCCTGGGATCTACCCGTCACCAAGGGCCTCCAGGAGAGCATTCACCGGTTCCGCCTCCTCGATGAGGACATCGAGCTGAAACCCATCCTGGAGCAGCTCGCCGCACTGCCTCCACTCGACCTGTCGATCGGTGAGGAGACCGTCGGCCGCCTGCCCGAGATCGTCGGAGGCCTGTCGGTGGCACTGGCTCAGGCTTTCAAGATCGTGGATCCGGACGTGAAGAACCCCGCGACCGAGCAGTGGGAGCGCACGACACGTGTCTTCGACCTGCTGCTCTGAGGCGGCCGGGACGGCGTCGGCGATCAGCCGGGAACGGCCCGCCCCGGACGCCCGGTGAGTTCAGCGCCGGCCCCTTCCCGCGGCGCGGCCGCGGCGAGCGAGGAAGGAGGAACGAAACGTTGACCTGCTGTACGGCGTAGAACCTCTCGCCCCGTCGCCGACGGGTAAGGCGATCCTTCGCGATCAACTGCATGCGAGGAAATCATGAGAGCAATCGTGTACAACGGACCTCGACAGGTAAGCGTCGAGGAAGTCCCGGACGCGCGCATAGAGCGGCCCACCGATGTCCTGGTTCGCATCACCGCGACCAACATCTGCGGGTCGGACCTGCACATGTACGAAGGCCGGACGGACTTCGAGACGGGCCGCGTCCTCGGTCACGAAAACCTTGGCGAAGTGGTCGAGGTCGGATCGGCCGTCGACCACGTCCGCGTCGGCGACGTGGTCTGCATCCCGTTCAACATCTCCTGCGGCTTCTGTATGAACTGCGAGAAGGGCCTGACGGCCTACTGCCTCACCACCAATCCCGAGCCGGGCATGGCCGGGGCGGCCTACGGCTTCGCGGACATGGGGCCCTACAACGGCGGCCAGGCCGAGTTGTTGCGCGTGCCGTACGGCGACTTCAACTGCCTCGTCCTCCCGGGCGACGCGAAGGAGAAGCAGAACGACTACGTGATGCTCGCCGACATCTGGCCGACCGGCTGGCACGCGACTCAACTCGCCCAGGTGGAGGCGGGCGACTCGGTCGTGATCTACGGAGCGGGGCCCGTCGGGCTCATGGCCGCCTACTCCGCCACGCTCAAGAGCGCGAGCAAGGTGATGATCGTCGACCGCCACCCCGACCGGCTCGCCAAAGCCGAGGAGATCGGCGCGATCGCGATCGACGACTCCCAGTCGCCGCCGGTCGATCAGATCATGGAGCTCACCCAGGGCCGGGGAGCCGATCGGGGCTGTGAGTGCGTGGGCTACCAGGCACACGACCCACAGGGGCACGAGCATCCCAACATGACGCTCAACAACCTCGTCAGATCGGTCAAGTTCACCGGAACCATCGGCGTCGTCGGCGTCTTCATCCCGTCGGACCCGGGCAGCCCGGACGATCTCTTCAAACAGGGCGAGATCGCCTTCGACTACGGCATGTTCTGGTTCAAGGGCCAGATGATCGGCAACGGTCAGTGCAACGTGAAGCGCTACAACCGGGCGCTCATGACACTCATCCACGAAGGAAAGGCCCACCCGTCCTGGGTCGTCTCGCACGAACTGAACCTGGACGGCGCGCCGGACGCCTACGAGCACTTCGACCGGAGGGATCTCGGCTGGACCAAGGTCGTCCTCCATCCCGGCGAGCTCAACTGATACATGGCGCCAGAACCACCGCCGCGAGTGCGCACGCCACCACGGCGGCCGGTCCCGAGCGAAGGCCGGCCACCGTGATGACGCGTCCGTCGCCGGAAGGGTTCCTGTCGAAGGGGGGATGACCATGGGCGACGCTCGCGCGCTCAAGGACAAGCTGTTCGAGGCGTTCAACGCCCACGATCTGGATCGTGTCCTTCAGTGCCACAGCCAGGACGGGGTCCTGGTGACTCCGGAGGGCGTCGCGGAAGGGCACGACCAGATCGCCTCGTTCTACGAGGAGGTCTTCAAAGGGTTTCCGGACCTGCGTATGACGGTGTGGCACACGGTGTTCTGCGCCGATCCCGTGGTGACCGAATGGATGCTCACCGGCACGCATAACGGGCCCTTCATGCTGCCCTGCGGGGGTGTGCTGGACGGAACCGGCCGTCCCGTCGCCGTTCGCGGCACCAGCACCTGCTCCGTCGGCAACGACAAGATCCTCTCTCATCGGATCTACTACGACCAGCTGGAGCTGTACAGCCAACTGGGTGGCGAACTCGTCTTCGCCGATCGCTCATCATCCGTCGGCCAGGGACGGTCGTCGCCCGGCGGCTGAGGATTCGATGTCGCCGCCGTTCACCGGTACGGCATTGCGACGTTTTCGGTGACCTCCTCTACATGCCGGATGATCGCCAAGCGCCACTTGGCCTCACGATCGGGCGAGGGCTGGGCCGAGACATGTGGATTTCCATAGTGGGCCGGATGCCGAGGCGTCAATGATGATCGTCAGTTTTGGAACCACCGGTGCCTGCTCGGGCGCCGTCACACACCGCTTGGCGTTGTTCGGCCGTCAGCAGGTTCGGCGCGGGATGCGAAACCCGTCGCGGACGGCCATCCAGGCGAAGTACGCCTTTTGTGCCTGAATCTGCTGGTGTCGTCGGTTTTGTCGGAGGGAAGGAGACGGTAGGAGCGGGGGCGTCGGCAGATCGGGGCCGCCTGCGGCGTGCGCACATACCATCGCAACCTGTGTCAGGGGGGCATGATGATCAACAAATTCGCCCGTGCGCTCGGGTGGACCAGCCTCGCGCTGGGCGCGGCGCAACTGGCGGCGCCACGCGCCGTGACCCGCCTGTGCGGCGTCGACGACGCGCCCGAGGCCACGACCGTCGCCAGGCTCGTCGGCGGGCGCGAGCTCCTGCACGCCGCGCTGCTGCTCGGCGCCAAGAACCCCGCCCAATGGGCGTGGAGCAGGGTCGCCGGCGACACGATGGATCTCGGCGTCCTCGGCAAGGCCGCCGCCAACCGCACGGGCGCCCGCCGCATCCGCGTGCTGGCCGCGCTCGGCGCGGTCGCCGGGATCACCGCCCTCGACGTCGCCTGTGCCCGGGGCGGCACCTCCAAGGCCAAGGGCCCACTGCAGGTGCGCGCCTCCATCACCGTCAACAAGCCGCGCGAGGAGGTCTACCGCTTCTGGCGGGACCTGGAAAACCTGCCCTCCTTCATGGTGCACCTGGACTCGGTGCGCACCATCAACCAGCGCCGCTCCCGCTGGAAGGCCAAGGGCCCGATCGTCGACCTGGAGTGGGAGGCCGAAATCATCGACGAGCGGGCCGGCGACCTGATCGCCTGGCGGTCGGTGCCCGGCACCGGCGTCTCCACCGCAGGCCTGGTCAGCTTTACCGACGGCCCCGGCGGGCGCGGCACCGTCGTGGACGTCTCGCTGGAGTACGGCGCGCCCGGCCACAAGCTCGCCGCCGCCGTCGCCCGGATGTTCGGCGAGCACCCCGAGGAGCAGGTCCGCGACGACCTGCGCCGCTTCAAGCAGGTCATGGAGACCGGCGAGGTGGTCCGCTCCGAGGGCAGTCCCGAGGGTCACCGCGCTCTGCGCCGGCTCCACCAGCGTCCCGCACAACCGATCGGAGGACGGGCATGAAAGCCAACGTGTGGATGGGCCGCAACCGCCTGGAGATCCAAGACGTACCCGACCCGCAGATCCTCAACGCGCGCGACGCGATCGTCCGCGTCACCTCCACCGCGATCTGCGGCTCCGACCTGCACCTCGTGGACGGCTACATCCCGACCGTCAAGAAGGGTGACGTGCTCGGCCACGAGTTCATGGGCGAGGTCGTCGAGGTCGGTTCCGGCGTGCGCGACCTGCACGTCGGCGACCGCGTCGTGGTGCCGTTCCCGATCGCCTGCGGTGCCTGCTTCGCCTGCGAAGAGGGCCTCTACTCCGTGTGCGAGAACTCCAACCCCAACGCCGGGATCGCCGAGAAGCTGATGGGCCACGCGCCCGCCGGCATCTTCGGCTACTCCCACATGCTGGGCGGCTTCCCCGGCGGGCAGGCCGAGTACGTGCGCGTCCCGTTCGCCGACGTCGGTCCCATCAAGGTCGAGGACGACCTGCCGGACGAGAAGGTGCTGTTCCTGTCGGACATCTTCCCCACCGGCTTCATGGGAGCGGAGATGTGCGACATCAAGCCGGGCCAGACGATCGCGATCTGGGGCGCAGGGCCGGTCGGGCAGTTCGCCGCGGCCAGCGCGTTCCTGCTCGGCGCCGACCGGGTCATCGTCATCGACCGCTTCCCGTACCGGCTCAGGCGGGTCCAGCGGACCGGTGCCGAGGTCCTCAACTACGAGGAGGTGAACGTGCTGGACGCGCTGCGCGACATGACCGGCGGGCGCGGTCCGGACGCCTGCATCGACGCCGTCGGCATGGAGGCCCACCATCCGACTCCGGCCGTGTACGCCTACGACCGCACCAAGCAGGCCGCCCGGCTGGAGACCGAGCGCCCGTACGTGCTGCGCGAGGCCATCATGGCCTGTCGCAACGGCGGCGTGGTGTCCGTCATCGGCGTCTACGGCGGATTCGTGGACAAGTTCCCGATGGGCGCCCTCATGAACCGGTCGCTGACCATCCGCACCGGCCAGTGCCATGTGCAGCGCTACACGGAGCCACTGCTGCAGCGGATCCGCGGAGGCGAGATCGATCCGAGCTTCGTCATCTCGCACCGGATGCCGCTCAGCAAGGCGCCGCACGCGTTCGAGCTGTTCAAGAACAAGCAGGACGAGTGCAACAAGGTGGTCCTCACTCCATAACGCCGGCCTTCGCGGCCCAGAGCCGGTTCCACCCGATCTCCGCGGTGGCTCGCCGCTCCGTCAGGTAGGCCTCCAGGAAGGATCGGGCCGGATTCTGGCGGTAGGTCTTCGAGGAGTCCGGATGCAGAAGTCAGCGGTTGAGCCGACCATGGTCGGTTACCGCAGATAGTGACCGATTACCTGCGACAAGGTCGAGGTCGTCCTGGGAGAACCCCCGCCGCGGCACCGGCGACTCCTGCTGCTCATCTGCGATAGAGCAGGGGAGGGTGCCATGGGGTCTCGACCGCCTGCGGCCGCCGTCGGCCGCTCCGCTGCTGGGGGTGCCACCGTGGCCCGACTCGGTCACGCCGCCGGGCGACTCCAGTGGCCGGCTGACGACAGCCGAAACCCCGCCCGTTGATCGCGCTCGTGCTCGGCGCGCCGGGAGTATCGTCGTTCCCTTCTCACCCTGTCCCCGCGCTCGGTGATCACCAGATCGCCGAGCGAGGGAAGCGATCTTGACCTCGGCCCTCCTGCTCCTGGACCGGCGATGCCGATCGGGCTGTGCCGACACCGGGATGCGACCCCGCCGTCTTCGGATCGTCCTGGGCGAGGCGGCGTGCTGCCGTCGCCCCGCCCGCCGTGAATCGGGGATCAGGACGTGGTCGAAGACCGTCCGCCCAGGTGCCGGGCCAGGAAGCGCTCAAGCGTGCGATACAGCTCGATGTTGCTGTCCGAGTTGACGAACCAGTGGCCCTCGGCATCGTTCAGCAGGTACTCGACCTCGGCGCCGCGGGAGCGAAGCGCGTCGACGACGCGGTCGGAGTGGCGGCGGGCGACGCGAACGTCGTTGGCGCCGTGGATCAGCAACATCGGTGCGGTGATGTCGTCGACCCGGCTGATCGGTGAGCGGGCGAGCATGTCGGCCTTCTGGCGGGGGTCGTCCGGGTCGCCGATGTAGCGCAGGTAGCTGTTCTCGGCGAGGCGACGGGCGACCGGGATGACCGACTGGACGAGATCGACGAGGTCGGACATTCCGGTGTAGCTGACCGCGGCGGCGAACCGGTCCGGGGTGAACGCGGCCCCGACAAGGGCGGCGTAGCCGCCGTAGGAGGAGCCGTAGATCGCGACCCGGTCCCGGTCGGTGTAGCCCTGCTCGATCGCCCAGTCGAGGGCGTCGATCAGGTCGTCGTGCATGCGTCCGGCGAACTGGCCGATCGCGGCCTGGGTGTGGGCCTTGCCGTAACCGGTGGAGCCTCGGAAGTCGACCTGCAGCACCGCATAGCCGCGGTTGGCCAGGAACTGGACCTCCGGGTCGTAGCACCAGCTGTCGCGGTACCACGGTCCGCCGTGCACAAGCAGCACGGTCGGCAGGTCGCGTGGCTCGGTTCCGGCCGGCAGGGTGAGGTGGCAGGGCAGAGTCAGGCCGTCGCGGGCGGGGACGGCGATCGGGGTGACCGGGGCCAGCTGAGCCGGGTCGAGGTGCGGGAACGGCCGGAACAGGCGGCGCGCCTGTCCCGTGGCGTGGTCGTAGAACCAGGTGACGCCGGGATCGCGGTCGTGGGTGAAGTCCACCACCCAACGTTGGGCCGTGGCGTCGCAGGACACGTGGGCCAGGTCGCCGTCGGACAGTTCGGCCAGTCGTGGCAGCACCGCGGCGAAGTGCGGGTCGAGCGCGTGGATCTCCTGACGGACGCCGAGGTAACGGGCGCCGAGTAGTTCCCCGGTGCCCGGGTGCAGGATCAGCGAGGACGGGAAGCGCGGGTCGACCTCGGGGCGGGGGGTGTCCAGGTCGAAGACAGGGTGGCTGTCCACCCCGATCTCCTCGCCGGTCGCCAGGTCGACCCGGACCAGGCGGGTGCGGTCCGAGCCGCGCGACGAACCGATCCACAGTCCGTTCCCGTCCGGGGTGGGCGCGACCGGCGCGACCCCGAAGAGGACATCGGTGCCGGGGAAGCGCGCGATCGGGCGCCGCTCACCCGGAGCCCACTCCGACAGCACATGGTCGCCCCCCTCCTCGATGGTGAAGACCAGCAACCGGTCCGAGGTGTTCAGCCAGGACAGGACGTCGCCGGGGTTTTCCGCGATCAAGGTCAGCCGGCCGGTCGCCAGGTCGAGCTCGAACAGGTCGATCAGGTCGGGACGGTGTGCGTTGAGCTGCACGAAAGCCGTCCCCGGCCGGTCCGGCGGGAAGTGCGCGCCGATCAGCCGCACGCCCTCGAAGGGAGTCAGGTCGACCGCGGGATCGTCGGGCCGGGTCAGGTCGACGCGATGCAGGTGCCAGTTCTCGTCGCCGTCGGTGTCCTGGTGGAACAGCAGGTAGCGGCTGTCGGCGGTCCAGAGGAAGGTGCCGATGTCGCGCCGGGTGTCGGAGGTGACGCGCAGGACGCCCGGGGCGTCGGCGTCGTGTACGTCGTCGGGGTCGGCCCAGTCCGAGTTCAGATCACGGATGAACACGTTGAGTCGCCCCTGCCACGGGGCGAGGTAGGCGACCTTCGTGCCGTCCGGGGACAGCAGAGCCCGGCTACGGGCGGGTGGGCCGAAAAACTCTTCGACAGCGATCAGCTTCGACGGGGCGGTCATGATGGATCCTCGTGGTCGATGGGTGCGGGCACCCCTGAGTCCAGCCCCCGACGTCGCGTCATACTCAAGAGCACACGGAATGATCTGAGTCACAGAGGCCCGCCGGCGAAGCGCCTCGGAGTCCGATCAGGCCCCGTCGGGCCGGGCCAGCCGCTGCTGCACCCGGCGCAGAACGCGGTGCTGCACGGGCCTGAGAGTCAGTTCGTTCAGTTCGTCTATCAGCGCCAAGGCCTGCGCGTCGAGCGGGGACAGAACGGCCAGTCGCGCCATCACCGGCTTGAGGTGCGCGACCAGCTCGTCGATCAACGATGCGACCTCGTCGTCCGGGGTGTCAGGGGCGAGGGCGTAGAAGCGCGCCGTCAGCGGCGCGGATGTGGACATGACGTCATTCGCCGTACCGAACAGGGCGGCGGCTCCTGCCGGGCCGTCGTTGCCGAGCAGATGTCCGAGCAGGATGAGCTGTTCGTGCTCGTAGCGGGCCATGTCCGCCGGTATCCCGGCCGCCGGGGCGGAACGCCATGCCGAAAGCTCCGGCGGCAGGTCGGGTGGGGCGCCGCTGCGGCGCAGCGCGGCGATGCCGACCCGGCGGGCAGTGAGCCGTTCGATGTCGGCGGCGGCTTGGCGATCGAGCTCGTCGAGCAGCTCTTCTGCGGCCGCCGGATCGTCCAGCACCGCGGGTAGTGCGGACAGCGGTACGCCGAGAGCGGTCATTCTCGTGATGCGCAGGAGCCGGACGAGGTGGCCGACGTCGTAGTTCCGGTATCCCCCGGCCGAGCGTGGTGGCTCGGGCAGCAGCCCGATCTGGTGGTAGTGGCGCAACGTGCGGACGGTGACGCCGGCCAGTTCGGCGAGCTCACTGCTGAGCATTCGGACGGCTCCTTTGATTCCAGGCGCGTGAGACGATCACAGCCGGCAGCACGAGGCTCCGGCGACGCCGACCCCGGCCAGGACCGTGGAGCCGTCCTCCGCCGTTGCGACGCGAGATGGGAGACGACGAACAGGTCCTGTTCGAGGGGCATACGACCAGGAGAGACTCTGACGTTACGTCGGAGTCAAGGGTGGTCACGACCGACGTCCTGTAGGCGTCCTGCCAGATGGGGGGTGAGGTGGCGCCGGTCCTGGCGGAGCCTGTCGTTTCGCGCCGCGAGTTCGGCCGCGTCCGCCTTGAGCTTCTTCCGTCAGGTCCGCGCTCGGTCGGAGACCTCGGTGACCGTGGTCTCGCCCGAAGGCGCGGGCGTCTGGGCAACGTCTGCCAGGCGACGGTCGAGCCCTTCCCCTTCGACATCGAATGACGGCAGTCGCGACTCGAGCCACTTCGGCATTCGCCATGCGTTCTCGCCGAGGAGTTTCATCACCGCGGGCACGAAGGTCATACGCACGACGAACGCGTCGACGAACACGCCCACGGCGAGTGCCAGCGCGATCGGCTTGATCGTCGCATCCGCGCCGGGGATGAACGTCGCGAAGACGGCGAACATGATCAGTGCTGCCGCGGTGACGATCGGTGCCGAGCGGAGGAATCCGTGCGTGATCGCTGCCTGCGCACCCGTGCCGTGGGCGTGCTCCTCTTTCATCGCCGAGACGAGGAAGACCTCGTAGTCCATGGCCAGCCCGAACAGGACGCCCAGCGCGATGATCGGCATGAAGGTGATCACCGGTCCCGTCTGCTCGACTCCGAGGGGTTCCGCGAACCAGCCCCAGGAGTACACCAGCGACACCGCGCCGAACGCGGACCCGATGGTGAGGAGGAAGCCCACGGTCGCTTTGACGGGCACCCAGATCGAACGGAACACCATGGTCATGAGGATGAGGGACAGGATGACGATGAACGCGATGTACGGCAGGAGCGCATCGGCGAGCAGGGCGGACACGTCGATCCCGGCAGCCGTGTACCCGGTGACGGAGAGGTCGACACCGTGCTCGGACTCGATCTCGACGGCGAGGGCGCGGAGAGATCGGACGAGGAGCTTCGTGTCCTCGGATTCCGGTGCGCTCGCCGGGATGACCGTGATCAGACCGGCCGTGCCGTCGGTGTTGGGCACGGCCAAGGGCACGTCGGTGACGCCCTCCAGCTTGCCGACCTTCTTCGCGATGTCGGCCATGACCTCGATCGGATCCGTGTTCGCCGCGATCGGGCCGGTGAGAAGGAGGGGGCCGTTGAATCCGGGCCCGAAGTGCTCGGTGATCAGGTCGTAGGTCTCGCGCACGGGAGAGGTCACGGGCTCGCTGCCGGCATCCGGAAGCCCCAGCTTCAGATCCAGCGCCGGGATGCTGATGAGGCCGACCGATGCGATGACGAGAGCGACGGTCGTGCGGGGCCGTGCGGTGGCGAGTCGCACCCATCCCCCGAAGAACCTCCCGGAGACGCTCGCGTGCGGCACGACTCCCGGGCCCGGCCGGTGCGCTCGCCGCCGCGAGGCGGCGCGTCGCTCGATGCGGAGGCGACGGCGAGCGAGTCCGCGGGCGAGCAGGGGCGACGCGAAACCCATGAGCGCCGGCGCGAGAGTCAGAGCCGCCACCACGGCGATTCCGACGGCCGCCGCCGCCGCGAAACCCATCGCCGTCAGGAACGGGATGTCCACGATGACGAGGCCGACCAGCGCGATGACGACGGTAAGGCCCGCGAACACGACGGCCGATCCCGCGGTCGCGACGGCGCGGGCGATCGACTCCGCGGCCCCCATGCCATCTCGCAGGTGTCGCATGTGCCGGAAGAGAACGAACAACGCGTAGTCGATCCCTACGGCGAGGCCGAGCATCGTCGCAAGCACCGGCGCCGTCGACGACACATCCACCAGTGCCGTGGCGACCTCGATGGCGGTCAAGCTCACGCCGACGCCGATGGCCGCGGCGAGCAGCGGAAGACCGGCGGCGACGAACGACCCGAAGGTCGCGAGGAGGACGAGGAAGGCCAACGCAAGGCCGAAA
The DNA here is from genome assembly GCF_040299985.1 of Streptosporangium sp. NPDC000563. Taxonomy (NCBI): domain Bacteria; kingdom Bacillati; phylum Actinomycetota; class Actinomycetes; order Streptosporangiales; family Streptosporangiaceae; genus Streptosporangium; species Streptosporangium sp. NPDC000563. The sequence continues at coordinate 98,729 of NZ_JBEPDA010000005.1, read as the reverse complement.
ATCTCGCCCGCCGAATCGTGCGGGAGCTCTACCGCGCCCAGGGCTTCACCGCCGACGGCGACTCGCGAGCCGTCGTTCAGCGCGCGCTCCGTCCGCTCGCCGACATCGACGATGCTCGCCAACGTGGCATCGGCGATATCGGCGCTCGCCTGGGAGAACTGCACCGGGACGAGAACAGCGCGACCGTCGCCCGACAGATGTCCCGCGGCGAACGGGTCGGAGACAGATGCCACGCCCCGAACGCTCTCGATCGCAACGACCGCGTCCGCGATCTGCCGCTGGACAGGCGCATCGTCCGCACGTTGCCCGGGCGGTACGACAACGATCATCTGCGCCGATGAACCGCTCGCCTCCGGGAACGACACGGCCAGGTCGTCCATCGCCCGCTGTGCTTCCGTGCCGGGGATCTTGTAGCCCTCGACTAACGGACGCGCGAATCCGGACGATCCGACGATGAGTGCGGCCAGCGCGAGCACCCACAGTGCCACGACCGTTCTGCGGGCATGAAAGGACCATCGGCCGAGGCGATAGAGCAGTGCGGACATGAGGTTCTCCTCCTATGGTGTGTTGTGGAAGTGGGTTCACAGCCACTCGTCGATGGCAGCGATGTGGATGGTGGTGCTCCTCCTCGGCGCGACCGGCCGGGGTCGGCGACTCGCCTTGCTGGAGGCGCTGCCGGGCACCCTCCGCGACAGCGCACGGGGCCGGCGCCGGCTCGAGATCCGCGCGCGCACCGAGGCGGACACGCGGCGACTCATCGTGCAGGGACCGAGCCGGTTGGGACGGCATCCCACCGTCGAGTTGGAGCTGATCGTGCTTCTGCTGCTGTTAGGTCTCGTCGATCGGATCCTGACCGACACGCTGCTTCAGAAGGCGCCGCCGGAGACTTTCTCCCGCCGAGCGGGCCGCGACATCGCGACGCTCCTGCCGCACAGCTCGGAGTCGGAGTCGGGGGCGTAGCCCGGTCGGCTCAGCGCACCCCGCGGATGAAAGCGAGCACCCCCGTCCCCAGGACGGTGGCGGTTATCCCCAACACGAGGAGTTCCACATGGCCGCCTCGATCGGCGCCATCATCAGCGCACGACCGGCATGTGCTCGTCGTACCATGCGGCGGCGTCACGGATCGCCGCGTCGAGGTCACCGGGATGGTAGTCGAGCTCGGTGCGCGCGGCGCTCCAGTCCGACGCTTGCGGAGAGGACAGGTACGCGGCCATCCCGGGATCCATGTCCGGTGCCCGCTTCGTGAAACCAGCGGCGAACTGCGCGACCGTGCCGTAGGTGAACAGCACCGCGCGAGGCACCCTGATGGGGCCGCGAGGCGCGCCGACGAGCTCGGCGATGCGGCTGAACATGTCGAGGTACGTGCGGTTCTCGCCGGTGAGGTTGTATCCGACGCCGGTACGGCCCCGCTCCGCAGCCGCGACCATGCCGTCGGCGACGGCTCGCACGTCGCAGAATGACGAAGTACCGGCCGGCGCGAACGTGAGCCTACCTGCCTGGAGGTCGCGGACGACTCGGCCGAGCTGAAGCGTGTGGTCGTATGGCCCGATCATGAAGCCCGGGTAGACGACCACCACGTCGAGTCCCCTCGGGATACGGGCCAGGGCTTGTCGCTCTCCCTCCGCCTTGGTGTCGGCATAGTCGTATCCGATCCCGAAGAACGACCGGTCGCCGGGGCGCTCCGCGAGGGGGGAGCCGTCGCGGTTGTACCCGTGGACGTCGAGGGTGCTCGTGTGGACGAAGCGTTTCACTCCGGCGGCCACGCTCGCGTCGGCCAGCATTGCCGTGGCGTCGACGTTGACCCTGCGCCTGCGCGCGGCAAGACGACTCCAGGTCGAGGTGTCGCCGGCCACGTGGAAGACCCAGTCCTGCTCCGCCACCAGTGCGGGAAGCGCAGCAGGGTTGAGCAGATCGGCCGACTGCACACGGATGGGCAGGTCCTCCAAGTAGCGCGTCGTCGATCCCGGCGCCCCCGTCGCCACCACCTCGTGCCCGCTCGCGACGAGACTTCGTACGAGGTTGCTGCCCAAGAAACCCGTGGCACCCGTTACCAGACAACGCATTCTTCCTCTTTCCGTGCTCATAGCTGTGAGTCGAGCTCCGCCGCGATGGCGCGGTGAGCCTCCGCAGTCGGGTGATGGGGCATCGGCCCCTACTGCCCCGGGAATCCGGGGAACGTGTACCCCGACACCCACGGGTCCTCCGAACAGATGTCGTGGGCCTGCGAGAGGGCTGAAGCCTGGAGCAGTTCGGCGTGCGCGCTCGCCGCGACTGTCGCGGTGAGGTCTCGCAAGCGCGCTGGTGCCTGTTTCGGTCTCATGTATCCGACTCCCGGGTCGGTGGACTTCGGACGTCCCATGAAGCTCCAGTGCCAGGTGGTAGAACCGTAGCACAAAAATATCCAGGTGGATATTTTTGGGTGTGCTCGCGGAATACGATGGACCGAGCGCGGCGACGGAGGGCTGGGCATGCCCCGCCTGGGAAAACCGGAAGAAATGAGGAGAACGTGACGAAGCAGTCCGATCGGGGCCCGTACGCGAAGAGCGCGCGCCGGAAGCAGGAGATCGTCGACAAGGCGCTCGATGTCTTCCACGAGCTGGGTTCGGATCGAACATCGCTGCGGTCGATCGCGGACTCGCTGGGGGTGACCCACCCCGTGCTCCGCCATCACTTTGGTTCACGCGAGGAGTTGTTTCTCGAAGTTCTGCGTCAGGCCGATGCCCGGGCGCGCGAGCAACTGGCCAACGAGAGCAGCGAGAACCCCGCCGTGTTCGCCGCCGCCATGGCCGAGTTCAGCTTGCGTCAGCCCGGGATGATGGCGCTCTACAACGCGATGATCGCCCGGGCGCTCGAGCGGGAGAACACCTACTCGCGTGCGTACTTCATCGATCGCTATAACGGTCTGCGCGGTGACGTCACCGCACTCCTCGTCGCCGGACGCGCCGCCGGCGTCGTTCGCGACGACATCCCCCTTGAGACGATTGCCGCCGTCATCGTCGCCGCGAGCGACGGCTTGTCCACGCAGTGGCTGCTCGACCGGAGCGTGGACATGTCGGCCGGGATGAGCGTCCTCGGCCGGCTTCTCGCCCCTCCAGGCAAGGCCGACACCGCCGGAGAGTGACCGGAAACCCCGCACCCCTTCGAGGGGGATGCGGGGTTTCTTCATGCTTTCGCATGTGGTCGGCGAGACTTGGCTTGAAATTGTCCACTCGGATATTTTCGTGTTACCGTCTCTACCGGCTGCCGCCCCCTGCGGCGCTCTGGCCGACTGGAGCAGCGCATGTCGTCCCATCCCACACCCGCGGCAGATCAGGCGAGACCGTCCCGCATGTCCGACCCGGCGTGGTGGCGCCAGGCCGTCGTCCATCAGGTGTATCCGCGCAGCTTCGCCGACTCGAACGGCGACGGCATCGCCATCACCCGAGACGGCTGCCGAGTCCCGCTTCCGTGGACTACCCAAGGACCGTCGTTCGGCTTCGGCGAGCAGACCCCACATCTGCCGCAGCCCGAGTGGTTCGGTGCGCTCTCGTCCAAGCGCAGACCGCCGCCCCCGATTCGACCTTGTCGCTGTATCGCACCGCGCTGCGCCTCAGGCGGGATCTGCAGTGTGACGAGTCGATCGAGTGGATCGACCTCGGCGAGGACATCATCGCGTTTCGGCGCGCCAACGGATGGACGTCGATCACGAACTTCAGCCACGATCCGGTTCGCCTTCCCGAGGGGAGCGTACTGATCAGCACCCAACCGGTGACCACTGACAACAGACGTATCCCCGGCAACGCCACGGCATGGCTCCGAGCGGGCACGACCGCCGCGTAACCGCCCCCAAAGCGCTCCCGCGACAACCGAGGAAGAGCATGACGACCCCCACGCCGATTCCCACGACAGACCTACCTGTGGTCATCATCGGCGCGGGCCCCGCGGGGCTCGCCGCCGCCCGCGCTCTCCTGGCACGCGAGATCCCCTATGTCCAGCTCGAACGTCACACCGACGTCGGCGGGATCTGGGATCTCGACAATCCAGGGACTCCGATGTACAAATCCGCGCATTTCATCTCATCGCGAGACAAATCCGGCTTCTTTGATCATCCGATGCCGCAGACGTTCGGCGACTACCCGAACCGCGCCGAGATCCTCGACTACACGCGGTCCTTCGCCGACGCGTACCGGCTTCGCGATCGGATCCGATTCAACACCTGCGTCACAACCGTGACGCAGAACGACGCCACCGGCGAGTGGACGGTCACGACCGACAGCGACCGCATCCAGGCGGCAGCCATCATCTGTTGCACGGGCGTGACATGGGACCCGAAGGTGCCCGAGGTCTCCGGCGCCTTCGTCGGGGAGACGCGCCACTCCGTGACCTACACGGATCCCCGGGAGTTCGAGGGCAGGCGCGTCCTCGTCGTCGGCCTCGGGAACTCGGGCGCCGATATCGCATGTGATGCGGCGGCACACGCCGACAAGGCGTTCATCAGCACCCGCCGCGGGTATCACTTCATCCCCAAACACATCATGGGCAAACCGTCGGACACATCCGAACACCTGCCGATCTGGGTTGAACGCCTGCTCTACCGGACCGTCTCGCCGATCATGATCGGCGACGTCCGCCGGTGGGGACTGCCGCGCCCGGATCACAAGCTCTTCGAGTCACACCCGCTCATCAACACGCAGCTCCTCCACTACCTGCAGCACGGCGACATCACCGCGAAACCCGGCATCTCCCGATTCGACGGCAAGGACGTCCTCTTCACCGATGGCGGCCGCGAGGAGGTCGACCTCGTCCTGTTCGCCACCGGCTACAACATGTCGATCCCCTACCTCTCACCGGATTACATGGAATGGGCGGGAGGTAGACCCAAGATGTTCCTCAACGCGTTCGCTCGCCGGCCGGGGCTGTTCGGAATCAGCTATATCGAGGTGAACTCAAGCGCGTACACGCTGTTCGACCGGATCGCCCACCTCATCGCCGAGCATCTGGCCGACACCCGATCGAACCCCGATCGCATCAGATCGTTCCGACACATCGTGGAGACGGAAAGCCCCGACCTCTCGGGTGGCATCAGATTCGTAGGCAGCGACCGGCACGCCACCTATGTCGAGGTCCGTGCCTACAAACGCGAGCTCCGCAGACTCGCACGCAGAATGGGATGGCAGGACCTCACCCCCGGACGCTTCAACGCGCTCCTGCACCCATGACCCGAACTTCGGCCTTCCGACGACGGTGGTGCTGGACAGCGCCCATGTTGTCTTGCGCCCAGCCCTTGCCCCGTACCGCGACCTCCGCCGGGGCCATGGCAGGAGACCGGTCGCCGGGTGCGACGCCGCGGCGGCCGGCTGGACGGCCCGGCCGGCGACGGCGCATCACGACGGCCTCCCGCCCGGGGCGTCGTCGGCTACGCGGACGGCCGGATCCCCGCACTCACCGGCTCATCCGGGTAGCAGGCCGATCGCCGCCTTGGCCTGGCGTACCTTCGCGCCGGCCGGTCCGCGGGCACGGTCGGCACCGGCCCGCAGCACCGCCTGGACGTGCCGCGGATCCTCGGCCAGTCGCAGGTAGCGGTCCCGGAGGGGGGCGAGGGTGGCCACCACCGCGTCGGCGACCGCTTCCTTCAGCTCGCCGTACCGGTCGAACCGCCCGGCCAGCCGCTGAGGCTCGTCGCCGGTGCAGGCGGCCAGGATGGCGAGCAGGTTGGATACTCCCGGTTTGTGTTCCGGGTCGTAGCTCACCACGGTGTCGGTGTCGGTGACCGCACGCATCACCTTGCGCCGCAGGACGTTCGGCTCGTCGAGCAGTCGAAGCACCCCCGCCGCCGAGGGGGCCGACTTGCTCATCTTGTCGCCGGGTGACGTCAGGTCCATGATGCGGGCGGCGATCGGCGGGTTGACCGCCCGGGGGACGGTGAAGGTGGGGCCGTAGCGGGTGTTGAACCGCTGGGCGACGTCGCGGGCCAGCTCCACGTGCTGGCTCTGGTCCTCGCCGACCGGCACCTCGTCGGTGTCGTACAGCAGGATGTCGGCGGCCATCAGGATCGGATAGGTCAGCAGCGACATCCGGACCTGGTTCTGACGGCCGGACTTCTCCTTGAACTGGATCATGCGCTGGGCCTCGCCGTACCCGGTGGTGCACTCCAGCAGGTAGTGCAGTTCGGCGTGCTCGGGGACGTGCGACTGGACCAGGAACAAAGACGCGTCGGGGTCGGCGCCCGCGGCCAGCAGGATGGTCGCGAACTCCAGCGTCCGCCGCCGCACCTCGGCCGGATCATGCTCCAAAGTCAGGGAGTGCAGGTCGGAGATGAACACCACCGTGTCCGTGACGGCCTGCTTGGCGACTATCGGGGCGATCGCGCCGATGTAGTTGCCCAGATGCAGGTCGCCGGACGGGGTGAAGCCGGTGAGTCGTCGTGGCATCGGTTTGGCTCCCTCGGAATCGGGAGGCCGCCCTGGCCGGGCCACCGAGGTGCGAACACACGAAACGGCCGCCCGAACCGGGCGGCCGCGTTGTCAGGTACGCGGATGAACGGTGCCGCCCGTCAGGGGCGCCACCAGCCAAGGAACAAGAAAATCATCCGCATGCCGAGACCGTACCATCCGGCGGGCGGAGATCGCAGTCAAGCCGGTGATGATCCTTGTGCGTGCCCGCCGCGCGGGCCGAGTCCGGGAAACGAATCATGACCGGCGCAGGAGGCGATCTTTCAAGCCTCGCTTCGACCGCGGGTCGTCCCTGCTCGTGAACACCCCCGCGACGGCTTCCGGATTCGCCGTCGTCAAGCCGCCTCTTCCGTGGAATCGGGGGTGGGAGCCAGTCGCACGCCGCCGGACCGGGCCTCCTCGTCGGGGAAGACCCATTTCCGGAACGCCCAGAAACGGAAGACCATGGCGATCAGCGTGCCGATGACCTGCGCGCTCACGAAGTCGGCGATCTCCTGGGTCACCAGGCTCACGTCCGGGGTCTCCAGCAGGAACACGTATCGGGAGATCCACAGCGGCACGGAGCTGAGCACCAGACCGACGCCACTGACCAGGAAGAACAGCGCCGCCTCGTGACGGCGCTCGCGACCGCCCCTGGTCCGGAACGACCATTCACGGTTCAGCACGTAGGACACGATCGTCGCCACGAGCACCGCGATGACCTTCGCGGTCACCGGCTTCGGTTCCAGAACGGTCAGCTTCAGCCCATAGAACACCGCGTTGTCCGCCAGGAACGCCGTTCCGCCCACCACCGCGAACTTCAACAGCTCACGGTGCTTCAGCGCGAGTGCGTGCAACGGTCTCGGTAATCCGGCGAGTACTGCTTTCGCTGTTCGGAGCACCCCCGATCTTCTCACTGGTCGGACACCCCGGTGACAAGATTTACGGACACGGCCTATCCGGCTTCGCCGTCACCGATCGCGCTCAATCATTGGCGCTTGCTCATGCTTTTCTTGGCGAAGCACGACACCTTCCGAGGCTCCTGGAAGCACACCGGCCGCCGTCACCCGCGCGGGGCGATCGGCGCCAGGCGGTGGCGGCCCCAGGCGACGAAGAGCGCGAGTGCGAGGAGCACGACGTTGAACGCCACGTCCGTCTCTCCGCGCGAGAGGTGGAAGACGATCGCGGACACCTGGAGCGCGACGCAGCCGAGCGCCGCCAGCGGGGTCAGCCCCGGCTTGACGCGGGTGAGCGCGGGCAGCAGCACGCCTATCCCGCCCAGGATGTCGAACACGGAGGTCGCGTAGAGCAGCGCCGGAGGAGTCTCCCCGACCCAGGGGAGGATCTCGGCGAGCTGCGCCCTCGGCGTGACCAGCTTCCAGACGCCGGCACCGGCGAAGGCGAGCGTCAGGAGGCCCTGGGCGGCCCAGAGGCCGAGGTCGAGTTTTTTCGAACGGTTCCGCGGGGTGGTGGTTCTCATGACGCCTCTTCCGATGTCGACGGCAGGCGGTGCGCTTTGGTGCGCGCCGCCGGTCGCTTAATATGCCGCATTGGCAAGTACTGTACAAGGTGTTCAGAAGTTATCTCTTGGTGTAGGAAGCCGGATAGGATCGTTCGACATGGAGCAGGGGGAGGCGGAGGGGATCGATCCCAGAGTCCTGCGGACGCGCCGCGACGTCGTCGAGGCCGCGACGCGGCTCTTCCTCGAGGAAGGGTGGAACGCGGTGACCCACGCCGAGGTCGCACGCCGATCCGGCTACTCCAAGGTGACCGTCTACGCGCACTGGCCGACCCGCCTGGACCTGGTACGGGCCTCGGTCGGCCGGATCTGCGACGCGGTCGACCACCCGGAGCCGACCGGCGACCTGCGGGCCGACCTGATCGCCGGGCTGACCGACTTCGCCGAGGACCTCGCCGACGGGCACCTCGACCGCGTCCTGGGAGGCGTTTTCGAGCGCTCCGGGAGCGATCCGGTCGTGGACGAGCTGCGCCAGCAGCTCTACGAGGCGGGCACCCGGTCGATGGAAGCGGTCCTGCGCGCCCACCTGCCGCCCGAGGACGTCGAGTCGTCCCTCGCCCTGCTGGTGGGCGGCGTGCTCGTCCGGGGCGTCTTCCAGGCCCGGCCGCCGTCCAGGGCCTTCGTGGAAGACCTCGTCGATCGGGTCATCGCGCCGGGCCGCCGGAAGGCGATCTGACGGGAGCGGTTCCGTACGACTCGGTCGGCCTCGCCGTCACCGGCTGATTTCGGCTCGTGCGAGTGCGAGTGCGCGGGCGCGGCTCGCGCCGTTTTTCGACGACCGGCTGACGCGACTCCTCGGCGACGTCCCGGTATCTCGCGGCCGGCTGGGAAGTCCGAAGGCGCCGCCAGGTCAGGTGGCATGTCGAAACGGACGGCCGCGACCTCTCAGAAGGGCGGTTGCGCGCGCACCCATTGAGGATCGGGGTTGACGTGCGGCTTGCCGGCCACCACCACGGTCGGCACCGTCTCGTCGCCGCCGGTGGCCGCCCGGACCGCCGCGGCGCCTTCCGGATCGCGCCAGATGTCGACCCAGTGCATCCGGTAGGCGTGGCGGCCGAGCCGGATGCGCAGCCGCAGGCAGAAGCGGCAGCCGGGGCGCCAGTAGACGATCGGGCGGCCGTCGGCCTCGCTGCGGCGTAGCGCTTCCGCCGCGCCGATGGACTTCGGGAACATCAGCGGGGACAACAGGACGGCCCCCAGCAGGAACAGCAGGAGCGGTGCGACGGCGGCGCCCGGGGACCCCTGGGCGGTCTGCCGGGCCGCTGCGGCGAGTCCGAGTGCCAGGAAGAAAATCGGTAGCGTCCATCGGCGCAGCATGTGATGACGCTAGCGCACCGGACGGAGGCGTCAGCGGTCGAGGGCGGTAGCGGCGGACCCGGACCATGCGGACCTGGACCATGCGGACCCGGACCATGCGGACCATGGTCTCGGTCGGATCGGAGTCTGCGGCCACCCGGCCGATCGAACGGTCACCTCGCCGGCACAACTCGACGGTCTCGGTCTCGAACCCGTGGGTGAACGGGCGGCGAGGGACGGTCTTGTCGTTTCATGATCTCTCGCAGTGAGGCTTGAGCGTCGTCATCGAAGGTCGGTGACCACCAGGTCTTCTCGCCGAAGGTTGAGCGGCTGTCCGGGGAGGCCGTGGGGAATCGTGTTCCCGGCGGCTTCGGCCTGGACTTCTTCGACGAGAGCGGGAGCCGTTCCGCCTGCCCCGGTACCGTGCTTCGCATGACCGACACCGAGATCACCGCAGACCTGGTCCGCGACCTGCTGCGGGAGCAGCATCCGGACCTTGCGGGGCTGACCATCCGTGAGGTGGCGGGCGGCTGGGGCAACCAGATGTGGCGCCTCGGGGACGAGTTGGTCGTGCGCATGCAGCGCATGGACCCTACCCCGGAGCTTCAGTTCAAGGAGCGGCGGTGGCTACCCGTGCTGGCCCCGCGCCTGCCGCTCCCGGTGCCGACCCCGGTGCGGTTCGGCGAGCCGTCCGAGCGTTTCCCCAAGCACTGGACGGTGATGACGTGGGTTCCCGGCGAGCCGCTGGACCACGGCTCGATCAGCCGCGGCGCCGACGCGGCCGACACGCTGGCGGGCTTCCTCAGGGCGCTCCATGTGGAGGCGCCCGCCGAGGCCCCGGCCAGTTCGGACTTCGGCGCTCACCCCAAGAGGTGCACGGGTGGTTTCGAGCAGTTCTTGCAGGCCATCGAGCCCGACGCCATCGGCGATGTCCGCGCCGTCCGGGCGGTCTGGGCCGACGCTGTCGCGGCCCCCGAGTGGGAGGGCCCGCCGGTGTGGGTGCACGGCGACCTCCATCCCGCGAACGTCGTCGTCTCGGACGGAACACTCTCGGGTGTGATCGACTTCGGTGCCTTGTTCGCCGGTGATCCCGCGTGGGATCTCGGCGCCGCGTGGGTACTGCTCCCCGCGGGCGCGGCCGCACGGTTCTTCGACGCGTACGCGCACGCGGACGAGGCGACGATTCGGCGCGCCCGCGGACTGGCCGCCATGAAGAGCCTCTTCCTGATGCTCATGGGGCAGAACGGAGACCGGGGCCTTCCTGGCGGCAAGCCGACATGGGGACCCGCAGGCCGGGCGGCGCTCGATCGTGTTCTGAGACGCGGTTTGGCGCGGACACGGTGAACACTCGGCGAGGGCCGGTGACACGCCGGTACCTTCGGTGAAGGCTGAGTAGCCGGTGCGGCCAAGCTGTCGCGGGAGACGGGCTCGGGCAGGACGCCGAGGGCTTCCTCCAGGCTTTCGGGGCCGAGTGATCTTTCACCTCAGGCCCACAGGAACCCGGCGATCGGCTCGGCCTGGCCGATCCCGGTCGTCGTCAACGTCGGCCCCGTCATGCAGGGCTTTGGAAGTCGTTTCCCGGAGGCCCATCGGGGATGTCCGCCGCCTTCGAGACCCGGTAGCGTCAAGCCATGCCTGCCTTTGCGATCACAGGCCTGATCCTGCTCGCCGTACTCGCCGCCCTCCAGATCGCCCTTGCCGCCGGAGCGCCCTTGGGCCGCTTCGCCTGGGGCGGCCGGCACGACGTGCTGCCTCGAAACCTGCGGATCGGGAGTGTGGCAGCGGTCTTGATCTACGCTGTGTTCGCGCTGTTCCTGCTGAGCAAGGCCGGTCTGGTGTCGATCGTCGGTGAGCCGCTGCTGACGATCGGGATGTGGGTGATCGTGGCTTACCTGGCGCTGAATTCGGTGTTGAACCTGTTGTCGGGCAGCAAGTTCGAGCGCTCGGTGATGACGCCGGTCGCGCTGGTGATGGGGGTGGCGTTCCTGGTGGTGACGCTGACCGCTTAGCGGCGGGTGTGTCGGCGCGGCGTCGACGTTGTGATCCGGTGAGGCGTCAACGGATGCCGGAAGGTACCCGCAGGATGATGACCGCGGCGCTGATGTCACGGCGCGGAGATCGCACATCCGTATGGAGGAGGAAGAATGCGGTCGGTCATTCCCGACTATCTGGCCGAGGTACTCGAAGATGTGAGGTCGGACACCTCCGGAGAGCCGGCGGGGTACATTCCCGAGCTCGCGGCAGCGGAGCCCGAGCGTCTCGGCGCGGTCTTCGCCATGGTCGACGGCGCGGTCTACGGTGCCGGTGACATCGATGTGGAGTTCACGATCCAGTCGATCTCCAAGCCGTTCACGTATGCGCTGGCCCTGTCTGATCGTGGATTCGACCCCGTGCTCGCCAAAGTCGGTGTCGAGCCGTCGGGAGAGGCGTTCAACGAGATCTCCCTCGAAAGTGATACCGGGCGCCCGCTCAATCCCATGATCAACGCCGGCGCGATCACGACCCACTCGATGGCCGGCTCGGAGGACCTGAGTCCGGCAGAGCGTGTGGAACGCGTGGTCCACGGCCTCTCGGCCTTCGCCGGTCGTCGGCTGAAGATGGATGAGGCGGTGTGCGCGTCAGAGATGGAGAGCGCGCACCGTAACCTCGCCATCGCGTACATGCTCCGCAGCCATGACATCCTCACCGAGGACCCGAGAGCCGTCGTCGACGGCTACATCCGCCAGTGCTCCGTGCTCGTCACTGCCCGAGACCTGGCCATGATGGCCGCGACGCTGGCCAACCGGGGGGTGAACCCTCTCACCGGTGAGCAGGTGATACGCGGACCGGTGGTGCGCCAGGTGCTGAGCGTCATGGCCACCTGCGGAATGTACGACGCGGCCGGTGACTGGGCGACCCAGGTGGGCATTCCGGCGAAGAGCGGCGTGGCCGGGGGCCTGATCGGCGCGCTCCCCGGCCAGATCGGCATCGCCACGTTCTCACCGCGACTGGATCCCCACGGCAACAGCGTCCGAGGAGTGTCGCTGTTCGAACGATTCTCCTCCGACATGGGGCTGCACGTGATGGAGGTCCCGGCCGCCGCGCGTGCGGTGGTGCGATCCAACCACGTCGTCGGCAGCGGACCGGACGCGATCCGGGTCTTCCAGCTGCAGGGCGGGATCCGCTTCGCCGGAGCCGAGAGGGTGGTTCGAGAGGTCCTGGACACCGCGCCCGCGGAGGCGAGGGTGGCCTTGGACCTCACGATGGTCCACTCGATCGACGACGTGTCACGGCGCATGCTGCTGGAGGTCGTGCGCCGGCTCACGCTGGACGGACGCGAGGTCTACCTCGTCGACCCGGAATCGATCATCCCCGACCCCGATCCCGGTGACGGCGGCCGAGTCACGGTGATAGGCGACGTCGAGGAAGCCGTGAGCCCACCGCGCACGGTGGTCCAGAGCGGCGGTCGTTCAGGGGAGGCATGACAGGAGCGGTGAGCCCGGTGGCCGCGCTGACCACGACGAACGCCGGTCGCCCTTTTCGCGTCGCGCAGGCCGACGTGTCAGGTGGGTGAACGCCCATGCTCGGTAACCCTACGTGGCAGGGACCTCAACGTGATCGTCCACGCGTCCGGCGCGGGGATTCCACAGGTCGAGTGCGGCCGCATGACGGTGGCGAGGGGACTTGAGTCTCAAGCCGCTTGAGACACCATAGTGACGGCATGGACGACAACGAGCTGTATCCGATCGGGGACGTGGCACGCCGGACCGGTCTGAGTGTCAGCGCCATCCGCTACTACTCCGACGCCGGGGTCATCGCGCCCACAGATGTGACCGAGGCGGGCTACCGCCTGTACGACGTCCGGGCGATCGCCCGGCTGGAGCTCATCCGCACCCTGCGTGACCTGGACGCCGGCCTGGACGACATCCGCGGGCTGCTCGACGGCGAGACGTCGCTGCACGATCTCCTCGCGACGCACCTGGAGCTCGTCGAGCGTCAGGAGCGAGCCCTCCGGGCCAGACGGGCCGTGCTGAGAACCCTGGTCAAGCAGGGCGGAACGACCGCGCAGGTGACCCTGATGCACAAACTCGTCTCGATGCCCGACGAGGAGCGCGAGCGGCTCGTCGACGACTTCTGGAACGAGGTCGGCGAGGATCTCGATGTACCCCCCGGTTTCGTCGAGCGGTTGCGGACGATGCGACCGAGCCTGCCGGAGGACCCCACCGCCGCCCAGCTCGAAGCCTGGATCGAGCTGGCCGACCTGCTGCGGGGCGAGGAGTTCCGTGGCGCGGTCCGCTCCTATCTCCGGGACACCTACGGCACGTTCCCCGGACGGCGCATGGCCGCCGCACCGGTGTGGGACTTCATCCACGAGGAGGGGGCGAAGGTCGGGGAGGAGATCGTGGAGGCGTATCGTTCCGGGCTGCCGGCGGACTCTCCCCGAGCGCGGGAGCTGGTCGTTCGCCTGGCGAACGCGTCCGCAGAGGCCGTCGGCGGGCAGACCGCGGCCGAGTCGCGGGAGCGAATGGCCACGGCCTTCCTCCTCGTCGAGGAGATCCGGCGCGAGGATTCCCACGAGGAGGCCCGCTACGACGCGACCCACGGCAGGTACCTGTCCCTGGTGGCCGTGATCAACGGGACGCCGCCCGCCGGCGACGAGGAGGGTCCCGAGCTCTTCGCGTGGATCGCGGCGGCCCTTCGTGCCTCGGCCCGGTGAGCATGAATTCAGGGGATGAGGGAGACCTCGGGGAAGCGAGTGTCGGGGCCCTCGAACAGGCGGGTCGGCTTGCCGCGCAGGTGCAGGTCGAAGAAGGCCCCGACGTAGGCGCGCTGGGCCGCCACCGAACGGCCGGGATCGATCGTGCCCACGTAGTCCGCGAGCGGCACCTTGGGGAGTGTGGTCGCGATCTGCGGCAGCAGTGGCTGCAGGTCGGTGAACGAGCCGTGGGCCGCGCCCTTGAAGCGCAGCTCCCGCTTCCATCCGGTCGAGGCCCGCCAGAACGACTTCCAGCTCGGCTCGCTGTCACGCGTGTGGGTCTCGGCCGCCAGTTGCAGGAACGGCTTGGCCGCACCCCGGGTGGCCACCGGGCCGACATAGGCGCCGTCGAGGTTGACGCCCGCGTCCACGCGGGCGTCCTCGCGAGTCAGCTGCGCGGCGACCGACCCGCCCAGCGACTGTCCCAGCACCCCGACCCGCGAGGCGTCGGGCGCGCCGAGCATCCCCGTGGGCAGCCTGCCGCCGATGGGGCGGCCGTGGGCCAGGGCGGTCACCCGGTCCAGAACGTAGCGCGTGTCCGCCAGGCGTGCCGTCGCGTGCTTGGCGAGCAGCTTGGCGATGACCTTCGGCGTCAGCTTCGCGGGCAGCGGCAGGGCGCGTACCAGGCGTCGGCCGGGAAACTCCACCTGGTCGGCCTCGTAGGTGTGGTCGACGGTGACGACCAGGTAGCCGCGCGAGGCCAGGTCCTCGACCAGGGTGGTGCCCAGCGTGCGCGGCCCGCCGTCCCCCGAACCGAACAGCACCACCGGCAGTTTGCCCGCGCGCGGTTCGACCGGCGCGCCCACGCGGGCATGCGTGCGCGTGGCGGCCCAGGCGACGGCGCCCTTGGCGATGCCCAGGGGCGGTGCCGAGTGCCGATCCCAGTCGGCGGCGGCAAGTGGCGGCATGTGCGGCGCGAACGGCCCGCCGCCCGTCGCCGGATACCACAGACTGATCATCAGTTCCCGGTACGGCTTGGCCGGCACCAGTGGGTCGGGCCGCGAACGGTCGACCAGTCGCACGGCCACGGTCCCGACCGTATAGGGGCCGCCGGGCGCGGGCAGGCTCACCCCGATCGGTCTCCCGGCGTCGGCGCCGGCCGCGGGCGGGCAGGTCACCAGCACCAGTACGGCCAGCCCCGCGACCTTGCCTGCGGTGCGTGCGGCTTTCGAGACGGCGGACGCCGGGCTGCTGGAGACGGCGGACGAGCCGGTGGCCTTGGCATCAACGGCCAAATCCATATTTTTCGTGACAATGGGCATGCGAAAGCTCCTCAACCGGAAGGGGTGTCCGACGAGGCTGGCAGTCCGGCACGCCCGCGGGCCAGCGGCGGAGGGCGTGCGTGCGCATGCGACTTTCGGATGACGGTCATCCCCGGGGAGGAGCGGGAGCGAACCCGCAGGAGACCTAGGGTGAAGTGCATGGAACCAGTCGGCCATCCGGCGGCCCGCCTCATCGCGCCGAGCCGATGGTCGACCACGCCCCTCGACGCGCTGCTCGCCGCCGCGCTGTTCCTGGCCACGCTCGGACCCGGCCAGGTGTTGTCCGGTCCTCCGTGGCTGCTCGCGCTGCAGACGGCGCTGGTGGCGCCATTGGCCTGGAGACGGCGCGCTCCGATGACGGTCCTGGGCGCGATCGGTCTCGCCGCCGCCGTCCAGTGGGCGTTGGACGTGCAGCTTCCCGCCGACGCCGCCCTCCTGGTGGCCCTCTACACGGTCGCCGCGCGTCGCCCGTGGCGTCACACCCTGTCGGCGGCGCTCGCGCTGCAGGTCGGGGTGCTGCTGGCCGCCGCCCGCTGGGCGCCGCCCGGCCGGTTCCCTTTCACGGTGGCCGCGCTGAGCGCGATGGCGGGCGCCGCCCTCATGAGCGGCCTGTGGGTGCGGGGGCGGCGGGCGTACGTGACCTTCCTGGAACGCGACCGCGAGCAGCGGGCACGGCTGGCCGTCGCCGAGGAGCGCGCGCGGATGACCCGCGACATGCACGACATCGTCACTCACAATCTGTCGGTCATGGTCGCGCTCGCCGACAGCGCCGCCCACGTCCGCCACAGCGCGCCGGACCGGGCCGCGGCGGCGATGGAACAGGTCGCCGCGACGGGACGTCAGGCCCTGCGGGACATGCGTCACTCCCTGGGCTCCGGCCGAGATCACGCCACCTGGGACGAGGACCGCATCGAGGAGACACTTCAGCCCGCGCCCGGGATCGCCGAGATCGGTCCGCTGGCCGAGCGGATGCGCGCGGCCGGGCTCGCGACGTGTGTCCGGGTGCTTGGTGACACCAAGGCGGTTCCCGCCGCCGCCCAGCTCACGATCTACCGGCTGGTTCAGGAGGCGCTGACGAACACGCTGCGGCACGCGCCCGGGGCCGGCGCCGATGTGCGGGTCGACGTGTCGCCGCGCCGCGCCGAGGTGGAGGTCACCGATGTTCGCGCCCCGGTCGTGCTCGGCGCTCCTGGGTCCCCGGGGGCCGGGACCCGGGCGCCGGGGCCCCGTCCCGGGCTCCGGGACGACGGGCGCGGGATCGCGGGCATGCGGGAACGGGTGGCCGCCTACGGCGGGACCCTGGACGCCGGACCGGTGGCGGGCGGCGGATGGCGGGTGCTGGCCGTGCTGAACCTGGGAGCGCCACGATGATCCGGCTGCTGATCGCCGACGACGAGTCGCTGCTGCGGATGGCCTTCCGCATGGTCTTCGAGGCGGAGCCGGACATGGAGGTGGCCGGAGAAGCGGATGACGGCGAGCAGGCGGCCCGGTTGGCGCGGCACCTGCGTCCGGACGTGGTGCTGATGGACGTACGCATGCCCGGCCTGGACGGCATCGAGGCCACCCGCAGGATCGTGCGAGACAGCCCACGTTCGCGCGTGCTCATCCTGACCACTTTCGATCTGGACGAGTACGCCTTCGCCGGACTGAAGGCCGGAGCGTCCGGGTTCCTGCCGAAGAACACCCGGCCGCAGGAACTGCTGAGCGCGATCCGCAACGTCGCGGAGGGAGAGGCGGCGCTGTCGCCACGCGTCACCCGCCGCGTGCTGGAGAGGTTCGCGCCACAGATGACACAGGGGCCCGCCGAACGGGACGAGCGGCTGACGCAGTTGACCGCGCGCGAGTACGAGGTGCTGGTGCAGGTGGCGCGCGGGCTGTCCAACGCCGAGGTCGCCGCGGCGTTGCATCTGGCCGAGGCGACGGTCAAGACGCATGTGAGCCGCGTGCTGGTCAAGCTCGGGCTGCGTGATCGCGCCCAGGTGGTGGTCTTCGCCTACGAGAGCGGCCTCGTCCGCCCCGCCACCCCCGACCTTCGACCGATGCCGGGGACCGTCCGATCACCTTGATCGGACGGGATTTCGCGCTCTTCACGCCTTGAGGCCGCTGCACGGGCTCCTGCCCGGCCGGTGGTCCCGGCCGACTCGGTGCTCTGACCGTCAGAGTGATCGGTCGACACGACGGAAGGCCGAGCGGTAGTCCCCCGGGCGTCGTCCGGTGTGCTTGGCGAAGAGGGCGGCGAACGTGCCGGGGTCCTTGTATCCGACCGCGGCGGAGATGCGGGCGACGGTTTGGTTCGTGGTCTCAAGGAGGTGGCGGGCGCGACGGACGCGCGACGACTGCAGGTACTCCAGGGGGCTCCGGCCGGTCTCGTCCGCGAAGCGCCGCAGCAGCGTCCGAGTACTGACCTTGAACGCGTCCGACAACGCGGCGAGGTCGTATCGGACGGCGAGGTTCTGGTCGAGTCGTCGCATGACCCTGTGGGAGAACTCGTTTCCCGGCTGCGGAAGAAATCGTGCGTCGACGTATGGAGTCTGGGACGATCGCGCGTCGTCGACGAGCGCCACCCGTGCGGTCGTCCGTGCCACCTCGGCCCCGCTGTGCCGGCGGATCAGCTCCAGCGCGAAGTCGTACATGGCGCTGAAGGCCGCCGTTGTCGTCACCCCCGTGTCGGTGACGACCAGATGTTCGGGCCGGACGTCGGCGTCCGGACAGCGTCGGGCCAGTTCGTCCGCGAGGAGCCAGGCGGTCGTGGCGCGGCGCCGGTCGAGGAGCCCGGCCTCGGCGAGCAGGAACGCGCCGACACAGATCGAGACGACGGCGGTGCCGACGGCGGCGTGTGAGCGGATCGCCGCGATTTCGGGAGCGAGGGGTGCGAGCTTCGCGTCCACGTCGAGGCCTGGCATGAGCTCGAACCCCGGCACGACAAGGACGTCCACCTCGCGCAGCGGTGAGACGTCCAACGCCGCGCCACCCGAGGCGGCGACACGACGACGAGGTGAGACGATCGACACCTCGTATCCGGAGCCGTCAGGTCCGGCGACGTGCGCGGCCATCGTCAAGAGATCGGGTACGCCGAACACCTCGGACGCGAAGCAGCCCGGATAGGCCAGGACACCGACCCGCAGCGCGCTCACGTTCGCCTCCTCACCATCCCTCTGGCGAGATTACCCGCGGATATGGCGATCCGGCCTCTCACCCCGTGCCGGGGCGTCGGTACACGCTGTCCCCATGAACGCTGCCGACGACATGATCACGGACTTCTCCCGACGACTCGTGGATGTGGAGGGGGTGGTGAAGACGGTGTACGCCGCGGGCTCCGGGCCGGCCGTCGTGTTGATGCCGGAGATGCCCGGTATCAGTCCTGACGTCCTTCGGCTGGCGCGGTGGGTGCGGGATGCGGGCTTCACCGTCTATGTCCCCTCGCTTTTCGGGATCGACGGTGCCTATCCCACGGCCGAGGGAGGTATGGAGGTCGTCCGCCGCGCGTGTGTCAGTGCCGAGTTCCGCGCGTTCGCCGGGGGCGGTACCAGCCCGGTCACGGCATGGCTGCGCGGGCTCGCGCGCCAGGCCCACGGCGAATGCGGCGGTCCGGGAGTCGGCGCGGTCGGGCTGTGCTTCACCGGCAACTTCGCTCTCACCATGGCGCTCGAACCGGCTGTCATCGCGCCGGTGGTGAACCACCCGTCGCTGCCGCTGGACGACCCCGCCGGACTGGAGATCAGCGACGAGGACGCACGCGCGGTCCGAGACCGCATCGCGCGCGACGGACTGAAGATTCTCGCCTACCGCTTCGAGGACGACCGCTGGTGCACCGGCCGGCGCTTCGCCGCCTACCGGGCGCTCCTCGGCGATGCCTTCGACGGCCGTGTCCTTCCTGGCGGTTCCGCGAACACCAGCCCGCCACCGTTCTTCGGTGACGTGATCGAGACCCCCCACAGCGTTGTCACCGCCCACCTCGTCGACGAGGAGGGACATCCCACGCTGAAGGCCAGGGACGAGATCATCGCCTTCCTGACCGACCGCTTGAGCCCGTCCGAACCTGCCGGGACGACATCCGACTGAGCGGCACAACGGTTCCGGCCGATCGCGGTGCGTGGTTCGGCGGGGAGGTCTTGAGGTGCTGTCAGATCAGGAGCAGGGTCTTCCCCAGGGCGGTGCGTGACTCGATCGCGGCGTGTGCGTCCGCGGCGCGTTCCAGGGGGAAGGTCTGCCCGATGACCGGCCGGATCCGGCCCGCCACCGCTTCCGACATCACCCGCGTCGTCCACTTCTCCATCCGCGGCCCGAAACCGAAGAGCTGCTCGATCCCGATCACCTCGACCCCGCGCCGTCGCGCCCGCGTGAGGTCGATCGCGGTGACCTGGCCGCTGGAGGCGCCGTGGACGGAGAAGCGGCCGCCGTCCGCCGTCACCTCGAACGCGGCCCGGCCGATCTCCCCGCCGACCCCGTCGAACACCACGTCGGGGCCCGCGCCACCGGTCGCCTCGCGTACCCGGTCCGTCCAGCCGGGATCGGAGTAGTCGATCGCGACCTCCGCGCCCAGATCGCGAGCCAGCTCCAGCTTCCGCGCGCCGCGCGCGGCCGCGACGACCCCGGCGCCGGCCGCGCGGGCGAGTTGCACCAGCAGGCTGCCGACACCGCCACCCGCGGCCTCGACCAGCACCCACTCACCGGGGCGGATCCGGGCTCCCTCGACCAGGCCCAGCGCGGTGCCGCCGTCGGTGTGCAGGGCGACGGCCTCGGGTAGTCCCAGCTCTTCCGGCACCGGGATCAGGTCACCCACCGCGGCCACCGCACGCTCGGCGAAGCCGCCGCTCTCCCCGGTGCCGGCGAGGACGCGCCGTCCGGACCAGGCCGGATCCACGTCCTTTCCGAGTGAGGCCACCCGGCCGGCGACCGTACCGCCCGGCACGTACGGCAGCTCGGGCCTGGCGTGCCATTTGTCGACGCCGCGCCGGATCTGCGTCTCGACGAAGGTGATGCCCGCGACGGACACGTCGACCACCACCTGGCCGGGCCCGGCGACCGGCTCCGGCGCCTCGCCCGCGACCAGCACCTCGGGGCCTCCGAAACTCATCACCCTCACCACTCGCACGTCAGTCGCTCTCCCGTACTCGGCTGTCCGACACCGGCGCGGAGCAGTCTCCAACCTCAACCTCGATCGAGGTCAAGCGACCGCGAGCCATGTCCCCGAACTCGGTGCGGCCAGAGGCCGTCGCCGTCGGTTCAGCCGGTTGCCTGAGCGGTGCCGTTCCCGGATGATCCAGGCGGGGGATCACACACCGAAGGGCGACAATGAGGGCATTGCTGGTTTTTCTGGGGGTCACCGCGGTGGGCGCTCTGGTCGCGGTCGTTCTGCTGTTGCGGAGCCCGGCGGACGGAGGGCCGAGAGAGGAGCGGGTGGCCTCGGATTCCACCGCCACGGCGCCTGCCGCCTCCGTGGCGGGAAAGAGCGTGTTGCTGGACGTCGAGGGCGCCGTCCTTGAGGAGTTCTCCGGCGACTGCGCGGGCGTCGGGTATCCCTACCTGTGCCGGCAGGTCAAACAGCAGCTTCTCGCCCAGGATCCGCAACTGCTCGACCGTGGCGGCCTGACGATCCGCACGACGATCGACCAGCGGCTCCAGCGGGCGGCGCAGCGGGCCATCGACGCCCACGTCCACCGCGACGACCCGCAGGTCGCCGCCCAGGTCATGATCGTCCCGGGTGAGGGCGCCATCAGGGCCATGGCCACCAGCCGCGACGCCGCTGCCGCCGACGCCGCCGATGCTGACGGGGGCGCCGACGGGTCCGTTGCCGACGCCGACGACAGGGCCGCTGACGGGGCCGCCTTCCAGCAGGGTACGACGGCGATGCCCTACGTCCTGGCCGCCGCGTTCGCCGCCGGTCTGCGCTCCGACGACGGCTTCCAGATCTCGGACGAGTATCGTGCCCCGAGCTACGCGGCGTTCAGGAACTGCGCGAACCAGGCCGTCGCCGACCCGGCCCACACCGTCGTGAACCGGGAGAAGGGTGGGGACCGGTTCGTCACCCTGCGCTCGGGCACCCGGGAGGTGGTGAACACCTTCTACATGCGCCTGACGGAGAAGGTCGGGCTGTGCGAGACCGTCAGGATGGCCGAGCGTCTCGGGCTCGGACGCGCCGACGGGACGCCGCTTCTGGAGTTCGAGACGTTCTCGCTGGGCATCAACGAGGTCGGCCCCGTCTCGGTGGCCAACTCTTACGCCAGCCTCGCCGCCCGCGGTCGCTTCTGCGAGCCGACAGTGATCACGGAGATCCGCGACGGCTCGGGGGCGCCACGCCCT
The DNA here is from genome assembly GCF_040299985.1 of Streptosporangium sp. NPDC000563. Classification (NCBI taxonomy): domain Bacteria; kingdom Bacillati; phylum Actinomycetota; class Actinomycetes; order Streptosporangiales; family Streptosporangiaceae; genus Streptosporangium; species Streptosporangium sp. NPDC000563. The sequence goes on along the minus strand of NZ_JBEPDA010000005.1, from coordinate 77,204 downwards.
TTCCCGCCGCGTTGCCGGCAGGTCCTGGACCCGGCGGTCGCCGACGCGGTCACCGACGTGCTGTCGGAGGCGCTCGCGAAAAGCGCGCTCGGCGGCATCGGCCGCGAGGCGGCGGGCATGCCCGGCACGACCGACGCCTTCACCGCCGCCTGGTACGCCGGATACACCCCCGGCCTGGCCTCGGCCGTCAGCCTCGGCGACTCGCGCGGCGCGTTCCAGCACGACCTGAGCGACGTCACCATCGGAGGCCGCCACTACCCGCAGGTGGACGGCATGTCGCTTCCCAGCCTGGTCTGGAAGGAGGCGATGACCGAGGCGGTGAGAGGGACGCAGGAGACCGGCTTCACCCGGCCGGACGCCGGGCGCTTCGGCGCCTGCCGCGACGCCTGCCCGAACTGACCGCCGCGGCCCGCTCGCTCGGCCACCGCCGTCCCGCCTGCGGCGTCGGACGCGCCGAGGTGTCCGGTCGGCTCGGGGTGCTAAGCCCTGGTGAGCCAGGTGACCTGGGTGCCGTTGTCGAAGGACTCGCGCCGGGTGGGGGTGAACATGGTGGGGCGGAACCGTCCGGAGAACATGGAGATGCCCGCGCCCGCCACCACGGGGTAGCCCTTGAGGATGATCTCGTCGATCTCCGGGAGCAGGGAGGCGGCGAGCCTGCCGCCGCCGCACAGGTAGATGTCCATGCCGGTGTCCTCGGCCTTCAGCCGCCGGACGAGCTCGACCGGGTCGCCGGTCTCCACCCGCACCGTGGGATCGTCGATCGTCAGGGTGCTGGAGACGACGTACTGGCGCAGGTGGGCGTACGGGCTGGTGGTGGGGACGTCCAGGGCCGGCTCGTAGGTGCCGCGGCCCATCACCACCGTGTCGAAGACCTTGTTGGGCGCGTCCTCAAGGCCGACAAGCCCGCGGACATGGGTGGGGAGCGTCTCGGGGTAGCGGTCGTTGATCCAGGCGGCCATCTGGTCCGACACGGGGTAGAAGTCGAACTCGGCGTCGGGGCCCGCGATGTAGCCGTCGAGCGAGACGGCGACGTAGTAGACGAGCTTTCGCATATCAATTAACTCCCAATGTAGTACTCTGCTTGTAGTGGTTGGAACGTAGTACTACAGATGGAGTGGTGTCAAGTGCGGAGGAATCCCGAGCGACGGCAGGCGTTGATCGACGCGGCCATCGAGGTGCTGGCCAAGGAGGGGGCGCGGGGGCTGACCTTCCGGGCCGTCGACGCGGAGGCGGCCGTGCCCCTGGGCACGGCCTCCAACTACTTCGCCAACCGCGACGACCTGTTCACCCAGGTCGGCGGGCGCATCTACGAGCGGTTGCTGCCCGACGAGGCCACGATGGCCCGCAGCCGGGAAGGTGTGCAGGACGCGAACCGCTACGCCGAGCTCATGCACGAACTGGTGGATCGGGTCTCCGCCTTCAACTCCGGCTACCTGGCCCTGCTCGAACTACGGCTGGAGTCCACCCGGCGCCCTGAGCTGCGCGCGGTGCTGACCAAACGCATCCGCGAGGACATCGACGCCAACGTCGGCCACCACGCCGCCTCGGGCCTGCCCGGCGACTCGACCTCGGCGGTGCTCCTCTACCTCGCGCTGAACTGGCTCATCGTGGAACGGCTGACACTGCCCGACATCTTCACCGAGCAGGAGATCCACGAACTGGTGGACGCCGCCGTGCAAAGATCGCTGAACGCCTGACCCGTGAGGCCGCCCGAGGATTCCGGGAGACGATCGTTCCTTACGGGGAAGTGATCTTCTGACTCTCCTGATCCTCATGCGCCGGTCGGCATTCGTTGATCGGAGGCGATGCGCCCACTGCGGTTCGCGTCGAAGAGGGCGGGGGGAGCGAATGAACCGGATGTGCGGGGCAGCCGGGTGCGAGCCCGCATGGAATCATCGACGGGTGTTTCCAGTTTTGGGGTGAAAGGCGGGCCTTTTGTGACCGATCGGGGAACGTTGGACGCGCTGCGGCAGGCGGTGCGGGTGTCGCCGGACAATCTTCCGTTGCGGCGCCACCTGGCCGAACAGCTGCTGAGCGCGGGGTTGCTCATGGATGCCGAGGCCGAGTTCCGCGCCGCGCTCGCCCTGGTTCCCGGTGACGCCGAGTCGGCGACCGGGCTCGCCGAGGTGTTCCTCAGGCAGGGCAAGAGCGGCGCGGCCCTGGCGGCGGTCGAACGCGTCGCGGCCGGGCAGGGGCCGCCCCGGGCCGGGGTCGTCGTGGCCAGGGCGCTGGCCGCGGAGGGGGATGTGGCGGCCGCACGACTGCGCTACCGGGAGGCCGTGGCGCGGGACGGCTCGCTCGCCGATCCCGTGTTCGAGGCCGAGCTCACGAACTCCGTGCCGAGGCCCATCCTCGACGAGGCGACGGCGAACGTGGCGTCGCCCCTGAACCCGGGCGCCGACAGGCTGCGTACGAGTTTCGCGGACGTGGCCGGGATGGAGCAGGTCAAGCAGTCCCTGCGGATGAAGCTGCTGCTGCCGGTCCAGCAGCCGGAGATGTTCGCCGCCTACGGCAGGCGCGCCGGCGGCGGGGTGCTGCTGTACGGGCCGCCCGGCTGCGGGAAGACCCACCTGGCGCGGGCCGCCGCCGGAGAACTGGGCGCCGACTTCATCAGCGTCGGACTGTCGGACATCCTCGACATGTACGTCGGGTCCAGCGAACGCAACCTGCACGCGACGTTCGAGAGGGCCCGTCGCAACAGCCCGTGCGTGTTGTTCTTCGACGAGGTCGACGCGCTGGCGGCGCGCCGCTCGGACATGGGGCAGGCGCACAACCGGCAGATCGTCAACCAGTTCCTCGCGGAGATGGACGGTGTGGAGGGCGGCGCCAACGAGGGGGTTCTGATCCTCGCGGCGACGAACGCCCCCTGGTACGTGGACGCGGCGTTCCGCCGTCCCGGCCGGTTCGACCAGCTGGTGTTCGTGCCGCCGCCGGACGCGGCGGCGCGGGCGGCCGTTCTGTCACTGCTGTGCAGGAAGACGCCGCTGGCCGAGGTGGACTTCCGGATGATCGCCGAGGCCACCGAGGGGTTCACCGGTGCCGACCTCAAGGGGGTGGTGGACCGGGCCGTGGAGGCCAAGCTCCAGGACGCGATACGCGTTGGCCGCCTCCTGCCGCTGTCCACCTCCGACCTGCTGGGCGCGGCCCGTTCGGTCCGCCCGACGGCGGTCGCCGAATGGATGGCCACGGCCCGAAACTACGTCACGTACTCCAACGAGAGCGGGGCCTGGGACGACCTGCTGCCCTGGATCGGCGGCAGGCGGCGATGACCTCCTCGGTCGACGCCCGGGTCCAGGCTCTGGCGGAGCGGGCGCGGATGCTGGTGATGCTGCGCCGCGGCCCCGACGCCGAGCGGGAGGCCCGTGCCGCGCTGGCCGAGGATCCGCAGAATCCGGCCGCGCACCTCATGCTCGCCCTCGCGCTTTTTCTCCAGAAGGACATGGACGAGGCGCTCGTGGAGGCGAACCGGGGGACCGGGCTCATCCCCGATCACTGGTTCGGGCACTGGGTGGCCGGGTTGATCCTGGGCAGAACCGGCCGGGAGCGCGAGGCGTTGGGTGCCTTCCAGAACGCGCTGGCACGCGGCCCGGACGAGCCGTTGATCTACGAACTGCTGGCCCGCACCCACTTCAACCTTCGCGAGTTCCCGTCCGCCGCCGGAGCCGCGGGTCGTGGACTGCGGCTGGCGCCGGAGGACGGCGGGCTCGCCCAGATCATGGGGCTCGCCCTGGCCGAGCTCGGCGACGCGGACGGCGCCCGCGAGCACGCCTCGCGGGCGATCCGGCTGGCCCCCGAGAACGCGGACGCGCACCGTGCGTACGGACTGGTCATGATGACGACCGGCGACCACGGGGCCGCCGCCGACGCGTTCCGCGAGACACTCCGGCTCGCGCCCGAGTACGAGGAGGGCCGGAGCCTGCTCCTGGAGGCCCTCAAACAGCGCAATCCGCTGCGTCGTCTCGACGGCTGGCTCGCGTCTCTGCGTCTCCTCACCCGCCGGCGGATCCTGCTGTGGCTCGCGCTGTGCCTGTTCGTCCCCTGGTTCGTCTACATGGTGCTGCTCACGGTGGCGACCTGGGTGAACTGGGTGAGCCAGGCCGTGACCACGCTGGTTCTGCACCGGAACCTTCGCGACCGGCAGCTGTTCGACACCGCCGAGGTGTGGGCCGCCCGGATCTCCGCGGGCCTCTTCTGCTGCGGGATCGTGCTGCTGGTCTCGGCCGCCGTGGCGGGGTCGCCCGGCACCGTGATGGCGGGTGTCGCCGTGCTCGGACTGATCACGCCCGTCCAGGAGACGGCACGGCTCAGCGGGGTGCGCCGCCACGTTTTCGGAGGCGTCACGGGCGCGCTGGCCGCGACGCAGGCGGCCCTGATCCCGATGTCGTACGTCGGCCAGTCGCTGGTCCCGGTGCTGCTCGTCTTCTACGCCTGCCTGGCGTCCACCTGGGCCGCCAACCTCCTGCATCCGCGCTGACCGGTCGGCTGGACAGGGTCACCGGACCACCACCGGACCACCACCGCTCCGCCGGCCGGTCCGAACGGCAGGGGGAGGCGGGCGCGCGGACGACTCGCCGCCCGTTACCTTCTCTCGGTCATGTCGGATGTCACGACGACCTTTCCCCTGGCTCTACGGGTCTCGACGCGGGAGAACGCCTCGGCGGCCCGGTCAAAGGGAAAGACGCTGTCGATCCTGACCTCGAGCGCACCCGCATCGATGAGCCGGCCCAGTTCTCTCAGATCATGCCCGTCGGGGCGCATCGACAGCCGTTGATAGGTGACGCCGTATCGTCTGGCGCCGCGACGAGTACGGAGCGTTGCAAGCCAGAGGACACTCTCGATGAATGAGGCGCGCCAGGGCGTCATCGTGTAGTCCTTCCGGATCGATCCGGGAGTGGGCGTCGCGGCCACGGAGACAAGTCGCCCTCCTCTCCGGGTGAGGGCGAGGAGAGCGAGGAGATCCGTCCCGGGGACAAGGTCGAAGACCTTGTCGAACTTCCCCGCCCCGGCGTCGACGGCACGTGATCGGTAGTCGACGACCTCGTCGGCGCCGAGCCGGAGAAGAAGCGGCTCGCTCGCCGCCGAGGCCGTTGTGACAATGTGCGCGCCCGCCCGGTGAGCGAGCTGGATCGCGAACATGCCGACCATGCTCGAACCACCGGTGATCAGCATGCGCTCTCCCGGTCGCACGGCCAGCGCGTCGCGGACCGCCTGCAGTGCGGTCGTCCCCGCCAGCGGAACCGCCGCCGCGGTCGTGAAGTCCAGTGTGCGTGGCATCGGAGCGACCAGGTCCGACTCGATCGCGACGCGTTCGGCGAGGGCGCCGAGTCGCGCCTTGTCCGTCCTGGCGAACACCGCGTCCCCGACAGAGAACGAATCGACCCGAGTGCCGACCGCGGAAACGATGCCCGACAGCTCATTGCCCGGCACAACCGGGAACCGTGTGGGGCCGGCGAACCGGAATGCTCCGGCGCGCTGGAGGAGATCGACCGGGTTGACGCCGACGGCGCGCATGTCGACGACCACATCGTCAGGACCGGCGATCGGATCGTCGCGCCCGACGAGACGCAGCACCTCGGAGCCGCCGAACCGAATGTACTCGTACGCCTGCATTGCCATGGACCGCGGCTCGCTCTCTTCGCGTCTGCCGAACCTTCAAGGGGGCAGCTTATGCATATTTTGGCAGAACCTGCCATTTGTGGCTTTTTCTGTAGACTGGAGACGTGAGGAAGAGCGGTACCGGACGGGCACGAGAGGCGGCTCGGCGCGCCGTGCGCGCCGAGGTGGCGTCCGCGGCGGAGCGCCTCTTCCTGGAACGCGGCTACGACGCGACAACCGTCGATGCCATCGCCGAGGAAGCGGGGGTGTCACCACGGAGCGTGTACCGATACTTCCCCACCAAGGACGACATCCTGATCGAGCGCTTCGCGAGCATCGGTGGCGAGCTGGCAGACGCGCTACGGTCGCGCCCCGCGAACGAGCCGGTCTGGGATTCGCTCGCGGCGGCTTTCGCCGCCCTGACCGCACGGGTCGGGACTCCGCGCTCCAGCGAGCCCGCACTGCTGATGCATCGCGCGATCGTCTCCTCGCCGACGCTCTTCGGGAGGTATCTCCAGCAGATGCAACTCGCGCAGTCGGACGCCCTCGACGCGCTCACCGACCGCGCCGTCCGTGCGGCCCGGACGCCCCAGACGCACAGCTCCAACGACGACATCGCTCTCAGAGCGATCATCGCGGCGGCTTTCGGTTGCCTGGTGACAGCCCAGTGCGCATGGGTGAGAACAGACGGAACAGAACCTTTCACCACGACGCTCGGCAACGCGATGGCAGCCATGCGGCCAACGCGCGAAGGCGATCGACTCGACGTGCGGCACTGACCACCTGGTCAGGCCGTCGCCTACGGGATCACCGACACTCCCGGCGCCCCGACGCCGTTGACGGGCAGCCGTACCGCGCCGTGTGGGTGTCCTCTCGGCGCGGCCCGCACCGCCCGTCATCAGGGGAAACGGGCCCCGGCTCGTGTGATGGCCGGGGCGGAGGGCACGGCCCTCTCGGTAGGGGAGCCGAGTGTGGCGACGGTGTGGAGGTATGGGGCAGGTAGCGTGCAAACCGTCGTACGGGCGAGGCGTCGCCCTTACCGTCACGAGATATGCAGACAGTGGACGTACTGGTCGTGGGTGCGGGCCTGGCCGGTCTGAGCACCGCCCGCCTGCTCGCGCGCCGGGACCTGAACGTGATGGTGGTCGACCGTCGAGGATCGTTGTCGGCCGGCATCCGCACGACGGGGATCTTCGTGCGCCGTACCCTCGACGACTTCGACATCCCCGATCACCTGCTCGGGCCGGGGATCCGGGACGTGCTGCTGTATCCGCCGTCGCGACGGGCACCGATCAGGTTCACCAGTGACCGGGACGAGTATCGCGTGGCCGACATGGCGGCCGTCTACGAGCACGCGCGCGGCGCGGCGGAGTCGGCCGGGGCACGGGTCCTCCTGGGCGTACGGTACGTCCACGCGTCGAGGGGGTTCGTGCGGTTGGAGGGCGCGGAACCGGTGAGGGCGCGGTTCGTCGTCGGCGCGGACGGTGCCCGCTCCCGGGTGGCCCGTGACCTCGGCCTTGACGTCAACCGGCGCCTTCTCGTCGGCGCCGAGATCGTCCACCCGATCGCGTCGGGCACGACCACCCCGACGTTCCACTGCGTGCTGGACCCCCGGGTCGCTCCGGGGTATCTGGGGTGGGCGATCGACGACGGCCGGCACGCGCATGTCGGTGTCGCGGGATATCCGGACGCGATGCGCGCCGGTATCCGCCACCTGCTGGACGCCTTCGTCGCGGACGCGCCCGGCCACCTCGCGCCGGTCGGGCCGATCGAGCGTCGAGGTGGTCCGATCCCGGTCGGCGGTGTACTGCGGCGGCTGGCATGTCCCGCCGGGCTGCTCGTCGGGGACGCGGCGGGTGCGGTGTCACCGCTCACGGCCGGTGGGCTGGACCCTTGCCTGCGCATGTCCGAGTTGGCCGCGGCGGTCACCGCCGGATACCTGCGTACCGGCGACCAACGGGTGCTGAGCCGGTACGACGGGGGCGCGTTGCGAAACCGGTTTCGGGGCCGGTTGTCGCTGCGCCGCGTCTTCGCCGGTATCCGGTCCCCCGCCGCGGCGGAGGCGGCGGTGACCGTGCTACGCGGTCGCGCCGGTCGCGCCCTGGCGGCGCGGATCCTGTTCGGCGACGGCTCGTTTCCCGACGTCGGTCCGCGGCTCGCGGCCCCGGTGACCGACCGTCCCCGCCGGTGATGAGGCGGACCCGGCCCCGCCCCGTGACGAGAAGATCGGCCGGCGGCCGGGTCGGGCGTCAGGAGTGTCGAGGATCCAGCGGAGTCCGGTCAGCGCGCCGAAGGCGGGGAATTCCCGGGGCTGCTCTGCGGCTGACCGTGGCGAGTGGATCGACGAATGCGAGGTCGGACGGTCACCGTTCGGCGGTGACCAGCCAGAGTTCTCCGCCCAGGTGGACGCCTTCGGGACCCGCGTGAGGTCGCAGCGCGTCCTCCAGAGCGGTTCTGGCGGCGTCGGGTGTCATGACCGCGTCGTCGGGGTCGTCGGGGTCGTCGAGGATCGCACGGACCGGGCCGGTGCCGAGGAAGAAGTCGGCGGCGCTCGCAGCGTCCCGGCCGAAGAACAGGGGGACGTCGGCCGAGGTCGCGGTGACCGCCCGGAATCCGGCCGCGCCGAGTACGCTCTCGATCCTCTCCCGGTCGGCGAGCGAGAACATTCCGGGTTCGTACGCGTTCGGGGACGGCGTGGAAGGCCCGGCCGGAGGGGACGACGCGGGAGGCCCGGCCAGAGCGGAGATCGGAATGGTGTACCACTCGCATCGGGCCATCTGCTGCGGGCACACGAAGACGAGACGGCCCGTGGGTTTCAGGGCGCGGCCGATGTTGGCGAAGGCGGCCACCGGGTCGGCGAAGAACATGATTCCGAACCGGCTGACGGCCACGTCGAACTCACCGTCGCCCAGGGGGTGTACCTGGGCGTCCCCTTCCTCGAACCTGAGGTTGACGAGCTCGGCTCGGGCCTGGTCGGCCCGGGCCCGTTCCAGCATCGGCCGGGAGAGGTCGAGACCCACGGCGTACCCGCGGGACGCTTGACGGGCCGCCAGGATGGTCGTCTCGCCCGCCCCGCATCCGACGTCCAGGACCCGGTCCGTTTCCCCTATCGCCGCGGCCTCGAACAACAGCCGGTGCAGGGCGGTGTTGCGGCCCGTGATGCGGTCCGTGCTCGCGGCCCAGTGGGCTCCTTCGGGCCCGTTCCATGAATTCGCCTGCGCGGCGTTCGAGAGGGACATGAATCTCCTTTTCCGGTGGGTCGTTCGTTCGGGATGCTGTGGTCGACGGTCATCAGGCGCCCCCGCGATTCCCAGGATCATCCAGGAGTGATATGCGCACCACTGCGGATCTCCTATGGGAGACATGCACGGCCTGTATGGCAGGCCGGTCGGAGAGGAGGATTCGCCCATGCTTGACCCCTGGACGTTGCAGGTGATGGTCGAGGTGGAGGAACGCGGTTCCTTCTCGGCGGCGGCCGAAGCCCTGTCGATGACGCAGCCGGCCGTGTCACGGCAGATCGGTGGTCTGGAGCGCAGGCTCGGTGTGCCGCTCTTCCGGCGCACCGCGCGCGGCGTCAAGGCGACGGCGGCCGGTGAGATAGTCGTCGATCAGGCGCGGGACGTGCTGGCGCGTCTACGGGCCCTGGAGATGCGGGTGGGCGCCTTCACCAGCGCCGAGACCGGGCATCTGCGCCTGTCGGCGTTCTCCAGCGCGAACACCTGGTTGATGCCGGAGGTCATCAGGCGTTTCAGCCGATCCCACCCCGGAGTGCGCCTGAGTCTGGTGCGGGAGGACGCCGCGGGGCCGATGGCCGCGATCAAAGAGGCTCGCGTCGACCTCGCCCTGGTCACCGCCTGGAGCCTGTACGCGAATCCGTCGGCGGCCAAGCACGACCCGTCGGCCGAACTCCTTGAACCCGCCGACTTCACCGGGGTCGGTCTGCTCCCGTTGCTGGACGAGGAGTTCCAGGTCGCCCTGCCCGCCGACCATCGGCTGGCAGGGCTTCGCCGGGTGTTGCTGTCCGACCTGTGCGACGAGGTGTGGATCGAAGGCGGCTACCCCGACTGCCTCGGCCCGATTCCCCAGCTCGCCGAAGCCCTGGGCAGACCCCCTCGGATCGGGTTCTTCTGCGAGGACTGGAACGGCAGGCAGGCCCTGGTCGCGGGCGGATCCGGCATCATGCTCGTGCCCACGCTGGTGCGGGGCGCCGTACACCCGGGGGTGGTGAGGAGGCCGACCGCGCCTTCGCTCCCTTCCCGCCGGTTGTACGCGGCCTCCCTGGCGCCGCCTTTCCGCCTCCCCGCCGTGACCGCGCTGCTGGACGTGATCGCCCGCGTGAGCCGCGAGCAGATCCCGGCCTGATCGACCGGGCTCTCTCGACGTCGCGGTCGGTCGCGGTACGCGGCGACCTCGCTCCGGGGGGTGCGGGCGAGCCGTCGACGGCGGCATGGTCCTCGACGGCCTCAGGTCTCGCTGTGGAGGATCGATCCGGGCGTCGCGGGGTCAGTCGATCGTGATGACGAGCTTTCCCGGCGCGTTGCCCGTCGCCAGGTCGCTCACCGCGGTGGAGGTCTCCGCCAGGGGGTACGTACGCCCGACGGCCGGTCGCACGGTCCCGGCCTCGATGAGGTCGCGCAGCGTGTCCAGGTCGGCGGTGCGGGTCAGCGCGATCAGCGCGTCCAGGCGTTGGCGCGTGAACGGTGTGATCAGCCGGACGGTCAGCATCCGGCCGAGCCCGCCGAACCACCGGCCGCCGCCCTCCCCGCCGACGACGACGAGCCGGCCGCGCTCGGTGAGCAGCCCGCGCAGCAGGGGCAGCGGCCGGATGCCCGCGATGTCGACGACCAGGTCGTACGTTCCGGTGAGCGGCTCGCGCGTGTAGTCGATGACGGCCCGGGCGCCCAGCGACCGGACGAGATCGGCCTTGGCCGTGCTGCACACGGCGGTGACGTGGGCGCCGACGGCGGTCGCGAGTTGCGTCGCGAAGCTGCCCACTCCGCCGCCCGCGCCGATGACCAGCACCTTCTCGCCGACGGTGACCTGGCCGAGGGCCCGTAACGCGGTCACCCCCGAGGTGGGTACGGCCGCCGCCTCGGTGAAGCTCAGGTTGGCGGGTTTGCGGGCGAGCTTGGCCGGGCGGGCGAGCGCGAACTGCGCGTACGCGCCGGTCGCCTCGCCGTACACCTCGTCGCCGGGGCGAAACGCGGTCACGTTCGCGCCGACGGACTCCACGACGCCGGCCACGTCCATGCCCGGCACCCGGTTGCGGGGCCGGCGCAGGCCGAAGCCGGGGCGGGCGACGAGCGGCAACCCGGTCATGATGTGCCACACGCCGTAGTCGACGCTGGCCGCGTGCACCCGGATCAGCACGTCGTCGGCGCCGGGCGTCGGGGTCGGGACCTCGCCGAGACTCAGCGTGTGCGGCGGGCCGTACTCGTCCTGGACGATCGCCCTCATAGGGGGTCTCCTTCGGTGGTGGGGAACCGGAAGACGTCATCGAGTCCGACCCGGATCGGCCGGGCGATGGGGATGTAAAACAAAGCTGACATCAGCCAATGTAAAACGCCGCAGACATCATGTCAAAGTTTATTTACATGCGCGGCCACCGACACCGTGACGTGCGCTGTTCGGCGCGCGGGTCCGACACCCGCTCATGCCGATGAGGGGGAGTGGTCGCCGCCGACGTGCGGCATGCTGTCGGTATGATCGGACGCCTCGAAAAGACCGTGATCGACTGCCCCGATCCGCGCGCTCTCGCGGAGTTCTACTGCCGGGTGCTGGGGATGAGGATCAACGAGGACATCGGCGGCTGGGTGGTCATCGGCGCGGAACCGGGCCTTCGGCAGGTGGCCTTCCAGCGGGCCGTCCCGTGGATTCCACCGCGTTGGCCCGACCCCGCGCATCCCCAGCAGATGCACCTCGACATCCGGGTGACCGACCCCGATCAGGCCGAGCGGGAATTGCTCGCCCTGGGCGCCACCCGTGTCCCGAGTGAACACGAGTCGGGCTTTCGGGCCTTCACCGATCCCGTCGGTCACCCGTTCTGCATCGTCTTCGGTCGTCACAGCTCAAGCTGAGCCGCTCATCGCTGGGGCGCGCGCCGCGAGGGCGCATTCTCCTCCGTGTCAGGCGACGCGGGACGCCGGTGCGGTCCAGGTGTTGCACGCGGCCGGGGAGGCGCCGGCGAAGCCCCGCTGCAGCCAGGCGGCCCGGTTCTTGCCCGTGCCGTGACTGCGTTCCTTGTTGACCTTCTCATCGCCGCTGTCCCGGTAGTGGTCCACGACCCCCTCCCAGTCCTCGTCCCGGTAGTTCTGTGATGACCAGACACTGGCCACGAACGCCGCTCCCAGGCAGTCGGCCTGCAACTCCAGGCGGCGGCTCTGCGTCAGCGCCTGCGCCTTGGTACGGGCCGGCAGGTGGGCGTGGGCGTTCAATATGCCGGTGAGGTTCTGCACGTGGTGGGCGTATTCGTGTGCCATCAAGTGCAGCATCGACGGGTGGTCCGGTGTTTTGACGGCATAGTCGCTGATCATGATGACCATCCGCTGCCGGCTGGTGCAGTAGCGGCCGGTGTGGTATTTGCCCCATGCCGATCCGCATGCGCGGCCGGGCTTGGTCATGAACTGGATCGTCGGTTTCCTGAATGGCATGCCTGTCTTCTTCAACTGCTTGGACCATGAGGCGTTCAAGCAGCCCAGTATCGCCGTCAGGTGTTTTTTCGCGGCGGCGACACTGCCGGAGTCTTCGGGGTGCCGCGCACAGGGCAGCGTCAGTTTGCCGCTGCGATACAACGGATTATGGGTCAACGCCTTGGTGCCGGTGGGAACCGGTGCGCCGGCACCGGCTTCGGCGTGGGCGGTGCCGGTAAGCAACAGGCCGACCAGAACCCCGGCCGACAGGGCGATATGGGGGGTACGCATGAAGCGGAACTGTACAGGAGGAACGGTGGACGCCAGGGACCGTCAGTCACAGGAAAGGGAAACGCCTACGGGTACCCGTGAAATATCTCTTCACCGTGGAGGGGAATGGAAATGCCGCGGACACTCGTCGGACGCATCCCGCGCCGTTCCGTTTCGGCGACGACAAAACGGCCCACCACTCCCGCCTGTTACGTGATCTGCCGACCGGGCTCGGTGAATGGGCGGTGCACCCGAGTGTGGGTACCCGACAGGCCCGCGCGATCGACAGCGGCCGGCCCGTACGACGAACCGACGACGAATTCCTCACCTCGGCGGTCGCCCTCGATCTTCTGCGCCGGTACGACATCCCCCTGATCGACTACCGGGTCATCCAGCGGGCTTGGACACGCTCACGGCCGAGGCGTTCCACCTGAAGGACAGAAAAACCGTCAGGCGATATTCGGAAAGCGATCGAAAAAGCATCGAAATCCGCGATGCCTTGATCAACTTCCTGGTGACTCGCTATGGTTGGGCGCTTTGACCGCTCCGTCCCCAAGAGATGGCCATGCGTCGCTACCGTTTCGGCAGAATCGCCGCCCTGATCGCGCTCGGTTACCTCGTCTCGGTCGCCGTACTGGGCGCCTTCGCGTTCACCACCGACCGAGGTGACCTCCTTTGGAAGGTCGTCACCCGCGAGTTCGACATGGGCTGGTTCTTCGGCCCCGACAGAGAGACGGTCATTGTTCCGTGGGGGCTGGCGCTCGTCCTGATCCTCATCGGGGCGCTCCAGGCGTGGGCTCTGTGGCAGGTGCTGCGCGGGCGCGCCCGTGGCGAGCTGACACACCGGGGCAGGAAGGTCGGCCTGCTGCGGCTCGCCCTGTACCTCGGCGTCGGCTTCGGCCTGCTCACCATCGTCAGTACCCCGCTGGTCTCGGCACTGGAGATTTACTGGCTCTGGTCGGTGACGGGGATCGTCTCCGGTTTCGTGCAGCTGGCCGTCGTCTGGCTGTTCTTCCTGGTGCTCCGTGACATCGTCTCCCGCGGGCTGCGGCTGTTCTCACTCGTCGTCGGGGGCATTTCCTGCGTGAGCGGCATCGGTCAGGAGATCGCGGGCGCCTTCGATATGAGCTCCGCCGCGCAGGCCCTCGGCCTCGCCGGGGGGAGCAGGTACGTCTGGCTGGCATGGTGCGTGTCGATTCTGATCGCACAGGCCAGGGACACCCGGTGGAGCGCGGCGACCGTCCGGATAGGCGTCATCGCGCAGGTGGTGTCCGTTCTCCAGCCCAACGGGTTCGTCTCCTACGGCGGCATCGGGTTTCCCGACATGATCACGGTCTATACGCTCCTCGGCGCCGCCGGCGTCTTCGGGCTGGTGTGGAACGCCAGGACCGCTCATGAGTTGGCGAACCCTCTTCCGGGGTCGGTTCCCCGGCAGGCGCCTGCGCGGTCGGCGGCCAGGTGGTGGCCGCTGGCCGCCACGGCGGTCGCGCTCCCGCTGATCCCCGCCGCCGTCAACCTCGCGTACGGCATGTACCACTCGATCGGCCCCAGGGGCGCGATCGAGGAGTTCGTCCGCGGGTACGGCGGCAGCTGGCATGCCCTGACATGGCTCGCCCTGGACGTCTTCGTCGGTGTCGGCGGTCCCGCACTGCTGATCCTGGTCGCCGTCCTGCGCAGGACCCGCCCTCTCGTGCGATTCACGACGCGGGCGTTGACCGTCGCCGCGGCCGTGGGCCTCGTCAGCGCGCTCACGGCGACGCCGAGGTCAGGGGAGTCCGGCGACTTCTTCTACGAAGGCGCACAGATCTACCCGGAGGAGATGTTCACCCCGGGGAAGGACGGTGAGATCTTCTTCGGCATCTCACCGCTGTGGTACAGCGTGGCCTTGCTCGCCTCCGCCCTGCTCCTGGTGCTTCTCTATCCGGCCGCGCCCGGCCCGCGCGTACGCCGTCGCGTGCTGCCGGCCGTGCTCGCCACGCTCGTCGCGCTCGGGTTCGCACCCGTCGCGGACCAGGCCCGCGGCACGGTCACCGCGGCCGAGGACTGCGGGCCACGCGAGACGTGGACGGGCGAGCCCGAGCCACCCGACCTCACCCGGGACCAGCGATTCGTGTGCTCCTTCCGGCAGGGAAACCTGGTGAAGTTCGCCGCCACCGCGCCCGACGCCGTGCTCCTCGACTACGCACGCTGGCTGTGCGGCATCTACACCCGCAACGATCCCCGGGAGGTCGCGCGCCTTCAGACGACGGAGGGGCTGAAGCGCGATGACCTGACCTACCCGCTCGCGGAGATCTGCCCCAGCGCGGGCACCGTGGTCAAGGCCGCGGCCGCCGAAGAGAGGCGGGAGGAGCAGGAGTGGGAGGACGACGCGCAGCGCATGTGCGACGCGACTCCTCGCCACCGCCCGCTCGTCAAACCGGCCAAGGTGATCCGCATGAAGGAACCGCAGTGGACGGACTACGGGGTCGTGGAGACGTACGAGCCGACCGAGGACGGCGGGGACCCGTACGACGACGGCCTGCTGCAGCGAGCTCAGGACGCCGGCCTGGTGGCCGCGATCCCCGGCCACCTGATGATCCTCACGCACTCCGACTTCGACCTCTGCGTCACGCTGGAGACCTACACCCGCCGCCCGCCGGTGGAGACGAAGGGCTGGGACCACGTCGTCGAGGTCGGTTACGAAAGCCCCACCGGAGAGATCGTGCTCAGGGACGATCTGAGCGGCACCGAGTTTCCCGACCTGTCACTCAACGGCCGCGCGGGGCACTACCGGATCCGCGTGCACTACGACTGGTTCGACTGGAAGGGTGTGCACGAGAACGGCCAGCGTCTGCTGATCATGGCGTTCCCCGGCGAGGGGGACAAACGGGTCACGTACCGGAAGCGTCCCATCCGGTGAGCACGCTTCCCGTCGCGCGGCGTCCAAGGCTGTGGCGTTCTTGTCACCGTCGGCGTCCAGGGCCTTCGCCCGCCGGTCGGGTGCGGTACGGCGCGGTGCAGGCGGATGGTCATCCGTCGGACGGGGAACCGGCCGGGGGTACACCGGGATTCCGGTCGCTACGGCAGGCCGCGGAGCGGGCACGGTAGGGCCCGCCTTACCTGTGATGACCTGCCCCCTTCATCGTGAACACGGCGCGACTCCAGAAAGCTGGTGAAAACCAACGGGGGCAAGGAGTCGCACGATGAAGAAGGATGTTTCCCGGCGAAGTGTGATCGCTGGGGCGGCTGCGACCGCGGTCGGGGCGCTGGTAGGGGGCGGCCGGACCGCGCAGGCGAGCACCAGGGCGGTCGGGGGCGCGGCGGGCAAGGTCACCGCCGTCGTGCGGGTGACGGTCATCGACGCGACGGGACGACCGGCGGCTCGTGACATGACGGTGCTGGTGCGGGGCGAGCGCATCGTCGCGGTGGGCCCGGTCCGGTCGGTGCCCGTTCCCGCGGGGGCGACCGTGGTGGACGGCACCGGCAAATTCCTCATCCCCGGGCTCGTGGACATGCACGTGCACTCGACGGAACTGGAGCGCACTTATCCGCCGCTCTACCTCGCCAACGGGGTCACCACCGTGCGGGAGATGAGCGCGAACCCGGCGATCAGTGCCTGGCGGCGTGAGGTGGAGGCCGGTACCCGTCTGGGTCCCCGGTACGTGATCGGCAGCCGCATGATCGACGGTGCGCCGTCGCTGTGGGAGGGGATCGGGCCGCCCTTCGTCAGCGTGGCCGGTCCGGAGCAGGCCCGTGCCGCGGTACGGCGGGAGAAGGCGGCGGGCGCCGACTTCATCAAGACCTACACGCGGCTCAGCCGGGCGTCCTTTCTCGCCCTGGCCGACGAGGCGCGCAGACAGCGGATTCCCATCCTCGGCCATGTGCCGGATTTCGTCCGCTTCACCGAGGCGAGCGATGCCGGGCTGCGGACGATCGAACATCTGTCGGCGGTCTGGTACAACACCTCTGACCAGGAGCGAAAGTTACGTCAGGCGATCGCCGCGGTGCCGATCGGCCCGGGAGAATATGCCGGCTGGTACAACCGCATGCACCCCGTGGAGTACGCCGCCGCGCGCAGCTACGATCGGCGCAAGGCCGCCCGCGTCTTCGACCGCCTGGCGCGCAACCAGACCCGGTTGACGCCGACGCTGACCAACCACCGGGTCGTCGACACACCGTCGAGTGTGCGCACCGATGACCCGCGTCACCGCTATTTCCCCGCTCGGATACGGCAGTTGTGGGAGATGACCATGCGGGAGGTGTATCTGAAAGACCGTCCTGCGGAGCAGGCCGCGTCACGCAGGGAGCTTTTCGAACGCCGGCTGCGGCTGGTCGCCGAACTCGATCGCGCCGGGGTGCCGCTGCTGGCGGGCACCGATACGGGCACCTCGTATGTGATGCCCGGCTTCGGCTTGCACGACGAGCTGGAGCTGCTGTCCCAGGCAGGGCTCAGCGGCATGAGCATCCTGCGGGCGGCGACCCTGGAACCGGCGAGGCAGCTCGGGCTGCGTGACCACGGGACCGTCGAGCGCGGAAAGGTGGCGGACCTGGTGTTGCTGGACGCCGACCCGCTGCGCGACATCCGCAACACGACGCGCATCGGCGCGGTGTTCGTTCGAGGCCGGTTGATCGATCGCGCACAGCGGCAGCGCATGCTGGACGATGTGATCACGGCCGCTCGGGAGGCCGTCCCGGCCGCGGCACGGGTGGCCGGCTGCGCCTGTCATCCCAGCGCTTCACCCGCGCTGCATCACTGAACATCCCGGTGCTTCACCCGCGTCTCGTCACCGAACGTTCTCCACCGTCCCGGACCGCGCGTCAGGTCGCCCGTCCGAGCTCGCGGCGGCGGGCGTCGATGCCGTCGAGGAGGCGTTGCAGCCCGTACTCGAAGACCGCGTCCAGGTTGAAGTCGAACGGTTCCCGCGCGGCGTAGCCGAGTCCGGGATTGCCGGTGGAGGCCCACCGGCGCGGGCCGTCCTGGAAGTTCATCCAGTCGTCCGCCGACATCCCGGTGTCCTCTTCCGCCTGCGCCTCCGCGAGACGGACGAGCGCCATGCCGCGTACGTGCCCGAACAGGTTGATGTGCGTGCACAGCATGTCGTGCGCGCCGAACCCCATCGCGCGCAGTGTGCTGAGCGACCACTCGGCGATCGGCAGCACGTTGGGCATGAGTTGCGGGCGGCTCAGCGAGAACACCTCGGCGGCCCACGGGTGACGGCCGAAGACGGTCCAGAACAGGTGCGCGGCCGCTTCGAGGCGTCGTCGCCAGGCCGTCATCGGGATCTCGGGCAGCCTGGCACCGGCGAACACGCGGTCGGCCATCCGCAGCGTCAGGTCGTTCCTGTTCGGGACGTGGCGGTAGAGCGCCATCGTGGAGACGTCCAGGGCGACGGCCACCCGTCGCATCGTGACGAGCGGCAGCCCGTCGGTGTCGGCGATCCGTACGGCGGCCTCGACGATCTCGCGCCGGGTCAGCCCGGGACGCCGTGTCCGCTCGCCGGTGGACGGGCCGGTCCTCCCGGTCGCAGGCTCGTCTCGCCGCCGGACGACGGTCCCGCGGCCCGGGACCGCCTCGACCAGGCCCGCCTCGCGCAGGGCACCGAGGACCTTGGTGGCGGTGGCCATCGCGACCCCGCGGTCCCGGACGATCTGCCGGGTGGACGGCACCGGCCGGCCTTCCGCCAGTCGCCCGCTCCGGATGTCGCCGGCGATCTCGTCGGCGATGCGCAGATAGAGCGGTCGGTCTGTCATGACTCTCCAGTGCACTAGTGCGGTCGTGAGCCGACGGACCCCCGCACTACCCCGCTGTTCTGCGATGACATGCGAAGTGCACTAGCTCGCAGCGGTGCGAGGTGGTGGGGCTTCTTCGTCGCTGCGTACATTGTAAGCACCGCTCGGGGGTGGGTCCGGGCGACGAGAGAAGACGAGAGAAACGGAGAACACCATGTCTGGTCTGGACACTCGGTCGGTGACATCGGCGGACGGCACGCCCGTCGAATACCTCAGTGTGGGGTGCGGGCCCGATGTCATCGTGGTCCCCGGAGCGCTCGCGGTGGCGTCCGACCTCGCCGCGTTCGCCGGACTCCTGGCGGCCCGGCACACCGTGCACATCGTGCAGCGGCGTGGCCGTGGCGGCAGCGGCCCGCAGGGCGATCGGTACGGCATCGCGCGGGAGTGCGAGGACGTCGAGGCGGTACGCGCACGAACCGGCGCGCGGCTGATCTTCGGGCACAGCTTCGGCGGACTGGTGGCCCTGCGCGCCGCGTGCGAGACCTCGGCGTTCGACGCGGTCGCCGTCTACGAGCCCGGGGTGTCGGTCGACGGGTCGGTCCCGGTCGACTGGATCGAGCGAGCACGCGATGAGATCTCCAAAGGCGCGAACTTCGAGGCGTTCGTCACCTTCGCTCACGGGGCCAACCCCGATCAGACCGGACACCTTCCACGCCGGCTTTTCCGGATCATCCTGCGGTACGCGATTCCCCGCGCGGAGAAGCGGCAGAAACTCGCGCTCATGCCCCAGGCGATCAACGAGCACACCGAGGTGGGGCGGCTCGACGGCCGGTTGGCCGACTATCGTGAGATCTCCGCGACCGCTCTGATCATGCGAGGCAAGGGGCGTGACACCGCTCGGCAGAGCGTCGCCCTCGCCCGGTTGGCCGAGACGATTCCGCGCTCCGAGACCGCGACGTTCGGTACGCTCGACCACTTCGCGCCGGAGAAGAAGCCCGGCGAGATCGCGGATGCCGTCCTGCGGTTCTTCGCCGCGTACGTCCGGCCCGGTGTCCAGGCCGAGGGGTGACCCGTGGCTTCGGGGGAGCCGGGCCCATCGCCCGCGTCGCCGTCTGCGAAGAGAACATCGCCCGTGGAGAGAACGTCGTCCAGGGAGAGAACGCACGCCTGCGACGGGAAGAACGCCGCCTGGCCGGGGGCTATGGCGCGGCGGTGGCCGAGGGAGGCGTGCGGCCCCTGCGTGAGGCGGCGGAGCGGGGCGGCTGGGTGCGCAGGTGGTCTCGGACGCGGTTCATGATGTCGCCGAGGTGGTGCAGGTCGTCGTTCGCCAGCGGGTCGAAGAGCCGGCGGACGATCTGGATGTGGCCGGGCAGGACGCGTTCGACGAGAGCCCGGCCGTCGCCGGTGATGGCGACCAGGGTGGCGCGTTCGTCGTCGGGGCTGGGGCCGCGGGTGATGAGGCCGGCCTTCTCCAGCAGCCCGGCCTGGTAGGTCAGGCCGCTGCGGCTGTAGACGACGCCGTCGGCGAGCTCGGTCATGGTCAGCGGGCCGTCGTGATGGGCGAGGCGGGCCAGCACCTGGAACTGAACGTAGCTGATGCCGCCTTCGGCGCGTAGCTGCTGCTCGACCTGGTGCTGAAGCAGGCTGACAGCCTCCGTGAGCACGAAGTAGGCGCCCAGCTGGGCGGGATCGAGCGGCTGGACGTCCTCGGTTCCCGTACCGGCTTCCGGCTGGCTGTCGTTCATGCCCTCACGCTACATGTCGCGAATTCGAAGCAGTGTGACGATCGTCACACTCATGAATGTATCGCTTTGAATTCGAAGCAAGTTGCCGTTCTTCCTGTGTTTCGACCTCGGTTCGTAACCTGTCCTCGCGGGACGGCCGGGGGGTAGGACCATCCGCATCCCCTGACCCGCGCGAAGTGGCTGCCGGTGCCGCTGACGGAACCGTACCGGGTTCTCCGTGCGCAGGATCCGGCCGGGCGCGGGAAAGCGGAGGCCCGGGGCGGTCTTCGCCGCCCCGGGCCTCCGATTCGGTCCGCCTTCCTCGGCTGACGGGCAGCCGGAGGCGTTCATCCGGGGTGATTCACCGCTTCGCGCCCGCCGGTTCGAGGATCTCCCGCGTGCGCACTACCCCTTCCGGCCACCGGGCGTCGAAGTCGTCGAGCAGCGGCTGGAGCGTCGGGGACCCGACCATCCGTACCAGGTCGTCGAGGTCGTCGAACTCGTACTCGGCGAAGTGGACCCCGGGACTGGTCACGCTCCAGCAGCGTCGCCCCGACCTGGCCCCGAGCGTCCTGATCACCAGCGGGAGGTGGTCGGTCTCGTACCAGTGGTCGAAGTCGTCACGCAGGTCGTCGCGGACCTCGGCGCGCACCAGGAACACTCCCGGCTTCGCGGTGCCGATCTCAGACATTGCTCAGGTCCTCCTCCTCGTGGGACAGCCCACGACGCGTGAACAGGATCGTGAGGAACGCGATGATCGAGATGCCCGCGGCGAACAACGAGATCGGGATCGTGCTGTCGTAGCTGTCCATCAGCGCGACGGCGAGCGCCGGCGTGATGCCTCCACCGATGACGGCCGCGATGGTGTAGCCGAACGAGATGCCGGTGTAGCGGACCTGCGTTCCGAACAGTTCGGCGAGCCAGGTGCTCATCGGGCCGTAGAGCAACCCGAGGAAGATCAGGCCGACCGAGAAGCCGATGCCCGCGAACAGGGGGTTGCCGGTGGCGATCAGGGGGAACAGCGCGAACACCCAGACGGCGAAGCCGATGACGCCGATGAGCATCGGAGGCTTGCGGCCGACCTTGTCCGAGATGTGGCCGGAAATCATGATCGCGCTGAAGTAGAAGACGGACGCGATCAGGACCATCACCAGGCCGGCCGTCGCACTGAAGCCCACCTCGTTACGGGCGTACGACAGGGCGAAGATGATGGACAGGTAGTAGCCGGCGTGGATGCCGAGCGAGGCGCCGATGGAGGAGAGGACGCTGCGCGGGTAGCGCTTGAACATCTCCATGAGGGGGATCTTGACGACCTCCGTGGTCTTCGACTGCTCGACGACCTCCTTGAACGCCTGCGACTCCTCCAGGGACAGGCGGATGTACAGGCCGACGATGACCATGATGGCGCTCAGCAGGAACGGGATACGCCAGCCCCACGAGTTGAAGGCGTCCTCCGGCATGAACGCCGAGGTGAGGGCGATCAGTCCCGCGGCGAGGATGTATCCGATCGGTGAGGCGCTGCCCATCCAGGCTCCGAAGAAGCCGCGACGCTTGGCCGCCCCTTCGTGCTCGACCACCATCAGCACCGCACCGCCGTACTCGCCGCCCAGCGCCAGACCCTGGATCAGGCGGAGCGTGACGAGGAGGATCGGGGCCGCGATCCCGATCGAGGCGTAGGTGGGGAGCAGGCCGATGGCGAACGTGCCGATACCCATCATGAGCAGCGCGAGGACCAGCATCTTCTTGCGGCCGTACTTGTCGCCGAAGTGGCCGAACACGATGCCGCCGAAGGGCCGCGCGACGAACGCGACGCCGAACGTCGCCAGGGAGAGCAGCGTGCTGGTGAGCGGGTTGTCCGAGGGGAAGAAGAGCGGCCCGAGAACCAGCGCGGCCATGGCGCCGAAAAGATTGAAGTCGAACCACTCGATCACGGTGCCGACCATGGAGGCGGTGGTGACTTTGCGGATGGAGTTCTTGCTGGCTTGGGGGGCGCCCTTGTTGGTGGCGGCGACAGCGTCTTGTGTCATACCGGATTCCTAATGTTCGACATTCGACCTGATGGACGGACGATACCGGTGGGCCGTGATGAAGGCAACAGTCTTATTTGTCGTGCTCACCGGCTCGCTTCGGCTGCGGTGAGGGGGCCGGCCGGGTTTTCCGGCGGTGAATCGCGGTCTCCTGCCCCCTGCGTGAGGGGGTGGCCGCACTGTGCGGGGGGTGTGCGGTGGCGCCTCGCCCTGCCCGGTCGTCGATCCGGGGGTGCTCTGGGTGTCCGGTCGGAGGCTCTGCGTGAAAGCCCCAGGTCATGGGACTTTACCGCACGGTTTCCGGTTGATGTTCGTTACGAGATGTGATGGATTCGTAACGTTCGATCATGACGTGATGGTGCTGTCGCGCTATCGCCGAGTCTCCGTGGAGCGCAGGCGATCCGCGAAGAGCGCGGGCTGGGGGGCCGAATGGCCGCCGTACTGATCCGCGTGACGCTGCACATGCATCAGCGGGGCGGACAGGAACCCCCCGTCGACCACCAGTTCCTGGCCGTTGACGAACGCGGCGGCGTCGCTCGCCAGGTAGGCGACCACGCTCGCGATGTCGGACGCGCCGCCGATGCGGCGCACCGGGGTGAGCTGGGTGCGCAACGCGAGCAGATCGGGGTCGGCGTAGTGGGCCGCCGACATCTCCGTGCGCACGAACCCGGGGCTCACCGCGTTCGCCCGCACTCCCAGCGGGCCCCACTCCACGGCGGTGTGTCGCGTCAGTGCGACCAGGCCCGCCTTGGAGACGCCGTAGGTGGGGGAGGTGTTCGGCGAGTGGGCGCCCACCGAGGCGATGTTCACGACGGCGCCGCGGCCGTTGTCGATCATGAGGCGGCCCAGCTCGCGAGTGCAGAGCATCGCGGCCGTCAGATTCACCGCGATCGTCTCGTTCCACGCCGCCGTGGAGAGCGACGCCAACGGCCCGGGAGTGCCGAGGATGCCGGCGTTGTTCACCAGCACGTGGCAGGTCCCGAACCTGCCGGCCGTCGCCTCCGCGAGGCCGACGACGTCCTGCTCGTCGGTCAGATCCCCGGCGTGGGCCATGACGCGGTCGGGCAGGCCGAGCCGCAGGGCGACCTCTTCCAGGCGGTCGGCGTCCCGATCAGTGAGCACCACACTCGCGCCGGCTTCGAGGAACTCGCCCGCGATCGAGCGTCCCAGACCTCCCGCCGCACCGGTCACGACCACTACCTGCCCCTCGAAACCCATCACGTACTCCCTGCATCGGCTATTTAAGGACTAGCCGATTATTGTCGGACAGTTCGGAATGCGGCAAGGGGGGAGAAATCGACGCGTTTTCGGCCGCGCGGGCCGGAGTCGGGGTGTGCCGAATCGCCGTACGTGGCCAGGGATCGGAGGCGGCGGGTCGGAGATGCTCCGGGCGGGCCGGAGTCAGGGGCGCCCGGTCAAGGAGGCGCCCCGCGCGGACCCGGAGTCAGGGTCGCGCGGGGGTGAAAGGCGTTCGTACGGGCCTGATCCGGAGGTGCCGGGTCAGCCGTGCTCCGCCGCGGCCACGCGGTGAGCCTGCAGGTAGCGAAGGTGCGTCACCATGGCGTTCTGGGCCGCGTCCTCGTCGCCCGCCTCGATCGCCTTCACGATCTGCAGGTGCTGGAGCACGGTCTCGGCGCCGACCTGCTCGGAGAGGTCGAGGAACCGTACGGGCATCGTCTGCTCGTGCAGGGCCTGGACGAAGGAGCCCAGCACCCGGTTGCCGGACGCGCGGGCGACCGCGGAATGGAAGTCGACGTCGAGCTGGGGTACGGACGGGTCCGTCACGCGGACCGACTTCTGGCGCTCGATGATCCTGTGCATCTGGGCGAGGTCCTCCGCGCTGCGGTGGCCGGCGGCGAGCCGGACCGCGGGGACCTCAAGGTATTCGCGCACCGACTGCACCTCGTCGGCCCCGATGCTGCCGAGGCTGAGCAGGTTCTTCATGGACTCCGAGAGCATCTCGCTGAGTGCCTCGTGGTCCACGGCCCGGACGAAGCTGCCGCCTCCCGCCCCGGGGACCTTCTCGATGAAGTTCTGTGTCGACAGCGAGCGCAGCGCCTCGCGCACCGTCGTCCTGCTCACCTCGAACTGACGTGCGAGCTCGGTCTCGGAGGGGAGACGCTCGCCGCGCTTGAGCTCGCCGTCGAGGATCGCCCGACGGATGCGGTCCTCCACCTGCTGGCGCGGGCGCACGACCGCCTGCCCGAGAGCACGGGGCTCACCGAAGGTCTCCAATGTGGGCCTCTCGTTTCCGGGGGGTTGACAAGTGTCCTACATCAGTCAACCGCCGAAGCAGAAGTCTACTGGCTTCCCAGGGCGGCAGTATGTCGTAGCTCCTAACGGATACTACTTGCCTATGTGGTGAATGTTCGACATTATGCTTACTCGGCACCGCTTCGCGGACGTGGTCGACTCGTTCCCGAGAGAGGGCGGCAAAGACGCCCCCGCGCGATGAGGAGCAACAGCATGTCGGGTTTCCCGGATCTGGCCGGACGAAGAGCCGTCGTCACGGGTGCCAGCAGGGGGATAGGCCGGGCGATCGCGCGAGCGCTGGCCGCGGCCGGCGCGACGGTCGCGATCGGCGGCCGCGACTCCGCGGCGCTGAGCGCGGTGGCCGACGAGATCGCCGCCCAGGGGGGCACCGTCCACCCACACGTCGTCGACGTCTCCGATCACGACTCCATCGAGCGCTTCGTCACGGAGGCGGTGGACGGCCTCGGCGGACTGGATCTCCTGGTCAACTGCGCGGGGGTGCTCGCCTCGGGTTCTCTCCTGGACGCCGGTGACGAGCCGTGGGACGCGGTGTGGAAAACGAACGTCCTCGGCACGGTGCGGGTGACACGCGCCGCGGGGGTCCTCCTCACCGCCCAGGGCTCCGGCAGGGTCGTGAACGTCGCCTCGAACTACGCCTTCAAAGGGGTGAGCGGGCACGCCGCCTACTGCGCGTCGAAGGCGGCCGTCGTCTCGTTCACCCGTAGCATGGCGGTCGAGTGGGCGCGCCACGGAGTCCAGGTCAACGCCATCGCCCCCGGGTTCATCGCGACGGACCTCAACGCGAGCATCCGCGCGGACCCCGAACAGAGCGCCCGTGTGACGAGGGCCGTGCCCGCGCGCCGGTTCGGGACGGTCGACGACGTCGTCGCCGCGATGGGACCACTGTGCGACCCCCACAGCACGTTTCTCACCGGAGCCGTGCTGACCGTCGACGGAGGAGAGACCGCGCGCTGAGCGGTCGAGCAACACCAACCAATGAGGAGCGCATCGTGAGTTCGCAGAACACACCCGCCGCGGGCGAGCACCCGGGCATCCGCCCGGACAGCAGGCTGACCCGGGATCTCGCGACCACCTACGAGACCGGCGGCCAGTGGACCTCACAGACGCTGACCTCCCTGCTCGCCGACGCGGCCGTCGCACACCCCGAGCTGACCGCGGCGGTCGACTCCGCCGGGCCGGGGGGAAGCCGCCGCGCGATGACCTACGCCGAGCTCGACGCCTACGTCACCGATCTCGCCGTGGGCCTGCGGGCCCGGGGAGTCACCGAGGGTGACTCCGTCGTGGTCATGCTGCCGAACTGCATCGAGTTCGCCGCGCTCATCTTCGCCATCAACCGCGCCGGCGCCGTCTACACCGGTATCCCGGTCGCCTACGGCACCAAGGAGGTCCGCCACATCCTCGCCTCGACCGGCGCGAAGGTGGTGGTGACGCAGGAACGGGTCGCGAGCGCCACCCCGCTGGAGGTGGTGCGAGCCTCGTACGGAGAGGCGGCGCCGCTGGTCGTCGTGCGCGGAGACTCGGGCAGGGGCGAGGGCGAGATCGCGCTCGGGGATCTGGCCGTCCCGGCCGCCGACGGCGCGCGACTCCCGGACGTGCTCCCCACGGTGGACCCCCGCGGCCTGTGCCACATCGGTTTCACCTCCGGTACGACGGGCGCCCCCAAGGGGGTGATGAACACCAACCAGACCCTGATCGCGGTGCTTCGGAACTGGCTGGCCTACTTCGGTGCGGAGAACCTCGGCGCCCCGATGGTGAACGCCGTGGTCTCACCCGTCGGCCACCACAGCGGCTTCCTGTGGGGAGTCCTGATGACCGCCTACCTCAGGGGGACGGCCGTCTACCTGGAGAAGTGGAGCCCGGCGACGGCCGCGACCTTCCTGCGCGAGGAAGGGGCCACGGTGTTCTTCGGTGCCCCGACGTTCCTCCAGGACCTGCTCACCACCGACCTCGTCGGTGACCCGCGCTGCGCGCTGCGCGCCGTCATCACGACGGGATCGCCGGTCCCGCGTGCGCTTCCCGGTGCCGGGCGCAGTGCCTTCGGCTGCTGGGTGGGCTCCGCGTGGGGAATGACCGAGATCGGGATCGGGATCTCCTGCCGGCCGGGTATGTCCGACCCTGAGCTCGCGAGCGACGGCCGGGCGGTGCCCGGCGTCGAAGTCCGCATCGTCGGGACGGACGGCGAGCCCGTGGCCGCCGACACGCCGGGACGGATGCAGGTTCGCAGCGCGGGACTCTTCCTGGGTTACCAGGGCCTGCCCGACAGGACCCGGGAGGAGATCGACGCGGAGGGCTGGTTCGACACCGGCGACACCGCCCGCATCGACGAGAACCAGCTGGTCTACCTCGAAGGGCGCAGCAAGGACATCGTCATCCGCGGTGGGGAGAACATCCCGGTGGTCGCGGTGGAAAGCGTGCTCTACACCCACCCCGACGTCGTCGAGGTGGCCGTCGTCGGTGTCCCCGACGAGCGTCTCGGCGAGCGGGCCTGCGCCGTGGTGCACTCCCGCACCGATGATCTGACCCTGGACGAGCTCAACCGGCACCTGCTCGACAGCGGCGTGTCCAGGCACTTCCTGCCGGAGCGCCTGGTGCTGGTGCCGAGTCTGCCCAAGACGCCCAGCGGGAAGATCCGCAAGGTCGAGCTCCGTCAGCGGCTGGCACTGGTGGAGACGGCGCCCCAATGACGGTGACCTGGGACCCCGCTCCGGTGCTCGCCCGGCTCGCCGCGCTGCGTGAGCGCCAGGAGTCGTGGCGGACCCGCGAGATCATCGAGCCCGCCGACGCGCTCGGCCACGCCCGCCTCTGCGACGTTCCGGCCGGCCGATCGGTTTTCGGTGACCGCGAGAAGGAAGGGGTGACCGGCGGCACCCCGCCGGACGGCCCCGACGTCGGTGACCACGGCGGGGAGGATCCCGCCGATGTCGGCGACCACGGCGGGGAGGGCCTCACCGGTGCCGGTGACCACGGCGGGGAGGATCCCGCCGATGTCGGTGACCATGGCAGGGGGGACCGCGCCGACGCCGGTGGCCACGGCCGGGGAGACCTCACCGGCACTCGGGAGGTGCCGCCCGGCCTGGCAGTCGCTCTCACGATGCGCGCCGTACTCGGCGTACTGCACGATCACCGCCTCGACCTGCCGTTCGACCACAACGTCCACGCGGCGCAGTCCCTGACGTGGCACGCGCCCATCGCGGTGGGCGCCTCGATCGAGACCCGAGCCTGGATCGGCCGTATCAAGGAAGGCGCGCGCGCCGTCTTCTTCGATGTGGAGACCGAGTCCTTCACCGAAGACGGCCGGATGTGCCTGCGCGGCACCAGCACCCAGGCTCTGCGTCATGGGTGAGCTTCCCGTGCCCGTGGGTGAGGTCCCCGTTCCCGCTCCTCTCGTGTGGGAGCCGGCCGCCGACGTGCCTCGCGACTACGCGCGGGTCTCTCGGGACCACAGTGCCGTGCACCTCGACGAGGCGGTGGCGAGCCGCGTCGGCCTGCCCGGTGTGATCCTGCACGGCATGTACGTCTACGGATACGTGGCCACCTACCTCGGGCGTCACGCGGACGGCCACGGAGGCCGTCTCGCCTCGTTCGAGTGCCGGTTCCAGGCACCGATGCTGCCGGGAGTGCCCATCCGGGTGCGGTTCGAGCGTGGTGACACCCGGGAGTCCGTACGCGTCGAGGCCCGCCAGTCGGACCGTCCGGTCCTGTCCGGGGTCGCCGTCCTGACGCCGGCCCTGCCGTCGGCCGGATCTTCCGACGCCTCCTGAGCTCTATGAGGACAAACCAGACGGTGTTGACCAATCGATAAATGTCCAACATTATTAGTAGGTGATTTCATTGGACACCAGCAGTGGGCCTGTGGACGAGCCGTCGGGGCCTCTCGACGGCGTGCGCGTGGTCGACATGACCACCTCCTATGCCGGCCCCACCGCCGCGATGTACCTCGCCGACCTCGGCGCGACAGTGATCAAGGTTGAGCGCCCCGGCAGCGGGGACGACGCCCGGTCCTGGGGCCCGCCGTTCGTCGACGGGGTCTCGGCGTGGTTCGCCTCCGCCAATCGCAACAAGCGGTCGGTCGTCCTCAACCTCAGCGCGCCCGAGGGGCGCGAGGTGCTCCTGCGGCTGCTCGACACCGCGGACGTCTTCCTGCAGAACATGAACCCCGCGAAGCTCAGCCGCATCGGGATCGACGGTGAGACCCTCCGGCGCCGCAACCCCCGGTTGGTGTACTGCGCCATGTCCGGGTTCGGCCTCACCGGCCCCGACAGCGACCTGCCCGGATACGATCTCGTCGCCCAGGCGCGGTCCGGGCTGATGTCGGTCACCGGGGAGAAGGGCGGGGCACCCCAGCGCGTCTCGACCGCGCTCTCCGACGTGGCGACGGGGATGGCCGCGGCGATCGCCGTCAACGCGGCACTGGTCCGTCAGTGCCGTACCGGACAGGGCGACGCCATCGACGTGTCCCTGCTCGACACCGACCTCGCCCTGATGGCGCCGCGGGTCGCCGCGTTCCTCGCCGGCGAGCCGGAACCGGCGCCCAGCGGCGGCACCGATTCGGTCCTCGCCATGTACCAGCCCTTCGAGGCCGCCGACCGGACCATCGTGATCGCGATCGGCAACGACTCCATGTGGCAGCGGTTCTGCGGCGCCATCGAGCTTCCCGAGCTGGGTGCCGATCCGGGGCTGTCGGACAACGCGAGCCGCCGTGCCGACCGCTCACGGATCACCGAACTGGTCGCGCGGCGACTCGCCACGCGGCCCGCGGCGGAGTGGCTCCGGCTGCTCGCCGACGTCGAGGTGCCGGCCGCGCTGGTGCAGACCCTCTCCGAGGTCACGAAGGACCCCCAGGTCGTGGCGCGCGGCGCGATCCTTCCCGTCCCGGGGGGCCACGACGACCTCGTCAGCGTTCGCAGCCCGTTCCGCCTCGCCTCGCAGGAGAAACCACGTAACGAGCGGTTCCCCGTGCTGGGGGCGGACACCCGGACGACCCTGCTGGATCTGGGATACACACAGGAGCAGATCGACGAACTCGCGGCGGCCCGCGTCGTCGGTCTGGAGGCAGCGGAGATCGCGTCATGACCCCGTCCGAGAGCGTCCTCGTCGAGCGGACCGGCCCGGTCACGATCGTGACCGTCAACAGGCCGGAGGCGTACAACGCGCTCAACGCCGAGGTCCTGTCCCGGCTGCGCGCCGCGGTCCTCGACGCCGACGCCGACCCCGCGGTCCGCGCCGTCGTCGTCACGGGAAGCGGTGAGAAGGCGTTCTGCGCCGGCGCCGACCTCAAGGAACTCGCCGGGATGGGCGCGGACCGCGCCCACGAGACGCTCCGCACCGGACAGCGGATCCTGCGGGACATCGAGCGGGCGACCGTACCCGTGATCGCGGCGGTCAACGGCGTCGCGCTCGGCGGCGGCTTCGAGCTCGTGCTCGCCTCGACGTTCCCGGTCCTGTCGACCGGGGCCTCCCTCGGGCTGCCCGAGTCCGGGCTCGGGCTGATGCCCGGGTACGGCGGCACGCAGCGGCTGCCCCGCGCGATCGGCGCCCCCGCGGCCGCGCATCTCATGCTCACCGGAGCGCGGCTGGACGCGCAACGCGCCTACCAGCTGGGACTCACCCCGATCCCTCCCGTCGCCCCCGCCGACCTCATGTCCACCGCGTCGGCACTCGCGGAGAAGATCGCCGCCCAGGGGCCGATCGCGGTCCGCTCCATCCTCACCGCCCTCGAATGCGGCCGGGACGCCGGGCTCGACGCCGGACTCCAGATGGAGACCGGCCTGGCGGCACTCGCCGTCGCCGGCGCCGAGTCCGACGAGGGGATCACCGCCTTCCTGGAGCGGCGGCTGCCCCGGTTCACCGACCCCGCGTCCAGCCCCGGGGAGTCCGCGTGAACACGGAACGACTGGCACGACTCGACCTCGACACCGACCCGAAGGCGTACCTGGCCCTTCACGAGCGGCTCGACGAACCCGTCGCCGACGCGGCACTGAGCGACAGGGAACTGGAGGTGCGCGCCCTCACCCGGGACGTCGTCTCCCGCGAGGTGGCGCCGCGAGCCCACGACCTCGACCGCACCCACGCCTTCGCGCACGACGGCGTCCAGGCGCTCGCCCGGGCGGGCCTGATGGGTCTGATCTTCCCGGAGAGCCTGGGCGGAACCGGAGACACCAACGTCGCCTACGCCGTCGCGATGGAGGAGATCACCGCGGGCTGCGCCGCCACGTCCCTGGTGTTCATGACGCAGACCCACGCGGCGTACCCCATCATGATCGCCGGAAGCGACGACCTGGCACGGCGCCACGTTCCCGGCCTGCTCGACGGATCGGTGTACGGGGCGCTCGGCATCACCGAGCCGAACGCCGGCAGCGACGTGTCCGGCCTGCGCACCACCGCCCGGCCCGTCTCCGGCGGCTACCTGCTCAACGGTTCCAAGACCTTCATCACCACCGGTGACAGGGCCGGTGTGATCGTCTGCTTCGCGACCACCGACAAGACCCTCGGCCGCGACGGCGTCAGCGCCTTCGTCGTCGACGGCGGCTGGGACGGCGTCCGCCCCGGCCGGCCGTTCGACAAGATGGGGATGCACGGCTCAAGCACCGCCGAACTCTTCTTCGACGACGTGCGCGTCCCGGCCGACCACCGCCTGGGCGCGGAAGGCGAAGGCTGGCGCGTGGTCATGAACTCGGTCGTGAAGTCACGGATCAGCGCGGCGGCGCAGGGCGTCGGGCTGGCCAGAGCCGCCTACGCGCGCACACTCGCCGTCCTGACCAGGACACACGGGACGCGCCTGCCGGACGAGCACGTCTTCGCACTCGCCGACCTGCGCGGACGCATCCTGCAGGGCAGGCTGCTCCTGCACGCGGTGGCCCGCCGGGCGGACGCCGCCGACGACATCTCGACCGGGCAGATCGGGATGATGAAGCAGGCGTGCACCGACCTGGGCTTCGCCGCGGCGGTCGAGGCCACCCGGATCCTGGGGCCCTACGGCGACCTCGCGGTCCTGGGCGTCGAACGCTGCCTGCGCGACGCCAAGGTGACCCAGATCTACGACGGCACGAACGAGATCCAGCGAATTCTGATCGGCCGCGAGATCACCCGTTCGATGAAGGGAGCGACATGAGCGACCTGCAGGGCAAGGTCGCGATCGTCACGGGAGCCGGTCGCGGGCTCGGCCGCTCGATGGCGGCGGCGCTCGTCGACGCCGGAGCCTCGGTGACGGTCGCGGCACGCACCGCCGCCGAGCTCGACACGTTCGTCGAGGAGGCCGGGAACGCCGGAGGCCGGGCGCTCGCCTGCCCGACCGACATCACCGACGAGGCGGCGGTGGAACGCATGGTCGCGGCGACCGTGGAGACCTTCGGGCGCGTCGACGTGCTCGTCAACAACTCCGGGATCGTCGCCTCCACGCCGTTGCTCGACCAGTCGGCCGCCGAGTGGGACCGCGTCGTCGCGACCAACCTGCGCGGCACCTTCCTCGCCACCCGGGCGGCCGGTCGGCACATGGTGGCCCAGGGAGCGGGCAAGGTCATCAACATCGCCTCCAACTTCGCGCTCCAGGGCGTCGCCGACCACGCCGCCTACTCGGCCTCCAAGGCGGCCGTGATCGGGTTCACCCGCTCGATGGCGATCGAGTGGGCGCGCTCGGGAGTGCAGGTCAACGCGATCGCGCCGGGATACTTCGCCACCCCGCTCAACGCCGGGATGCGCGAGGACGCCGACGTCCTGGCGAAGGTCGTACGAACCATCCCGGCACGTCGCATCGGCGAGCCCGACGAGCTCAGGCCGTGGCTGCTGCTGCTCGCCGGTAGCGCCTCGGACTTCATGACCGGAGAGGTCATCGTCGTCGACGGCGGCCAGAGCGTCCGATGACCGGCCCCGGCCCCGGCCCCGGCCCCGGCCCCAGCCCGGGCCACGATCCCGGCCCGGGCCGCAGCCACAACCCCGGCCACAGCGAGGAGGAGACCCCGTGAGGAACGAGAGCAAGACCGTCGCCGTGCTCGGCGCCGGCACCATGGGCTCCGGCATAGCCATCGTGATGGCGCGAGCCGGGCACCGGACCATCCTCTTCGACGTCGACGAGAACAACCTCAAACGCGGCATCGAGACCGTGCACGGCTTCTTCGACAAGGGCGTCCGGCTCGGCAAGATGGACGAGGGAGCGGCGCGGAGGGCGAAGGACGCCCTCGTGGGCAGCACCGACCTCACCGACCTGGCGCCCTGCGACGTGGTGGTCGAGGCGGTCTTCGAAGACCTGCGGGTGAAGAAGGAGATGTTCGGCCGCCTCGACGAGATCGTGTCGGACTCGACGCTGTTCCACACCAACACCTCGACGCTCTCGGTCACCGGCATCGCGTCCGGGTCACGCCGGCCGGAACGGGTCGTCGGCACCCACTACTGCAACCCCGCGCCGCTGATGAAACTCGTCGAGGTGGCCGACGGACGGCACACCGCCGGCTGGGCGCACAGGGCGACCGAGGAGTTCCTCGGCTCCCTCGGCAAGGTGAGCGTCGTCACCAAGGACAGCCCCGGGTTCATCGTGAACAGGTTCCTCATCCCGTGGGAGAACTCGTGCATCCGGGCGCTCGAGGCGGGCGTGGCCACCAAGGAGGACATCGACGCCGCGGTGCTCGGTGCCGTCGGCCACCCGATGGGCCCCTTCCGGCTGCTCGACATCGTCGGCCTCGACATCCACCAGCAGGTCGCGACGCGGCTGTACGAGCAACTGCGCGACCCGCGTTTCTTCCCGCCGCCGATGGTCGAGCGGATGGTCGCGGCCGGCGACCTCGGTCGCAAGACCGGTCGCGGCTTCTACGAGTACGACGACACCCGGCTCTTCGGATCCTGAAGGAGGCAGACGATGAACCAGTTCCACAGAATCGGAGTGGTCGGCCTGGGAACCATGGGCGGCGGAATCGCCCAGGTGTTCGCCATGTCCGGCCGCGACGTCGTCGCCGTGGAGGCCGACCGGACACGGGCCGAGGCGGGCGTCGCCGCGATCGGCGCCTTCCTCGACGGTGGCGTGGCCCGCGGCAAGGTGAGCGGCGAGGAGAAACGGGCCGCACTCGCCCGCATCACCACCGTCACGTCGCCGGGCGACCTGGCCGGCGTGGACCTCGTCGTCGAGTCGGTGACCGAGAACCTCGAGGTCAAGCGCGAGGCCCTCGCCGCCGCCGCTCTCGCCGTCGGTGACGAGACCCCGATCGTGACCAACACCTCGGCGCTGTCGGTGACCGAGCTCGCGGCCCTGCTGCCCAACCCCGCGCGGGTCGCCGGGCTGCACTTCTTCAACCCGGCGCCGGTGATGCGCACCGTCGAGGTGGTCCGCGCCCTGCAGACGGACCAGGGCCTCGTCGACCGGCTCGTCGCGCTCGTGAACAGCCTGGACGGCAAGCAGCCCGTCGTCGTGAAGGACCGCCCAGGCTTTCTGATCAACGCGCTGCTCCTTCCGTACCTCAACGACGTCATCCAGGAGTACGACGAGGGGCTCGCCACCGCCGAGGACATCGACCTGGCGCTCAAGCTGGGGCTGGGCTACAGGTCGGGCCCGCTGGAGATGCTCGACATGATCGGCCTCGACGTGCACCTGCACGCCACGGAGAACGCGTACGCCGCCACCTCCGACGACCGCTACGCGCCGCCCCCGCTGCTGCGGCAGATGGTCGCCGCCGGCCGGCTCGGCACCAAGAACGGCAAGGGTTTCCGCGCCGGAGAGAAGAGGACCCGATGAAACCGTCGCACTACGAGGACATCCTCATCGACCTCGAAGGCCCGGTCGTCACGATCACGATCAACCGGCCGGAGGCGGGGAACAAGTTCCGCCACCGGACCTGCCTGGAGCTGTTCGACGCGCTCCAGCGCTTCCGCCTCGACCCCGCCCTGCGCGCCGCGGTCCTCACCGGGGCGGGAGAGAAGTTCTTCTGCATCGGAGGTGAGCACGACCCGGTCACCTCCCTGGACCAGTCGCAGGTCCTGCCGATCGTCGACGTCTACCAGGCGCTCGACACCATCCCCAAGCCCGTGGTCGCCGCCGTGAACGGGTTCGCCGTCGGCGGAGGCAACGTGCTCCACACGGTGTGCGACCTCACGATCGCCTCAGAGAACGCGGTCTTCCGGCAGGTCGGGCCCATGGTGGGCAGTTTCGACGCCGGTTACGGATCCTGGTATCTGGAGGACACCATCGGCCGCAAGCGGGCCAAGGAGATGTGGTACCTCAACCAGAAGTACTCCGCCGAGGAAGCGCTGGCGATGGGGCTGGTCAACGAGGTGGTGCCCGCCGACCGGCTGCGCGAGCGGGTCGCCGAGGTGACCCGCGCACTCACCTCCCGCGGTCCGATGGCGATCGCCGGTATGAAGGCCGCGTTCTCGGCTCGCCACAACGGCGTTTCCGGCCAGGCGCGGATGGCCCACGACCAGCAGCTCTCCTTCTACCTGCAGACCCGTGAGGCCCACGAGCTGAGCGACTCGTTCGGCGAGCGTCGCGCGCCCGACCCGGAAAGCTTCTGGTCGTGACGTCGTCTCCGCACCTCACGGCAGGGATCTCCACGCGGAAAGGACCACGATGAGCCGGTTCGGCCCCGCTCTCGACGAGGAGCAGCGCGACCTGGTGGCGATGCTGGACGCCTTCGTCGCCGATCACGACGTGGTGTTGTCCGACGACGCGGACGTCGTCGGTGGGCTCGCGACCGAGCTCGCCGAACTGGGCGTCTGGACCATCGGCACCGACGAGCGGCACGGCGGCGGCGGAGCCGGCCGCCTCACCACCGCGGTGGCGATGGAGCGGCTGGGACGTGCCTGGCCGGCTCTCGGCTGGGCGGCCACCCAGGCGCACGCGGCGGTCGACGTCCTCGGCGGCGACGACCGGTTCGCCGACCTGGTCGCCGCCGTGCACACGGCCGCCGTGGCGATCGCCGTCGTGGACGCGACGTCGCCGCAGGTGCGGCTGGACTGGTCGGCGGACGCGCTCAGCGGTTCCGTGGACCGGATCGATCCGGCCGCCGAGGCCCCCTACCTGCTGCTGCTCGGCGACGACGACACCGCGGTGCTGGTCGGACCGGAGGCGATGACCACCCGGCCGCTGGAGCGGACCGGGCTGGGCGGCGCCCTGACACGATCGGTGCGGCTCAAGGACACCGTTCCCGCGGGCGCGGTCCACCGGATGGGAAACGTCGACGTCAGTGCGGCGCGGACCCGACTGCGCCAGGGCGCCGCGGCGGTCGCCGCGGGAATCGCCGGGGCCGCCGCCGACGCCGCGGCCGCCTACGCCGCGGAGCGCCACCAGTTCGGCGGACCCCTCACCGACCTGCCGACCGTGCGGCAGTCGCTGCTCGACCAGGCGATGCGGACCTCGGTGGCGCTGGCGGTGGCGTTCGCCGCGGACGAGAGCGACGAGGACGGCGAGGGCGACCGGGGAGACAGCGGCGTCGGGAACGTCGGGGGCGTCGGGGGCGTCGGGGGTTCGGTGCGGACGCTCGCCGCCGTGCGCCACGCCTGCGACGCCGCGATCGAGGTGGCCGCCGCGGCCCTGCAGTCCCACGGCGGCTACGGCTACCTGGCCGAGTATCCCGTCGAACGCCACCTGCGCGACGCGGTCTCGCTGCGCGCGGCGACGGACACCCAGGCCGCCACCGCTCTCACCGCCCGTACCCTCGTCGGTCTGGGCCCGCTCCGTGAGGCCGAGGCGTCATGACACCCCCCGTACCGACCTCGCGGCCTCGGCTCCCCCTGCACGGAGTGAAGGTCCTGGACCTCTCCACCCTGCTGCCGGGCCCGCTCGCGACCCTGATGCTGGCCGACGCGGGCGCCGACGTCGTCAAGCTCGAACGGCCGGGCCGCGGGGACGAGATGCGTACCTATGAGCCGCGCTTCGGCGAGGCGAGTGCGAACTACGCGGTGCTCAACCGGGGGAAACGGGCGTACGCCGCGGACTTCAAGGACCCCGCCCAGCGGGACCGCGTGCTCGAACTCGCCGCCGAGGCCGACGTCGTGGTCGAGCAGTTCCGGCCGGGCGTCGCCGACCGGCTCGGCCTGGGGTACGAGCACGTGCGCGCGGTGAACCCCGACGTCGTCTACTGCTCCATCAGCGGGTACGGCCCGACGGGCCCACGGGCCACCCGCGCGGGCCACGACCTGAACTATCTCGCCGAGTCCGCCCTGCTCGGGGTGGCCGTCGACGGCACCGGATCCCCCGGCCTGCCGGTGACCGTGCTCGCCGACATCGCCGGCGGCACCTACCCCGCGGTCGTCAACATCCTGCTCGCCCTGCGACAGCGGGACGTCACCGGTGACCCGGTCCACCTGCAGATCTCGATCACCCACAACCTGCAGGTCCTCGCGTACGGCTACTTCGCCACCCACCAGGCGGGCGGGGGCTGGCCTCGTCCCGGCGCCGAACTCCTCACCGGCGGCAGCCCGCGCTACCAGGTGTACGAGACCGCGGACGGCCGTCACGTCGCCTGCGCGGCGTTGGAGCAGAAGTTCTGGGACCGGCTGGTCGAGCTGGTGGGGCTCGATCCGAGCTTCCACGACGACCGCGGCCAGGAGCGGGCCGTGATCGGCGCGCTGGCCGGACGGTTCGCCTCCGAGTCCGCCGACCACTGGCGGTCCGTACTCGACGGTGAGGACGTGTGCACCGTCGTCGTCGCGACGTGGGACGAGGCGGTCGAGGCGAACCTCGTCGACGTCGACGCGCCCCAGCGGGTGTCCGCACCCGGGACGCGGGACTCGTTCGCGACCCTCCCCAGCCCCATCTCGCCGACGCTACGTCAGGGACCCGGCACCGTGCCCTACCCCGCACTCGCCGATCTGGGCGAAGAGTCGCCCTGGTCCTGACGCCCGACCAACCGAAGGAGACATCCATGCGCGCTGCACTCGTCAAGGAGTTCGGCCCCCCGACCAGCCTCGTCGTCGAAGACGTGCCCGACCCGGTGCCGGGTCCGGGCGAGGTCGTGATCGAGGTCGGTGCCGTCAGCGTCAACTTCCCCGACATTCTCGTCGTCGAGGGCAAATACCAGAACCTGCCGGAACGGCCCTTCAGCCCCGGCAAGGAGGCGGCGGGACGCGTCAAGGCGGTCGGTGCGGGCGTCGAACGACTCCGGGTCGGCCAGCGTGTCCTCGCGCTGGTCGAGTTCGGTGGCTACGCCGAGCAGCTGCGCGTCCCCGAGGAACTGGTGATGGAGTTGCCCGACGCGATGTCCTACGAGTCGGCGGCCGCCTCCGGCCTCGTCTACTCCACCGCCTACTTCGGGCTGCTGCGCCGAGGCCGGATGAAGCCGGGGGAGACCGTTCTGGTCACCGGCGCGGGCGGAGGCGTCGGCTCCGCCGGCGTCCAGCTCGCCAAGGCGTACGGCGCGCGGGTGATCGCGCTGGCCCAGGACGACGCGAAGGCGGAGCTGGCCCGCCGGCAGGGCGCG
Source organism: Streptosporangium sp. NPDC000563 (assembly GCF_040299985.1). NCBI lineage: Bacteria > Bacillati > Actinomycetota > Actinomycetes > Streptosporangiales > Streptosporangiaceae > Streptosporangium > Streptosporangium sp. NPDC000563. Next base: position 39,576 of record NZ_JBEPDA010000005.1, on the reverse strand, counting down.
GACGTCGTGCTCACCTCCACCCCGGAGACGTTGCGCGACGACCTGCTGGCGGCCACCGACGGCAGGGGCGTCGACGTGGTCCTCGAGATGCTCGGCGGTGACTTCCTCACCCAGATCATCCGGGCGACCGCCTGGGAGGGCCGCATCGTGATCGTCGGATTCGCCTCGGGCGGCCAGAACCCCATCAAGCCCGGACACATCCTGGTGAAGAGCATCAGCATCGTGGGACTCCAGAGCAGCGACTACCGCGACCGGATGCCGGAACTGATGCGCTCGACCATGGCCGAGGTGTTCCGGTTGTTCGTCGAAGGGAAGGTCGACGCGGCGGTCGACACGACGTTCCCGCTCCAGAAGGCCGGCGACGCCCTGCAGTACGTCAAGGAGGGCCGGGTCAAGGGCAAGGTCGTGTTGACGACGGGCCTGGGCTGAGCAGGAAAGGACTCCACAGGTGACCACCTCGTTTCTCTACGCCGCCGTCCGTACGCCGTTCGGCCGTTTCGGCGGCGCCCTCGCCGAGGTGCGTCCCGACGACCTGGCCGCGGCCGCGCTCACGGGGGTGCTCGACACGGTGCCGGCGCTGGACCCCGCGCTCATCGACGATGTGATCTACGGCAACGCCAACGGCGCCGGCGAGGACAACCGCAACGTCGCGCGCATGGCGGTGTTGCTCGCCGGGCTGCCCACCTCGGTGCCCGGCTCGACGGTGAACCGGCTCTGCGGCTCGTCGCTGGACGCGGCGATGACGGCGTCCCGGATGGTCGAGGCGGGCGACGCCGAGGTCGTCGTGGCCGGCGGTGCCGAGTCGATGACGCGGGCGCCGTGGGTACTCCCCAAGCCCAGGCGCGGCTATCCCGCGGGTGACCTCAGCGCGGTCTCCACGACGCTGGGGTGGCGGCTGGTCAACGCGCGTATGCCGAAGGAGTGGACGGTCTCCCTGGGCGAGTGCAACGAGCAGCTGGCCGACAGGTACGGCATCACCCGCGAGCGGCAGGACGAGTTCGCGGCGCGCTCGCACCGGCTCGCCCACGCCGCCTGGGAGGACGGGTTCTACGACGATCTGGTCGTTCCGGTGGAGAACACCGGGCTGCACAGGGACGAAGGCATCAGACCCGGCTCGTCCCCCGAGACGCTGGCCGGGCTGAAGCCCTCGTTCAGGCCCGACGGGTCCATCACGGCGGGCAACGCGTCCCCGCTCAGCGACGGGGCGGCCGCCCTGGTCGTCGGGTCGGAGGAGGCCGGATCGCTCATCGGCTCCGACCCGGTGGCCCGCTTCGCGGGCCGGGGAGTGCACGCGCTGGATCCGCAGGACTTCGGATTCGCGCCGGTCGAGGCGGCCGGGGTCGCCCTGGCGAGGGCGGGGATCGGCTGGTCCGACGTCGGAGCGGTCGAGCTCAACGAGGCCTTCGCCGCGCAGTCACTCGCCTGCGTCGACGCCTGGAAGATCGACCCCGGCATCGTCAACACCAAGGGCGGCGCGATCGCGATCGGGCACCCGCTCGGAGCCTCGGGCGCGCGCGTCCTCGGCACGCTCGCCCGGCGCCTCGCCTCGGAAGGGGAGCGCTGGGGCGTCGCGGCCATCTGCATCGGCGTGGGACAGGCCCTCGCCGTCGTATTGGAAAACGTCACCGACACAGGGAAGTGGTCATGATGCGGTCCACCAGCGCTCCGTCGACGGTGGGGGTGTACGGAGGCGGGCGGATGGGCGCGGGCATCGCGCACGCGTTCCTGCTGGCAGGCGCCGACGTACGGATCGTCGAGACCTCGGACGACACCGTGCGGGCCGCCCGTGAGCGGGTGGAGGGCAGCGTGGCGAACGCCGAGCGGAGGGGGAAACTCCCCGCGCCCGCGGCCGAACTCCTCTCACGGCTGGTCGTCACCGTCGACCGCACCCCGCTGGGGGCGTGTGCCCTGGTGATCGAGGCGGTCCCCGAGGATCCCGACCTCAAGCGGCGGGTGCTGCGCGACGTGGAGGAGGTCGCGGCGGACGCCGTGCTCGCCACCAACACCTCCAGCCTGTCGATCGACGACCTGGCCAGGGAGCTGGCCCGGCCGGAGCGCTTCGTCGGCCTGCACTTCTTCAACCCCGTACCGGCCAGTGAGCTGGTGGAGGTCGTCGTCGGCACCAAGACCTCACGGGACCTCGTCGCGGACGCGCAGACCTGGGTGACCGCCCTCGGCAAGACCGCGATCACGGTGAGCGACTCGCCGGGTTTCGCGAGCAGCAGGCTGGGGGTGGCCCTCGCCCTGGAGGCGATGCGGATGCTGGAGGAGGGGGTCGCGTCGGCGGAAGACATCGACACGGCGATGACGCTCGGCTACAAGCACCCCCTGGGCCCCCTGAAGACGACCGACGTCGTCGGGCTCGACGTCCGGCTCGCCATCGCCGAACACCTCGCCCGCGAACTGGGAGCGCGCTTCGAGCCTCCCCGCATCCTGCGCGAACTGGTCGCCGCGGGACACCTCGGGCGCAAGACGGGCAAGGGCTTCTACGACTGGTGAGCCCGTCCCCGTGGGGACGGCTGGGCGAGCCGGTGGGCGATGTCGGCGGCACCGGTGAGCCCCGTCCCCGTACGGGGCTGCCGGGCGAGCCGGTGAACGGGGCTAGCCCATCCACATGCCGCCGTTGACGTCGATCACCGCCCCGGTGACCGAGGCGGCGGATGAGGAGCACAACCACTCGACCGTGCCGGCGATCTCCTCGGGACCGGTCACCCGGCCGAGGGGGATCTGGCGTCGCAGGGCGTCCATCTCCTCCTCGGACAGGCGGGTCAGCATCGGGGTCGCCACCGGGCCGGGGGCCACCGCGTTCACCCGGATCCCCCTCGCCGCCTGGTCCTTGGCCAGGTGGCGGGTGAGGCCGATCAGCCCGGCCTTCGCGGTGGCGTAGGCGGGTCCTGACAGGCGGTTGCCGCCGTGGCGGCCGTTGACCGAGCTGAACAGGACGACCGAGCCGCCCTCGCCCATCAGGGGGAGCGCCGCCTGGGTGACGACGAGGGCGGAGGTCAGGTTGTCGTCGAGCACCCGGCGCCACTGGGCCAGGTCGAGGTCCTCGATGCCGCCCTCGCCGACGGAGCCGGCGGCGTGGACGACGTTGTCCAGGATCGGGGTGTCACCGAGTGCCTCACGTACCGAGGAGGGGTCGCTCGCGTCGTGGCCGAGGGCTCTGTCGATGACGATCAGGTCGTGGCCGAGGGCGCGCAGGCGGTCGGCGCAGGCGCGGCCGATGCCACCCGCACCCCCCACCACCAGGGAAGTCTTCGCCATCCGGACATTTGTATCAGGGATGGGTGAGGCCGGACGACCCGGGGGCGGGCTATGCTCTGAGCTTGTGCGGGCGGAGGAGAGTACGGCGAACGGGACCCCTGCCGACGACGGGCAGACCAGCAGCGGTGTCGAGAGGGCACTGCAGGTGATCTTCGCGGTCGCGGCGGCGAAGGAGCCCGACATCGGCGTCTCCGAGCTGGCCAGGTCGCTCGGGCTGAGCAAGGCGGTGGTCCACCGGGTGGTCCGCACCCTCGTGGCGGCCGACTTCTTCTCCTTCGACGAGCGCACCCGGCGTTACCGCCTGGGGCCCGGCGCGGTGAGCGTGGGCCTGGCGGCGATGGCGCAGATGGAGGTGCCGAGGATCGCCCAGCCCTACCTCGAACGGCTGGTCGCCCACACCAAGGAGACCGCGACCCTCTCGGTGCGGTACGGCACCCAGCGCATGTATCTCACCCAGGTGCTCTCACCGCAGGAGATCCGCATGTCGGTGCAGCTCGGGCGGCTCTACCCGCTCCACGCCGGCGGGTCGTCGAAGGCGATCCTGGCCGCGATGGAGGCCGAGGAGATCCGCGGTTACCTGTCCTCGCAGCCGCTTGAGGCGCTGACCGGGATCACGATCCAGGACCCGGCCCGGCTCGCCGACGAGCTGGAGACCATCCGGCAGCGCGGTTACGCCGTGAGCCTCGGCGAGCGCCAGCAGGGGGCGGCGTCGGTCGCGGCGGCGGTCCACGAGGCGACCGGCCGGGTTTACGGCTCGATCTCGGTCTGCGGGCCGGTGAGCCGGCTCAGCGTCGGCAACATCGAGGAGTACGGCCGCCTCGTCCACGAGGCCGCCACCGAGGTCTCCCGCCAGCTCGGTTACCGTTCCTCCTGACTTCGCCGCCTTCCTGGCTCTGTCCTCCACCTCGCGACCACCTCGCGGCCTTCCTCCGCCGCCCTCCCGGCCTCACCGCCCCTGGCTTCGCTGTCCTCCTGCCCTCCTTGGTCTCACCGCCCTCGGCTCCGTTGCCTTCCCGGCTTCGCCGCCCGGTTTCCTGAGCGGAACGCGGTCGATCCTCGGGACCGGCCGACTGCGGGGCCCGCTCACCGTTCGGGTCGGCCGCCCCTGAGGGCCGACTGACCGAAATCCCGGACAGGCGCCCGCCGTCGACACGACGGCGGCTCTTTTACCTGCTGTTATCACTCTGTGTAGCGATCGATTGTGCACCGGTCACCCTCAGATATGGTGATAAAAGCGTCAAATCGCCCCTGCGTGTTACAAACTCGAAAAACAGTGATGGATCCCTTGACCTGCTTTTGGTGGCGCGCCTAGCATCACGGTATCCGGTACGGCGTTCCGCCCAGCGATACACCGGGAGCCTGGAGGGCAAGCACATGTCGACCTCAGTCCGCACTTCGGAGGAGATGCGGCCCCGCGCGCCTCGACGTAAGTGGACCGATTCCTCGTTGATGCTGTGGATCACCACCCCTCTGCTGCTTCTGGTCTTCATCGGGGCGTGGAAGGCCTACACCGTGCTGTTCGGCGTCGGAGAGCTGATGCTTCCCCCGCCCGAGACGGTCGGCGCGGCCCTGGTCGAGCTGATGCAGGGCTCGCTCATCTACGAGGCGATCAAGGTCACCCTCTACGAGACGCTGGTCGGGTTCGCCCTCGCCGCCGTCGTCGGGGTGGCCCTGGGCATCATCCTCGGCAAGGCCCGCAGACTGGAACGGGTCCTGTCGCCGTTCCTCATCGCCACCCAGGTCGTACCGAAGGTGGCCATCGTCCCGCTGTTCCTTCTGTGGTTCGGTTTCGGACCCACATCCAAGATCTTCATGGCGGCGATCATCGCGTTCTTCGTGATGATGCAGAACACGATCCTCGGGATCCGGTCGATCGAACCCGGTCACCGCGATCTCATGCGCGTCATCCAGGCACCCTGGTGGAAGCGTGTGATCTCCCTGGACATCCCGTCCTCGCTGCCCTACGTGCTCACCGGCGTGGAGCTGGGCATCGTCTTCGCCATCACCGGCGCCGTCGTCGGCGAGTACCTCGGTGGCGACGAGGGCCTGGGTGCCCTCGCGACGATGATGCTGGCCGGTCTCCGCACCGACATGCTCTTCGCGGTCGTGATCGTGATGACGGTGCTCGGTTTCCTCCTCTACGCCGTCACCGCGGCCATCCGGAGGTTCGCGATCCCCTGGCACGAGTCGTCCGGCCGTCCCACGTCTCTCTAGAACAGGAACACCTACATGGACCGCCGCAACTTCCTCCGTGGGGCCGGGCTGCTCGTCGCCACCGCCACCGGAAGCCAGTTCCTCATCGGGTGCTCGTCGGACGGCTCCGGCGGGGACACCGCCGCCAGCACCGGCCCTTCGGGCGAGCAGCTGCGCAACCTCGTCTACATGACCCCGTTCCAGCACATCATCGCCCACTCCGACGTGTACGTCGCCCAGGCCCAGGGGTTCTTCGCCGAGGAGGGCCTGCTGATCACGTCGATCGGCGGCACCGGCACGGCGAGCTCCGTCTCCCAGGTGGCGGGCAAGCAGGCCATGTTCGGCAAGGCCGCCTCCGTCATCACCTGCCCGCTCATCGCCGACCAGGACACCCCGATCGTCACGGTCGGCCAGAAGGACCAGGTCAGCCAGTACAGCGTCGCGTCCCTGCCGGACAAGCCGCTGACCAGCCCCGAGCAGTGGCAGGGCAAGACCATCGGCGTCATCTCCAAGGGCGGCACCACCGAGTTGCTGCTCGACGCGATGTCGGTCGCCGCGGGGCTCGACCCCACGAAGGTGAAGAAGGTCGTCACCGGCGCCGACGTCGGCTCGCTGGAGTTCCTCAACCGGGGCGAGGTGGACGGCTTCATCACCTTCATCGGTTCCGAGACGGCCTTCAGGCAGCGCAACATCGAGCTGAACTACCTGAACACCGACCTGTTCGCGCCGCTCCCCGGCGACTCCTACTTCGTCACCAGGGAGACCGCGCAGGCCGAGGGCGAGGCGATCACCAGCTTCCTGCGGGCCTGCCGCAAGGCGTGGAAGTTCATGGCGGACACCGCCAACACCGACAAGGTGCTGGAGGCCGTGGGCGTGCTCAACGAGATCGAGGTCTCCGACAAGGCACTGGCCGCCGCGAAGGTCGCCGCCGAGGTCAAGGTCAGCACCGCCAAGAGCGGTGACTTCCTGTCGATGGACACCGCCGTCTGGGAGAGCGGGATCGAGCTGATGCGCAAGTCCGGAATGATCAAGGACACCAAGCGGCCGGTCACCGACTTCATCGACACCACGTTCATCGACTCCGTGTGAAAGGCCGCTCCTGATGCAGCGCACCACGACCACCGACCTCGTGGTGGTCGGCGCCGGCACCGCCGGGTTGCCGGCCGCGATCGAGGCCGCGGCACACGGTCTGCGGGTCACGGTCGTCGAGAAGGGCGACCGGCCCGGCGGCACCCTGTGGCGGTCCTGGGCACAGCTCTCGGCGGGCGGCACCGCCCTGCAGCGTGCCAAGGGCATCCGTGACAGCCCTGACCTGCACTTCGACGACGTGATGCGGATCAGCAGGAACACCGCCGATCCGGAACTGGTCCGGCTCGCGGTGGACCACGCGCCCGCGACGATCGAATGGCTGATGGCCTCGGGTTTCGACATGGACCCCGACGCCCCGGCGGTGCTGCACTTCCACGAGCCCTACCTGCTGCCGCGCACCTACTGGGGGCGCGACGCGGGGCGGTCGGTGCTGGAGGTGCTGCTCCCGGCGTTCGAGAAGGCGTGCGCGGGATCGGTGACGTTGGCGCTCGGCACCGAACTGGTGGCGTTCCGGACCGCGGAACGCGCCGTGGAGACCGGAAAGCCCGGGGAGCCCGGGGAGCCCGGGGAGGTCAGGGTGGCCGGGGTTACGGTCCGGGACCCCGATGGAACGTTCCGGGAGATCGACGCGACGAACGTGATCCTCACCAGCGGTGGCTACGCGGGCAACCCCGAGTTGTTCCCCCGGCTCACGTCGGGGGCGCCGCTCGCGGGCCCCGCCTCGCCGGGCGCCGAGGGTTCCGGCATCCTCGCCGCCGTCGACGCCGGTGGCCGGGTGCGCGGTCAGGACCGCTTCCTTCCCACGTACGGCGGGGTGCTGCGGTCCGGCAGCACCTGGGAGACGGTGGGGCTGGACGACTATCCGGCCCTCACCCCGCAGGCGCGGGCCCCGTGGGAGATCCACGTGAACACCCGCGGCGAGCGGTTCGTCGCCGAGGACGCCCCGAGCGTCGACGACCGGGAGAACGCCCTGCTCGCCCAGCCCGAGCTGAAGTTCTGGGTGGTGTACGACGCCGCGATCCGCCGATCGGCGCCGGCGCTGTTCCCCACCTGGGACGAGACGGAGCTCGACCGGGCCTTTGACGGCCACCCGTCGTTCGTCACCGCGCTCGACCTGACGACGCTGGCGCGGGCCGCCGGGATGGATCCCGGCGTCCTGGCCGACACCGTGGCCGCCTACAACACGGCCGTCGCCTCGGGCGACGACCCCTTCGGCCGGGCCCACCTGCCCGCGCCGATCGCAGAACCGCCGTACTACGCCGTACTGAACCACGGCACCACGCTGAAGAGCCCGGCGGGGCTCGCCGTCGACAGCCGGCTGCGTGTCATCGGACCCGACGGCCCGTTCGCGAACCTGTGGGCCGCGGGCGAGGTCATCGGCGGCAGCACCTTGTCCGGCAAGTCGTTCGTGAGCGGGATGAGCGTCACTCCCGCACTCGGGTTCGGCCGGATGCTCGGACGCCGGGCGGCCGGCGCCACCACCGATCCAGGGAGCATGTGATGTGGAACAGGCCTGACGTCGACTTCGTCCAGACCCAGGACGTGCCGTGGCAGCCCGTCCAGGACGGGGCGTTCGGCGCGGCGCAGGGCGGGCTCAAGCGGTTGCTGAGCCGCGACGCCGGCACGGGCGCGGAGACCGCGGTCCACCGGCTGACCGGCCGTCACCAGGGTGTGCTGTCCGCCGGGGTGGATCTGTTCGTGGTCGCGGGGGAGGGGCTGCTCGACGGAGAGCCGCTCCGCACCGGCGACTACGTCTACGCCCGGGCGGGCAGCGCGATCGACCTGGTCGCGTCGGTACGCGGCCTCACCGTCTACGCCGGATTCTGGGGCGAGCCCGGCTTCGCCGCCGGCGTCGGCTCCGGTGAACCGCTCCTGCGGATCACCCCCGAGAGGGAACCGTGGATCCCGGCCGGCTGGAGCGGCGAGGTGGAGCTCGAGGTCGGGGCGATGTCGAAGACGCTGCGCTCAGACGGCGAGGTCTACATCTACCTCGCCGCGATGATGCCGGGCTGGAAGTCGCCCATGGCCGAGGCCCACCCGGTCTACGAGGAGTCGTTCAAGATCTACGGCGACGTGCTGATGGGCCCGCTCGGCGTGATCCGCGAGGGCGGCTACTTCTTCCGCTCCCCGGGCGTCTTCCACGGCCCGCTCTACTCACGCGGCGGGACGATGTCGTTCATCCGCTCCGACGCGGCGCCGACCACCGAGTACCGCGTCCCCGAACCCGGCAACACCTGGGACGAGCTGTCGGAGCGTGCGTATGTCCGATGAACGGATGATCGACGGCGGGGCGGCGATCTCGATCAAGGGCGTCGGCAAGGAGTACACCACCGACGCCGGACCGGTCCGCGCCCTCGTCCCGACCGACCTGGAGATCAAGCCGCGCGAGTTCGTCGTGCTGCTCGGCCCCTCCGGCTGCGGGAAGACGACGCTCCTGCGGATGCTCGGCGGGCTCATCGCGCCGACCGAGGGCACGATCGTCATCGGCGACAAACTCCTGTACTCGGAGGGCGACAACACTCCTTCGCGGGAGGCGCTCGGCTCGCTCGGCTTCGTCTTCCAGCAGGCGACGCTGATGCCGTGGCGGAAGATCTGGAAGAACATCGCCCTGCCGCTGGAGGGCAAGGGCGTCGGCCGTAAGGAGCGCCGCAGCAGGGCCGAGGAACTCGCCGACATGATGGGCCTGGCGGACTTCCTCGAACACTTCCCGCGCGCGCTCTCCGGTGGCATGCAGCAGCGGGTCGCCATCGCGCGGGCGCTGATCCACCGGCCGTCGATCCTGCTCATGGACGAGCCCTTCGGCGCCCTCGACGCGATGACGCGCGACCGGATGAACTCCATGCTCCAGCAGCTGTGGATGGACACGGGGAAGACGACCGTGCTGGTCACCCACTCGATCTCCGAGGCGGTCTTCCTCGCCGACCGGGTGGTGCTGCTCTCGCAGCGGCCCGGACGCATCCAGGACGTCGTCGAGATCGACTTCCCCCGCCCGAGATCGCTCGACATCGTCAAGACGCCGCAGTTCGGGGAGATCGTCCAGCACCTGCGCTCCCAGCTCGGTGAGATCTGATGGGCGGGACGACGGACGAATCGACCGGCGGGGCGACCCGCGCGCTGGCCCGCTTCGTCGCGGAGCTGACCTTCGACGACCTGCCTGAACCGGTCGTCGCCAAGGCGCGCCACCTGCTCCTCGACTTCTTCGGGGCGGCACTGGCGGGCGGCCGGGTCCCGGAGGCGGCCACCATCACCGAACTGGTCCGCGCCAGGGGCGGCACCCCTGAGGCGACCGTGCTCGGTGCCGGTTTCTCCACCACCCTGGCGGACGCCGCCTACGCGAACGGATGCGCGGCCGACGTACTGGAACACCAGGACGGGTACCGGTTCGGCGGATTCCACCCCTCCCACGCCCTTCCCGCGCTGCTCGCGGTGGCCGAGTCCCGCGACGCCGACCTGCGCGCGCTGCTGACGGCGGTGGTGGCGGCGTACGAGGTGGCGAACCGGATCGGCCGGGTCATGCACCCCGGCGCGACCGTCGCCGGATGGTTCCCGGTGGCCGCCGGGTACGGCGCCGCCGCCGGATGCGCGAAGCTGCTCGGCCTCGACGAGGACGGGATCGTCTCGGCCGTCGGCGCCGCCGGGTTCTTCGTGCCCGCCGTCATGATCGAGGAGATCTTCGCCGGGTTCACCGTGAAGCCCGCGTTCGCCGGGCAGATCGCCCGCGCCGGGGTCGAGGGCGCCCTGCACGCCCAGGCCGGGCTCACCGGCTGGGACGAGGTCGTCGAACACCCGAGAGGGCTGGTCGCCCTGTTCCGCGGCGACCCCACGGACTCCCGCCTCACCGACGGACTGGGCGAGGAGTGGACGGTCCTGGAGGTCCACCAGAAGCGTTTCGCCGGGTGCCGCCACACCCACGGCGCCGCCCAGGCGTGCGCCGAGCTCGCCGCCGAACACGACCTCGACGTGGCCGAGGTGACCGCCGTCGACGTCGAGACCTACGACGTCGCCAAGGTCCTGGTCGACCGTCCCGCGGGTGGCTCGGTGGTGCCGTGCACGTTGAGCCTGCCGTACGTGGCGGCCGTCGCCCTCGCCGACCGCGACGTCACCGCCGCCCAGTACGCCCCGGAGCGCACCTCGGATCCGCTCGTCAACCGGGTGGCCGCCTCGGTCCGCATCCGGGTCGCCCCCGACCTCGACGCGCGCTACCCGGAGTACACCGCGACCCGCGTCACCGTCACGACCGGGAAGGGGACGCACACCCGCCAGATCGACCTGCCCGCAGGAGACAGCCGCAACCCGCTGACCAGCCAGGAGCTGCTCGGCAAGTATCGGGGCTCTGCCGTCCCCGTCGCCGGGGAGGAGGCCGCCGACCGCGCCGCCGAGTTGCTCCTGACGGCGGAGGACACCCCCGTACGCGCCCTGGTCACGATCACGACAGGAGGACAGCCATGCTGAGCCCGGACAGTCCGCAGCACGTCATCACCCCGCAGCCGCTCACGGCCGCCGACTTCGCCCCCTACGGCGAGGTGATGTCGCTGGAGGCCACCCCCCGGTTGCCGATCGACTTCTACTCCGGCAAGAACGCCGTGCACGGGCCGATCCGGATCGACTCCGACACCCCGCCGGAGTTCCTGGTGTTCCGCGTCGGCATGCGGGGCGACAACCTGCGCTACCTGGAGCGCCACGTCGAGATGACGCAGACGATGATCCCGCTCGGCGGCAAGCCCTACGTCGCCGTCGTCGCGCCGCCGGACGTGCCGCTTGAGCACGGTTTCCCGCCGCTCGACCAGGTGAAGGCGTTCGTGGTGCCGGGCGACGTGTCGATCAACCTCTACCGGGGCACCTGGCACGAGCCGCCGTTCCCCTCGGTCGACGGTCAGCTCTTCCTGATCACCAGCCACGAACGGCTCACCCAGGGCCTGCAGTGCCGCCTCGACGAGAACGGCGAGCTCGACAAGTTCGACGTCGAGAAGCGCAATCCGTTCCACCGCACCGGCCAGCGGGTCAGGGTCCGGCTGCCGTGACGGCGATCGGCACCTCGGTCCGCAAGGCGGACGGCGAGGTCCTGCTGACCGGGCGGGGCCGGTTCGTGGACGACTACGTCCTGCCCGGCATGATGCACGCCGCGATCGTCCGCAGTGACGTCGCGCACGCGCGCATCACCGGGATCGACACCTCCGAGGCCGAGCGTGCCCCGGGTGTCGAGCTGGTGCTGACCGGGGAGAGGGCGGCTCGGCACAGCGGGCCGATCCCGCACTTCATCGACCCGGCCGCCCGGGGCGGACGCCGCGCCGAGGTGCGCTGCCTGGCCGTGGACAAGGTGGTCCACGCCGGTCAGGCCGTCGCCGCCGTGGTCGCCCGCACCCGCCGCGAGGCCGAGGCGGCGGCCGGGCTGGTCAGGGTCGGCTACGAGCGGCTGCCCCACGTGCTCGACGCCGACGCCGCGCTGCGGCCCGACGCGCCCCGGTTGTACGACGACTGGCCCGACAACGTCATCCTGCACAACCACTACGGCACCGGCGACGTCGACGCCGCCCTCGAAACGGCCGACCTCGTCGTCACCGAGACGATCCGCATCGGCCGTAGCACCACCGCGCCCATGGAGCCGCGCGGCTACCTCGCCTCCTGGGACCGCTTCGACGAGTCGCTGACCGTGCACGGTTCCGTCCAGAACCCCCACCAGCTTCGCTGGATGCTGGCCCGCAGCCTCGGCCTCGACGAGACCAGGATCAGGGTCGTCACCGCGCGGGTCGGCGGCAGTTTCGGGCTGAAGATGCAGGGACACCCGGAGGAGACCCTGATCTGCCTGCTCAGCAGGCTCACCGGCGCGCCGGTGAAGTGGATCGAGGACCGCCGCGAGTGTTTCCTGTCGGGGGCCCGCGAACAGGTGCACCGTGTCACCGTCGGCGCGATGCGCGACGGGCGCATCGTCGCGGTCAGGGACCGGATCGTCGCGAACGCGGGCGCGGTGACGGCCCAGCCGGGCTGGGCGATGCCCAACATGTCGGCGACCACGCTCGCCTCCGGTTACCTCGTACCGAACGTCGAGGCCGAACTGCACGTGGTGGCGACCAACAAGCCGCCGCTGAACGCCGCGAGGGGTTTCGGCAAGGACGGCGCCCACTTCGTGATGGAACGGGTCGTCGACCTGGTGGCCCGCGGGCTGGGGGCCGATCCGGCGCGGGTGCGGCGGGTCAACTTCGTACCGCCCGACCGGTTCCCCTTCCGAACCGCGACCGGCCTGAACATCGACAGCGGCGACTTCCCCGGCCTGCTCGACAAGGCGCTCAAGGCGCTGGACTACGACGCCCTGCGCGACCGCCAGCGCGAGCTGCGCTCCCTGGGCCGGCACCTCGGGATCGGGCTCGCCTTCGAGCTCACGCCGGAGTCGGCCGACGGTCCCGGCACCTTCGTCTCCGGGTTCGACGTGACGACGGTCCGGATGAACATGAGCGGCGGCGTCACCGTGCTGACCGGGGTGACCAGCCCCGGCGGCGGCAACGACACCGCGATCGCGCAGATCGTCTGCGACGAGCTCGGGGTGCCGCTGAGCTGGATCCAGGTCGTCCAGGGTGACACCGACCGCTGCCCGAGCGGGTTCGGCAACTTCAGCGGGCGCGGCATGGTCGTCGGCGGCGGGTCCGCCGCGCTCGCCGCCCGCGACGTACGGGCCAAGATCGCCACGGTCGGCGCCCGCATGCTGGGCGTCTCCCCCGACGAGGTCGAGGTGACCGGCGGCGTGGTGCGGGTCTCCGGTGAGCCCGACCGGTCGGTGCCGGTGCCCGACGTCGCGGCGGCCGTGCTCACCCGCGCGTTCGCCGTGGCCTCGGAGGTCGAGCCGGTGCTGGAGGCCACCCGCGCCTTCAAGCCGGGCAACATCAACCACGTCCCGGACGAACGCGGACGTATCCAGCCTTACCCCACCTACTCCAACTGTCTGCACGCCGCCGTCGTCGAGGTCGACGCCGACACCGGCCTCACCGAACTGGTCGACTTCGTGATGGCCCACGACTGCGGGGTCGTCATCAACCCCGCCCTCGTCGAGGGCCAGGCCCACGGCGCGATCGTGATGGGCCTCGGCGCGGCGCTCACCGAGGAACTCGTCTACGACGACGAGGGCCGCCTGCTCAGCGACCGCTTCAAGTCCTATCTGCTGCCTCGCGCCGGAGACCTGCCGAAGGTCCGCCTCGAACACCAGGTCACCCCGAGCCCCTTCACCATGTACGGCAACAAGGGCGCGGGCGAGGCCGGGGTCGGCGGCGCGCAGGCGGCGGTGGCGAACGCGATCGAGGACGCCCTCGCGCCCTTCGGCGTCACCGTGACACAGGTGCCGCTGCCGGCGCCGGTCGTGCTCGACCTCATCGAACGGGCCCGCTCGAAATGATCACCCAGAACTTCGCCTACCACGCGCCCACCGACCTCGAAGGGGTGGTGGCCGCGCTCGCCGGGCACGACGCCGTGATCGTGGGCGGCGGCACGATGGTCGTCCCCGACCTCACCCACGGCCGGACCTCGGCGGACGTCGTCGTCGACCTGTCACGGGCCGGACTGTCCGGGATCACCCGGGCCGGCGACACCGTGGTCGTGGGCGCGACGACCACGTACACCCGTCTTCTGCGCGACGGCGGCGAGCAGGTGCCACCGCTGCGGCGAATCGCGGGCGGGATCACCGGCGGCCCGCAGATCCGCAACCGGGGCACCGTCGGCGGGTCGGCCTGCTACGCCAACCCGTCCTCCGAGGTCCCGGCCGTGCTGGTCGCCCTCGGGGCGGAGCTGCGGCTGGTCTCGGCCGCCGGGGTCCGCGAGGTCGCGGCGGCCGACTTCTTCACCGGCGCCTTCACCACCGCGCGGCGGCCGGACGAGGTGCTGGCGGCGCTCGTGCTGCCCGGCCCGGCCGGCCCCTTCGGCTACCACAAGCTCAAGCTCGCCGAGAGCAGCTGGCCCATCGCGACGGCGGCCTGCGTGCGCCTGCCCGGAGGAGGGCTGCGGCTCGCCCTCGGCGGGGTCGCGGCCACACCGCTGCCGGTGCACCTCGAATCAGACGACCCCGGGCACGTGCGCGCGGAGGTCGGGCGGGTGCTCACCGAACCGTGGAGCGACGTGCTCGCGGACGGCGACTACCGCCGCCGGGTCGCACCGGTGGCGGCCCTGCGGGCCGTCCGGGAACTGCGGGCCACCGAGGAATCGCGGGGCATCCGGGAACCGCGCTCCGCCCAGGAAGGAGAACCGCGATGACCAGGGTGAACCTCACCGTGAACGGCCGGGCGCGGGAGATCGACGTCGAGACGTCGAAACTGCTCGTCCACGCCATCCGCGAGGACCTCGGACTGACCGGCACCCACGTCGGCTGCCTCACCGGAGACTGCGGCGCCTGCACCGTGCGCGTCGACGGCGCCACCGTCAAGTCGTGCTCGGTGCTCGCGGTCGGCGCGGAGGGCGCCGACCTCACCACGATCGAGGGCCTCGCGGGCGAGGACGGGCTGCACCCGGTGCA
The DNA here is from genome assembly GCF_040299985.1 of Streptosporangium sp. NPDC000563. Classification (NCBI taxonomy): domain Bacteria; kingdom Bacillati; phylum Actinomycetota; class Actinomycetes; order Streptosporangiales; family Streptosporangiaceae; genus Streptosporangium; species Streptosporangium sp. NPDC000563. Next base: position 24,539 of record NZ_JBEPDA010000005.1, on the reverse strand, counting down.
GCGGGCGTTCTGGGACGAGTTCGGCTTCCAGTGCGGCTACTGCCTGCCCGGCATGCTGCTCACCGCCTGTGAGCTGCTGGAGGACGACCCCGACCCCGACGACGACGCGATCGTCGAGGCGATCAACGGCAACCTGTGCCGCTGCACCGGCTACGCCGCCATCGTGCGCTCGATCCGCTGCGCCGCCGACCGGATGAAGGACACCCCATGAGCACCACCGACGCGGCCATCGCGATCGTCGAGGAGTTCCTGGCCGCGGTCGGCCGGGGCGATCTGGAGTCGGCGGGGGCCCACCTCGCCCCCGACGCCGTGATGATCTTCCCGGGCGACCGCCGCTACACCACCCTGCGCGACCTGGCGGACGCCTCCGCCACCCGCTACCGGCACGTCGACAAGCACCGCACCGAGTACGAGGCGTTCACCGAGTCCTCGGGGGACGTCGTCGTCTGGTCGATGGGCACCCTGTACGGCGAGAACAACCAGGGTGTCGGGTACGACGGCGTGCGCTACGTGGACAGGTTCCGGTTGAGCGCGGGCCGGATCGTCGAGCAGCGGGTCTGGAACGACCTGGAGATCAGCGGCGTGCTCCGGGCACGTACCGCGGAGGAGATCGACCCGCGCTGGCGCACGGCCGCGCCGACGGCGGCGACGGCGGCGACGCCGACCGCGCCGACGACGACCGCGACGGTACGCCGTGTCGCCACCGCCGCCTGGGACGGCGCGCTGCGCGGCGGAGCCGGCCGTCTCGCCCTCGCCTCGGGCGCCACCGATCCGCTGCCGATCTCCCTGGAGAGCAGGAAGAACAGCGTCGCGCCCGCGACCTCGCCCGAGGAACTGCTCGCCGCCGCGCACGCCGCCTGCTTCGCGATGGCCCTGCGCGGCGCCCTCGACGCCGTCGCCCCCGGCACCCCGGAACAGGCCGTCGAGGTCACCGGCACGTGCGTGCTGCGCATCGACGCGGCGGGCTGGACCATCGACGCCATCCGTCTCGACGTGACCACCAGGGGCGTGCCGCGCGCCGCGCTGGAGACCGCGATCCCCGTCGCCGAACGCCGTTGCGCGATCTCCAACGTGGTGAAGGGCAACGCCGTCGTCACGGTCACCGTACGGGAGCAGCGGGATGACTGAACGTCACCCGCACGTGTTCGCACCCCTGAACCTGGGCGGCCTGACCCTGCGCAACCGCGTCTTCGTGTCGGCCCACACCACCAACTTCGGCGTGGACTTCCTGCCGACCGCCCGCCACGTCGCCTACCACAGGGAACGGGCGAGAGGCGGGGCCGGGCTGATCATCACCGAGCCGCTGCGCGTGCACGACACGAGCCTGGGCCGCGTGGGCGGGCTGAGCGCCTCCCGGGCCGCCCTGCCGGGCCTGGCCGACATCGTCACCGCCGTACGCGACGAGGGTGCCGCGATCTTCACCCAGATCACCCACACCGGGCGCCACAGCGACAACCTCTTCCGGCGGGCCGCGTCGTGGGGGCCGAGCGCCGTGCCCTGGCACACCACCGGCCAGGTCCCGCACGTGATGACCGCCGCCGACAGGAAAGAGGTGCGACGGGCCTATGTCGCGGCGGCGCTGCTCGCGGTGGAGGCGGGGTTCCAGGGGATCGAGGTGCACTTCGGGCACGGGCACCTGCTGCACCAGTTCATCTCACCCGCCGCGAACACGCGGACCGACGACTACGGCGGCACCGAGGAGAACCGGCTGCGGTTCCCGCTGGAGGTGCTCGACGACGTGCTGGACGCGGTCGGGTCGTCGGCGCTGGTGGGGGTGCGGATGAGCGCCGACGAACTGCTGCCGGGCGGGCAGGACCTCGCCGAGGGGCGGCGCATCGCGGAACTCCTGTGCCGGACCCGGCCGATCGCGTTCCTCAACGTGTCGGTCGCCTCCTACACGGTGCCGTCCATCGGCCACCACGTCGCCGACATGAGCGAGGGCCGGACGCCCTACCTGCCGGAGACGCTCGCGATCGCCGAGGTCGCGGGTGACGTTCCGGTCTTCGCGGCCTGCCGGTTCGTCGACGTCGACGACGCCGAACGGGTCCTCGCGGGCGGCGAGATCGCGGCCGTCGCGATGACCCGCGCCCACATCGCCGACCCCCACCTGCTCGCCAAGACGGCCGAGGGGCGCGAGGGCGAGGTACGGCCCTGCGTGTCGTGCAACTTCTGCATCGGTGAGATCGCCGGGCACCGCGCCATCACCTGCATGATGAACCCCGCCGTGGGACGCGAGGCCGAGTGGCCGGTTCTCCCGGAACCCGCGAGCCCGGCCAGGACGGTGCTCGTCGTCGGCGGCGGCCCGGCGGGAATGGAGACCGCGAGGGTCGCCGCCGAACGCGGCCACCGGGTGCGCCTGTGGGAGCAAGGCGACGAGCTCGGCGGTCAGGTGCGGGTCGGGCGGCGGGGGATCGGACGGCACGAACTCGACCTGCTGCGGACCTACGAGGAACACGAGCTGGACAGGCTCGGGGTGACCGTCAGGACCGGGGCGGGGGCGGTGACCGCTCAGGAGGTGGTCGCGGCGGCTCCCGACGTCGTGGTGATCGCCACCGGATCGGCCCGCCGCCGCCCCCTCGCCGCCTTCGAACGTCGTTCGTGGGAGGGACGGACCGTCGTCGTGGTCGATCGGGAGGGCACCTGGACCTGCGCGTCCGTCGCCGAGACCATCGCCGGGTCCGGCGGGACGGTGCACGTGGTCACCCCGGCGACGTCCCCGCTCCGCGGGGTGACCGAGTACAGCCGGATGACCGCGCTCGAACGGCTCAGGAACCGGGGCGTCGACATCTGGACCGGCGCCGTCGCCGAGTTCGGTGAGGGACGGGCCGTGGTGCGCTCCTCCCTCGTCTCGGCCGAGACCGTGATCGACGGGGTCACCGACGTGATCGAACTCGACCCTCCGGACGCCCTCGACACCCTCGCCGCCGACCTCGCGGGGAGCGGGCTGACCGTGCACGTCATCGGTGACGCGGTGGCGCCCCGATCCCTGCTCGACGCCATGTACGAGGGCCACGCCCTCGCCCGCGCCCTGTGAACCCATGAACCCGCGCCCCGTGAACCCGTGTCCGATGAACCCGCGCCCCCGTGAGAACGACGGCCCGCGCCCTGTGAACCCCACCCCCCATGCCCCGTGAAAACGACCGTGGACCCGACAAAGGACAAAGGAGGCGCCGCCATGGCGCGCAAACTGGTACTGCTCACCTACGACATCCGGCCCGGATCGGACCTGACCGAGTACGCCGACTTCACCCGCTCGGTGGACTACCCCGCCTTCCGCCAGAACCCCGGCATCCAGGACTACGCGAACTACGTGGTGAGGAGGAACGTCCGGGGCGAGGAGAGCTTCCGGCACTTCGACCTCATGTTCGTCGACGACCTCGACGCCTTCCACGCCGACGGGAAGCTGCACTTCGGCGACCCGGTCATCCTCGACCACGCCGCTCGCTGGCGGGCCAAGTGGGGGCAGGACGAGGCCACCGGCTGGCGTGCGAACGTGAACATCAGCTACGCGGACGAAATCTAGGGGTGAGCGACTCCCCGACGTCGCGTCGGGCGGTCGTCCTGGCCGTGCTGCTCGGCATGACCTACATGTATCCCGCCTACCTGGTGGGCACCCTGGGCGTGGCGATCCGGCACGACATCGGCCTCGACAGTGCGGGCCTCGGCCTCACCGTCAGCGTCTTCTACGTGGTCGGCGCGGTCGCCATGTCCCCGGGCGGCCGGATCGCCGACCGCGTGGGCCCGCGCAGGGCCCTGCGGTTGTCGGCGGTCATGACCGGCCTCTGCCTCGTCGGGGTGGCCGTGTTCGGCGGGTCATGGGCCGGACTGCTCGCCGCGCTCGCCGTGGGCGGGATCGGCTCGGCGGTCGGCGCCTCGATCGGCACCGTACTGATCGTCGAAAACGTGCGGGCGTCTCGGCGGCCGATGGCGTTCGGCCTCGAACGGTCGTCGATCCCGGCCTCGACGCTGGTCGCCGGGCTGTCGCTGCCGCTGCTCGCCACCGTGATGCACTGGCGGCTGGTCTTCCTCGTGGGCGGTGTCGCGGTCGCCGCGCTGCTGCTGATGCGGGTGCCCGGCACTCCTGCTCCGGCCTCGGCGGGACGTCCCGCGCGGGTGAAGCTGACGCCGCTGATGCCCCTGTTGCTGGTCACCGGCGCGTTCCTGCTGGGTTCGGCCGCCGCGACCGCGCTGAGCAGTTTCTTCGTGGACTACGGCGTCACGCTCGGCCTGTCCCCGTCCTTCGCGGGCATCGCGCTCGCCGTGAGCAGCGCGGTCATCATCGCCGTGCGGCTGACCCTGGGCCGTACCAGGTACGGCCGTCTCACGGTCGCCGCGATGATGGCGCTCGGCGGGGTCGGGTTCCTGCTGTTCATTCCCGGCGACCGGGGGTTGTTCCTGGTCGGCACGCTGGTGGCCTGCGGCGCCGGCTGGGGCTGGACCGGCCTGGTCGCCCTCACCGTCGCAGAGACCTACGCCACCATGCCGGGCGCCGCGTCCGGCGTCGTGCAGTCGGGCGGCGCGGCCGGGGGCATTCTCGGGCCGCTGCTCGTGGGAGCAGTGGCGCAATATCACTCGTACGCCGCCGGCTGGTTGCTGGCGGCGGCGTTCTGCGGGCTGGCCGCACTCCTCGTGCTGGTCAACCGGGCCGCATGGGAGGCGACCTGATGAACTTCACCACCCTCGATCATCCGCCGACGTCGTGTGACGTGCTGGTCGTCGGCAGCGGCGCGGCCGGGCTGACCGCCGCCTGCAGGGCCGCCGACGCCGGACACCACGTCGTCGTCGTGGAACGGGCCTCCGTGCTCGGTGGCACCACCGCCGTGTCGGGCGGCGTGATCTGGGCGCCGGGCAACCACCTCGCCGACGCCGACAGTGCTGCCGACGGTGCCACAGACGGTGCCGCCGACGCCCTGCGCCACCTCGTCGCGGTCACCAGGGAGACCGTGCCGCGCGCTCGCCTGGAGTGGTTCCTGCGCACGATCGGGGAGGCCGTACGCTACCTGTGCGACGAGACCCATGTGGACCTGTTCGCCCTGGAACGCCCCGACTACCGGGCCGATCTGCCCGGTGCCAGGCGCGGGGGCCGGGCCCTGGACAACCGGCCGTTCGACGTCACCGCGTACCCGGGACTGGAGCGTCTGCTCCGGCCGCCCACCTATCTGCCCTGGCTCACCATGGCCGAACGGGAGCGGGACACCGGCGCCGACCTCGCCGCGCTCGACCGTGAGCGCCGCGACCGGGGGGTGCGCACGCTGGGCGGGGCGCTCGCCGGTTCGCTCGCCGTCTCCGCCCGCGCCCGCGGTGTGGAGTTCCTGCTCGGTGCCCGCGCCGTCGGCCTGGAACGGTCGGGCCGGTCGTGGGACCTCACTTTCGAGGACTCCGGTCACATCACCGCGCGCCGGGCTGTCGTGCTGGCCGGCGGCGGCTTCGAGTGGGACCCGGCGCTCCAGCGGGCGTTCCTGCCCGCCCGGCTCACCCCGATCGGGGCGCCGGGCAACGAGGGGGACGGCCTGCTCATGGCGTTGCGCGCCGGGGCGGCGGTCACCGACCTGACCGCCTCGTGGGGGGTGCCCGTGTTCTGCGACCCCGAGGCCCGCTACGACGGACTGCCCACCGGGCGGCTCGCCACCGTGGAACTGACCAGGCCGGGATCGATCATGGTCAACGGCTCCGGCCGCCGGTTCGCCGACGAGACGGGGAGCTACCACGACCTGACGAAGGTGTTCCGCGAGACCGACCCCGCCACCGGCGCGCCCCGGCACGTCCCCGCCTGGTTCGTGTACGACGCCGTTCACCGCGCCCGGTATCCGGTCGCGGGCGGCCCTCCCGGAGGCACCCCCTCCTGGGCGGTCACCGGTTCGACGCCGCACGAACTCGCCGACGCCTGCGGTATCGACGCGTCGGCCCTGGCCGAGACGATCGCGGAGTTCAACGCCGACGCCCTCGCGGGCGCCGACCGGAGGTTCGGGCGCGGTCCCGCGTCCCTCGCGCCGCTGGCGGAAGGGCCGTTCACCGCGGTCCCGGTCGTTGCGGGCACCCTCGGCACCTGCGGCGGCGTGGTCACCGACGACCACGGGCAGGTCCTCACCCCCGGCGGGACCCCGGTGGACGGCCTGTTCGCCGCCGGGAACGTCTCCGCGAGCGTCTTCGGCGACCACTACCCGGGGGGCGGCACCTCCCTGGCCGCGGCCGTGGCCCGCGCGTACGCCATCGGGGCGGCGCTCGGAGGAGGGGGACGGCGTTGACCGTACCAACTGCCTTGACATACTCTCTGAGCGGACCGGCGTTCGCTATAGCGGAACAAGGAGTGATGGTGGAAGACGGACCTCTGACAGGTCTGCGGGTAATCGACGTGTCGACCATCCTCGCCGGCCCGCTCTGCTGCCAGATCCTCGGTGACCAAGGTGCCGAGGTCGTGAAGGTCGAGCACCCGGTCGCCGGGGACGGCATGCGCGGCCACGGTCCTTCCAAGGACGGCGTCCCGCTCTGGTGGAAAGAGATCTCCCGCAACAAGCGCACGATCGGACTGAGCCTTTCCGTTCCGGAAGGCGCGCAGCTGTTCCTGGAATTGGCGAAGACGGCCGACGTCGTCGTGGAGAACTTCCGGCCGGGCACCCTCGAACGCTGGGGCGTCGGGCCCGAGACGCTCCACGAGATCAACCCCCGGCTGGTGATCGTCCGGATCACCGGTTTCGGGCAGGAGGGCCCCTACGCGGCCCGCCCCGGGTTCGGCACCCTCGCCGAGGCGATGAGCGGCTTCGCCCACCTCACCGGCGAGGCCGACGGCCCCCCGACCCTCCCGGCGTTCGGGCTCGCCGACAGCATCTGCGGCATCGCGGCCAGCTCGGCGACGATGATGGCGCTCTGGGCCCGGGAGCGGACCGGCCGGGGCGAGGTCGTCGACATCAACCTCCTCGAACCGATCATGACCGCGGTCGGCCCCCACGCCACCGTCTACGACCAACTCGGCGTGATCGGCCGCCGCCAGGGCAACCGATCGGGCAACAACTCCCCGCGCAACACCTACCGCTGCAAGGACGGCGGCTGGGTCGCCATCTCCACCAGCGCCCAGAGCATCGCCGAACGGGTGATGACGCTGGTCGGCCACCCCGAGGTGATCGCCGAACCGTGGTTCGCCTCAGGGCGGCAGCGGGCGGCCCACGCCGACCTGCTCGACGCCCACGTCGGCGGCTGGATCGCCGAACGCACCCGCGAGGAGGTCATGGCCGAGTTCGAACGGGTCGGCGCCGCCGCCGCACCCGTGTACGACGCCCGCGACCTCGCCGAGGACCCCCACGTGACCGGCACCGGCATGCTCACCCGCGTTCCCGACGAGGACCTGGGCTCGGTGCTGATGCACAACGTGATGTGGCGGATGCCCGGCGCCCCCGGGCGGGTCCGCTTCACCGGCCGGCCCCTGGGCGCCGACACCGACGAGATCCTGCGGGAGCTCGGGCTCGACGCCGCCACGACCGCCGACCTGCGGGTACGCAAGGTGATCGCATGACAGGCGCCGGATCCACCGGTGTGAGGACCGGAAACCGCACCGCAGACGCCGGGACCACCGAGGTGAGGACCGGAGACCGCGCGACAGACACCAAAACCACCGGCGCGAGCGCCGGAAACCACACCGCAGACACCGGGACCACCCGTGTGAGGACCGGAAACCGTACGACAGACGCCGGGAGCACCGGCGTGAGCACCGGAAACGGAAGGCCAGGCGACGTGAGCGGCACCGCTACCACCGACCCGCTGCTACAGGCGGTCCGCGACGGGGTCGGCATCTACGACCTGGGCCGTCCGCTGACCATCGGAATGCCGCAGTCACCGAACCACCCACCCTTCTGGCACACGCTGCCCCGCCGCCACGGCGACATGGTCCGTGCCGACGGCGGCTCCGCCGCCAACGACATGATCAGCATGGGCACCCACGTCGGCACCCACATCGACGCCTTCGCCCACGTCTCCCACGACGGCCGCCTCATCGACGGCTCCGACGCCCTCGCGGCGAGCAGCGGAGGCCGGTTCGCCGAGCTCGGGGCGCACACGATCGCCCCGATGGTGCGGCGCGGCGTGCTGCTCGACGTGCCCGCCGCCCTCGGCACCCCCGAGGGCTGCGAGGCCGGTTACGAGATCACCCCCGACGACCTGGAGAAGGCGGTCGCGAGACAGGGCACCCCCCTGGCCTCCGGAGACGTGGTGCTGGTGCGCAGCGGCTGGGGCCGCCTCTTCGGCGACCCCGACCGGAACGTCTACATCGGCCGCGACTCGGGCGTACCGGGTGTCGGCGAGGCGGGCGCGACCTGGCTCGCCGACCAGGGCGTCCACGCGGCGGGCGCCGACACGATCGCCTTCGAATGCCTCAAACCCGGCAGCGGCCACAGCGTGCTCCCCGCCCACCGGGTGCTCCTGGTCGAACGCGGCGTCTACATCATCGAGACGCTCGACCTGGAGGGACTCGCCGCCGCGGGGGTGCACGAGTTCACGTTCGTGCTCGCCCCGCTGCCCATCTTCGGCGCCACCGGCTCACCGGTCCGTCCGCTGGCGGTGGTGGGCCGTGGGTGAGCCGATCCTCGCGGCCGAACTCGCCAGGTTCGCCGCCGCCACCCTGAGCGGGCAGCCGCCCGCCGACGTGATCGCCAGCGTACGGCAGCGGGTGCTCGACGTGCTCGGGCTGTGCGTGGCCGCCTACCGGCTGCCGACCAGCGTGGCCGCCTCCGGCTACGCCGCCGACCAGGGCGGGCGGCCCGAGGCGTACGCCGTCGGGGTCGCCCAGGCGCTGCCCGCCGCGCAGGCCGCGTTCGCGAACGGCGTGCTGGCGCACTCGCTCGACTACGACGACACCCACCTGCCGTCGGTGCTGCACCCGAGCGCCGGGGTGATCCCGGCCGCGCTCGCCGCCGCGCAGGCCTCGGGGGCCTCGGGCGCCGACACGGTCGCGGCGATCGCGGCCGGACTGGAGATCACCGTCCGGCTCGGCATGGCCGGCTACGACACCACGCTCGGCAACTCGGTCTTCTTCGAACACGGCCAGCACGCCACCTCCATCTGCGGCACGATGGGCGGCGCCGCCGCGGCGGCCCTGCTCATGGGCCTGGGCGAGGACGGCGTACGCGACGCGCTGGGCGTCGCCGCCTCGTTCGCCTCGGGCATCATCGAGGCCAACCGCACCGGCGGCACCGTGAAGCGGCTGCACTGCGGCTGGGCCGCCCACTCGGCCGTCACCGCCGCGTCGCTGGTCGGGCGGGGTTTCACCGGTCCGCCGACCGTGCTGGAGGGCCGGTTCGGCTTCTTCGAGGCGTTCATCCGCGACGACAAGACCGACCTGTCGCAGGTGCTCGACGGACTCGGTGACCGCTGGGCGGTGCCGGGCGTCTTCTTCAAGCCCTACCCGGCCAACCACTTCACCCACACCGCCATCGACGCCGGGCTCGCGCTGCGCGCGCGGGGCCTGCCGCTCGACCGGATCGAGCACATCGAGCTCCGGGTGCCCTACGCGGTGATCCGCACGATCGGCCAGCCGATCAGCGGCAAGCGCGCCCCCGAGACCGGCTACCAGGCCCAGTTCAGCGGCCCCTACGCGGTGGTCGCCGGGCTCGTCGGCGGCTCCGGCCTCGGCGTGGGACTGGACGACTTCACCGACGACCTCGCCAGGGACCCGTGGCGACGGGCCCTGATGGCGAAGGTCGACGTCGTCGCCGACGAGCGGTGCGACGAGATCTACCCCCACCAGTTCCCGGCCGTGGTCCGGGTGCGCACCGACGACGGCCAGGAGTGGACCGAGGAGGTGCTCGCCAACCGGGGCGGTCCGGCCAGGCCGCTCTCGGACGCCGAGCTGTCGCGCAAGTTCCGGGAGAACGTCTCGGGCCGCCTGCCGGACGAGGCCGCGGAGACCGTCCGCGACCAGGTGCTCGCACTCGACCGGCTGCCCGGTGTCGCCGACGTGCTGCGCCCGCTCACCCACCTCGAAGGAGTCTCCCTGTGACCTCGTTTGACCTGATCATCAAGAACGTCCGGGTCGTCCACCACGACCACGCCGAGCCGGTGGACGCCGACATCGCGGTGCTCGACGGGCGGATCGCCCGCGTCGCGCCCGGCATCGACCCGGCCGAGGGCCGCGAGGTGGTCGACGGCGGCGGACGGCTCGCCTTCCCCGGCGTCGTGGACGCCCACCAGCACTGGGGCATCTACAACCCGCTCTCGGTGGACACCGAGACCGAGAGCCGCGCCTGCGCGCAGGGCGGCGTGACCTCCGCCCTGACGTACATGCGCACCGGGCAGTACTACCTCAACAAGGGCGGGGAGTACGCCGAGGTCTTCCCCGAGGTGCTCGCCGCCTCCGACGGCAGGGCCTTCGTCGACTACGCCTTCCACCTGGCCCCGATGATGCGCCGCCACATCGAGGAGATCCCGTCACTGGTCCGCGACCACGGCGTCACCTCGTTCAAGGTGTTCATGTTCTACGGCAGCCACGGCCTGCACGGCCGCTCGGCCGACCAGAACTCCTTCCTGATGATCCCGGAGGGCGAGCGCTACGACGTCGCCCACTTCGAGTTCGTCATGCGCGGCATCCAGGCCGCCCGCCAGAGGTTCCCCGACCTCGCCGAGGAGATCTCGCTCTCGCTGCACTGCGAGACGGCCGAGATCATGACGGCGTACACGAAGATGGTCGAGGAGGAGGGCACCCTCACCGGTCTCGCCGCCTACAGCGCCTCCCGCCCGCCGCACTCCGAGGGCCTCGCCGTCAGCATCGCCTCCTACCTCGCGCACGAGACCGGCCTGCCGACGATCAACCTGCTGCACCTGTCGTCGGCGAAGGCGATGGACGCCGCCCTGCGCATGGCCGACGCGTTCCCGCACATCGACTTCCGCCGCGAGGTCACCATCGGCCACCTGCTGGCCGACATCACCACCGCGAGCGGCATCGGCGGCAAGGTCAACCCGCCGCTGCGCCCCCGCGAGGACGTCGAGGCCCTGTGGGGCCACGTGCTCGACGGCAAGGTCGACTGGGTCGTGAGCGACCACGCCTGCTGCCGCGACGAGCAGAAGTTCGGCGACCCCCGCGAGGACGTCTTCGTCGCCAAGTCGGGCTTCGGCGGCGCCGAGTACCTGCTGCCCGGCCTGGTCACCGAGGGCTCCAGGCGCGGTCTCGGCTACGGCGAGATCGCCCGCCTGCTGTCCTGGAACCCCGCCAGGCGGTTCGGCCTGCGCACCAAGGGCGCCGTCGCCGAGGGCCTGGACGCCGACTTCTGCCTGGTCGACCCCGACTCGACCTGGACGGTGCGCGCGGCCGACTCCGAGTCCACGCAGGAGTACACCCCGTTCGAGGGCTTCGAGCTCACCGCCCGGGTCACCGACACGTTCCTGCGCGGCCACCGGGTGCTCGCCGACGGCAAGGTCACCGGCAGCCCGCAGGGCCGCTACCTGGCCAGGCCGACCGGCGCATGACCCCGCGCAGCTACCTCTACGTCCCCGCGGACCAGGAGGACAGGCTCGCCAAGGCCGCGGGTCGCGGGGCCGACGCGCTCATCCTCGACCTGGAGGACGCGGTCGCGCCCGGGGCGAAGGCCGCCGCCAGGAAGAACGCCGCCGCCGCGATCCCGCGACTGCCCGGCGAGGTCTGGGTACGCGTCAACGCCGACACCCCGAAGGCGGACATCGCGACGGTGGCCGTACCGGGGCTGAAGGGGATCGTGGTCCCGAAGGCCGAACCGGCGCTGCTGGAGCTCGCCGACGCCCTGCTCACCGAGGCCGAGACGGCCCGCGACCTCGCGCCGGGCACGTTCGCCCTGCTCGCGCTGATCGAGTCGGCCTCCGGCGTCGTTCAGGCCGAACGCGTCGCGGCGTCGCCCCGGGTGGTACGGCTCGGCGTGGGGGAGGCCGACCTCGCCGGTGAGCTGGGGCTGCGCCCGGGTCCCGGGCGCGAGGAACTCTGGCCGATCCGGTCGCGGATCGTCGTCGCGTCGGCGGCGGCCGGGATCCTGCCGCCGGTCGGCCCGGTCGAGACCGCCGTCCGCGACACGGAGGCGCTGGTGGCGGGCACCCGGACCCTGCTGCGGCAGGGGTTCCGTGCCCGCACCGCGCTGTCGCCCCGCCAGCTCCCGCCGATCAACGAGGTCTTCACCCCGTCGCCCGAGGAGCTGGAGGAGGCCCGCGACCTGGTCCGCCGCCTGGCCGAGACGGGCGGCGTCGCGCTCGACGCCAGGGGCCGGTTCATCGACGCGGCGGTCGCCAGGAGCGCCCACGAGGTGATCGGACGCGCGGAAGGGGCCTGAACGGCCGGTGGGTCAGGCTCGGCGCTGGGCGTCCTCGAGATAGCGCAGGACGGCGGTGACGCGCCGGTCCGCCCGGTCCGCGGGCGCGAGGTCGAGCTTGGCGAAGATGCTGCGGATGTGCTTGTGGACGGCGCCGTCGGTGACGAAGAGCCTCTCGGCGATGGCGGTGTTGCCCAGTCCTTCGGCCATCAGGGCGAGGACGTCGCGTTCGCGGGGACTGAGGCGCTCCAGCCGGTCGTCGGACCGGGTGCGGGCGAAGAGCTGCGCGACGACCTCGGGGTCGATCGCCGTGCCTCCCTCGGCCACCCGGTGCAGCGCGTTCAGGAACTCGTCGACGCGTCCGACCCGCTCCTTGAGGAGATATCCGAGGTGGGCGCTGCCCTGGGCGAGCAGCTCGGTGGCGAAGGCCTGTTCGACGTACGCGGACAGCACGAGCACGGCCAGGCCGGGTCTGCGGCGCCTCGCCTCGACGGCCGCGACGATCCCCTCGTCGGTGTGGGTCGGCGGCATCCGGACGTCGACGATGGCGACGTCCGGCTCGTGGGCGTCGACGGCGGTGAGGAACCCGTCGGGGTCGGCGGCGGTGGCCACGACGTCGAGCGACTCCGCGCGCAGCAGCAGCGCGAGTCCTTCGCGCAGCAGCGGGTCGTCCTCGGCGATCACGATCCGCATGGCAGGCTCACCTCAAGGACGGTGGGCCCGCCGGGAGGACTGGTCAGCATGAGCGTCCCATCATGTGCTTCGGTACGGCGGCGGATGCCGACGAGCCCGGACCCGCCGTGCTCGTCGGCTCCCCCGCGGCCGTCGTCGGTGATCTGAAGGTGCAGCCGGTCGTCGCGGCGGCGGACCCTGACGGTGGCGTGCCCGGCATGGCTGTGCCTGGCGATGTTGGTGAGCGCCTCGGCCACCACGAAGTAGGCGGTGGCCTCGACGGAGGCGGCGCAGCGGCTGGGAAGGTCGGCGTCGAGCCGGCAGGGCACCGGGCAGGTGGTGACCAGCCCGGTCAGCGCGTCGACGAGGCTCCGGTCGGTCAGCACCGGAGGCAGGATGCCGCGGGCGACCGCGCGAAGCTCGGCGAGCGCCTGCTCGGCGGCGTCCTGGGCACGGTCGAGGATGGCCTCGGCGCCGGACGGGTCGCGCGCCAGCGCACGACGGGCCGCGCCGAGCAGGACGGTGACGGCGACGATCCGGTTCTGGGTCCCGTCGTGCAGCGACCGTTCGATCCGCCGCAGCTCGGCGGCGTGCGCGTCCAGCGCCGCCGCGCGGGTCGCGGTGAGCTGCGCGACCCGCAGCGCGAGGTCGGCGCCAGGCCCGGCCGACAGGAGCCGCCGGCCGGGCCACGCCTGCAGCCGCGCCATCCCCGGTATGAGGAGCACGGCGAGGACGATCCAGCCCAGGCCGAGCAGGCTCACCCCGAGGGCACCGGGCAGATCCCGTACGGTCCAGAGCCCCATGGCCGAGGTGGCCGCCTCCTCCGGAGGCAGCAGCCGCCACCACAACGGGAAGGTGGTGTTGGTCACCGCACTGAAGAAGATCGTGAGACCGGCCAGGCCGAGGAACAGACCGAGGGTCGAGTGGACGACCACCCAGCCCAGCTCCCGGCGCGTGGCCGGATCGGCGAGGGCGGCACGCAGGCCGGGCGGCACCGGCCCCGGACCGATGATCTCCGGACCCCAGCGGGAGAGCCTCGCGCGCTCCCGGTCGGCGACGGCCCGCAGCCCACGCAGCGCGGTGGGTGCCAGAAACACGCCCACGCCGACGAGGCAGGCGAGCGCGGTGGCGGCGAGCAGCAGGAAGGCGACGAGGGCGAGGACCGTGGTGCCCAGCCCGCCGACGAGGTGTTCGAACGCGTCCAGGACGGTGCGGGCACGGGCGAACACCGCCGACTTGCGGCCGGCCGGGGACTCGTGGATCGGCATTCACACCTCCTCGGCCAGACGATAGGGCACCGTTCTGGACGCCGTCAGGTCGCGGGCCGAGAAGTACAGCCTGCTGTACCTCGCCTGTCTCGTCGGCGGGATCGCCGGGAGCGGCGGCGGTTCGTAGCGTCGGAGCATGACGAACGGTTCGACCAAGGAGCACGCCGTGACCGACCCTTCCCACCGCGTTTCCGACACCTTCGAGACGCCGCCTTCGACGCGGCCCGCCGACGCCCGGGGTGGCGTGGTGCGTCCCGTGCTGTGGGCTCTGCTGATGGTCGGCGTGGTCTGCAACATCGTGACCTCCACCTCCGACCTCAACGTTTTCATCGGAATCGGGTTCGGGACGATCGTCCTGGCGTGTGCCGCCGCGCTGGTCACCCACCACTACCGGCACCGGCGCTGACGGGCGCCGGGGACGAGGGGGCGAACACCGCGCCGTTCGCCTCCGGCCCGGAAGGCAGACCGTCTCCGGGACACCGCCCCGGTCGCAGCCTCCGTCTCAGGGGGAACCGGGCAGCCCGGCGCTCGCCGTCTCTCCGGCCCGGACGGTGACGCCGTCGCGGTAGACGCTCGGGCTCACGCCCAGGACGCGCTTGAACGCCGAACTGAAGCCGAACGCGTCGGAGTAGCCCACCCTGCGCGCCACCGTGGCGACCGTCGCGGCGGGTTCGGCCAGCATGTCGGCGGCGAGTGCCATCCGCCACTCCGTCAGGTACGTCATCGGCGGCTCGCCCACGAGTTCGGTGAACCGCCTGGCCAGGGTGGTGCGCGAGACGCTCGCGGCGGTGGCGAGGGAGGCGAGCGTCCACGGCCTGGACGGGGCCTCGTGGATGGCGCGCAGGGCCGGGCCGACCACGTCGTCGTTCAGGGCGGTGTACCAGCCGGGACTCACCGCCTCCGGCCGGTCGAACCAGTCGCGCAGCGTGCACACCAGCAGCCAGTCGAGCAGCCGGTCCAGCACGATCTGGTGCCCCGGGCGACCGGAGAGGAGTTGCGCCTCCAGGTAGGCGCCCATGCTGCTGCAGTCATGATCGTCCGGTACGACGAGCACGGGGGGCAGCACCCTGACCAGGCGGCGGGCCACCTCGCCGTTCACCCGGTACGACCCCGCCAACAGGATGGTCTGGCCGGTCAGGTCTCCGGCGACGGCCCTTTCAGGGGAGACCTCCCGGGCAGGACGCGGTGCGTCGGTGTCCGCGACGACGAAGGGCTCCGGCCCGCGCACGATCGCCGCCTCGCCAAGTCGCACCTGCCGGGCGTCGTCTCCCCGGACGATCCACCCCTCGCCGCGCAGGGGGACGAGGAGTGTCAGAGAGGGACCGTCGGCGAACCTGAGCGCCCACGGCGGCGACAGCACCGACGCGCCGAAGACGGCCCCCTCGCCGCGAACCCCCCGCAACAGGTCGTCGTACGGGTCCATGGCGCCCACGATAACCGGACGATCGCACGGGTGCGGCGCACGCCCGGTGGCCACGACGGGACGATCGGACAGGTGCGGCGTACGTTCGGCCATGTGCGGGCGGCTCCCCGCGCGGTTGGCTCTATGGCATGAGAGAGATCCTGATTCTGGGCGCGACCGGCAAGACCGGCCGCCGGGTGGTGCGGCGACTGCGCGCGGAGGGGGAGCGGGTGCGGCCCGTCTCCCGTTCCAGCGAGGTTCGCTTCGACTGGTCCGAGCCCGCCACCTGGGAGAACGCGCTGCACGGCGCCGAGGCGGTATACCTGGTGGCGCCCGACGACCCCACCCCGATCCGCGACTTCGTCGAGAGCGCCACGGACGTCAAGCGTTTCGTGGTGCTGTCCGGCCGGGGCATGGACCAGGTCGGCGAGGACTTCGGCCAGGGCATGGCCGCAGCGGAGCGGGCCGTCCGCGACTCGGGGGCGGAGTGGACGATCCTGCGGGCGAACAACTTCAACCAGAACTTCGACGAGGACCTGTGGCACGCGCCGCTGCGGGCGGGGAGGCTGGCGTTGCCGATCGGCGAGGTGCCCGAGCCGTTCATCGACGCCGACGACGTCGCCGCGGTCGCCGTGGCCGCGCTGACGGGGGACGGGCACGCGGGGCTGACGTACGACCTGTCGGGTCCGCGCGGGGTGACGTTCGGCGCGGCCGTCGAGATCATCGCGCGGGCCGCGGGCCGGTCCATCGAGTACGTCGAGCTGACCCCGGAGGCATACCGGGCCGAACTGCTCGCGGAGGGATATCCGGAGGTCGCGGCCGACGCGCTGAACACCCTGTTCGCCCTGCACCGTGCCGGTCACACGGCCGAGCCCGTCGACGGGGTCGAGCGGGTGCTCGGCCGTCCTCCGGTCGCGTTCGAGGACTACGCGGCCCGGATCGCCGCCACCGGCGCCTGGTCGTGACCTCCCGTCAAGGTCGTGGTCTCGGGTGGCCGGTGCGGTGGGGGCGCGCACCGGGTGTCCCCACCGCGCACCGCCGGACACGCGGTGGGGACTTCCGTCGCGCGTCCGGCGGTGGGTGAAACGGCGCGGTGCCGGGGCGGTGCCGGGGCGGTGAGAACGCTTACCGTCCCGGCGGTGCCCCACTGAGAACCGGTGAGAACGCTTACCGCCCCAGTGGTGTCTCGGTGAGAACGCTTACCGTCCCGGCGATGTCCCGCGGGTGGTCAGCCTCGCCGCCACTTCTGGTTGGCGCCGCCGTTGCACTCCCACTGCTGCAGCGGGGTGCCGCTGCCGCCGAAGCCGGTGACGTCCACGCACTTGTTGGCCTGCGGGTTGACCAGGTCACCCGCGCCGCTGAGGACGAACTGCTGCGCCGGGTTGCCGCTGCAGGTGGCGAGCTGGATGGCGGCGCCGTTGGCGGTGGAGCCCCAGGCCACGTCCATGCAGAGGCCGAAGGCGCGGACGGTGCCGTCGCCGGGGAACGTCCAGTTCTGCGCGGCGGTGCCGTTGCAGTCCCACAGCTGCAGGCGCTGCCCGTCGGCGGCGTTGCTGCCGGGTACGTCGATGCACTTGTCCTGCCAGCCGATGAGCCGTCCGCCGCCCCCGCCGGTGGTGGTCAGGGTGAGGCCGTACGCGCCGAGGATCTCGTTGACCGGCTGGTAGAAGGTGGTACCGCCGGTCGAGCAGTTGCCGGAGCCGCCGGAGGTGACGCCCTGGGCCTGGTCGCCGGTGATCCAGGCGCCGCCCGAGTCGCCGCCCTCGGCGCAGGCGCTGGTCCGGGTGAGCCCGTGGACCAGGGATCCGGAGTAGTTCACGGTCACGTTCTTGGCCTGGATGGTGCCGCAGCGCCAGCCGGTGGTGCGCCCGGACCGGCAGATGGAGGAGCCCACCACGGCTTCCCGGGAGCCCGCCACGGCGACGTTGCCGCCGCCGTAGTTGTTGACCCACGGGCGGGGTGTCCAGTTTCCGTTGGTACGGACCCAGGCGTAGTCGTTGTCGGGGAACGACGAGCCGGCGAAGGTGCCCTGGCTCACGTTGTTGTAACCGAGGGTGGGGCTGCCGGTGCGGCCGCAGTGCCCGGCGGTGACGAAGCCGCCGTTGTTGACCGCGAAGCCCACCGAGCAGAGCGTGTTGCCGTTGATGACGTACTGGTCGCCGCCGCGGATGTCGTACAGGGGTTTGGGCGCCTCGTCGACGGAGATCCGCACCTCGGCGGCGTCGACGGCGCCCGCCCTGACGAAACGTTCGGCGGCGGCGCGGTCGGCCGCCGACACCGCCACGGTGTTCGCGGCGACGTCCACGTACCAGCTGTGGATGTCCTTGCCCGCGGAGTCCGCGACTCGGTCGAGCGCGGCCTTCGTGGTGGCCAGTTGCCTCTCGCTGCGTGGCACGGACACCGGCAGCGCGCCCGCCGCGCGGACGAGGTCGGCGTCCTCGCGGTTCAGGACGCCGACGCTCAGCCGCCCTTCGCCGGGGGTGAACCACGCGCCGGCGAACCGGTCGGCGAGACGGGTGCGAAGCTGCCGCTCCACCACGGCCGCCCCGGCCTCGTGGGCCTGGCGGACGCGGGCCTGCGTGGGGGTGAGGCCGAGGTCTCGCCGCAGTGCCTGTTCGGCCGTGGCCGCCTTGGACGGGTCGGGAGCGGGGTCGGGTATCGCGGCGGCCTGCGCGGTCGGGGACGGGACGACGAGCGCGGCGGCGAGTACCGCCACGCTGGTCAGCACGGTGAATCTCACGACTGGTCCTTGAGGGGTGGGGGGAGGGGGACGAGGCGTGAGAGCGCTCTCTCGAAAGAAACTTTACATTTAAGGCAAGGTAAGTCAATACAAGATCTGACGCGATCTGACTGAACATGACAGGAAAGCGCGGCGTCTCGGCACGGCCCGGCGCCGGATACGGACGGGGCGCGTGGGGATCAGGGAACGCTGTGGTGCGGGGAGGGTCGCAGGGCGTCCAGCAGCGCCTCGGGGGTGTCGGTGAAGAAGCGGATCGTGGTGGCCTCGGCGCGACCGCCGAGGGGACGGACCACGGTGACCGGCTCGGTCGGCTCGACGACCACGTTGGTCCGGGTGGACACCCCGACCGGCGCGGCGAGTTCGCCGATTCGCATGCCCTCATTAGAAACGTTGACGCTACGACAAGGTCAAACCCGCGCTCAATACTTAAGTATCTGCTTGACTATTTCTCTTTCGCGCCCAATACTTAAGTACATGCTTAACCAAGATGGTTCGCTGGATCGGGTGTTCCAGGCGCTCGCGGACGCGACGCGGCGCGAGATGGTCGAGCGGCTGGTCCGCGGGCCCTCGTCGGTGAGTGAGCTGGCCCGGCCTCTGGAGATGTCGCTGCCGGCGGTGATGCAGCACCTGCAGGTGCTTGAGGCGTGCGGTCTGGTCCGGACCGAGAAGATCGGAAGGGTCCGCACCTGTCACATCGAGCCGGACGTGCTGCGGACGGCCGAGAGCTGGTTCGCCGGGCAGCGCACCACCTGGGAGCACCGGCTCGACCGGCTCGGCGACCTGCTGAACGAGTGAGCCGGGATGTCGAAACCCAGAACAACCGGAATGACCGGAACGACCGGAACGACCGGAACGACCGGAACAAGGAGAAGATCATGACCGATGGTTCTGTCACGCATGCCACGTTCACCCTGGAGCGGGTGTACGGCGTCGCCCCCTCCCGGGTGTTCGCCGCCTGGGCCGACCCCGTGGCGAAGGCCCGGTGGTTCGCCGCCCCCGACGGGAAGCACGACCTCGACTTCCGGGTCGGGGGCAAGGAGGTCAACCGAGGTGGACCGGAGCACGGTCCGGGCATGACGTTCGAGTCCTCGTACCAGGACATCGTCCCGGACGAGCGGATCGTCTACACCTCCACCCTCTCCGTCGGGGATGATCTGGCCACGGTCTCGTTCACCACGGTGGAGTTCGTCCCCGAGGGCACGGGCACCCGGCTGGTCCTCACCGAGCACGACGCCTTCCTCGACGGCCACGAGAAGCCGGAATGGAGGGAACGCGGCACCGGCGAATGGCTCGACGCGCTGGAGGGGGAACTGCGGCGGCAGGGCTCGTGACCACGGGCACGGCCGGTGACACGAGCGGCCGGTGTTCGGCGCGGCCTCGGCGGTCGCGCGCGACGCCCTCACCGCCGGGCTCGACGTCACCGTCACCGTCACCGTCACCGCCGCCGTCGCCGGAGTGCCGGTGACGGGCATCGCCGTACTCACCGTCGCCGCGCTGCGGCACATACCTGCCGCGGGCCGCGCCGCCGACGAGGAGTGAGGCCCGTGACGGCTCACCCTCGTCGGCGGCGGACGCCGTCTCTAGAGCTCGCCGCTCTCGATCGCCTGCTTCATCCCGGCCTGGGTCGCCTGGTGGGAGGCGACGCCGTTCTGGAGTACGAAGTCGATCAGCGTGCTGTCCGCGTCGAAGGTGAGGTACTCGGTGACCTTGGTCTTTCCTCCGGAGAGCGCCTCGAAGACGATCTTCTGGTGGGTGACGACGTTGGGCATCGTCCAGCTGTCGGTCTCGTAGTAGAGGGCGGCGGGGTTGATGCGCTGCTGCGCGTGCGTGTTGATGACGACGGTCGAACCCTCGTACGGGAGCTCCTCGACCGCGGTGAAGTCGATGTGGCGCTTGCTGCCCTGCCGGCGGTCCTTGTGGGTGACGACCCGCTTCAGGAACGAGTGCAGGCCGAGGTGGTTGTTGATGTTCGAGTACGCGGGGAACACCCGGTTGACGGGGGCGTCGATGGTGATGGAGATGCTGTCCTGCGCCCGGCTGCGTCCCGATCCCGGGAGGGGCGGCGTGGTCTTGTAGAACTGGTAGGTGTCCCACGCGGTCTGCCACTCGGCGGTGAGCTGGGGATCGCTCTCCGGAGTGCTCGCGTGGGCGGGGGCCGAGAGGGTGGTGAGGACGAGGGCCGTGGCGAGCAGCTGGGCCGCGAGGAGTCGAAGACGCTTCTTCACGTATACCCCAAAGGGGAGACAGTAGGTGCAAGTGATCTTTTATCGCATGTTGTTGTGATCTAGGTACTTTTGCGACGAAGAAGCGAAAAAAACTTTTTTGTGATGTTGTGTGCGGATGAGGGACAGGCGTACCTCGACGGTGAGGGCTCGTGACCCCCGATCCGCGTAGACGGAGGAGAGGCCGACGTGGCTCCTCCATGGTGATCAGGGCCGGTCAGGGCCGATCGGGGCCGATCGGGTGCCGGTCAGGTGCGTTCCTGCCGGGGCAGGACCACCTCCCGCAGGATGAGCAGGACGGCCGCGGCTATCGGGATGCCGAGCAGCGCGCCCACCACGCCGAGCAGCGCGCCCCCCAGCAGGGCGCCGACGATCGTGGCGAGCGGCGGCACGTCGACCGAGCTCTTCATCACGGCCGGGGCGATCCAGTAGTTCTCGATCTGCTGGTAGATCGTGAAGAAGACGATGCAGACGATCCCGACGGTCGGAGAGACGAAGAATCCCACCAGGGAGGCGATCCCCGCGCCGATGAAGGCGCCGACCAGCGGGATGAGGTCGGTGATCGCGACGATCAGCGAGAGCGCCAGGGCGTACGGGACCTCCATGATGCTCAGGAAGATGAAGGTCGTCACACCGGCGATGAGCGAGATGATCAGGTTCCCGGCGACGTATCCGCCGATGCTGTCGATGATCTGGTCACCGAGCAGGGTCGTGCGGACCCTGCGGCTCCGAGGGACGAGGCGGTAGGCCAGCTTCTTGAGCGACTTCAACGAGCCCAGGAGATAGAGCGTCAGCACCAGCACCGTGAGCGAGTTGAAGACCGCCCCGATGAGGACCGACCCGATGCCGAGCACACCGCCGAACATCTGGGTGCCGAAGTCGCCGCTCGTCACGTACGTCTGAAGTTTCTCCAGCAGCT
Organism: Streptosporangium sp. NPDC000563; assembly: GCF_040299985.1. Taxonomy (NCBI): domain Bacteria; kingdom Bacillati; phylum Actinomycetota; class Actinomycetes; order Streptosporangiales; family Streptosporangiaceae; genus Streptosporangium; species Streptosporangium sp. NPDC000563. The sequence continues at coordinate 3,062 of NZ_JBEPDA010000005.1, read as the reverse complement.
GGAAGCGCTGGTCCAGATCGCGGATGACCGGGTTGTTCTGCAGCTCCTGGACGTACTGCGGGAGCTGCTCGACGAACTGGGTGGACTGCGTGGTCAGCGGGGGGACCACGGCCAGGCCGAAGACGACGAAGACGAGGATGACGCCCAGGAAGACGAGGGTGATGGCCCACACCCGGGGGACGTTGCGCCGCTGGAGGACCTCGACGGCCGGGTTCAGGCCGATGGCGAGGAAGAGCGAGACGACGATGAGGACCAGCACCGAGCTCGCGGTCGCGATGGCCTGCACCAGCCACCAGGCGGTGAGCACCCCCAGGGCGGCGGTGAAGCCGAACACGAACGGGTTGTTGCTCATCGAGCGTCCGGGACGGCCGAACGGGAGGTTCGGGGTGATTCCCGATGACGGCGCGGCGTCGGGGGACGCGGCCGCGCCGGGGGGCACGGTGACCGCGCTCGCGGGGCCGCCGGGAGCGGGACCGCCGGGAACAGGACCACCGGGAGCGGGACCGCCGGGAACGGGACCACCGGGAACGGGACCGCCGGCATCCGCGGGCGGAGCGGCGGGCAGGACCAGAGGGCCCGCGGAGGTCAGGATCGGCTCGGACGAGACGGATTCGCCGGCTCCGGCCGATGACGCCGGGACACCTCCCGCGCCCGTCTCCGTCGACGGAACGCGGGGGGCGGGCGGGGATGTTTCCGGCGCTGTGGCGCGGTCAGCGGAGGTGGGCTCGGACACGCGCTGCCACTGCCCGTTTCCAGGAAGGTTAGTCGGTCCGCGACCGCCATATTTTCCCTGGTCGCCGTACGGTTTCGAGCACGAAGGGACACCGGGGGCCGCGGGGGCCACAGCGGCCTCTGAGGGGCACCGAGGGGCACGGGGAGACGCTGAGGGCGTCGTCAGGTCATGTTGACGTACTGGCGGGGGCGCAGGGCGTGGTTGCGGAGGGCGGCGAGAGCGGCGGAGCGGCCGGCAGGGGTGAGACGGCCGTCGACGCGCAGGCCGAAGGCGTCCAGGCGCCTGCCCAGCTCGGCGAGCGAGGCGTCGACCTCCAGGGCCTGCCGCTCCGTGCAGTCGATCACGGCGGTGACGTGGTCACGGTCGGCGGGGGCGCCGTCGGCGAGCAGCATCAGCGCCACCTCCCTGGCCGAGGCACGGAAGCCGTTCTCCCCCGGCGAGGGGGCGAGCAGGGCGGCGGCCGCGGCCTCCCAGAGCAGGTCGGTGTCGCCGAGCAGGCGCTCGCCCGTCGAGGTGGTCACCAGGCGCCTTCCGGTCTGGCGTAGCGCGCCCATCTGGTCCTGGGCCACCTCGCGGACGGCCGCGAGTTCCGCGCCGCTCCAGGTGCTCTCCGCGAGCACGGAACGGGCGAGGTTGTGCCGCTGGGTCAGCGGGATGCCTTCCGGGCGGAGCCCCACGGTCAGCAGCCAGCGCAGCGCCCCCAGATGGGCCTCGTCCGGTGCGGGGATGGGCGCGTGTAAGCGCACCTCGAAGGGCTGGGCGAGCTCGCGCCAGGCGGTGCCCCGGCCGAGGACCCAGCGGTTGAGCCGCTCGCCCTGGACCCGGTGCAGCCAGTTGTCGCCGCCCAGCTCGGGGCGGGGCGTGGTGAGCCAGCGGCTGGTGAGCCTCTGCCGCTCGGCCGGACGGGGGACGAGCTCACCGGAGACGATCGCCAGCTCCAGTGCGGCCGAGCAGGCGCCGTGCGCGCCCAGCTCCTCCGGTCCCATGATCGAGCTCCACCGCAGCTCGGGCACGTCGGGCGGGAGCACACCCGTCGCGTCCAGGGCCGACTGGTACGCGGCCATCCCCGCGTCCTCGCCCAGGCGGGCGTAGGTGCGCAGGATCTGGGTGGTCGTGGACGACGAGCAGAGGGCGGCGTAGCGCTCAAGGCCGCCCAGCCGCAGCAGCAGGCCCAGCGCGCGGGCGATCGCGGGGCGGTCGCCGGTGACCTTCGAGGGCAGGGTGTACCAGAGAAACTCGCACACGTTGAGCTCGCTGATCGTCTCCAGCGGCTCGCCGCCGGTCAGCCAGTCGATCGCGCTGCGGGCGTGCTCGGCGGAGGCGGGCTCGGAACGCTCCAGCTCCGACAGGAGGGCGGCCACGTCCGGTGCAGGCATGCTTCGCAGTCTGCCGTATGCGGGCCTGCTCTGACGATGAACGTGACGTAATGGATCCTGCACGGTGCCTACCCTAGGAAATGTCTTCTAAGTGGCTCATACGCGGACGCTCAGATCCAGCCCTTCTTGAAAAGCATCCGTGAACTCCACTCGGCGTACGGGATGATCTCGGCGGTGAGCACCGGGTAGAGCCACCAGAAGTTGACGAGCGCCAGCAGGGCGAAGGCACCCACGACCGCGGCGCCGACGGTCCGGCGTCCCTGCGGGGCGCTCGCCGGGCCGAGGATCAGCCCGGCCACGAGCACGATCGCCAGGATCATGAAGGGGACCATGGGGATCGCGTAGAACAGGAACATGGTCCGGTTGTCGGCGATCGCGTAGTAGAACCAGGGGAGCCAGCCGGCGGCGTAGCCGACGAGCACGGCTCCGGCCCGCCAGTCGCGGGTGGCGACGTACCAGGCGATCATCGCGATGAGGGCCGCGAGCCCTCCGTACCAGATGACCGGCGTGCCGACCCCGAGGACGGCCTGCGAGCAGGTGTCGGTGCCACAGCCGCCCTGGGGACTCTCGTAGAAGAACGCCACGGGGCGTAGCAGCAGCGGCCAGCTCCAGGGGTCGGACTGGTAGTTGTGCGGGGTCGCCAGGCCGGTGTGGAAGCCGAGCACCTGGAAGTGGTAGCTCAGCCAGGAGCGCAACGAGTCGAAGACGAAGAAGGCCGGCCCGTGCGAGGTCGCCTGGCCCCAGTTGCGGCCCCAACCGCCGGCGGAGGCGAACCAGCCCGCCCAGGAGACGACGTAGACGGCGGCGGGCAGCAGGGCGGTGGTGAGCACCGCTCCGGTGAGGTCCTTGCCGAAGGTGCCGGCGTACGGTCTGCGCAGGCCGATGGCTCGGCGGGCTCCGGCGTCCCACAGCAGTGACATGACCGCGAAGGCGATGAGGAAGAAGACGCCCGA
>NZ_JBEPDA010000004.1:332144-473677 GCF_040299985.1 Streptosporangium sp. NPDC000563 | reverse complement strand
AAAGCTACGAGGCCGGGCTCTACCTCCGAGGCTCGATCATGTGGCTGAAACTCCTCACTTCACCCACATGATCCGAACCTCGAACAGCTCCTAGATCCGCTCGTGTGATGCCAAGACCGAGCCCGCTTCGGAGGCCGGTACACAGAGAATCATCGGTGCCGGGCGAAATGCGAAAAGATGCGAAGCTGAGCTACTTGGCTCGGTCTGCTGAATGTCGATAGCGGGGACCATGCGATGCGCAGGTCCCCGCTGTCGACATATTCGTGATCGGAATCCGTCGGTCCTGCCGTGCCAGGGCGGAGGTGATCGGCAGACCGGGCACCCCCATCCCGTGAGAATGAGGAACATCGCATGGACGATCCCCAGCACTACCGTTCGCTGCTGGCAGGCATCCTCGACCAGCCGATGTGCCTCATCTGGTGTGCCGGGATCGGTGTGGACGAGGTGCTCTCCGAGGTCGGCGGGCAGTCGCACACGGTCGTGCGACGGAGCTTCCGGCAGACCTCCGAGGCCGCCTACGACGCGATGCCCCAGCAGGCCGGTGCCGTGCTGGCTGGACGATTGGGCGACTGGGTCTTGGCCATCGAGCCGAACGGCTTCCAGGGGTCACGCCTCAACGTGCTGGCCAACCTGTCCCGCGACGGGCGGGCGCTGAGCGTGTTCTGGAATGCCAGCGGCGATGCCCAGATCGCCTATGCCGAACAGGGGCGGGTCCTCGCGACCGTCGACCCGTTCGACCCGGAGGGTGTCGAGGGTGAGGAGCCGGAGCGCCTCACCGCCTGGATCGAGGCCCTGCCCTTCGATGATGACTGGAAGGTCGCGGCGTTGGCCATGGGCGAACTGCTCACCGGACAGCGTCTCGGCAACGACTGGCTCACCGCCGACCATCTCAGCGCACTGACCGTGGTCGTGCCCGACAGCGATACCCCGGCACCGACCGACGAGCGGCGCGAGTTCATCCGGATGCGAGACGAGCTACTGCTGCGGGAACCGAGACTCGCGGAGCTCTTCGCCGATCCCACGCCGGACCGGCTCCGTGAGGTCGCCATTCTGACCGCCGAAACGGCCTGCGCGCAGACCGGGTTGGCCGGCCCACTGATCGATGAAGCCTTCGCGGCGCTGAACACCTGGCGGGCCGATACGCCGGCGTGGCGAATTCGGGAGGCACTTGAAGAACTCCAGCACGACCTGCTCACCCAGGTCTCGGCGGCTCTGCCCACGGCTCCCGTGGACGCCGATGGGCTGCAGCGGCAGGTCTTCGCGGCCAACGTGCTGCTGGCGGCATTGAACGAGGACGCCTTCACGGCAGCCATGGACACGATCTGGCGGATCGGCATGATCTGGCTGGACAGCGAGAACAACATCCGTCTCAGCATCCTGCGCCACTCCTACGAGGAGATGAAGAAGCGGGTGTGAGTCACCAAACACGCACTTCGCGGTCACCCGTGTTTACGTAGAATACGGCCATAAAAACACGCAGTGTGACGAATACCCCCTTGCCTCCACTCAAGAAGGAGTAGCCAAGGGCAAGATGAACTACTCCGTTCGTGGCGTCCAGAAGACCCATAACCTGCTATGCGGAGACGCACTTAAGACATTCTATGGCCATTACCGGATCCTCACCTATGACCCTGTCAACACCATCACCAAGGTCAGCGACAGCCCTTTCTGGGTGAAGATCGTGAATTGACCGCCGTTAAATGCATGACTGCCGAGCGCAGCCCCGCATTCCCTCTTCTACATGAGGACGCAGAGAATGACGAATGCAGAACAGGGGCTTCCCACGGAAAACCAGTGGGACCTACTGGTCGAGTATGGGCAGTGGCTCGATCAGGGATTCCACGCCCTCTGGATGGAAAGCGACGACCAGGCGGAACTGGCCCGGCTTCTCAGAGTGGATCCAGGATCGCGCCTGGAGTGCGACCTAAAAACCGTGTTTGAGACTTACGAGGGCCTGCCGGAAAAGGCTATCTGGATGGGCCAACATGCACCTGGTTGGACACACACCTTCGCCTTCGGCATGTACTCGTACCACCCCGCGATTCGCAACTTGGGAAAGCGACGCGTCTTCGAAATATACTTCTCGGGAGAAATTGGTGAAGGGCTTGAGCCGCTGTACCTCAACTACGACGGGGAACAACTTGGTGATATCACCCCGCCATTAGTAGAAGGCGGACCAATGGACCTCCCCGACTACCTGCCCTACACGGCAGGGCTAGAACTCGACAACAAAGGAACGCCCTGGGACGTGCATCTCTTCTTCTGCATGATGGGCCGCATCACCGGACGCTTCGCCGACCGGGAATGGTGGACGTCGACTCGTACTTTCTATCGCATCCCTGACGGGGCATGGGAGGATTGAAGACTCAGATGTAGGCGGTGAAATGCCCTGGAGATTCCCAACAGACCACTCGCCGACCTCGTACGACTGGCGTGGCACGGCCACAAATATCGGCCCCATAGAGTTATCCTTGAGCGATTCCCGCCAAGGAAAAGCAACCACTGCACGACGAGCTTGTGACTTTAATCGAAGCACTAGCATCAAAATTGAGCGCATTGAAACGCGAAAACGCCCGACTCGGGATCGAGAACGCCGAGCTGCGGCGGCAGCCGGGGCACAGCTCGCGGAACTTCTCGGCTTTTGCGCCGACTATCGCGTCGCGCCCGGCAATCAGTTCTTGGTCAGGATCGTAAGCTGATCCAAACAATGATCAGATTGTCCAGCTGAATGCCTGTGAGTGGAGGCGGTTTAACCGCCTCCACTCACAGACTTGCTCGAACTTCGCAAGGAGTTGTCCGTTGAACCTGGTACGAGCGATGCCTGCGGAGAGCCAGTGGGATCTCCTGGAGGAGTATCTCCTCAACAGCCGCTTCGATGTGGCCTGGATCGATACGGAGGATGTCGATGAAGCTGCGAAGCGTTTCCGGGCGGATTCGTGCTCTGGGGTTCTCTGCGATCTCGATACCGCGTTCGACCTGATTGAGAGTGACGAGCAGGAGACTCTGGTCTGGATCGGGACGCATTCCCCGGGCTGGTCTGTCTCGGTCACCATGAACAGGGGTTTCACGCTGTCCGAAGAATCGAGCACCGGAGGAAGGGGCATCCTCGCTCATTGGCACATGGCCGGCCTGTATGAACTTGCCGACGAAGGGATGGTCTACTACCACGACGGAGAGTATGTGGGCAGGGTGGGCGAGGAGGCGTTCCAGGGTTACGCGCTGGACCTGGATCCGGATGATGCCGGGTTCCGGGAGCAGGTGGAGTATTACCTCATCCTGGCGGGGCGGATCACCGGCAGATTCCTCGACCGGGACTGGTTCGCGACCTCACGCGTCCTTTACCGCGTACCCCGCGACGCCTGGCCACGCTGAGCGAACCTGCCCTCTCGCGTCACTGAAGAAGCGCGGACCGCGACCATCGCCCACCACCCCGCACTCCGGCTTTGAGCTCCCGGTCGGCGGGGAGGTCCGCGGTCCAGACCTCCCCGCCTGAAGCGGCTCAGGCCGCGATGGGTGCCCGGGTCGGCCAGGGCGTCTCGTCGCTCGTATCCGGGTGGGTCTTCAGCGCGCCCGGTCCGCTCCCGACGGGTGCCTCGCCGGCGTTCGGGCCTCGTGTCCCCGTCGTGCCTCGCCGCTTCGTCGTCGTGCTTCTCGCCGCCTTCGCCCTTCCGGCCACGGCCTGTCCCTCCGCCGCTTCCTCCCTGGCGGGACCGTGGCCCTGTCCGGTGAGCCCGGGGTCGGCCGGACGCGGCGGGACCTCGACGGCCTCCCAGACATGAGTGGTGGCCTGCTCCGGGTGAGCGGTGGAGCCTGCGGAGATCGCGTCGTGGGTCGCCTCACCGTCCGGCGTGATCTCCACCTCGTGCGGCGCGGAGGGCTCGGTGTCGGAGCCGGTCTTCAGCGGAGACGGGGCGCCGAGAGCCCCGGCCGCGACGGGGGCGCCGCCGCTCATGGCCCAGTCGGAGGTCTCACGGTCAAGCTCGATCCGCTCCGCGCTGCCCAGAGCCGCGACCGGCCCGCCGCGCTGCGGCTTGGTGAAGCTCCCGAGCCCCCAGCGCAGGTCGTGGCCGAGCGAGTTGGCCTCCACCTCGGGCATGAACCGGCGCTCTCCCTCATGGGCGAACTCGCGGATCCGCAGCCGTCCCTGGACCACGACCGGCTGGCCCATCTGGACCGACTGGGCGACGTTGTCGGCGAGACCGCGGAAGCAGCGGACGCCGAAGTAGGTCGTCTCACCGTTGCGCCACTGCTGGTTGTCCCGATCGTAGTAGCGGCTCGTTGAGGCGATCTTGAGTGAGGTCACCCGGGAGCCGTCGGGGAAGGTGTGCTGGCGCGGCGGGGCCGCGACGTTACCGGTCAGCGTGACGTAGATGTCGTTCATCGTGCCTCCCATGAGAGCCGGCCGAGCGCCGGCGGCATGAAGGACACGATCGCTCTGTCCGCCCCTCGCGCGGATTACCGAATCACGCTCTGTGGAAAAGCCCAGGGAGCGCGAGGAGGCTGTGGACAACCGGGACCCGCCCACCTCATCCCCGCTGAAAGCAGGTTCACGACACGCGTGGGAAAGCCGTGGGCAACCAGGGCTGTCGACTTCGCCCTCGTTGAAAACAGCTCCACGACACGCAGGAGAAGGCCGTGAACAACCCGGCGGGGAAGGATCAGTCCTTCAGGCTCCGCATCGCCGAGTTGAACTCGTTGTAACGGGTCAGCTCCCGCTCCACCGGCTCGATCACCATGTTCTCGGCGATCCCGGCGACCCTGCGGCGCATCTCGCGCTCCAGTGCGTCACGTTCGTTGCCCGCGCCGAGCACGACGAAGTTGCGGCTCGCTATCGCGGTGAGCGCCCCGAGCCCCAGGACGGAGAAGATCATCAACCCGACCCACGGCAGTGAGGCCGCGTCGGCGAACATCTCCAGCCCTTGCGGCGGGGTTCCCAGCCCGAAGACGCCGTAGGCGAGGGCCGTACCGACCCAGGCCAGGCCCGCGACGAAGAGCAGGACCAGGAAGTACTGCCAGGCCAGCAGCAACCGCCACCAGCCGGGCACCCTGTCCAGCCTCGGCGCGACCTCGGACAGCTCCTCGGAGAGCACCTCGGGCAGCTGCGCGGAGCGGGAGCGCGCGGCGTCCCTGATCCCGTTCTGCCACGCCTCGTGCATGCCCGAGGTCAGGCCGTCGGTGAGCGCCTGAACGGCGGTGTCCACCTCGGCGGGCTGCGCGCTGACCGAACCGCCGCTCAGGCCGCGGATCTCGTCTCGCAGTTTGCCCAGGCGCAGGCTCTTCAGCGGGTCGGGGCGGAGCTTGGCGGCCCAGCGGGTGTAGGGCCAGCCGACCCACTCACCGGACCGCGCCGCGTACACGTTCTCCATCGCCTCGCCAACCGCGGGGACGCCGACCGCGTCGCAGAGCGCGTCGGTGAGACCGATCCTGCGGGCGTCGTCGATGGCGGAGGGCGAGGAGGCACCGTCGGCGGGCATGACCTTCGCGAGGCGGAGCGTGAGCCGGTCGAGATCGGCCTCCAGCCGCTGGGTCGCGGCCCTGCGCTTGGAGACGGTCTCGGCGAGGACGGCCTTGAGCTCGTCGACGCCCCTGCCCATGATCGCCGAGGTGGTTACGATCACGGGGTTCTCGACCCCCTCGCGGCGGAGCAGGCCGTCCAGGTCCTCGACGCACTCGGCCAGTTCTTCCTGGTCGAGCTTGTCGGCCTGGTTGAGTACGAAGATCGTCACGGCCTCGTGCCCGGCCAGATCGGTCACGTAGCGCCGGTGCGTGGAGGCGTCGGCGTACTTCTGCGGGTCGAGCACCCAGACGACGAGGTCGGCGATCTGGATGAGCCGGTCGGCCTCGGTGTCGGTCAGCGCCCGGATGGAGTCGTGGTCGGGCAGGTCGAGCAGGATCAGCCCGTGAAGCTGGCCCTCGTCCTTGTCCAGGGCGCTGGCCCGCGCGAAGCGGTGCCGCCACTGGATCTGCAGCCAGTCGAGCAGCGGGCCCGCCCCGTCCAGGCCCCAGACGCAGGCGTGCGTACGGGCCGTGGTCGGGCGGCGCACCCCCGTCGGCGACAGTTCCAGGCCGGAGATCGAGTTGAAGAGCGTCGACTTGCCGCTGCCCGTACCTCCCGCGAGCGCGACCACGGTGTGCTCGGAGGAGAGCTTCAGCCTGTCACCGGCGCGCAGCAGCAGCTGACCCGACTCGGTGAGGAGCTTGGGCTCGACCTTGCCCGGCCCCAGCTCCACGATCCGAGCCAGCGCGGCGAGCCGGCTGCCGAGACCCTGGCCTGACTGGGTGGTGCCAACACTCATCGGGCGACCTCAAGGTTGTACGTTGCCTGGTAAAGGCGGGTGGCGGCGGATTCGTCAGGGATGCCCGCACCGTCGAGAGCCTGGGCGTAACGCGCCATCTCGTCGTCGAAGAGCATGCCGATCCGGGCCCGGAGATCGCTCCGGGCCTTCACGCCGAGGTTGCGCAGCGACTCCGCGCCGAGCAGCGCGTGCACCAGCCGTTGCGGCAGTGCCCCGGCGCCGTTCCGCTCGTCCGAGGAACCGTAACCGAGCAGCCCGATGGTCAGGATCAGCGAGAGGGACTCGTCGTCGAACGAGATCACCCTCGCCACCGCCCGTTTGGTCACCCCCTCGGTGCGTATCAGCTCGATGATGTGCTCCTGCCAGGCCGCGACGGCCCGGCCGGTCCTGCGCGCGAAGTCGTCGGAAGGACGGCCGAGATCGGGGGACGCGGCCAGGGCCTCCTGCGCGCCGGGGCGGTTCAGCCAGCGCGAGGCGGCCTCCTCAGAGGCCCGCTGCGCCGCCGAGACGACCACCGACTCCAGCCCCGCACGCAACGCGGACTTCAGCGCGCTGATCCGCTCGGGCGCCTGCTGGTTCGCCTTGCCGCCGAAGCGGCTCGGCCTGCGCAGGTGGAGGGTACGCATGAGGTCGCCGGACCCGGCGAAGTCCTGCCAGCGGGCGAGCACCTCACCCCTGAGCAGCGAACCGTCCTCGGTGCTCTTGTCGACGTCGGCCATCGCGCGGGCGTAGGCGCCGTCCACGTCGCCGCGCAGGTCCCTCCGGAAGGCGACCTGAACCTCCAGGTGCTTGGCGAGGGCGGGAACGCGGGTGCGGAAGCTGTTCAGCACCCCGTCCAGGGTCGCCCGTACGGCCTGCGCGCGGCGCCGGTCGTCGACCGAGAGATCCGTGAGCCACTGGCGCAGTTCGCTCACCTCGGCGTCGGGGAGCATCCCGTCGGTGACCCTGGTCTCGTTGATGACGAACCGCTCGACCTCGCCGAGGCCGTACTCGGTGAGCATCCTGACGAAGTGCTTGGTGATCACTTCTCGGGACCTGGGCGGCACCCGGGAGAGCACGATGGCCAGGCGGGCTCCACGCTCCTTGGCCAGGCGCAGCAGCCGCCAGGCCGGGGCGTCGGCGTACCGGGCGGCGGTGGTGACGAAGATCCACAGATCGGCCGCGTCGAGCATGCGGTGGGCGATCTCGTGGTGCTCCTCGACGACCGAGTCGATGTCGGGGGTGTCGAGCAGGGCGACACCAGAGGGAAGGTGCTCGGTGGAGACGAGCACGAGGCTCCCCGAGGCGGCCTCGGGGTCGGGCTCGCTGAGCCGCCGCAGGCTGCCGAGCAGGTCGCTCTCGGTGAACCACTCGTGGTCGTCGGGGTGGCAGGCCAGGATGGGCGTGCCGGTCGTCGGGCGGCGTACTCCGGTCGCGCTGATCTTGGCTTTGGCCAGGGTGTTGAGAAGCGTGGACTTGCCCGCGCCGGTGGAACCCGCGACCACGACGAGCGCGGGCGCGGTGCTCGTGTGGACGCGCGGGATCACGTAGTCGTCGAGCTGGGCGAGGATCTCGCCCTGGACCCGCCTCGCCTCCTCCGCGCCGGGGAGGTCAAGGCCGAAGGTGAGGTCGGTGACGCCGGCGCGTACGGCGGTGAGCGCGTTGCTCAGTGCCTCGGAGACGGCCTCGGGAAGCGCGGTCTCCCGCGTCCCGTCCGGCGCCGCCTCCTCGCCCTCGCCTCGGCGCTCTTCGTCCTCGTCCCGGGGTTCCTCGTCCTCGCCTCGACGTTCGTCGTCCTCACTTCGGAGTTCGTCGGTCTCGCCCTGGGTTTCCTCGCCCTGGGTCTCCTCGTTCTTGATCTCCTCGCCGCCGTCGACGGTTCCGGCCTCGTCCCGGACATCGTCACCGGCCGCGTCGTCGCCCCCGTCCTCGTTCTCGCCCGGCGTCTCGTCGGCGGTCGCGGAGGGCTCGGCGTCACTCGCGGTTTCGTCGGCGATGCCGGTGTCTGCGGTGGCGACCGTGGCGTCGCGCCGGCCCTCACCGCTCTCGGCCTCGTCGTCCTCGACGAGGCCGGTGGTGCCCGGTGTGCCGCCGTCGCTCCCCGCGTGGTCCTCGGAGTCGTTCCGACGTTCCTGCGAGGTCGTGCCGGGAACGACCTCGTCCGGCTCCGCGTCCTTGTCGGATCGTTCCTGCTTCTCCTCCGCCCTGCTCGCGCGAAGGGGCGGAGCGCCTCCGGTGCCGGAGTCGCTGCCGGGGGCGCCGCCCTCGGACCGGGAGAGGGCTTCCTCAACAGCGGTGCCGGAGGCGGAGACCCCTGTCTCCCGCGCAGGGTCCGGGACTTCCTGGGAGGCGGGAGCCTCGGTGTCGGTTCCGGACGGGGAGGTGGCGGGGTCGGCGGTGCGAGGGACGTTCGTCGGAGGAACGGGTGCACCGGGACGGAAAAGCGCACCGGGAGCGGCATCCCCACCGGCAGGCGCGCTCGGAGGCACCGGAGCACCCGGACGGAAGATCGCGCCGGGTTCGGCCGGGGGTGCGGGAGCACCGGAGGTCTGGGGTGCGGGAGCACCGGACGAGGGCCTGGCGGGGCCACCGGTGCGAGGGACGTTCGGAGGAACGGGTGCACCCGGACGGAAAAGCGCACCGGGAGCGGCATCCGCATCAGCGGGTGCGGATGGAGGGACAGGAGCACCGGGACGGAAGGCCGCACCGGGGGCGACGTCCGCGCCGGCACGTGCGCTCGGAGGCACAGGTGCACCCGAACGGAAGGCCGCGCCGGGAGCGGCGTCGGCACCGCCCGGAGCGCTCGGAGGAACGGGTGCACCCGGGCGGAAGGCGGCGCCGGGAGAGCCGGCTGCGGCGCCTCCGCGAGAGGCCCCCGGAGGGCCACCGGGGGCGCCCTGCCCTCGGGGAGTGCCCTGAGGAGCCGTAGGCGTGCCCCCACGAGGAGCAGCCGGGGGTGTGCCCCCACGGGGAGCGCCCGGAGAAGCAGGAGCACCCGGCGAGGCGGGGACGCCACGGGGAGCGGGGGTCCCGGGGCGGGGGGCCGCGCCGGGCGAGGCGGGAGCACCTCCACGGGGGACACCCGCGGAAGGACGAACCCCCTGACCAGGGGTCGTGCCGGGCGCGGAGGGAGCACCTCCGCGAGAGGCACCGGGGGCAGCGGGGCCGCCCTGAGCGCCGCCCTGACCGGGGGCCGTGGCGGGGCCGCCTCGGGAGGGACTCGTCGGGCGGTTGCCCTGAGTGCCCTGGGAGGCGGGCTTGGCGGCCGCTTCGCGGGCGCGGGAGGCGGTGATGGCTTCGATCTTGGCCTGTGCGGCGGCGGCCGCGGCGTGGAATGCCTCCATCGTCTCCTTGGAGGCGGGTGGGGCCGCGGGGTCGCTCGCCTCGGCGGAGGTCGCGGGACCGCCTCCCGCCGGACCCGCCGTCCTGCCCGAGGGCGCGGCGGTGCCGCCTCCTCCGGCCGGGGTCGCGGGACCCGGTGTCCTGCCCCGGGGCACGGCGGGGCCGCCGGCCGCCCTGGGAACGGCTGTCCCCGGTGGCTGGGCACCCGGAGGCCGGGTGCGGGCGCGGATGGAGGCCGCGTCGTCGTCGGCACGGATGGCGCCGAAGGTCACCGTCTGCTCGCCGGGGGATTCCCTGTCGTCCGACGAGGTGTCGTCAGGCGGCTCCTGGGGGGTGCCGGCGAGGCGAGGGTCACGGCCACCACCCGGTTGGGGGGGCCTGTTGGACGCCGATTTCACGGTACTCGCTCCGCTCGAACCATCTCGACCTCCTGGCCGACCTTCACGACATCCCCGACGATCACGATCGCAGGTGGTCGAATCCCAGCCGCGCTCACGCGCTCCGCCACGGTGGACAGCGTGGCGTAAAGAGCGCGTTGGGTGGGAAGGGTACCGTCCTGTACCACCATTACGGGAGTTTCCGGCGAACGGCCGTCACGAATCAGCGCTTCGGTTATCGCGCCGATTCGTTCGACCGCCATCATAAGCACCAGTGTTCCGCCGGATCTTGCCAGATTAGGCCAGTCGACGGTGGATCTCTCATCGCCGGGCGGAACATGTACGGAAATCACGTGAAATTCCTGGCTCACTCCGCGATGGGTCACGGGGACGTTCGCCGCGGCGGGCACCGCGATCGGACTGGTGATACCGGGAACCACGATGACCGGGATGCCCTCGCGGGCGCAGGCGAGCATCTCCTCGCCACCGCGACCGAAGACGAACGGGTCGCCGCCCTTGAGCCTGACCACGAATTTGCCCTGTTTGGCGTGCTCGATCAGCAGTTCGTTGATCCGCTCCTGGGCCATGTAACGACCATAGGGGATCTTGGCCGCGTCGATCAGCTCGACGTCCGGCGAGAGCTCGTCGAGCAGGGGCTGCGGGGCGAGGCGGTCGGCGACGACCACGTCGGCCTGGGCAAGCAGCTGCCGCCCGCGGACCGTGATCAGGCCGGGGTCGCCGGGTCCTCCGCCGACCAGGGCGACGCCCACCGGCTTGGTACGGTTGCGCCTGGCGTCGACCGTGCCGTCCCTGAGGGCTCCGACGACGGCGTCCCTGATCCCGGCGGCGCGGCGGGGGTCGCCTCCGGCGGTGATCGCCACGCTGATCTCGTCCACCTTGCCGCTGGCCGGGGTCCAGGCCGCCGAGGCGTCCTTGTCGTCGGCGCGTACGCACCAGATGCGTTTGGCCTCCGCCTCCGCGGCCACCGCGGCGTTCACCGCGCGGTCGTTGGTGCAGGCCTGCACCAGCCAGGCCCCGTCGACGTCGCCGACCTGGTAGCGCCTCGCCTCCCAGGTCACGCGCCCCGTGGCGATGAGGTCGTCGAGGGCGTGCGTGACGCTCGTCGAGACGACGGTGACCAGGGCGCCCGCGTCGAGCAGCGCCGGCACCCGCCGCTGGGCGACGCGTCCTCCACCCACGACGAGCACTCGCCGCCCGGAAAGGCGCAAGCCAAGCAGGTAGGGCGACATGGCGACCGATCTCCCATTCACGAGGAATTGCGAAGCATGGCGTGCTAGGAGGTAAACCTACCGGCTAATGGCGCCCGCTTCACTGCGCCCGTGTTAACAGCTGTCAAGACTGGGCTGACCGCTGTCAACCTGTCCCTCCAAGCCTTCCGTACTTGGCTTCCTCCCCGCGACCGAAGCCGGAGGATTCGCGCGGCTGATCTGCGGACAAGCCGCGACCGTGACGGTTGGATCAGGTTTCCTTGTCCGTCACACCGGCGGAGTCGAAGGTCGCGACCTCGTGCATCACCCTGACGGCCGCGCAGACGATGGGGTGGGCGAGCAGGCCACCCGTACCCTCGCCGAGCCGGAGTTCCAGCTCGACCAGGGGCCGCAGTCCGAGGTGATCCAGCGCGACGGCGTGTCCGGGCTCGGCCGAACGGTGCCCCGCCACACAGTGGTCGACGACGTCGGGGGCGAGGGCCGCCGCCGCCAGCGCCGCCGCCCCGGCGATGACACCGTCCAGGATGACCGGTACGCGAAGGGCGGCCCCGGCGAGGACGAATCCGGCGATCGCCGCGTGCTCCAGGCCGCCGACCGCGCCCAGCGTCCGCAGCGCGGACATCTCCGAGGCACTGTCCCGTCCGTGCTCCAGGCCGTTCGCCCGCAGGGCCTCGCGGACCACCTCGACCTTGCGCGCGAGGGTCTCGTCGTCGACACCGGTGCCCCTGCCGGTCACCACGGCCGCGTCGTGCCCGGTGAACGCGCAGATCAGCGCGGCCGAGGCGGTGGTGTTGGCGATGCCCATGTCGCCGGTGATCAGGCAGCGGGCGCCTCCCTCGACGAGGTCGCGGGCCACGGCGATGCCGGCCTCCAGTGCCGCGACCGCCTGCTCGGGCGTCATCGCGGGTCCGGCGGACAGGTCTGCGGTGCCGTACGCGACCTTGCTGATCGTCAGGCCGGGCGCGGGGTCGAGGTCGGCGGCCACGCCGACGTCGACGACCGTCACCGAGACGCCGGCCTGGACGGCGAAGGCGTTGGCCACGGCGCCGCCCGCGAGGAAGTTGCCGACCATCTGCAGCGTGACCTCCCTCGGCCACGGGCTCACGCCTCTGGCGTGGACGCCGTGGTCGGCCGCGAAGATCGCCAGAGCCGCGGGAGCGGGGAGGGGCGGAGGACTCACCGCCGCGGCTCCCGCCAGCCGTACCGCCACGTCCTCCAGGGCGCCCAGCGCGCCACGGGGCTTGGTCAGGCGGTCCTGGTGGGCGCGGGCCTCCGCGACGGCCGCCGGGTCCGCGGGACGAATCGCCGCGATGGTCTCCTCAAGGGTGGTCATGTGATCATTCTCCCTTGAATCCGGATTTTCGGGAAAATACCGAAAAGTCATACCGACCCGCCGAGAACCGACGGATCACCAGGCGATGCCGCTGAGCGCCTCCTCGTAGCGCTCGATGACCACGTCGGCCAGGCCCTCGCAGTCGCCGATGACGTCGGCGCAGCGGACGTCCAGATTCGGGTGCCCGGCCGCGTAGGCCATCGCCTGCGCCCAGACGCGGTCGAGCAGGCCACCGGCGAACAGCAGGTAGGGGACGACGATCACGCGCTTGGCGCCGAGGCGGCGGCAGCGCTCGATGCCGCCGGGCACGCCGGGCGGGGTGAGGGAGACGAAGGCCGTCTCCACCGTCATGTACTCGTGGGCGTGGGTCTCCCAGAAGAGGCGGGAGACCCGGTGCACGTCGGCGTTCGTCTCGGGACTGGTGGAGCCGTCGCCGACCAGGACCACGGCGGTCTCGCCGATCTCGATGTGCTCGGGCTCGTCGTCGAACACCCCGGCGGCGGCCGGGACGAGCCGGAGGCTGGCGACCTCGGCCGCCGCGTCGGCCAGACGCTCGGCGAGCAGCGCGAGGATGCGCGGGTCCGAGCCGAGGGGACGGCCGTAGTCGCAGGTCAGCATGGGGTGCCTCTCCTGCTCGCGAGCCATAGCCGAGGGGATGTCCGCGCCGAGCCACACGTCTCCGGCCAGGCTCATCGGCTGGGCCACCATCCGGTGGTGCCCGCGAGCGACCAACGAGGCGACGGAGTCGCTGAGGCGCGGCCTGGCCCTGGCGATGTAGCCACCGGAGACGTCCACGGCCTTCTGATCCAGGCGGCAGCGCAGCCGATGGACGAACCTACCGAATTCAGCAGATCCATTGTCGTCGTGCGAGCCCTGCCCGATGAGCAGCAGCGGCGGTTTCATGGAACGGGGACTCCAATGACCTTGACCTGGGGTTACGCAGTGGCGACTCGCGACAATATCCGATAAAGCCACTCCATGGACAGGTAACGGATCGGTAAATACGTCTTTTCTCACACGGGTGTGACGGGTGGTGCGGATTGGACCGGTGGTGGCGACACTCCCTCACCCTCCAGGCCATCTGGATCACACGCCCTGGCACGCTAGCCCGGCTCGCGGGAGACGTCCAGCATGGCCACGCCGCCGTTCCACACCCCGCGCACCCCTCCCCCTTCCCGGCCAGGCATGACGTCCATCGCGCCACCCGCGACACGAAAATCCCGCGTGGATCAGGACAGATCACTTCTGAGCATTCCGAACACCACGATGTCGCGCGGACCGTCCTCCCCCAGCTCGGCGGCGCGAAGTACGCCCTCCCTGACGAAACCGGCCTTCTCCGCGACCCGGAGGGAGGCCGTGTTGTCCAGGCCGGCGCGAAGCTCGATCCTGCGTATCTCCGTGGTCTCGAACACCCAGCGCGCCACACCGAGCAGGGCTTCGGTGGCGTAGCCCCGGTCCCGGTGCAGCGGATGCACCCCGTACCCGACCTCGGTGGTCCCCGCACCCCAGAGGGTCCTGAAGAAGCTGATCGCGCCCACGATCAGCCCGTCGGCCTCCATCGCCAGGTGCACGCCCTGGCCGGAGCGGCGCAGTTCGTGCACCCCGTGGGAGAGCCACTGGGAGATGCCCGACGGGTGCCCAGGGGCGCCTGGCGGCAGGAACCTGTCACGCGCCCTGATCACCGAGCGGACGCGGGGGGCGTCACCCAGGCGAAAAGGCCGGATCACGAGCCGGCCGGTCAGGATCGGCGGATCGGGGACGAAGGCGGTCACGCGCCCTCCTTGCCGGGAGATGTGTGGTCCCAACCTCACCCCGGCGAACCCCGCCCGCGCAAGATCCCGATCCGGCCCGGACGGGCCGGGCCGGATCGGGATCCGAAGGGAACGCCTCGACGGACGACGAGCCGGTGGCGATCATCCGGACCGAGTCGGCTCGGGGTACGGCTCAGCGGGCGACGACCTCCCGTCGGCGAGGATCGTCCCCGCCGAACCGGCTGGGGGTACGACGGCTCAGCGGACGATGACGACCTCCAGCGTGCGTGGGCCGTGCACGCCCTCCACCCGGTTCAGCTCGATGTCGCTGGTCGCGGAGGGGCCGCTGATCCAGGTCAGCGGCCTGGTGGGGTCGAGCCTGCCGACGGCCTCGGGGACCCCGGCCACGATCTGCCCGGCCCGCACCACGCACAGGTGGTAGTCGGGGACCAGGGTGAGTGCCCGCCGCCCCTGGCCGGGTCCGGCGTCCAGCACGATGGTGCCGGTCACCGCGATCGCGACCGCGCATCCGGTGACGACCCCGTCCACCCCGTCCAGTTCCACCGCGCTCAGCGGAGGGTCGTCGGTGACCGGGTCGTCCGGAGCCCACTCCGGCGGCAGCCCTTCGGGGACGACCAGTCGGCCGGCGCCCCGCCGGGCCAGCGCCGCCGCGACCGTCGCGGCGACCTCCGCCTCGTCCACCACGTGCACGACGGCCCGGTAGTCGGCCACACGCTCGGCGAACAACTCCACCACGCCCTCCGGGGCCACCGACTCCGGTGACGTGCGGTAGGCGCGGGTGATCTCGACGTCGGGCGCTCCTGCCACGGCGGAGCGGATCCTCGCCAGAATCCGCTCCTTGGCCCCCGTACCGGAGAAACCACCCGAACCCGAGGAGCCACCCGTACCGGAGAAACCACCCGTGGCCGAGGAACCGCTCTTGCCGGAGAGGGCACCCGCCCCCGAGGAGGCACCGGACGGCCGCCCGGGACCAGGCGCGGGGGACGCTGCTCCGGCGGTCATCGGGCACCTCCGTCGGTACGGTTCCACCAGTCGCGGAAGGACTCGGCGGGGATGTCGGGAATGTCACGGGTGTCGGTCCAGGCGGAGAGCGGCCCCGGCAGGCGGCCGGGGACGAACCTGCGCAGGCGCCCGCCGAACCGCTGGGCGCGCGCCAGCCGCGTGGGGCGGTCGAACACCCACCCTGCGGCGCGCATGCCCAGGCGCTCGGCGCGCGCGTGGCGGACCTTGCCGCGCAGGTGGACCAGGACCTCGGGGATGTCGATCGCGACCGGGCAGGCGTCGAAGCAGGCGCCGCAGAGGGTCGAGGCGTACGGCAGCGACGCGTCCAGCTCCGAGGCGGTCCCGCGCAGCTGCGGGGTGAGGATCGCGCCGATCGGTCCCGGATAGACCGACCCGTACGCGTGGCCTCCGGCGCGCTCGTAGACCGGGCAGACGTTGAGGCAGGCGGAGCAGCGGATGCAACGCAACGCCTGGCGGCCCACCTCGTCGGCGAGCACGTTCGTGCGGCCGTTGTCGAGCAGCACCAGGTGGAACTCCTGGCCCTCGGTCGCGCCCGTCCAGGTGGAGGTGTAGGGGTTCATCCGCTCGCCGGTGGAGCTCCTGGGCAGCAGCTGGAGGAAGACCTCCAGGTCCCGCCAGCTCGGCAGCAGTTTCTCGATGCCGACCACGCTGATCAGCGTCTCGGGCAGGGTGAGACACATCCGCCCGTTGCCCTCGGACTCCAGCACCACCAGCGTGCCGGTCTCGGCGATCATGAAGTTGGCGCCGGAGACGGCGACCTTGGTCGACAGGAAACGTTCGCGCAGGTGGAGCCTGGCGGCCTCGGCGAGGGCGCGGGGCTCGTCGGTCAGGTCCTCGGGCGCCGCACGGCCCCAGTCGGCCATCTTCTCCTGGAAGATCTCGCGGATCTCCGAACGGTTGCGGTGGATCGCCGGGACCAGGATGTGCGAGGGCCAGTCGTCACCGAGCTGGACGATCAGCTCGGCCAGGTCGGTCTCGTAGGCGGTGATGCCCTCCGCCTGGAGTGCCTCGTTGAGGCCGATCTCCTGGGTGGCCATCGACTTGACCTTGACCACGGTGGTCTCGCCGGTGGCCTTGACCAGGTCGGCGACGATCCTGTTCGCCTCCTCGGCGTCGGCCGCCCAGTGGACGTGACCGCCCGCGGCGGTGACGGCCTCCTCCATGCGGAGCAGGTAGTGCTCCAGGTTGCGCAGGGTGTGGTCCTTGATCTCCTTGCCCGCCCGGCGGAGCTCGGCCCAGTCGGGCAGCTCGTCGACCACGAAGGCCCGCTTGCCGCGGATCGTGCGGGTGGCCCTGCGGAGGTTGTATCTGAGCTGCGAGTCCCGCACGGCGACCGCGGCGTTCGCCGGGAAGGCGGGCATGCCCAGGAACGTGCCGCTCACCGGTGGACCTCCCTCACGTGAGTCCTCTCGTCGACGCTCTCCTCGTCAACGCCCCTCTCACCGACGCTCCTCTCGCCGACGGCTCTCTCACCGGTGGCCGGGCCGCTCATCGGGTGGTCTCCGTGGCGGCGAGGATCTCGGCGAGATGCATGATCCGCACACCGGTGCGCTGGCGTCTCAGGGTGCCGCCGATGTGCATCAGGCAGGAGTTGTCGGCGGCGCACAGCACCTCGGCACCGGTGGTCGCGACGTTGTGCACCTTGTCGGCGCACATCGCCGCGGAGATCGCCGGGTTCTTCACCGCGAAGGTGCCGCCGAAGCCGCAGCACTCGTCGGCACCGGGGAGCGGGACCAGTTCCAGCCCCCTGACCTGCTCCAGCAGCCGGGTGGGCCGGTCTCCCACGCGCAGGATCCGCATCGAGTGGCAGGTCGGGTGGTAGGTCACCCGGTGCGGGAAGTAGGCGCCCACGTCGGTGACGCCGAGGACGTCGACGAGGAACTCGGAGAGGTCGTAGACCTTGGGCACCAGCTCGGCCACCTCGGCGGCGAAGGACCCTGACTCACCCTCGCGGGGCGCCGGGCCGGGGCGCGGGTCCCTCGGCGGAGCAGGCGACTCCGACCCGCCCGCGAGAGGCGCCGGAGCGGGACCCGAGCCTCTCGGCGGAACCGCCCGGGGCGCCGAGGTCCCGACGGTCCCGGTGATCAGCCCTCCGGGGCTCCCGGTCCTGACCCGGGCGGGGGCGACGGCGGTGCGGGCGAGCCGGGGATACTGCTCGCGGACCATCGCGGCGCACGATCCCGACGGCGCGACGACCGCGTCGTAGGGGGCGAAGACGTCCACGAAGTGCCGCGCGAGCCGCCGGCCCTCCTCGGGATATCCCGTGTTGACGTGCATCTGGCCGCAGCAGGTCTGGGCGCCGGGGAAGTCGACGTCGCATCCTAGGCGGCGCAGCAGCGTGACG
This sequence comes from Streptosporangium sp. NPDC000563, assembly GCF_040299985.1. Lineage (NCBI taxonomy): Bacteria > Bacillati > Actinomycetota > Actinomycetes > Streptosporangiales > Streptosporangiaceae > Streptosporangium > Streptosporangium sp. NPDC000563. The sequence continues at coordinate 455,982 of NZ_JBEPDA010000004.1, read as the reverse complement.
ACCGCCCGCCCGGTGCCGGGAAACAGCGTGTCGTTCACGCAGGTGACGAAGAGGGCGACGCGCACGGCGCTCCTTCCTTTCAATGGCCTGACCACAGTATGGTCTGACCATATTTCTCCACAAGAGGAGGTCCTCTTGAGCGGTTGGCAGCCGGTCCGGCGCACCCGGACGTTCGAGGAGGTGATCGCCCAGATCGAGCGCCGTATCGCGGACGACGGCCTCAGGGTCGGGGATCGCCTGCCCGGCGAGCGGCAACTCGCCGAGCAGCTACGGGTGAGCCGGTCGTCGGTACGTGAGGCGATGCGGGTGCTGGAGACGCTGGGAGTGGTCTCCTCGCAGGTCGGGCGGGGTCCCGACGCGGGGGCCCTCCTCATCTCCAGGCCCGCCGAGGCCCTGAGCGACCTGCTCAGGCTGCACCTCGGGCTGGCGAACCTGTCGCTGGAGGAGGTCGTCGACGCCCGGTTGATGATCGAGAAGTGGTCGGTCTCGCACGCCGCCGTCCACGGGGCCGACCTGTCCGCCCTGACCGCCGCGCTGGAGCGCATGGACGCCACCACGACGGCCGAGGAGTTCGTCGAGCACGACACGGCCTTCCACGTCGCCATCGCCGAGGCCTCGGGCAACAGGCTGACCACCGCGATGATGCTCTCCCTGCGCGACTCGCTCCGCCGCTACGCGGTCGAGGCTGTCGAGCGCCTCGGCGACACCGCGGGGCTCATGGCCGACCACCGCCGGATCCACCGGGCCATCGCCGCCGGGGACGCGGCGGAGGCCGCCTCCGCCGTCGAGGACCACCTGCGACGGGCCTACCCCGGCATCTCACGTCCCCCACGGGCTGAGAATGACGAGGGGCTTGAAGGGCAGCAGGGGCGGTCTGACCGAGTCGGCTGAGCGACAGGAGGCGCCCGAGCAGGAGACCAGGGCGTCGAGTTGCCGGTTGAACTCGGCGATCACCGGGAGCGGGATCTCCGCGGCGAGGTTGTGGAGCTGGTAGGGGTCCCTGACGACGTCGTAGATCTGGTACTCGCCGGTGGAGTAGCGGACGAAGGTGCTCTGGGCGGTCCGCATCCCCTGGTAGGCGGGGACCGGGGTCTGGCGGGCCGAATCCGGGCTGGTCGGGCGGTAGAACTCCAGCAGCACGTTCTGCCGCCACGAGGGCGGCGTCTCGCCCCGCAGGAGCGGCAGCAGGGAGCGCCCCTCGGCGAAGTCGGGGAGGGTGACCCCGGCGAGTTGCGCGAACGTCGGGGCGAGGTCAATGCTCGCGGCCATGTCGCCGACGACGCGGCCCGCCTGCACGCCGGGTCCCCTCACCAGCAGCGGCACCTTGATCGACTCGTCGAAGGGTGTGGTCTTGCCCTGGGCGAGCCGGTGCTGGCCCAGGTGGAACCCGTTATCGGAGGAGAAAAAGATATACGTTTCATCGAGCTTGCCGGAGGCCCTGAGCGATTCGACGAGGGCGCCGACCATGTCGTCCACGCCGAGCATCGCCCGGAGCCGGTCCCGGTAGTGCCGGTCGATCTTGCGGACCCTCGCGGCGTCGAACGGCGGGAGCGACCTGAGCCAGAGTGGCTCGGCGCTGACGTCCGCCTGGTCGAAGGACGGGGTGCGCGGGGCCACCACCCCGGCGAAGGCGGCCTCGTGCCGGGGGGCGTAGTTGGCCGGGTTGTGCGGGGCGACCGGGGCGAGATACAGGAAGAACGGATCCCGGCTCGGCTGGGAGACGAACGCCCTCGCCTTCGCGCTGAGCACGTCGGTCAGGTAGTCCTGCGGCGCGAAGCCGTATTTCCGCAGCAGGCCGTTCTCGTTGAGCGTGTAGCCGTACTCCTCGTACAGCCTGCGCACCGGCACGTCCCACTCGTCCCAGCCGGGAGGCACGTGGGTGGCGGAGGTGGCGCCGCCGGGATAGTGGTTGAGGTATTTGCCCATCAGCCCGGTGCGGTATCCGGCCGACTTCATCCAGGTCCCGAGGTTGGAACGTTCCAGACCGGATGTGTAGTACTTGGTGAACCCCCCTTCGGGGGCGGTGTTGGTCAGCACGCCGTGGCTGTGCACGTACTGGCAGCGCATGATCGACGCGCGGGAGGGGCAGCACCAGGAGTTCGGCACGAAGAACCTGTCGAAGCCGGTGCCGCCCTGCGCGAGGAGGTTCCAGATGTTGGGAAATCTCCGTAGATCACCCGCCTCCAGGTCGTCGACGAGGACGAACAGGATGTTGGGCCGTCCCTGCGCGTGCGCCACGGCCGGGATCGTTCCCATGGCGGCGAGGGCGAGGAGCGACACCAGGGAGAGGAGTTTGCGAGCGGCGTTGAGCACAGAAGCACGCTTCCCGGAAGACAGAATCTCGACACCTCACACTCGACCGACCAATATAGAACGTGTTCTAATTGCGGGATCCGTCCGGCGCCGCGTCGCGAGGAGAACCCCGTGAGCACCGACCTGAAGCTCGGCCTGAACCTCGGCTACTGGCAACGGAACGCCGACGACGCCACCGAACTCGTCCAGACCGCGGAGCGATTGGGCTATGAGTCCGTCTGGACCGCGGAAGCCTACGGTAGCGACGCCTTCACTCCCCTGGCCTGGTACGGCGCGCGGACATCCCGCATCAAACTCGGCACATCCGTGGTGCAGATCTCCGCCAGAACCCCGGCGGCGACCGCGATGACCGCGATGACCCTGGATCATCTCACCGGCGGGCGGCTGCTGCTCGGTATCGGCGCGTCGGGGCCCCAGGTCGTCGAGGGCTGGTACGGGAACCCGTTCCCCAGGCCGCTCGCCCGCACCCGCGAGTACGTCGAGATCATGCGCAAGGTGTGGCGCCGCGAGGAGCCGGTGACCAGCGACGGCGAGCACTACCCCCTCCCCTACCCGGGAGGCGCGAACCTCGGCAAGCCGCTGAAGCTGATCACGCACCCGCTGCGCGCCGAGATCCCCCTCTACCTGGGCGCGGAGGGGCCGAAGAACGTCGCGCTCGCCGCCGAGATCGCCGACGGCTGGCTGCCGCTGTTCGTGTTCCCCGAGAAGATCGAGCGGATGTACGGCCCCTCGCTCGCCGGCGCCGACCCCGGCTTCGACATCGCCGCCATGGTCATGACCCTCATCACCGACGATGTCCGGGCGGCGCTGGACGGGGTGAAGATGATGCTCACCCTCTACATCGGCGGCATGGGGGCCAAGAGCCGCAACTTCCACGCCGACATCATCGCCAGGATGGGCTACGCCGAGGCCGCCGAGGAGATCCAGGCCCTCTACCTGGCCGGACGCAGGGACGAGGCGTTCAACGCGATCCCCGACGAGCTGGCCGACGGCATCTCCCTGGTCGGCCCGGTGGGCCGCATCCGCGAGCGCCTGCAGCTGTGGCGCGAGAGCCCGGTGAGCAACCTCCTGGTGATGGGCCCTCGCGACGAGGCATCCCTGAAGACCGTCAGGGACCTCGTCCTGGGCTGAACCGTCCCGGGCGACGCCGCTCCTCCTCGCGCGAGGACCGCCCCGCCGCCCGCCGGTCTCGCCGGGCGGCGGGGCGGACGTCACCTCCGGACGCCGACCTTCCCGACCCAGCCGGAGTCCTCGTAGGCGATCTTGAGGCCCTTACGGAAGGGGAGGTGCACGGAACGGTCACCGGTACGGGGGCTCTCGTCCGGGCCCGTGTAGGCGAAGGCCAGCAGGCGCGCCCCCGACTCGTCGACGACCAGGGTGTGGTGGCCTTCGGCCGTGGTGACGGCGAAGCCGGTGCGCCCGAGCGGGTCGAGGACGTTCTTCTCCAGGACGATCCCTGGCTGGGCCGCGAGGACGCGCAGCATCGCGGCGCGCGTGGCCGGGCTCGCGGGTGAGGAGAGCAGGTAACGCGCGGCGTCGAAGACGAAGGCCGGGAACGGCCCGTCTTGGTGGGCCGAACGGAGCCACCGTTCCAGTTCCCCTGCGTCGCCGGGCAGGTCCCGCGCCTCGTCCAAGGTCAGCGTCTCGCTCCCGACCCGCCAGCTCAGCGTGAGCCGGGAGAAGTCCTCGGTACGCGGCCCCGGCCACAGTGCCGGGGCCCCCTTCGCCCTCCATTCCGCCTTCGCGGCCTCGGTGGCGAAAGTGATTTTGACGTCCTGGTTGGACACGGTCCGTCCGGCCTGGCCGTCGTACCAGGACTCGTCGGTGTGGGCGACGGTCGCGCCGGACCCGACGGGTTCGAAGGTCCTGGTGCGCTCGAACCAGTACCGGCCCTCCGGGGAGGTCACGCGCGCCACCGTCTCCGCGCCCGCCAGCAGGAACGACCGGGCGTCGAGCGTGACCGTCGGCGTGCCGGGTGTCGCGGGGGGCCGTACCTGAGAGGTGCCCGAGGCCGGGTCCGGGGAGGTGATCGCCGCGGTCCGGCCGCCACCCGGCCCCCGAAGCCCGATCGTCCCCGTCATGACGGCGGGCACCGTCACGGCGGCGGCCAGCCCGACCAGGGCACCGGTCAGCGCGAGCTTGGGAGTGAGGCGGAACCTGCGGGGAGACGCGTCGGAGGACACGGAGCCGGACGTCTGGCCGGATCGGGACACGGTCGTCGCGAAGGCTCGGGCGAGGTCGGCATCTCGGCGCCGCCGGTAGGCGTCCTCGGTGAGTGCGTCCGGGCGCAGAGTACGGAGACGTTCGTCGACGTCGTTCAAGACTGCTCCTGAAGGGTGGTGGTCGGGGTGAGGTCGAGTGCCTGGGACAGGCGGCGGCGTGCGCGATACAGGCGGACGGTGAAGGCCCGGGCGGAACAGCCGGCGAGCTTGGCGGCGTCGGCCGGAGCCAGCCCGTACCAGCTGGCCAGGATCACCGCCTCGGCGTCCAGCTCGGACAGCCCGGCGAGCGCCGCGAGGGCCGCCTCGCGCTCGGCGACCTGCTCGGCCACCCGCTCGGTCACGTCGCCCTCCGAGGACAGCTCCGCCAGCCGTTCCACCAGTGCCCGCCGTCGCAGCCCGGAACGCCGCTGCCCGCGCAGCAGGTTCCGGGCGACGCCGAGCAGCCAGGGCAGCGGCGGCTCCGGCAGCTCCTCCAGCTGCCGCCAGGCGATCAGGAACGTCTCGCTCGCGATGTCCTCGGCCGCCTGCCGCTCCGCGCGCAGCAGCGTGTAGCCGAGCACGCTGCGATAGTGCTGGTCGTACAGCGCGGTGAATCGCGCTTCTGGATCATCCACACCAAGGAGTGCCTTTCCCGGCCCCCCGATCACCGGCCGGGAGGAGAAAATTTATCCGGCGCCCTGTTTCCCCACCCACCCGCCTCGGCCTGCCCCTGACTTCTCCACGCCCTCGCCCGCATGGATCGCCCGAAAGGGCGATTCGCCGTTGCTTACCAGCGCATCGGCCGGATGCCCGATCCGGAACCGCCCGTGGGCTGGCACAATCCAACAGGTGACGATTCGGGTGCTCATCGCCGATGACCAGGAACTGGTGCGGACCGGGTTCCAGATGATTCTGGACGCCCAGCAGGACATGGAGGTCGTGGCGACGGCCGCCAACGGGGCCGAGGCCGTCGAGCTGGCACGACGGTTACGACCGGACGTGTGCCTGCTCGACATCCGCATGCCCAAGCTGGACGGTCTGGAGGCCACCCGCATCCTCGCGGGGCCGGGGGTGGCGGACCCGATGAGGGTGGTGATCGTCACCACCTTCGACCTCGACGAGTACGTCTACGGCGCGCTGCGCGCGGGGGCGACCGGTTTCCTGCTCAAGGACAGCGGGCCGACGCTGCTCATCGAGGCGATCCGGGCCGCGGCGGCCGGGGACGCGCTGGTGTCGCCCTCGGTGACCGTGCGCCTGCTCGAACACCTCTCCCACCCTCGGGCCGGTGGCGTACGCCCGCCCAGCGAGCCCCTCACCGAGCGCGAACTGGACGTCGTGCGGCTGGTCGCGAGGGGGCGGACCAACCAGGAGGTCGCCGCCGAGTTGTTCGTCTCGCTGTCGACCGTGAAGACCCACCTGGGGAGCATCCAGGCGAAGCTGGGCGCGAGGAATCGGGTGGAGATCGCCGCCTGGGCGTGGGAGTCCGGCATCGTCGGCTGAGCAGGGCATCCGCGCTGATTAGCGGGAGCGCTGACGGGATAGGAAAAGGGGCAGGTCCTCAGCGCATGGCGGGGGGAGATATACATGCGCTCTATCCCATCTCTACAAAAATCGGCCTCGGCCGTCTATGTCACGCTCACCGCACTGGTGGTCGCGGTCGCCGCCCTGGCGGTGTTCGAACAGGTCCGCGGCCGGCGCCTCGTCCTGGAGATATCCGAGCTCAACGGCGACCCCCACGCCCCCGGAGCCGACGCGGTCTTCGGCGCGGTCACCGTCTTCGCCATTCTGATCATGTTCTTCGCCGCATCCGCGATCGCCGCCGTCGCCGCGTACCTGAACTGGCTGCTCCGCGCCCGGCAGGGCGCCGACCGGCCCGCGGTGGCGCCGGTGCTGGTGAGCTGGTTCGTGCCGGTGGTCAACCTGGCCGCACCCCCCGTGCTGGTCGACCGGCTGTGGCGAGCCTCCCGGCCGCCGCTGGATCGCCGCCTGCGCTGGAAGGCTCTGCTCACCGCCTGGTGGCTGAGCTGGCTCGTCGCCTCCGCGCTGGTGTTTGCACGGTTGTGGCCGGGGGCGCCCCAGGGAGGCACGAGCCTGACCGGGTTCGGCCTGACCGAGCTGATCGCCGTCGCGACCGCCTCCCTGCTGTGCGCGACGACCGTGCGGCAGATCACCGGCATCCAGGCCGCGGGCGCCGGGCACCGGCGGCGGACCAGGCCGGAGCGCCGCCTCCCGGCGCAGGCGACGGAGACGGCCCCGGTGAAACCGACCTCGGTGCAGCAGGACCGGGGGAAGCGAAACCCGGTGAGATCGGTCCCGACCCCGCCCGTGGAGGACCCCACTCCCTCCGAGACACTCTCACCGGAGGTCTCCGGGCAGGAGCAGCCCCAGGAGGTCCATCCCGCCGGGCAGTGAGCACCGCCCCGCCCGATGGAAGGCACGCCGGAGGCGTGCCCGGGGCGGGGCGTCACTCCCAGGCCCTGATCAGCAGCCAGCCCTCGCCCGCGGTGTCGAACCTGAGCTCGTAGGTGCCGGCCCGGCCTCCCGAGGCGGCCTCGACCCGCCAGAACCGGCGCTCGCCGGGATCACCGGCGGAGGTCTTCCACCACTCGCGTGCGACGACCCAGTGGTCGAGAACCCTGCCGACGGCGTGGAGGCGATCGCCCCAGACGAACTGGACGGGCTGCCCGTCGCGGATCCACACTTCGACGGGGTCGCCGTAAAGTCTGCTCAAGACGCTCTTCTCCCACGGCTTTCCGATGAGCACCCGGGGGAAGACGGGTCTGGCGTATCGAACATACGTTCTCACGGGGCCGGGCGCAAGTCCCCCATCTGCCGTACGAGCGGATTGGCGTCCACCGAGTTGCGGATGCTGAAGGTGACGCTGCCCGCGCGGTAGCGGTCGTCGGACCACTCGACGGGCCGCCCCTCGTGGGTGGTGGTGACCCGGCGCTGGCGCAGCAGCGGGCTGCCCCTGCGCACGGCGAGCAGCCTGGAGTCCTCGACGCCCGCGGCGACCGCGTCGATGAGGTGCTCGCCGTAGGCGAAGACGAGGCCGACGCTCTCGTAGAGGGCCTGGGTGACCGACTCGCAGCCGGGTTCGATGCGCTCGACGGCCGGGGCGATCCACCCGGCGTAGACCGTGCGTTCCAGCATCACCGGCTCACCCTCCAGGGAGCGCAGCCGCAGCACGAAAAGCACCGGATCGCCCGGCTGGAGGGCGAGCCTGGCGGCCTCGGTGACGTCGGCGCCCCTGCGGCGCTGCTCCAGCATCCGCCCGCTCACCCGGTAGCCCATCGCCCGCGCCCACTGGGCGAAGCTGTGCAGCTCGGCGAAGCTCTGGCTGCGCTCACGGCCGAGCACGATGCGTCTGGCGCCCTGGCGGGACCCGACCAGGCCCTCGGTGGCGAGTACGGCGACCGCCTGGCGGATCGTGCCGCGCGAGGCCGCGAAGCGGGCGGCCAGCTCGGCCTCCGAGGGGAGCTGGGCACCCACGGGGTGCTCGCCTCGCATGATCGCGTCGCGCAGTTCCTCCGCGATGCCCATGTACCGGGCCGTCACCTCCGCCCCCCTTCCGGCGTACCCGCGAACCCCACGGCTCTCTCCCACGCACCCCCGTACACCCGGTGACCGTGCAATCTCGCCTCGCCTCTCGAACCGCCCACTCGCGTCCGGCCCGTCAGGCGTCAACGGAACCCCTCGCTGCGCGCACCATATGTCCGGATGAACCCCACCCTAAACAAGCATTATCGCCGCACATAGCCCGAGTTTCCGCATTTCACCCTTGTACTTCGCCCGTTCACCAAACAGCAACTGATTCACGACATAGGGGGTCTAGCTTGTTTGTACAAGTTCGTCTACTTTCGTGAAATATTGCGCGACACCCCCTTGGGAGACACAGTGATCGCATCCCGAGTTCGCTTTGCAGGCCTGGCCGCCTTCCTCCTGATGAGCGCCACAGCGTGCGGAGCCGCCCCCACCACAGCGGCCCCCACGGCGGGCGCCGACGGCTCCGCGGCCGGAGTGGACGCCAGAACCGCCACCTCCGCCGCCGACTTCGGCGGGCTGGACAAGCTCGTCGAGGCCGCCAAGAAGGAGGGCAAGCTCCACGTCATCGCCCTCCCGCCCGACTGGGCCAACTACGGAAAGATCATCGAGGCCTTCACGGCGAAGTACGGCATCGAGATCGAGAGCGAGACCCCCGACGCCTCCAGCGCCGACGAGATCAACGCGGTGAAGACCCGCAAGGGCCAGGACCGCGCCCCCGACGTGCTCGACATCGGCCAGTCCTTCGCGATCAGCGGCGCCGCCGAGGGCCTGTTCGCGCCGTACAAGGTCGAGAGCTGGGACAAGATCCCCGACAACCAGAAGGAGCCGAGCGGCCTCTGGTTCAACGACTACGGCGGCTACATCTCCATCGGCTGCGACGCCAAGAAGATCGACAAGTGCCCGGAGACCTACGCCGACCTGCTCAAGCCCGAGTACAAGGGCAAGGTCGCGCTGAACGGCAACCCCACCAAGTCGGGCTCGGCGTTCGCGGGCGTGTACGCGGCGGCCCTCGCCAACGGCGGGTCATTCGACGACATCCAGCCCGGCCTCGACTTCTTCAAGAAGCTGAAGGAGACCGGGAACTTCAACCCGGTGGAGACCACCCCGGCCACCATCGAGAAGGGCGAGACCCAGATCAGCATCGACTGGGACTACAACAACGCCGCCTACGCCCCCAAGATGGCCGAGAAGGGCATCGACTGGAAGACCGTCATCCCCGACGACGGCAAGTACTTCCAGCTTTATGCCCAGGCCATCAACAAGGACGCCCCGCACCCGGCCGCCGCGCGCCTGTGGCAGGAGTTCCTCTACAGCGCCGAGGGCCAGAACCTCTACCTCGGCGGCTTCGCCCGCCCGGTGCTGCTGCCCGCGATGAAGGCCGACGGCACGGTCGACGCGACGGCCGAGGCCAACCTCCCGCCGGTCGAGGGTGACCCCACCTTCCCGACGGAGGCCCAGGTCAACAAGGCCAAGGAGGTCCTGGCCGACGGCTGGGGCGCCGCGGTCTCGGGATGACGGTCCCGGCTGTCACGGCCGCCGCCCCACGCGGCGGCCGTCCTCGCTCCAAGAACTGGGTGGGAGCCCTGCCGCTGCTCGTCGTGACGGCGGTGGCCTTCGGGATCCCGGCGCTCACGCTGCTGGTCGGCGCGTTCACCGTCAAGGACCCGGTGACCAAGGTCTCCTCCCTCGGCACCGCCAACCTGTCCAGAAGCCTGCAGGGCGCCTACCTGAACGCCCTGATCAGCAGCGTTCAGCTGTCGGCCGTGGTGGCGGTCGCCGCCGCGGTCGCCGGGACGTTCCTCGCCCAGGCCGTCGTCACCTCCCGGTTCACCGCCCTGCGCGAGGCCGTACTCACCTTCTCCGGGGTGCTGGCCAACTTCGGCGGCGTGCCACTCGCCTTCATCTGGATCGCCACCCTGGGCAACTCGGGGGTGATCACCACCGCGCTGGGCCTCGGCCCCGGCGTGCTGTACAACTTCTGGGGCCTCGCCCTGGTCTACATGTACTTCTCGGTGCCGCTGATGGTGCTCGTCGTGACCCCGGCGCTGGACGGCCTGCGCCCGCAGTGGCGGGAGGCGGCGCAGAACAACGGCGCCACCACCTGGCAGTTCTGGCGCTACGTCGGCGTCCCGGTGCTCACCCCGGCCCTGCTCGGCGGCGTCGTCCTGCTGTTCGGCGGCGCCTTCGCCGCCTACGCCACCGCCTACGCCATGGTCGGCAGCACGGTCCCCCTGGTCACCCTGCAGATCGCCGAGGCACTCACCGGGGACGTCCTCATCGGGTACGAGAACGTCGCGCTCGCCCTGAGCCTCGACATGATCGTCGTCGCGCTGCTGGTGATGGCGGTCTACCTGCCGCTGCAGAAGAGGAGTTCCCGATGGTTGCGGTAGCGACCCTGCCCGACGTCACCCCGGGTCCCGCCGCCACCGCCCGCCCCGGAGCGCGGCGGGCCTGGCGTGGGATCGTGCTGGTCGTCGCGGCGGTCTACTTCGTCGTGCCGATGGCGGTGTCCTTCTGGTTCACCGTCTACTCCGAGGGCCAGGGCTTCTCGCTCGCCGCCTACGGGCGGATCCTGTCGGCGCCCGGCTTCGTTCCCAGCCTGCTGCTCTCCCTGGCACTGGCCGCGGCGACCATCGTCGCGGTGCTGCTGCTCACCCTTCCCGCCATGCTCGCCGTACGGCTCGGCGCGCCCCGGCTGCGGCCCGTGCTGGAGGTGCTCTCCACGCTCCCGCTGGTCGTACCGCCGATCACCTACGTGGTCGGCATCAGCACGGCGCTGCGTGACGGCGTCGAGGCGCTGGCCGCCACACCGTTCTGGGCGACGCTCATCGCCATCCAGAACGAGAGGTTCCCCTTCGTCCTCGTGCTCGCGTACGTGATGCTGACGCTGCCGTTCGTCTACCGGTCGCTGGACGCCGGGCTCCGCGCGATCGACGTGCGGACGCTGGTGGAGGCGGCACGCAACCTGGGCGCCTCGTGGCCGTACGTGTTGTTCCGCGTGATCATCCCCAACATCCGCTCCTCCATCGCGAGCGCCTCGTTCCTCGCCCTCGCGCTGGTGCTCGGCGAGTACACCGTCGCCGCCCTGCTCGGCTACCAGACGTTCCCCGTCTGGATCGTCACCATCTCCGGGAACGACGGACAGCTCTCCGTCGCCCTGTCGATCATCAGCCTGCTCCTCATCTGGCTGCTGCTGCTCACCCTCTCGGGTGCGGGAAGGAAACGCCGATGACCGTCGAGTTCCGGGGGCTGCGTCGCGCGTTCGGCCGCACGGTGGCCCTGGACGGCCTGGACCTCACCGTCGAACAGGGCGAGCTGATGGCCCTGCTCGGCCCCTCCGGCTGCGGGAAGACCACCGCGCTGCGCTGCGTCGCCGGTTTCGAGCACCCCGACGCCGGAGCGGTGCTCGTGGACGGCAAGGACATCACCCGGGTGCCCGCCAACCGGCGGGACGCGGGCATGGTCTTCCAGTCCTACAGCCTGTTCCCCAACCTCAACGCGCGGGACAACGTGGCCTTCGGGCTGCGGGTGCGCAAGGTGCCGACCGCGAAACGGCACGCGCGGGCGGACGAGCTGCTGGAGCTGGTCGGCCTGCCGACGCACGCCCAGCGCTACCCGCACGAACTGTCGGGCGGCCAGCAGCAGCGTGTCGCCCTGGCCAGGGCACTCGCACTGGAACCACGCGTACTGCTGCTCGACGAGCCGCTGTCCGCGCTGGACGCCAAGGTCCGCGTCTCGCTGCGCGAGGAGATCCGGCGCCTCCAGCTCGAACTGGGCATCACCACCATCTTCGTCACCCACGACCAGGAGGAGGCCCTCTCGGTCGCCGACAAGGTCGCGGTGCTGCGTGCCGGACGGCTGGAGCAGTGCGGCCCACCGGCCGAGGTCTACGACCGGCCCGCCACCCCGTTCGTGGCGGAGTTCGTCGGCGCGATGAACCACATCCCCGGCCGGCTGTCCGGCCGGGAGGTGACCGTGATGGGGAAACTCATGCCGGTGGACGGCTCCGTGCCGTCCTCACCCGACGTCGACGTGCTGGTGCGACCGGAGGCCGTGCTGGTCACGCCCTCCCCGGAAGGCAACGCCACGGTCGTGGCGTCGTCCTTCCGCGGCTCCACCGCGCGGCTGCGGGTGCGGGTGGGCGAGCTGGAGGTCCTCAGCGACGTGCCGGGACACGACGCGGTACGCCTGGCGCCGGGCACACGGGTGGACGTCTCCCTCGTGCAGCGGCCCGTGCTCGTCGCCGCGCGCACCGCCCCCGCCCCCGTCCTCACCCCTGAGGGCTCCCCGGACTCCGCGACGCCCGCCGCGTCGTCGAGGGCGTCCGGGGCATCCGGAGCGTCCGAGTCCGAGGACGTCGCGGGTGTCGGGTGAGCTCAAGGCCGTTCTGTTCGACATGGACGGCACGCTCGTCGACACCGAGGGGATGTGGTGGCAGGCGTGCGTGGCGGTCGCCGCCGAGCTGGACCTGGAGCTGACGGAGGCCGACGCCGGCCACGTCCTGGGCCGCATGGTCGAGGACGTGGCCGGCCATCTCGCGCGACGCGCACCGTCCCCGCCCGGCGTGGAACGGATCGGGGCGCGACTCACCGAGGCCTTCGCCGGACGGATCTCCGGCGGGGTGACACCGCTGCCCGGCGCGATCCGGCTGCTGGACGAGCTGAGGGCGGAAGGCGTACCCGCGGCGCTGGTCAGCGCCTCACCGCGACTCGTCGTGGAGATGGTGCTGCGTACCGTCGGGGCGGAGCGCTTCGCCCTGGTCGTGGCCGCCGAGGACACCGTTCGCGGCAAGCCGCTGCCCGACCCGTACCTGCGGGCGGCCTCCGTGCTGGGCCTCGACCCCGCCGACTGCGTGGCCGTGGAGGACAGCCCGACCGGGCTCGCCGCGGCCCGCGCGGCGGGGTGCCGGGTGGTGTCGGTCTCCGGCGGTCCGGCGCCCGAGGACGTGCTGACCGTGGACGGCCTGGAAAAAGTCGGCGTGCCGCTGTTGCGTCTGCTGGTGAGCGGCAGAAGATCGATAGGCTGAAACACCCATGTGACGGCGTAGGCGGTTAGGCACAAAGGTGAGCGACCTCAGTCCCGACGAACCCCTGCAGATAGGCCGATACCGCGTGCTCAGTCGGCTGGGCAGGGGCGGGATGGGCACGGTCTATCTCGGCGAGTCCCCTGACGGGCAGCAGGTCGCCATCAAGGTCATCAATCCGGAGTACAGCCGGCACGAACGGTTCCGGATGCGCTTCCGCAGGGAGGCCGACGCGGCGCAGCGGGTCCGCAGGTTCTGCACGGCCGCGGTCGTCGAGGCCGCGCTCGACGGCGACCAGCTCTACGTCGTCACCGAGTACGTCGCCGGCCCCAGCCTTGAGGAGGCCGTCGACACGGACGGGCCGCTCCGCGGCTCCAGCCTCGACGCGCTCGCCGTCGGGGTGGCGACCGCGCTGACCGCCATCCACGGCGCCGGAGTCGTGCACCGCGACCTCAAGCCTTCCAACGTGCTGCTCTCCCCCGTCGGCCCCCGCGTGATCGACTTCGGTATCGCCCGCGCGCTGGACACCCTCGGCGGGATGACCGGGACCGGCGAGATCCTCGGCACCCCCCGATACATGGCGCCCGAGGTGCTGCGCGGTGAGCCGGTCTCCGCCGCCTGCGACGTGTTCTCGTGGGGCTGCCTGATGGCCTTCGCCGCGAGCGGGCGGGCGCCGTTCGGCGGCGAGGCGCTGCCCGCCGTGCTGTACCAGGTGCTCAACACCGAACCCTCCCTGGAGGGCATGGAGCCCGCGCTGCGCGAGCTCGTCACCTACGCCCTGACCAAGGACCCGCACAACCGGCCCACCTCGCAGCAGCTCCTCGACCACCTGGTGGGCCGCTCCGCCGCGCCGGAACAGGCCGCCCACTCGGTCCAGGCCTCCTGGCAGGAACTCGGGGAGACGCCTGACGGCGTCCCCTGGAGCGGAACCGGTCCCGGTGGACCCACGGGTACGCCTTCCAGCCCCGGCCACACCCTCACCGGGCCACCGGAGGGCGGCACCGGTCCCTTCCCACGCGGCCTCGCGGGCGGGCGGCGAAACCTCGCCGTCGGGGCGGCGGTGGCGGCCCTGCTGGTGGCGGCAGCGGGGATCGGGCTGCGCCTCGCCCTTGCTCCCGGCGGCCCTCCGGAGGACCTCCCCCTGCTCTACCAGGACGACTTCACCCAGAGCGGCACCGGCTGGAGCGGCGGCACCTACAGCCCGTTGACCGGCACGTACGGCTACTCCCCCAACGGCTACTACGCCGTCGACGTCAGCGGTTACTCCCCCATCAGGCGGGAGCAGGCCCCGATCCCCTTCGTCTCCGCTCCCCCGGCCACCCCCGACCCCACGGCCAGTCCCATGCCGATCACCCCGAGCCGTATCCTGCTCGGCTCCGACATCACGATCCGCTCCGGCACCGTCGGTATGGGCGAGTACGGGCTGTTCTGCCGGGGCGAGGACGACAACAAGGCGACGCGGTACGAGTTTCTGCTCGACACCTCGGGCAACGCCCGCATCCGCAAGACCGTCAAGAGCGCCGGGGGCGAGCTCACCAAGCCCGTCAAGGTCGACCTGCCCAAGGGCGAGGCCGTCCGGCTCACGGCGGAGTGCGCCGGCGTGAAGGAGGGCGTTCGGCTCACCATGTGGGTCAACGACGAGCAGACCCAGTCGTTCCTCGACACCAACCCGCTGCCCAACGGGCTCGTCGGCGTGATCGCCCGGGTGGGCGAGAACAGCGACGCCGTCCTGCGGACCGCGTTCGACAACTTCACCCTGCACGGCCCCGCCCCCACCACACAGCCCTGACGGCGAGTGATCCGCACCCTGCGGGGAACGGGGCATCCGACCGACCGAAGGAGTTCAGCACGATGCGCGCCATAGTCGTCTCCGCCACCGGTGGACCCGAGGTTCTCACCTACACCGACGATCACCCGGACCCCGAGATGAACCCCGGTGACGTCCTGGTCGACGTCGCCGCCTCCGGGGTGAACTTCATCGACGTCTACCACCGGATGGGCCGCTACCCGCTCTCCCTGCCCTTCGTTCCCGGCGAGGAGGGCGGGGGCACCGTCGTCGCGGTCGGCGAGGACGTGCGCGACGTCGCCGTCGGCGACACCGTGGCGTGGGCGAACGTGCCGGGCAGCTACGCCTCCAGGAACGTGGTGCCCGCCTCCAAGGTGCTCGCCGTCCCCGAGGGGGTGACGGCCGAGGCCGCGGCGGCCGTCACCCTCCAGGGACTGACCGCCCACTACCTGACGCACTCCACGTACGAGGTGAAGGAGGGCGACGACGTCCTGGTGCACGCCGCCGCCGGGGGGATGGGCCTGCTGCTCACCCAGATCGCCAAGCTGCGCGGCGCCCGGGTCATCGGCACGGTCTCCACCGACGAGAAGGAGACCCTGGCCCGCCAGGCGGGCGCCGACGAGGTGTTCCGCTACAAGGGCTTCGCCGACGCGGTCCGCGAGCTGACCGGTTCCGGCGTGCACGTCGTCTACGACGGCGTGGGCGCGGCCACCTTCGACGAGAGCATCGCCTCGCTGCGACCGCGCGGCATGATGGCGCTGTACGGCCAGGCGAGCGGCCCGGTCCCGCCGTTCGACCCGCAGGTCCTCGCCAAGAACGGCTCGCTCTTCCTCACCCGTCCGACGCTGGGCTCCTACATCGCCACCCGCGACGAGCTCGCCTGGCGCGCCTCCGACCTCTACGGCTGGGTCGCCTCCGGGCAGCTGCGGGTGCACGTCTCCGAGCGCTACCCGCTCGCCGAGGCCGCCCGTGCCCACGAGGATCTCGAAGCCCGCCGGACGACCGGCAAGCTGCTCCTGATCCCGTAACGGCGCGGAGGTCCGGTCAGTGCGTCGGCTGGGCGGGCCAGTCCAGGAGCCGGGCGCCCAGGACCGCCGTCTCCAGGGTGAAACGCTGGGTGGGATCGTCCGGCGAGAACCCGGTGAGGCGGCGGATCCGCTCCAGCCGGTAGGTCACCGCCCGGGTGCTGATATCGAGCCTGCGCGCGGCGGCGGTCTGGTTGCCCTGGGAGGCGAAGACGGCCTCCAGCGTGGCGAGCAGCGGCTCGGGGCCGCCCCGCGCCTCGAGCAGCGGGCTGAGGACGCTCGTCACCAGGTCCTCGATCGCCGTACGGTCCCGCAGCAGCACCGGGAAGACCAGCAGGTCGGCGGCCTTGAGCACCGGGGCGCGCAGCCCCAGCCTGTCGCCGAACCCGATGGCGTTGACACCCTCCCGATAGGAGGTGACCACCCCGCCGGGGCCCCGGTGCGCCCTGCCGAGCCCGACCCGCCAGCCGGGCGCGAACATCTGGCGCACGTGATGGGTGAACTCTCCGGTCACGACGCCGAGGCTGCCCGGCGCCACGCACACGAGCATCCCGTCGCGTACCGTGACCAGCACGTTGTGCGAGCCGAACCGGGCGACCAGCGCCTCCTCGATCCTCCTGGCCGTCCCCTCGGTCTCGCCCGCGAGCCCGCGGACCTCTTCCTTCCCACCGTGCCTCTCGAACCCGTCGCGCCTCTCGAACCCGCCGTCCTCCGAAGCGACGGCCGCGGCGGCTCCGGTGGCAGGGCGGGCGACGGCGACCACGTACGTCTCGGCCATGCGGAGCCCGAAGTGCTCGGCCCGTTCGGCGAGCCTGTCGGCACGGCCCTGGAGCAGGTCGTCGACGAACTTCCTGCGCTCCGTCTCCTCCCGGCGCAGCGCCGCCCGCTGGGCGTTCTCGTACCCCTCCATCAGGGCGGAGACCGTACGCCGCAGGGCCGGGAGCGGGGTGGGGGTCACCGACTCGGCCGTCGCCAGCGCGGCCTCGACCAGTGCCCGCACGGACACGCCCCGCTCGGCGGCCAGCGCGCCGGCGGCGCGGCAGTCGTCGAGCTCGGCCCGCCCCGGCAGCCTGCCGGTGGCGGCCGCCTCCCGCAACATCCGGAGATGGCCGCCGAGCAGCTCGTCCATCAGACTCCCACGTCACGCCTGTCGAAGGCCGGCATCGCGATCAGGAGCAGCACGACGGTCGCCCCGGCCAGCACGAGATAGTCCGCTACCGGGAGCCCCAGCTGGATCGGCCGACCGTCGAGGTAGTAGTGGAACGGCGAGATCCAGCGCAGCCAGGACACACCGGCCACGTCCTTGCCCATGGTCTCGACCACGTATCCGGCCACGGCGACCACCCCGACCACCGCGAGGGCGACCCCCCTGCGACCCGTCGCGGCGCCGACCGTCAGGCAGAGCGTCCCGAAGAAGAGGGCGAGCAGGAAGACGCCGACGTGACCGGCGAGGATCCTGCCGGCGGGTACGCCCATGTCGACGGCGACCGCCAGGCCGAGGACGGCGAGGAAGGTGGCCGCCGCCACGCCGAACAGTGCGAGGGCGAGGGCGGCGAAGCGCTCCAGGACCAGTCGCCTGCGGTCGACCGGAAGGGTGAGGACGAGCTCCAGCGTGCCCGACTCCTCGGGCTGGGCGATCGCCCGGTTGCCGATCACCGCGGCGCACATGATGAACAGCAGCGGCCCGAACAGCTGGTAGACCAGGGTCTGCAGATAGCCGGAGCCGCTGGTGAATCCCTCCTCCAGGCCGCCCATGAGGTCGCGCATCGCCCCGGGGAACTTGGTCAGCGCCACTTCCCCGTAAAGGTCGGGGTTGCTCTGGATGTTCGGGTAGAAGGCCAGGTACAGCGCGAAGAAGGCGCTGATCCCGATGGTCCAGCCGAGCAGCGGCCTGCGGTAGTCACGCAGGCTTTTCGACACCAGTGCGGGCATCGCGCGCCTCCTCTTCCTCTTCGTGCCGGCTGTAGTAGGTGAGGAAGATCTCCTCCAGGTCGGGCCGGGCGCTGACCATGTGCACCACCGTGAACCTCGCCGCCGCCTTGATCAGCGCGTCCGGGCGGCCGTCGATGGTGCAGCGCACCCCGGCCCCCTCGACCCGCAGGTCCCGTACGCCGGGCAGGTTCTCGAACGCCTCCCGGGGCACCGGGGCGTCGAAGTGGAACTCCACCCGGCGCACCGCCTTCTCCCTGAGCGCGGAGACGTCCTCCACCGCGACCAGCCTGCCGCCGCGCACGATGCCCACCCGGTCGGAGACGTCCTCGACCTCGGCCAGCACGTGGGAGGACATCAGCACGGTACGGCCCGAGGCGCGGACCTCGCGGACCATCGCGAGGAACTCCTGCTGCATCAGCGGATCCAGGCCGCTGGTCGGCTCGTCGAGGATCAGGAACTCCGGCTCGTGCATGAACGCCTGGATGAGCCCGACCTTCTGCCTGTTGCCCTTGGAGAGTTTGCCCATCGGCACCGACAGGTCGGCCTCCAGCCTCTCGGCCAGCTCCTCGATCCGCCCCTTGGGCACGCCGTCGCGCATCGCGCCGAGGAAGGCGAGGAACTCCCCCGCCTTCTCCCTGCCCTCCAGAGCCAGCTCGCCGGGCAGGTAACCGATCCGGCTCCGCACATCCGCCTCGCGGGGATCTCTGCCCAGGACCGTCATCCGGCCCCTGGTGGGACGGATGACGTCCAGGAGCAGCCTGATGGTCGTTGTCTTGCCCAACGCTCGAATATGACGCTTCTCATGCATACGCTGTGACCAGCGGTCAAGCACAAGGGAGAGCGGACATGGGCGAGCGAGCGGTCATCCTGGCAAGGATCAGCGACGCTGAGAAGATCACGGCAGACGACGGCACGGTACAACTCGACACGACCGGCGTTGACGATCAGGTTCGACGGCTGACGGCGTTCACGACCGGCAACGGGTGGGACGTCGTGAAGGTGATTGTCGAGAACGACACGAGCGCGTTCAAGCGCCGGAAGATCAAGCTCCCGAACGGCGAAGTCGCCATGCGGACTGTCCGCCCCGGCTTCCGTGAAGCGCTCGACTGGCTCGCCCGTGACCGCGCCGACGTCCTGGTCTCGCTCGATCTCGACCGCGCCATGCGCGACCCCCGCGACCTCGAAGACCTGATCGACGTCGTTGAGTCGAACCGCCCCCGCGTCCGGGCAGCGTCCATCACCGGGTCTCTCAGGCTGGACAACGACGCTGACGTGACCATGGCTCGGGTCATGGTCGCCATGGCGAACAAGTCGAGCCGGGACACCGCGCGGCGCGTGAGCGCGGCTCGGGAGCGTCAGGCGTCGGCCGGACAGTTCGGGGGCGGACGTCGGCCGTACGGGTTCGAGCCGGACGGCGTCACGATCCGGGAGAGCGAAGCGGCCGTCATCCGGCGCATGGCTGACGCGGTGCTCGCCGGGGTCAGCGTGCGTGCTGTTACTCGCGACCTGAACACGGACGGAATCCCGACCGCTGACGGGAAGCCCTGGCAACCGACGTACATCCGTGACGTGCTCATGCGCCCCCGGAACGCCGGGCTCATGGTCCACAAGGAAGGCACCGGCCGGAAGGTCTACGCCCCCGCTGACGTGGTCGGCCGCGCGCCGTGGAACGCGATCATCCCCGAAGATCAGCTCTGGACGATCGTCCACAAGCTGAGCGACCCGACCCGGCGGACGAACCCCGGCGTCGCGCCGAAGTGGCTCGGAAGCGGGATCTACCGGTGCCCGTGTGGCGCTGTGGTGCGCGTCTCGGGGTCGAGCGGGAGGAAGGACCGTCCGGTGTACGCCTGCCCGCCCAGCCCGAACCGGGGCGACGGACCGCACGTCATGTGCCCGCAAGCCGACCTTGACGCGCTCGTGGAAGGGCTCGCCGTGGTCATCCTGGCTCGGGACGCGGCCGACCTGATCGCGGCACCGGCCGCCGGGATCGACGTCAACGCCCTTCGGGGCGAACTGATCGCGGCACGTCAGCGGAAGGTCGTGATCGGTGAGGACTACGACGACGGGCTGATTGATCGCGCCGAGTACGTGACCCGCACGAAGCGGCAACAGGCAAAGATCGAAGATCTCGAACGGCGCCTTGCCGACGTCGCGGAAGCATCCCCGCTGGCAGCGTTCGCCGGGGTCGAGTCCGAAGACGCGGCACGGCGCGTGTGGGAAGGGCTCGGGATCGGAACCCGCCGGGAGATCATCCGGAACGTCATGACCGTGACCCTGAAGCCCTCCGGGAAGGGTCGGCGGCCGTCGATCGAAGAGCGCGTCACGATCGAGCCGATCAAGGGTCAGAGCATGTAATCAGCGAGATACAAAAGGCCGGTGAACTGGGAAAACAGTCACCGGCCTTTCGGTTGCGTATCCGAAACTGAGCGCCTACTGTGGAGGTAGATCGTTGGTCATGCAGTCACGCTGACCAGCGCCGGAGTTCGGCAGAGAGGCTGACGACCTCACTCCGGTAACGCCATGATCGCCGTACCAGCGGAACCCCTGTGATGTCACCGGGGGGCGGCATCCGCAGATCACTTCCTTCGGGAGATCTGCCATGGCGACCATGCCTGAGCCCCGGACGATCGCGGCCGAGATCGCACGGACAGAGCGCTACCGCCCCGACGCGGACACGACCGAGCTTCGCCGGAAGCTGCACGCCGCGAAGATCGCGAAGTTCATCCGGGAGACGGCCGACAAGTTCCCGCCCCTGAACGACGACCAGCGAGCCACCATCGGGCTTCTGCTGAAGGGCGGGCAGCACGCATGACCACAAACGAAGATCGCCGCCCCCTGGCCGGGACGGCGACCCTGAACGGCGCGGACACGTACGTTCACGACCAGAGTAGATCTCTTCACGCAAAGCTGACAAACGGTCACATGGACATGCTTCGCGCGTCCGGCATCGCAACCGACGTGATCGAAGAGCGCGGGTACTACTCGCCGACCGTGGGCGCTCCCGAGGTCGCCGACCGGCTTGCGGCACGGAAGATCCGGTTCAGCACGGGCAACCGTGACGGGCTCATGATCCCGATGTACGGACCGACCGGCGAACTGGTCACGGCTCAGTTCCGGCTCGACACGCTTCCGGCCGTCACCGGCGGGAAGAAGCCGCTCCGCTATCTGTCACCCGTGGGCATGCCGAACAAGCTCGATGTCCATCCCCGGAACGCGAGCCGGATCAAGGACCCATCCGTCCGGCTGTGGATCACCGAAGGCGTGAAGAAGGCCGACGCGCTGACCTCGCTCGGGGAATGCGTGATCGCGCTGACCGGCGTCTTCAACTGGCGTGCCAAGCTCGGGACGCTCGGGGATTGGGAAGACGTCCCGCTTCGCGACCGTGAAGTGATCGTGTGCTTCGACTCGGACGCGGCCGAGAAGCGTCAGGTCATGCTCGCCATGGTCCGGCTCGGACGGTGGCTGAAGAGCAAGGGTGCGAGCAAGGTCCGGTACCTGATCACGCCGACCGTCGAAGGGCTCGACAAGGTGGGTGCTGACGACTACCTCGCCAACGGCGGGACCGTCGCCGGGCTGCTCGACGTCGCGACCCCTGACGAGCCGGTGACCGCGTCGGCGGACGGAACGTTCTCGGACGCCTACCTGACGGAGACCGTCGCGGACGAAGTCATGGACGGCCGGTTTCGCTGGTCGGCCGGTACCGGCTGGATCGTCTGGGACGGCCGCCGGTGGGCTCGCTGCGACGAAGCGGCCGTGATCGAGGCGGTTCGGCTGTGGGCTGTGGCTCGCTTCGCGGAAGCGGTCGAGGGGGCGACCGGTGACAACAGCCGGACCCGTCAGGAAGTGATCGACGGGTGGCGCTCGGTTCTCGGTCGTGGCCGGATCGCGGCCGTGGTTGCGCTCGCGAGAGGGATCGTGCTCTTCGACGCGGCCGACATGGACGCGGACCCGGACGTTCTCAACTGCCGGAACGGCGTCGTGGATCTCCGTACGGGCGACCTCATGCAGCACGATCCCGAGCGGCTGATCTCGCGCATGGCGGGGGCCGACTACGACCCCACGGCAGCGAGCGACGACCTCGACGCGATCCTGTCGGCCGTCCCGGCGGACGTCGCCGAGTGGCTTCAGGTCCGGTTCGGGCAGGCAGCGACCGGCCACATGACGCCGGACGACGTCATGCCGCTTCTCAACGGTGGGGGCAGCAACGGGAAGACGACGCTCGTGGACTCGGTCGGCGCGGCGCTCGGGGACTATCACGTCCTTGTCCCCGATGCCGTCCTGATCGGGCAGGCATCGGACTTCGACCGGATCGCGCTTCAGGGTGTGCGCTTCGCGCTGATCGAGGAAACGCCGGAAGCGGCTCACCTCGACTCGGTCCGGCTGAAGAAGTCGATCGGTTCCCCCGAAATGCGGGGGGCGTTCAAGTACAAGGACAGCGTCACGTGGCGCGCTACACACTCGCTGTTCCTGACGACGAACTATCGGCCGATCGTGACCGAGACCGACACCGGCACGTGGCGACGGCTCGCGCTCGTGACCTTCCCGTACACCTACGTGAAGGGCGAGCCGACCGCACCGCATGAGCGGAAGAGTGACGGAAGGCTTCGCGACCGGGCGAGCAAGGATCCGAAGATCCTTTCGGCCATGCTCCGATGGATCGTGGACGGCGCACGCCGGTTCTACGACGCGGACATGGTCATGCCCCCGGCACCGACCACCGTGGACGCGGACACGCGGTCATGGCGAGCCGAGTCGGACATGATCCTTGCCTACTGGGACGACCGGCTGACGGCCGACCCGGACAGCTACGTGTCGAGCACGGACCTATACGAGGACTACCGCGCGTGGTCTCGCGATCGAGGCAACCGTGAGCCGTCCGAGAAGCTGTTCACCCCCCGGTTCCGGGATCACTCGGAGACGGCGCGGGCTCGGGTCGAGAAGAAGCGCGTCCGGACGTCTCAGCCGGGGATCTCGCGGCCGAAGGGTGCGCCTGCCGGTGCGCTCTCGGCTCAGGTCATGGCATGGCTCGGGGTCCGGTTCAGCGACGACGAAAGCCCCTTCGAGTGATCGTGTGCAGCTTGTGCAGGGTCGTTCTAAAACTCTCTACGTGTAGCGCTATGGGGAGTTTTGGATTGACCCTGCACAAGCTGCACACACCGAGTTTCCCCAGGTCGGGGGACCTGAGACACGGACCCTGATCGGCCACCGACACGAACCGATCCGAGAGGATTCATGACCATGACCACGACGACCAGCCGGGGGCGGACCCTATCCGCCCCCGACCGGCCGACCCCATTCTGTCCGATGTGCCGACCGGCCCTCGTGATCGACATGGGGCGGCATGAGATCGCTCACGAAGCCCGGTGTCCCGCCGGGTCACTGCCCACCGGGGCACCCATCACGGACGCTTACGGGCGCCCCAACGACCGGGAGGTGGCAGCGTGAAGAGAGGGCAACTCGCACAGCGGGTAGAGGCTCAGGACACAGCGATCATGCAAGCACCTACTGACTTCAGTGGTGCGCCGATCGTGATTCACGATCACCCGACGTGGATCGAGATCGTTCCCGATGATGATGGATTCGGATCATCGGTTCAGCGCGTGTGGCGCTTGATCGTCGCACCGTTCCGAGCGCTCGCCGTGATGTTCCTCTTGCTCACCGAACGTTGGTACACGTTCGCGTTCGTGGTCACGTCGGTCGCCGCGATCCTTGTGATCTACGCGACGCGCTGACCAGCGGTTTGTACCGTACGTACCAGAACCATCGCGGTACGTGGTACCGCATGGTACGGACGGTACCGACGTGGTACCGCGTACCACTGGTACCACGTCGGTACCGGTACCGGTGGTACCGGTACCACGAGTGCCATTCCTGGCGGGGTCGGCACTCGACCGGCTCGACCACACGCCCCCTGCGGGGGGTAGGGGTCGAGATCACGGCCAAGATCGCACCCCAGGGAGACCCCGCAATCTCCTTTTTCCCTCCCCGAGCCCCAGGCCCAAGAAAGGAAGATCGAAATGACCCCGGAAGAAACCCCGAGAAACCCCAAGATCACCCCTCAGGACGTCGAGATCCAGGTGACGGACTGGGTAATCACGCTCTTCGCCGAGATGTTCGGCCGCCCCGACGCGATGGCGGTAACGGACGCATGGCTGAGGGGTGAGGTCGTGTTCCTGGTGACGCGCTCGGGTCTCGCCGTCGCGCCGAACGACGGCAGCGCGACCGAGCCCCTGGCGGCCGACGTCGAGCCCGCACCGATGCCCGGCAACTACCTCTAGACGATCTACGCGCGTGCCTTCCTGGCGGGGTTCGGCATGACGCGCGGCCACAGAACGCGAGATAGCCCTAGGCGGCGCTGAGAGCCACGCGCTACCCACCTTGACGCGATGGCAGGAGTCTCACGGCGTGTGACGGCCGGTCAAGTGCAACGGGCAAGGGCAGCACGCGCCCCCCGATCACGTACGCGCGGGCGAAGCGACCTCAAGGGCAAGCGAGGGCAAACTGCCTGGTCAACGCCTTGATCAGGCAGCGTCGTCTGTGACGATCAGCTTCCACAGATCGAGCGTCGCCAGGCGCGTCATCTCGCGGCCGACCTCGCTCACGACGACCCGCTTTTTCGTGTAGTCGGTCCTGCGGATCACGTCTTGCCCACCTTCGGCGCACAGCTCGAACTCGACCTTGCCGCGCGTCACGATCTCCCGGACGCGGGACGTCGTTCCTCGCGAGTCGTACGGACGCCAGTCAAGATCCGGCATGACGGTCGAGCACTTCCCGGATGCTCGTGATCGAGATCAGGATGCGGACTTCATACGCGCGCCACACGAGAAGTTCCCAGTTGTCGGCGCTGATCGTCCGGCCGCTATCGCGGTGCCGACCGCGCCACATGTCCGCTTCGAAGTTGTCCCGCCAGATGTCGAAACCGGGGATCGCGTCGGGGATGTACTCAGGCTCGCTCACGTTCTTGACCTCGCCCTCTGTGACTGTCCGTCAAGCGCACTTTATATGTAGCGCGCTATATCTCACTAGGGCTCGCGCTGCCTCGCCCGTGCTGACTAGCGGTCACTACGGTGAGCGAGTGGTGATCGAACTCGACAGAAGCCGTGCCCTCTGGCCTCAGGTGGCCGCGATCATCCGTGAGCGGATCGAAGCGGGCACGTACAAGCCGGGCGAGCGCATCCCGCCCGTGCTCGCTCTCGTGACCGAGTTCGGCGTGACTCAGGTGACGGTCCGGAAGGCCGTCGCGGCACTTCGGGATGATCACTACATCCGGACCGAGACCGGCATGGGTTCGTTCGTGCTCACGCCGAAGGAACGTGAGGATGCGCAGCGTTCGGCCGACGACGTACGCTGATCATCAGACCCACGCGATCACTCGCCGGTCGGAACGTCGGGCTCGGCCCACCTTCCGAGACCTCGCCCGTGATCGCGTAGACAGCAAGCCGGGCACATCGCCCACTTCCTGACGGGTTGATCAATCCATGATCGACTTCAGGAGATCCACCATGTCCGAACGACGCACCCCCGTAGTCATCCGTGACGAGATCGACCGGCTCATGCGGGAACAGGACGACTTCAACGAAGACCACCCCGAGCCGATCAGCGGCGCGGAGCTTCGCGAGTGGCAGCAGCGAGACGACAAGATCGCGGCGCTCACTCGTGAGTACCGAACCGAGTTGCGGCGCGACTGGCTCGCGGGTCACGCGGTTCGCGGCGGCACGGCCGACCGGGCGACGTCCGCCCCGCGCGGCACGGCCAACCGGAACCGCGACCTCGCGCTGTGGCAGCTTGACGACCTCGTTGGGGCCGACCGTCTTCCCGCTCGTGCGGCCGAAGCGGCTCAGGGGCTTCTCGACAACGGCCCGACCGGGGATCGTTCTCTCGCGGCGCGTTGGGTTCAGGCGGCCGGTAGCGACGCCTACACCCGAGCGTTCGCGAAGCTCGCGGCCGACCCGACGCGCGGTCACCTTCTGTGGACGGCCGAAGAGGGTCAGGCGTTCCGGAAGGCCGACGAAATCCGGACGGCGCTCAACCTGTCCGGCGGATCCGCCATGCTCCCGCTCGTGATCGACCCGGCGGTCTTGCTGACGAATGACGGCAGCAACAACCCGCTTCGCCAGATCTCCCGCGTCGTACGAACCGTGTCCGACAAGTGGAACGGCGTCTCGTCCGCCGGTGCAACGGCCGAATGGAAGACCGAGGGGGCTCAGGCGGCGGACGGCACGCCCGCACTCGCGGCCGAACCGATCCCCGTGTTCATGGGCGACGTCAACGTGACGTACTCCTACGAACTCGGGATGGATGCGCTCGACCTGACCAATCAGCTTCGGGTCGTGGCGCGCGACGCGGCCGATCAGCTCATGGCGACGGCGTACACGACGGGCAACGGCTCGACCGCCCCGCGCGGCATCGTGACGGCTCTCGTAGGCACGTCTAGCGAGATCGACACTCTCGGCTCGGAAGCGCTCGCCGCGACCGACCCGTTCCGGCTTCAGAACGCTCTACCGGCGCGGTTCTCCGGGAACGCCTCGTTCATGTCGCACATCGCGACGGCGAACACCTACCGGCAGATGGAGACCACGAACGGCGCTCTCCAGTTCCCCGAGCTTCGCGAAGACCCGCCCCGGCTTCTCGGAAAGCCCTGGCATGAGAACTCGAACATGGACGGCACGATCAACCCGGCGGCCACAGCGAACAACTACGTCATGGTGTACGGCGACTTCTCGCAGTTCATCATCGTTGACCGGATCGGGACCACAGTCGAGATCCTTCCCGGCTACGGGGCGGACGGTCGGCCGTCCGGTCAGCGTCACATGTTCATGACCTTCCGGACCGGCAGTGACGCGCCGGTTCCCCAGGCGTTCCGTCTGCTGGACGTGCCGACGAGCGCCTAGCATGCGGACGGGGGCTCGGGGTTGCGCGGGTGAAACCGTGCCAGGGGAACCGAGCCCTCGCTGATCTCCCTTCGGGGATGGGTACGGGCCATGGGGCAGCCCGGAAGCCCCCGACGCGTTCACTCCTTCCGCGTCGGGGGCTCTCTCATGTCCGCGTCACAGAGGGTCCGATGTCTTCCCGTAGGTGACCGCGAAGCCTGCCGGGAGGTTCGGCGGGCTTCGTGCTGTACGGCTCTGAGAGCCACGCTGAGCGCCTTACGGGCTTCTCCGGTGTCGTCTATCCAAGGTGCTCGCGATAGGCCGTCAGTGTGGACTACAGCGCATCGGATTTCGCGAGACCGCGCCATATCTCGCCATAGAGCACCGATCGTGTATCCGGTGGGATTCAAGGGCTGATTTGGTCCGGCGGCCATGATCGAAGTTGTGTGAGCGCGATCCTAAGCAAGATCGTTCGCAGACCCCTACCTCACTGAGGGTTCCGGCGACGCTTTCAGGTCACAACGTGTATCCGGCGGCATTCAAGGGGCACAGTTACGTCACAATCGCCCGTCCGGCTTTCCCGCTCCGTTCGGGCCGAGATACCCGAACACCTCCCCCGGCCGGATCTCCAGGTCGAGATCCTCAAGTCCTCGGCGTCCGCCGTAGAACTTGGTGAGCCCTTCGGTCTCCACCACACTTGTCATGCGTCAGATCGTGCCCTCTCGCCGGCGCCTGAGGTCATGTCAGGACCCGGACAACTGGCCGCCTTTTCTTTGCGGGGATCCGGAACCGCCCGGTTCCTCGGCTTCTTCCCGTGGATCCGGAACCGGCGCGGCCTCGGCGGGAATCCGGTGCTCCGGGGCGGGGATATGGTGAGCCCATGAGCCTGGACACTGCCTTCGTACTGGGTGGCGGGGGCGTTCTCGGCGCTCACGAGGTGGGCATGCTGCGCGCGCTCGACGAGGCGGGCATCAAGCCCGACCTGATCGTCGGCACGTCCGTGGGCGCGCTGAACGGCGTCGTGTTCGCCGCCTCCCCCGGCGACGCGGTCGAGCGCCTGAACACGCTGTGGAGTTCCGACATCGTCCGTACGGCGTTCGCCGGGTCCTGGGTGACCCGGCTGTCCACCCTCGCCAGAAGCGGTACCCACCTGCACTCCTCCGAGCCGCTGCGCGACCTGCTCGCCAGGACGCTCCCGGTCTCCCGCATCGAGGATCTTCCCGTGTCGTTCCAGTGCGTGGCCGCCTCCGTCGAGCGTGCCGCCGCGCACTGGTTCACCGAGGGGCCGCTCGTCGACGCGGTCCTCGCCTCCTGCGCCGTTCCGGGGCTGCTGCCGCCGGTCCGCGTCGGCGAGGGCCACTATCTCGACGGCGGGCTGGTGCACAGCATCCCGGTCGGCCGGGCCGTCGCGCTCGGCGCCCGGCGGGTCTACGTGCTGCACGTGGGCAGGATCGAGCGTCCCCTGACGGTGCCCCGGCGCCCGTGGGAGGTCGGCATGACCGCCTTCGAGATCGCCCGGCGGCACCGCTTCACCGAGGAGATGGCCACCCTGCCGGACGACATCGAGGTCCACGTGATGCCTTCGGGGGGTGAGTCCCGGCCGGGAATGGACTTCTCCCAGCTGCGATACCGGGATATTTCGCATATATCTAAATACATCGATCGCGCCTATCGGGCCTCGGCCGACTACCTGGCCCGGCAGTCGCCCTCCTGAGCCACGTCACCCGTCCACCCCGGCATCGATGTGCGCCACACCGCGTTGTACGTATACATCGGGGTACCTCACAGGGACATGTCCGCATCAACGTCCATCCGAGTCACACCGGCCTGAGTCACACCGGTGTGAATCACACGGCACCCGCACGACCTACACACCGCACATCCACACAGGCAGGAGCCGCTCGTGCTGCCTCCTCGCATCATCCGCCGCCTGGTCCTCGCACCTCTCGTCATCGTGCTCACCGTCCTCGCGGTGCTCACGCTCCCGATCTGGCTGCTGGTGGTGACCGCGGCCTCGCTGCGCCTGCCACCCCCGCAGCGGCGCGGCACCCGGCTGGTCTGGTTCGCGATGGCGTGGCTGACGCTGGAGTCGATGGCACTGTGCGCCTGCCTGTGGCTGTGGGTGACGAACGGCCTGGGCGGCCGGCTCAGCCGTGACGAGTACCAGGAGCAGCACTACGAGCTGATCCAGTGGTTCCTGTCCAAGATCTACGAGGCCGCGGTGCGGATCTTCCGCCTGAGCGTCGAGGTCGACGAGCCTCCGCCGACCTCCGAGGAGACCTCCCGGCGCCTCACCCGCCCCGTCATCGTCCTGTCCCGCCACGCGGGCCCCGGCGACTCCTTCCTGCTCGTCCACCACCTTCTCGCCCGATACCACAGGCGCCCGAGGATCGTGATGAAGGCGGCCCTGCAGTTCGTCCCCTCGCTGGACGTGGTGATCAACCGGCTCCCCAACGCCTTCGTCCACCGCAAGACCGCGGAGAGCGGCATCCTCGCCGAGATCCGCCGCCTGTCGGCCGGCATGGACGCCGACGACGCCCTGGTGATCTTCCCCGAGGGCGGCAACTTCACCCCGAAGCGCCGCTGGCGGGCCATCCTGAGGCTGGAGCAGAAGGGCCTGGCCGAGGAGGCCGCACGGGCCCGCAGGCTGGAGCACCTGATGGCTCCCCGCCCCAACGGGGCGATCGCCGCCATCGACGCCTGCCCCGAGGCGGACGTGATCTTCGTCGCGCACACCGGCCTCGACGACCTGATCACCTTCGGGGACATCTGGACCCGTCTGCCGCTCAGCGCCCAGATCAAGGCCAAGTGGTGGCGGGTCCAGGCCGCCGACGTGCCCCGCGAGCGCGAGGAGCAGATCCGCTGGCTCTTCGAGCACTGGGAGGAGATCGACGCCTGGATCACCGAGAACCAGCCGGCCCCCGCCCCCGCGACCTGACACGCGTCGGCGTCACGATGTGCGTCCGACCACGTCGGCTCGTGACGCCGGTCCGACCACCTAAGGGCCTGAGAGAGATCGTCATCAAACTTGATCACAGCGACAACGACGCCATCACACCCGAGGCCACGGTGGAGGTGCTTCAACCGGCGATCGCCCTCCTACAGGACCTTCCCGAGCAGGACCGGCAAGCCCTCACCGAGCTGATCAGCCAGTTCGTACACCAGGAAACCAACCCCGAGCGGCAGCCGACAGCCTGGGAAACGCCCGAACCCCTGAGACTCCCGGATTGAAGGGCCACCTGATCCTTGTGAGCCGGCGAACACCACGCGATCACCCCACTGCCACCGACGTGACTTGTGCCCCCGGTTCGCCCTGCCCGATCGTTGAGGCATGAAGAGCATGAAGATCTTAATTGCCCTTGTCGCCATGCTGTTGTTGACCATCCTGAATGGCTGTGGTGTGGCGCGGACACAGGGAGGCGGGCCGTCGGCGTCGCCGTCAGCGTTACTTCCTTGCCCGGAAGCCGTTGAGTCGCTGACGCCTGCCCCTTGCATCACGATGCCCTCCTGGGAGCAAAAGCACGCGGACAACGAGGCATACCGCCAGCGCGGCGCGGTTCCTCCGGAGGTGGCTGCGAAGGCTGAGCCGGTGGCCGAGGCCCTGCGGGGCAAATTCGCCGACCTGCGCGAGCGGGCACTGCACGGCGAGGCCCACGTCGCGAAAGCGGTACGGGCGGTCGCCCCACCAGGGACGAACGTCATCATCAGGGCAGGAGGGGCTCGCTCCGCTGTGGTGTTCGCTATCGAATTGTCGGGAGGATGCCTCACCGGCTTCTACGACGAGCGTGAGTCGAAGGTGGAGGTAGGGGGCTACATCAACGACGGCGGTTGCCTGACAGCTCCCGGTCACTGACCCCTGTTTCCGCCAACATCGCGACCATCCCGGCCGCAGACTCTGCGACCTTGCGCCGTGCCCTCACCGGAGCCCAAGGCCACCAAGCGGCAATCCCACATGGGGCCACCCACCTCCGCTTCGTCGCCGGCTCCATCACCGCAGCTTTTGGGCGCTCCCCATTGAATGTGGACACCTTGAAGACTGGATCTTGAGGTCCAACGGCACCAACCTGACCGCAGCCCGACGCCGGTGGAACTACCAGTCCTGGGAGAGGCCCGACATCCGGCGGAGGTATTCGTCCTCGTCGATCTCACCGGCCGCGTAGCGGCGCTTGAGGATCTCGCGGGGACTGTCGGCGACGGGCTCGCGTTTCACCCCGCCTGCCACGGCGGCACGTACCCTCCTGGTCACGCCGAGGATCACCACCACGATCACCGCGATGACGACGAGCAACACCAGGATGCGGAACATCGTCGGCCTCCCCTACCTCCCCATCGGATTCGCCGGGGATCCATCGAGTTTACCCGGCGGAAGACCTTCCCCTTTTTCACCATCTGAACTGATTTATCCGTCTTCTCCCCTCATAAGAGGCAGTACAGGGGATAAATCACCTGTCGCCTCGCTGGAACGGACACCGGTCTCAGCCCACGGAAGGACCGGCACCTCACCCGACGGAGGGAACCCCCGGCTCCGATCGCTTCGCCGGTCGCCTCCGGTGCACCTCACCCGACGGAGGAAGCGCCCGCCGAGAAATCCGGAGCCTCACGCGAGACCCCGCCGGGCGGCAGCGACGGCAGCCCCGCGGGAGCCCCGCCCTCCAGCAACCGGAGCAGGGCAGCGGTGTCGACGTTCCGCTCGATCAGGTCACCGAGCGCGTCCAGCCTCTCCTCCCTCAGCGCGGCGAACGACACATCCGGCGCCGGGGTGAAGTCGCGGCCGGAGACGGCGGCCACGTCGGCGAGGAAGGCCCGGCGGAAACCGTCGTTCTCCAGGGCGCCGTGCCAGGTGGTACCCCACACCGAACCGGCACGGCAGCCGTCCAGGAAGGGCTCGCCGCCGTCGGCCGTCACCACGCCGTGGTGGATCTCGTACGCGGAGACCGGGTGGCCGTACGCGGCACCGACCGGACGGCCCAGCGTCTTGTCCCCGGCGAACTCCACCGACGCGGGCAGCAACCCCAGCCCTTCGATCAGCCCCGCCCCCGACTCGACGTCGTCGCGGATGGTCCTGGCGAGCATCTGGTAACCGCCGCAGATGCCCAGCACCGCCCGCCCCGGCAGGGCGGCGGCCAGGCCGGTGGCACGGAGCCACCCCAGGTCGGAGACCGTGGCCCGAGAGCCCGGCAGCACCACCAGATCGGTGTCCTCCAACTCGCCCGGGGAGGTCACGAAGCGGACCACCACTCCTGGCTCGGAGGCCAGCGCGTCCACGTCCGTGAAGTTGGAGATCCTCGGCAGCCGCACCACCGCCACCCGCAGGGTCTGCCGGCCGTACGGGGCACGCGTCCCGGACGCGGGCCGGTTGTCCAGGGCGAGGGAGTCCTCGACGTCCATCCAGAGGCCGTCCAGCCAGGGCAGCACCCCGTACACCTCGCGGCCGGTCAGCTCCCTGATCATGTCCAGCCCCGGTTCGAGGAGCTCGGGCGCCCCGCGGAACTTGTTGATCACGAACCCGGCGATCAGCGCCTGGTCGGCGGGCTCCAGCAGCGCGACCGTCCCGTACAGCGCGGCGAAGACCCCACCCCTGTCGATGTCGCCGACCACGACGACCGGCAGGTTCGCGGCACGGGCCAGGCCCATGTTCGCGATGTCGCCCCTGCGCAGGTTGATCTCCGCCGGGCTGCCCGCCCCCTCGCAGACCACCACGTCGTACGCGCCCCGCAACCGCTCGAGCGCGTCGACCGCGACCTGGCGGAGCCGCTCCTTGACGTCCCAGTACTCCATCGCGTCGACCTCGGCCATCGGCCTGCCCATCACCACGACCTGGCTGCGCCGATCGCTGCCCGGCTTGAGCAGGATCGGGTTCATGTCGGCGCTGGGTTCCAGCCCGCACGCGGCGGCCTGCATCGCCTGGGCCCTGCCGATCTCGGCGCCGTCCGCGGTGACGAAGGAGTTGAGCGACATGTTCTGCGCCTTGTACGGCGCGACCCTCACCCCCTGCCTGGCCAGCCAGCGGCAGATCCCGGCGGTGACGACGCTCTTGCCCGCGTCGGAGGTCGTCCCCGCGACCAGCAACGCCCCCTTCACCCCTTCCTCCCATACGAGCCCGTCCCGCGTGAACCTCGCCCGTACGAGCCCCGAACGGCGGCCAGGACGGCGAGCCCCGCCGCCGCCAGGCCGACCGCCCGCGCCAGCCGTACCGACCTGCGGATGTCCGCGACCGAGGGCGCGGGCCCCTCGCCCATCTCCGGCCGGTGCTCCACCCTGGTGCCGTACACGTTCACCCCTCCCAGAGTGAGGTCCAGCGCCCCCGCGAAGGCGGCCTCGCAGCGGCCCGCGTTGGGACTGGGATGGCGGTGGCCGTCCCTGCGCAGCACCGCCGCCGCCCGCCGCGTCGAACCGCCCACCAGCGGGGCGCCGAGCGCGGCGAGCAGCCCGGTGATCCGGGCGGGCACGAAGTTGGCGACGTCGTCGAGGCGGGCGGCGGCCCACCCGAAGCGCTCGTAGCGCGCGTTCCGGTGCCCCACCATCGCGTCCAGCGTGTTGACCGCCCGGTACGCGAGCAGACCGGGCACTCCGGCCACCGCACCCCAGAACAGCGGCGCCACCACCGCGTCCGAGGTGTTCTCCGCGATCGACTCGACGGTCGCCCTGGCGAGCCCGGACTCCCCGAGCCCCGACGGGTCACGCCCGCACAGGTGCGGCAGCCTCCCCCGCGCCCCCGCGAGATCGCCGTCCTCCAGGAATCCGGCCATCGCCGCACCCTCGCGGCCCAGCGTCGTACCGCCGACGACCGCCCACGTCGCAGCCGCGCTCAGCCCGGCCCGCACCACCGGGTTACGCGGCCGGGTCGCGACGTGACCGAGCAGCGCCACCGGGACCACACACAGGGCCACATGGAGCACGCCTCTCGCCCGGCTGTCGCCGTACACCCGCCCCTCCATCCCGGCGGCGGCGGTGCCGAACAGCGCGACCGGATGCCCGCGCCGGGGATCGGCGAGCACGGCGTCGATCGCGACCCCGGCGAGCATCCCCACCCCTTCGGCCACTCCAGGTCTCTTCGGTCCCACTTTGGCGATCAGTCGGCTAAACGAGGTGTTCATGGAGTTCATCCTGGTGGGTCTCCAGCCACACACAGGCCCGCCGGATGCGCTCCCCCGCCCCACCGGCCCACATCCGGGCCCACCCGCCGTTCCCGCCCTGCGCCTCGGCCTTGGCCCGCATCGCGTGGTAGGAGCGGTCGAAGCGGAGCCGGGCGAGATCCAGCAGCCGACGGCGATCACGGGGCTCCAGGCCGTACGCGTCACAGAACAGGCGCAGCCGGGGACCGACGTCGAGACGACGCTGGAGCGGCTCCAGATCGAGGGGATCGGCGATCGGCGCCCAGTGCCGCAGCGTGGTCACCACGTCGAACAGCCGGGTCGTCGGCCGGGCCATGTCGAAGTCGATCAGCGCGGCGGGAAGCCTGTCACGGAAGATCACGTTGTCGAGGTTGACGTCGCAGTGCCCGACCAGCCGCGGCGCCGCGTCGTCATTGGACCCCGCCTCCCAGACCGCCCCCCGCGGCGGGACGAACCCCTCGGCCGCGTCGTGAAAAGCGCGCAGCAGCCGCGCCAGCCCGGCCAGAGACTCCTCGGCGAGCGCGAACGAAGGCAACGGCCTCGCCGCGGACTCCCCCTCGACATAGCTCAGGATCTCCCTGCCCCGCTCGTCCACCCCCAGCGCCCGGGGAGCCCCTTCAAACCCAGAACGCTCCAAATGACGCAGGAGTGCGTGCACCGAAGCCGTGGAGGCCCTGCAGGGCCGCCGGACGGTGTCCCCGACCCGCACCACCCCGTCGGTGACATCACCGCCCAGAAGGGGAATCTCCTCTTGGGCCGTCGCGACGAACATGGCATACGAGCCTAGACCGCCCCGTCTCCTCAGGAGAACGATTCGGACAGACCGATCTTCACACGCCGGGACAGCCGGAAGCCGTTCTCACCGATCGACCGTCGCCGAGCCGGTCGGCCGTTCGCGCCCCTGCCCGGTCGCCGACCGCGCTTCGCGCCCTGATCTGGACGGTCTGGCCTGGCACGCCTTCGAGACGTACCACCACGCGAGCGAGCAGGGCACGGATCTCAATCTGCCCGGCCTTCAACTCGGCGACATCCTGGGCGACGCGGTTGAGTTTCAGTTCCGTACCGCTCTGCCCGGCCCTGATCGCCGCGACATCGCCTTTGATCTCGGCGAGATCGGTCTCGACGGTGTCTACGCGCTCTTCGAGGTACGGCATGCCGACCAGCATAGATTTGGTGTCCGGCCCCGCAAGGGTGCGAATCGTGGAATCCCGAGCGAGGATCATCACTTCGATGCGCGGGGCCATCCACCCCGAAGCAGGAGCATAACCAGGCAAAGCCTGCCCTCGGGCCTTCCCTGGGCGCACCCTTGGACCTCCCGGCCCCGCTCGCCCACACCCGGCATCCGCGACGCTCCCTACAGGATCCGGAGGATTCACGGGGTGATCCTCACGACACAGCCAGGAAACCGATACATGAGCACTCCCCGGATCATGCACAATTAAGCGGGAGCACCCTTAGCTCAGCTGGATAGAGCACCGGACTTCTAATCCGACGGTCGCAGGTTCGAATCCTGCAGGGTGCGCTGCCAAGACCAGGTCATCTAGCCGCTGACCTGGTCTTTTGCTTGCCCGCGGCCCGGCCCCCTCATGCAGCCGCAGGCAGCCGTATGCCATCGCGGAACATACACGGAATGGACCGGCCCCCGCTTTCCCAGGTAGGACCGACGGTTCCGGAGGCTCGCGGAAGGATTCCGAGCCTTCTGTGGCACGCTACGGGGTGGTTCGTGATGTCGAGGTGTGGCACGATGCGGATCATGACGACCCGAAAGGCCGATGCCGCGTAGACGGCCGAGCGTCCTCCGTGCGCAAGTGTGGGCGAACCGCCGACGCTACCGCCCAACTCCCCAGATTCCCGGCCTCTCCAGCCGGACCCGTGCGGCCATCGCACGAATCGAGTTCCAGCACAACTGGCTGGGGCCCGGATCCGTTGCCGCAGCCTTCGCCGAGTACCAATGGTTCCTCCGCCAGCCAGGCCGCCACCTCTACCTGCCCGAACCGGCCTGTCCTTGCTGCGACCCCACAGAAGCCCGGGACACCCTGGAATACGCACTGAGGCGCCTCAGACGTTCGACCAAGGCAGAGTTCTCACGACTCGTGGCGAGGATGGATGAGGAGTTCTACCGCCGAACACTCCCCGATCCCCGGCCACATCGACAACCAGGCTTCTTCGGCGGATGGTGGTACCACCGCATTTACGAACGGTGATCGGTTTCCTACATGGCGAAGGGCCTCGGCGCGAACCGGGGCCCTTCCTGTTCCTGGTGTCCCATGCGTTCCTGGTGTCCCATGCGACTTCCTGGTGTCCCTGCGACGTCTCACACAGCAAGGGCATCCAGAATCCGCTGGTTGGCCACCTCACGCCGACAATCAGCGGCGACGCCGTGACAGTCGATGTCATCACGCAGGACGGCCACCAGCTCCGGCGGGATCGGCGCCGGCCGCGTCTCCTTCTCATCCCGGTGCTTGAGACCGCGTTCGTCGTGGGTCTCCCTCGAGTCGGTGAACCGCTTCGGATGCTTCGCATTAACGACACCCGCTCGGAGCACGATGTGGAAGTTCGATAACCTACGGTTGACCATCCAGTCTGCCCTTCCTCCCATATACGGAGGCATTGGTTTCATGCATCGACGAGATGTCATCTCCGCCGGCTTGACTGCTCTGGTTCTGGTCAGCCTTCTGGTAACCCTGTGGAACACAGGCCGTAACGATCTGCGGATAGTCGTTGTCTTCTCCGCCTTCACTCTCCTCGCAGGTCTTGCCACGTGGATTCAGTTGAAGGGCCACGAGTCATCCGTGTCTCTTATGGTTTCATCCTTTGTTATGTGGCTCTTCGTGCTCGCCTGGCTTATCGGAACCCCTGCGTCCATGTATGCATTCATGATCACAGCGATCGTCGGAGCGGTATTGGCCGTCGCAGCGGGAATAGGCCACATGGAAGTCGAGAACGGCAGATGGGTCGGAGTCATTACTCAGGTTGCCCTGCTCCTCCTGGTGGCCTTCATAGCCCATCAGCGGTTCATTGAAGCCGGCTTCTGGATGGCGCTTGAGGTGTCCTCAGTCGGCCTAGCTGTGGTCCTGGTGGCGAGTTTCGCCATAGAACGCGCTCGAACCACACCAACAACATAGAACGATCGCCTGATGTCGGCTGATCTCCGCTCAGAGTCGAGGGCGTGGGCCAAACCTGCGGGCTGTTCTCAGGAGCAGCCGGTAAGGATCAGCGCCATGGTCAGGATGATCGAGACGATCGACGTCCACCCTCCCACGCAGAGCGCTGCCGCCAGCGCGAACGGGACTGCGCTCAGCAACGACCACCACAGCGGGGTCGCGCCCACCACCAATCCCATTTTGGAGAGGGTCGACACCCCGACAATCCAGTTCATCACCCCAAGAGCCAAGACCGCGCCCGCCCACAGCACCCTGCCCCTCTTGGTCATCGTCATCGGCGAACCGCGCGGTGTCATTTGGGCCACGGCATACAGAACGGCCATCCCGAAAAGCGCGGCAAAGACCAGGACGATCTGGCCCAACCCAAGTACGAAGACAGCGACGGCGTAAAGGCCGGGGCCGAACAACGCACCCACGAGCCCCACTCCGGTTATCTGACCAACGGTCCATGGCCAGTTCCGACCCGATATCCTCGCTTTCCATCTGACGGCTAACGCAGATGATCTCATCGTTGGATTGTAGCGTTGACAGCCTGGCCTATGCCTTTCGGATCTGGGTTGCTTACAGGTCGTCCGAGGTGGGCCGGCGATGATAGGTGACGACCGAAGCTGCCGATTCGGCAGCAAGCTCAGCGCAGTGGAGCGCAGGTGTCCACAGGTCGCTTCAGCAGGACAACACTTCCCACGCGACAAAACATCGTATGACCCTTGACGTAGTAGAGCTGCGTCGAATACGTGCTGAAATCACTTCTCGAGAACGCATGCCTACTGGTCAGAGCGCTTTCGAGGTGGCCATGTAAACCGTCAACACTCTGGACATCACCGGACCGCCAGAAACGTACAGGCCCACAGTGTCGAGAGTCCTCATCGAAGCGGACCTTTTTCAAGATCCAGAACATGCGTGGATCCCCCTCACGGTGAAGATCACCCGCCCCTCCCGCCGCCGACGCAAGCACCTCACAGAACTCGCCTGAGCGGTCAGCTGCTCACTGCGTCAAGAGCGTTCAACAGAATGGCGTGATCTTCTTCCGGCACTCACCGGACGGATGCGGTTGCCGGTACGCGCGGGGTTGACGCGCTCCGGCTTGGACGTATCTTTTATTTAGGAAAGTTTCCTAAGAGTCTCTCTTATTGCACATCCCCGGAGTAAGGCGCGAACCGGGTTGTACGGAACGTTGAACGGCCAGCTGTCACCAGTGTTCAGGAGAGAGTATGAGAAGAATCCTGCGTGTCCTCGCCGCGACCGTGCTCGCGGTGGGAGCCGTTACCGTCGGGTCGAGTGCGCTGAGCCCGGCGTCGGCAGGGGCCGACGGCTGTGACTACACCTTCGGCCAGAACTCGTTTTCCGCCCGATGCGCGACGATCGGCCCTGCCTACGAGTTCCGCGCGTGGGTCCAGTGCAGCAACGGCCGCAGGGACGGCGGATGGGTGACGACCAACAGCGGTCAGTGGAGCATGGCGAGCTGCGGACCAACGTGGATCGACCGCCTGAGCTACGGCGTGGACGTGCGTCCGCTCTCCTGACACGGGTATGACGGCACCGCCGGGGCGTGGCCGGCGGTGCCGTCGGCGAAGAGCTCCTATCACGATGAGGTGTGACAGGAACTCTTCGCCGTCCATGGGCGCCGCTTACCCGGGTGGAGGTTCTCAGCGCACCGGCACAGAAAGAGAACCGCCACGAGGAACAGGTTGTGCTCGAAGGCGAGCATGCCGGCCGTCGGCCGTCAGGTGATCAGACGCTGACGACGGTGCGGGTCATTCCAGGGTGAAGGTGGCACCGGCACGGAAGGTCGCCGAGCCGTCGTCGCGTTCCACCCACATCTGGAGGTCGCGATGGCGCAGGTAGTAGCCGGGGAAGTTGACGGACTCCAGCGACACCGCCGAACCGTCGGCCAGGCCGGTCCTGCGGGTGAAGGTGGCGTCGGCGCGGAAGATCGCCGAGCCGTCGTTGCGCTCCACCCACGCCTGGTGGTTACGGTGCCGCAGGTAGTAGCCGGGGAAATTGGTGGACTCCAGCGACACCGTCGTCCCACCGTTCAGCCCGGGGACGATCCTGAACTGGGAGTCGGCCAGCGGTGCGACGTTGGCGTCGATCCGGGCCCGATACTCCCAGTGCCGGACGAAACGGTCGGGCTGGTCGTAGGACCTCAGCCGCACCGGCGAGATCCCGTCGGGCACCGGGATGCCGAAGTCGGGGGTGCCGTCGGCCTTCCAGTACACCTTCTGGAGCCTGGTACGCCGGTTGGGATCGTTGAGCGGGTCGCCGGAGATGTCCCGGTAGTTGCGGTCGTGATAGACGAGGATGTCGCTCTGCCCGTCCTCGGAGACGGTGAAGGAGTTGTGCCCCGGCCCGTACTGACCGGTCGCGGCGTTGGTGGCGAACACCGGATTCTGGCTCTTGGTCCAGGAGGAGGCGTTGAGCAGGTCGGCCGAGGCCGAGGCGGTCAGCATGCCGAGGCAGTAGTTGGCGTCGGTGGCGCTGGCGGAGTAGGTGAGGAAGAGTCGGCCGTTGCGCTGGATCACCGACGGCCCTTCGGCGACCTTGTATCCGCGCGTCTCCCAGGCCAGGGTCGGCACGGTCAACCGGGTCGTCGGCCCGGTGATGGTCCACGGGTTGGTTCCCATCCGGGCGATGTACAGGTTCGAGTTGGTGGCGATGCCGGGTTCCTGCTGCGCCCAGGTCAGATACCGGACGCCGCCCGCGACGAACGTCGAGGCGTCCAGCGCGAAGGTGTCCCAGGGGGTGACGATCCGGCCGCGTTCGGTCCAGCTGCCGGTCAGAGGGTTGGCGGCACTGCTCTCCAGGACGTACATCCGGATCCGCCAGACGTCGTCGGCGCGGCCGGCGGCGAAGTAGACGTACCACTTGCCGTTGATGAAGTGGATCTCCGGCGCCCAGATGTGGGCTCCCATCTCACCGCTCGTGTGCTTGCGCCAGATCACCGTCTCCGGCGCGCTGGACAGACCCTGCAGGGTGGTGGCCCGGCGCAGCACGATGCGGTCGTACTCGGGAACGGTGGCGGTGAAGTAGTAGTAGCCGTCGGTGTGCCGGAAGATGTGGGGATCGGCTCGTTGCGCGGCCAGGGGGTTGGTGTACTGGACGGCCGGTGTGGCATGGGCGGCGGGAGCGGTCAGCAGGGTGGCGATCAGGCTCAGCACGACCATGGCGGCAGGCACCGCCAACCGCGACGGGCGGCGCAGGAGCTTTCGGCCTCGCGCCCACTGAATCGTCACGGTCTCGACCGCCGCGCGGGGGGTGATGCGCAGCATGCTCGCGTCTCCTCACAGATGTTAACGTTAACAAGAAACAGATGACGATCCGCGAAAGTCACATGCGGATTTCGCGGAGGTTTCCGCCCAAAGCGTTAACTCAAACATTGCTGCCGTCAAGAGCGACCGTCAATTCCCCACCGCCCCTGGCGCCTGATCGCTCCTCTGGCCCGGACGTTACCCAGGCACAGTGGGTCCGGCAGGCATTTCGGCGCGGCACGAGCCGCTCACTCGAACGCGGTAGGGCCGCCGGTTTCTGAGTATTCGTACCGGGACCGGTCAGGTAGCCGTACCGAGATCTCGGTGGCGATTCCCGGGCAGAGTCAAAGTCATGAGATCAGTTCGCGGCGTGTTCCGCTCCGCCTCCCGGTACAGGCGGGGAACCCTCGCCCTCGTCGTCAGCGGCCTGTACGTTCTGCTCGTCGTCGTCGGGCTCGTCATCGTCACGGTCGGCATGAGCGGGTCGGACGAGCAGGGCCTGTCGGCGGTCACGTTGATCCTGGTGACCCTGCCGCTCTCGTGGCTCGTGATGATGATCCCCGGGGAGGCCCTTCCTGTCGGCGCGCACCTGGCCCTGCTCAT
The DNA here is from genome assembly GCF_040299985.1 of Streptosporangium sp. NPDC000563. Lineage (NCBI taxonomy): Bacteria > Bacillati > Actinomycetota > Actinomycetes > Streptosporangiales > Streptosporangiaceae > Streptosporangium > Streptosporangium sp. NPDC000563. The sequence goes on along the minus strand of NZ_JBEPDA010000004.1, from coordinate 415,156 downwards.
CGTCGCCGGGCTGGTCCAGGCCTGGTTGCTGTGGTTCCTGCTGCGCGGACCGCGAAAAGAGGCGCCCCCGCCTCAGGAGAGATGACGGACACCGGCCCTGAGGGCTCCGGACCGGCTCACCGTGTTCGCGATCCGCGTCAAGGATCCGGTCCGGGGCAAGGATCCGGCCCGGGCAGGGCATGGGGTGCCGACGGCGTTGTTCGCCGCGGCGGCGCGCCGGGTCGCTCCGCTCCGGATGTCACAGGACCCGCGACGTCACCCGACTCACCAGCGGTGAAACGCCCGCTTGGGGGTAGGGTGCGCAATCATGAAGGCCACCTCCGGGGCGAGCCGGTGGACCAGCGGGTTCGTCGGAGCATGGACCGCGGTACGGAACCGGTGCGGTTGGTTCGACCATCTTGTCCGGGCGGCCGTCCACTACGACCGCACCGACGCGGGCCGCCTGTCCGCGGGAATGACCTACTACGCGTTCTACGCCACCTTCGCGCTCGCGCTGCTGTCCTTCGTGATCATGGGCCATGTGCTGGACACACCGGCCGCGCTCGGTCAGGTGGAGGACTACCTGAGCGACACGTTCCCGCGACTGGACGTGCAGGCACTGCGCGACGCGCGGGACACGGCGGGGCTGATCGCCTTCTTCGGCCTTCCGCTGACCGGCGTGTTCTGGATCGACTCGATGCGCTCCTCCATCCGGGCGGTCTGGGGCCTGGAGCAGTATCCGGGCGGTTTCTTCCTGCGGTGGCTGCTCGACCTGGCCGTGATGGTCGCGCTCGGGCTGCTGCTCTCGATCTCGCTCACCCTCTCCTTCGGCACCCAGAGCGCGCTCATCTGGCTGGCCGAGCATACGATCGGGGTCGAGGCGCTACCGGCGCGCTGGGCCCTGTCCACGACCACCTTCGTGCTCGGCATCTGCGTGAACTTCCTGCTCTCGACGGCGTTGATGACGCTGCCCCCTCGGCTGCGCCTGTCGCCACGGCGGGTCGTCGGACCGGCCCTCGTCATCACCATCGGCCTGGAGTTGCTGAAGACGATCGGACAGGTCTATTTCAACATCAGTTCAGCGAATCCCGCGTACAAGGTGGTCGCGGGCGCGGTGGGCATGTTGCTCTTCCTGAAACTGGTGAACGTGCTCATCCTGTTCGCCGCCTCGCATGCCGCGACCAGCCGCCACGGCACGGTCCTCGACCTGGCCACGCGGCAACCTGTCGGCGAACCACGGACCGAGGTCGTCACCGCACCGGCGATCCCCGAGATCAGGACGGGGCCATCGGCACAGACGGGCCCGGAGGAGAAGCCGCGGACGGACGACGAGGAGACGACCCCGGAGGCACAGACGGACCCGCGAACAAAACGGGAGACGGAAGCGCAGGCGTGGGTGCGGCCACGACCCGTGCCACGCAGGTACGACTTCAGAACGCGACGGGCGCGCTCCTCTGCGAGGGGCAGCCGAGATTTTCCTGAGGACCGTCGAGCCCAGACGGCCGCCCCTCACCCGCCGACACCTCCGGTGAGACAGTGGGAAGGCTCCGGCCCCGAACCCCCTGTCGCGTCAGGAGAGCGAGGCCGGCACCGCCCGTAGCGGGGATCCGACGCGTGCGGCCGCGGTGCCGAGCCCGGAGAGGACGAGAGGACGTGTCGTCGCGGGTGGGTGGTGCAGCTCGGCCTCGTCGTAGCGGCGGGTCTTCATGTGCCACAGCAGCACACCCGCCATCCAGTCCTGCAGCTCCCGCACGTATCCGTCGAGCGTCTTCCTCGCTTCTCCGTCGAGGTCGAAGTCGTCGAAGAGGGCGGGGAGCTCGGTGGCGACGATGTGCTCGAACTGCCGCATCCTCGACGTCATCAGGTCGTTGACGATGTCGGCCGCCTTCGGCGGATCGCAGTTCAGGAAGTCCTGGACGACGAGCACGCAGTTGTGCAGCTCGCCCTCGAACTGGATCTCCTTCTGGTACGAGCAGAGGTCGTTGACCAGGCAGGCGTAGTCGGCGGCCGAGTCGTCCAGCCCGCGCATCGTCCGGGTGCGGTAGATCTCGGGCGGCACCGCCTCGCCGTGGGCCAGGCGCGACAGGCTCATCGTGAGGTCGGAGCCGAAGGTCCTGCGGCGCATCTCGATGTAGTCGACCGGGTCGGGGACCCGGTTCTGGATGTGGTTGGCCAGCTCCCACAGCCAGCTCTCCGTCATGTCCTGGACGGCCCGGCGAAACCTGGCGCGCGCGCTCTCCGTCATGGAGGCCGCCGTACGGAACCACAGGTCGGCGAGGCCGCGCTCGATCGGGTTGACCGGCGGCGGGGTGGCCGAGAGGTCGAGCGGCATGAACGCCGACAACCGCTCGTTGAACACCTTCGCACCCGCCATGTCGCGGCGGGACCCGAACACGACCGGGAAGTAGTCGTCGGCGTAGGTTCCCCAGGTGAGCCAGAAGGTCGAGATGTCCAGCTCGGGGCCGGGGGCGTCCGGATTGATGGCTCCCGCGCAGATGGCGAAGTCGTAGGTGTCGAGCTTGTGCTCGGTCCAGATCGCCAGCCCGGGAAAGCCGGGCAGCTGCTCGAACATCCCCATCTCGCGCGCCCATTCCACCGTGTTGCGGCGGGCGCTGTCGAGGTTGGGATTCATCCGGGCCGTGTACGGCATGTAGATCTCGGGCAGCGACAGCGGCCCCACCTTCCTGAGCGGGACGTGGGTGTGGCTTCTCGGGCCCCCCGGGCCCGTGATGCCGGGCGCCAGCCGGATGCGCGCCGCCGAGACGCCCAGGCCCGTGGGCCCGCCGAGGAGGGCCGGGGCCACCGGGTCGGCCCGCGAGGCCCCGTTCATGTAGCGGCTGGAGCGCATGTGCCACTCGTGGCCGCCCGACTGCCAGTCCTGGAGCCCCTTGACGTAGGCGAGGACGTCGAGGCGGGACTTCAGGTCCAGGCCGTGCTCCTCGAAGAGCGGGGGCAGCTCGGTGAGCGCGGTGTTCTCGAACTGGTGCAGCCGGGAGGTGATCAGGTCGTTGACCGCGTCGGCGGCCCGCTGGGTGTCGTAGCCCAGGAACCGCTCGAAGACCAGGACGCCGTTGCTGAGCTCGCCCTCGTCGCCGACCTCCCGCTCGTAGGAGAAGAGGTCGTTGCGCAGGTGCACCCCGTCGGAGAAGGTGTCTCGCAGCACGCGCATCGGCCTGCTCGCGGCGATGACGGCCGGGACCTCGGCGCCCGCGGCGTGCTCGACCAGGTTCGCCGACCAGGGGGCGCCGCCGACCTTGCGCCGCATCTCGATGTATTCGATCGGGTTGGCGACGCGTCCCGCGTTGATGTTGGCGAGCTCCCACAGGGACTCGTCGAGCAGGTTCTTCGTGCTCTCGACGAAGCGTGCCCGCCAGTCGGCGGACATCGCCGGGATCGTCCGGGCCCACAGGTCGGCCAGGCCGCGCTCCACCGGGTTCTCCGGCTCGGGAGGCGGCCCCGTGGGATGCACCGGCATGAAGGCCGCCAACCTGTCGAGGTATTCCTTCGCCCCCGTCAGGTCGCCACTGCGCTTGAAGGTCTCCAGGAAGTGGTCGTCGAAGAAGAAGACCCACACGTACCAGTCGGTGATGAGGTCGAGCTCGGCGGCGGGGGCGTCGGGGTGGGTGTAGGCGCACAGCAGGCCGTAGTCCATGGCGTCGAGCTTGCGCTCGTCCCAGATGCCGAGGTCGGGGTCGAGGATGCCCATGTCGTACGCCCAGGCCCTGGTGTGCTCTCGCGCGGTCTCCACGTGGGGGTTCAGCCTGGCCGGATACGGCAGATAGAAGTCAGGAAGCTCGAAGGGTTGCATGTTCTGTCCTTCCGTATCCGATATCGACGCGTCCGGGAGCGCCCTGGGCATCAGGGGGCATGACGAGTCGACGAGGCGGCTCCCTTACCCGGGAGCCACGACAGGCAGAACGCTACGCAACGACCACGGAGAGTGAAAGGGATTACCCCGAATAGGCCATGGCACGATCAGGACATCCGGCGCCCGCCGACCGGTGCTCCTCGCGACCCGGGCGCGACACGGCGGTCGCGAGGTCGCGGAGCCGGTCGGCGAACGCGAGCGCCTGCTCCGGTGTCATGCGGGGCTCGACGCCGACGTAGAAGACCACGATGTCCCCGCTCGGGGAGGTCGTGGCGGCGAAAGGAAGGGAGGGGGTGATAACCATGATGGAGCCATCCTTCCCTGCCCCACCGACAATTCGCAGGTCCTTTTACGCTCGCCGACGTCGTTGGCAAGTCACCTTCCACATGTCGAACAAGCCGCCCCAGGAGAACGGAGGTCGGTGACGGTAGGGGGCGAGGCAGGCGTCAACGCCGCCGACATCGCGCGGATGGCTGTGAGAGCCGTTCGGCAGGAAGATCGGTCAGAGAGACACGGCACGCTCGCCTCGCTGCTCATGCAGCATCATGTCGCGAAACGTCGGTAGCCGGATGTCGTCCGAGTGGCTGCGGAGTCACTGCCACCGTTTTAGGCTGGTGGCAAGAACGGAAAGGTGACAGCGATGACCGCTCAGCCCGTTGGCGGACATGAGACCAGGCAGCCGAGGGTGCCTCGGACCATCGGCGCGATCTCCGACGCGCTACGTGGTGGCCGCCGCGCCCAGTTCTTCGCCGAATTGCTGGAAGCTCAACAGGGGCCGGAGCTGGACGGTGTCCTGAGCGCGTGGTGGGGCCGGGCGATGCTCGACACCGATCCCGACCGCGACCGAGTTCACGCTGCCGCCGAGGCAGGCACGTTGCGGACATCGACCATGGAAGAGGTCGCCCGTCGGCGGGAGCACGTCGTTTCGTGAGCGAGGACGACGACCTGTGGCCGGTTCTCCCTTCCGAGATGGTGGCCGACACTCTCGCTGATCCCGCCGTGTCCGCCGAGGTGTTCTCCACGGTGGCCGCGCTGACGGTGGCGATCTGCGAGAACCCCTGGCTGCTCGGAAGCAATCAGCTTGGCGCCGATCCTGACTGGCGGGAAATTCTGATCCCCCACGGATACGGCATCGCCGAATACCGGATCAACCGAGACGATCAGCATGTGATCCTGACACGAGTCGTCCTGTTCTGATGGCTTGTACGGCCATGACGGCCACTTAACTCTTTCCAACCGCTCGAATACTTTTCGTCAACGGCATACCGGCGGCTTCGACCGCAGGCGTCTGATCTCTGTCACCGCCCGCACGACCCAGCCCTCGTCCAGCCGCCCTGAGCCGGCCTCACGGGAGAAGGGGGACGGCGCCTTCGGGGAATCGTCCACGTGAACGCGCGTCCCGAAGGGGTGCGTCCCGGCGCACGGTGAGGCATCATCACGGTAGGCGTCGACGGGTTTGAGGCAGGCATGGAAGGAAGCCAGGCGCTACGCCGGCATCGCACCAACCTGGAGCTGGAGTGGGCACGCTGGGTCCAGGGCGGGCGTCCGCATGACCGCGAGCGGCTCAGGAAGGAGATCGTCGACTCCTGGGGCCGGTCCATCGCGACGGTGAGGCCCGAGCAGGACAGCGCCCCCGAGGAGGGTGAGGCCCCGCAGCGCTGGAGAGCCTCGCCGTTGCGCGAGCCCCTGGCCACGGTCGCCGACGAGCTGCGCGGGATCGCCGAGGACGGCGGTTTCATCGCGGCGGTCACCGACGAGACGGGCACCATCATGTGGACCTGCGGCGGCCGGGTCATGCGGCGGCGGGCCGAGGCGGTGAACTTCGCCCCGGGAGGTCGCTGGGACGAGCAGGCCATGGGCACCAACGCCCTCTCCCTCGCGCTGCGCACCGGCCGCCCGACCCAGGTGTTCTCGGCCGAACACCTGGTGCGTGCCCTGCACGGGTGGGTCTGTTACTGCGCCCCGATCCGGTCCCCCGGCGGCCGGGTTCTCGGCGTGCTCGACCTGTCGAGCACCTGGGAGCGCTCGCATCCCCTCGCCATGCCCGCGTTGCACACCCTGGTCGGCGCCATCGAGAGCCGGCTGGCCGAACGGATGAGCCCTCCGTCCGCGAGCGGACCCTCCGTTCAGGGCTTCTTCGCCGGAGGTACCGGCAAGAAGAGCGGCCTGCGGCTGCGCGCCCTCGGCGGTGCCGAGCTGACCCGTGACGGCGTTCCCCTGAAACTGCCCCCTCGCCAGCTGGAGATCCTCACCCTGCTCGCTCTCTCGGGACCGCAGGGGCCCGGAATGTCCCCCGAGCGGCTGATGGACGAGCTGTACGGCGAGCGGCACGTCGCCGCGACCACCCTCAAGGCGGAGGTCTCCCACCTGCGGCGGGCGCTCTCCGGCGCGCTGGCCACCCGGCGCTACGAGCTGACCGCGCCCCTGGACTGCGACGCCGCCGAGGTGCTCGCCGCACTGGGCGCCGGGCGGGTGGAGACGGCGGCGCGGCTCTACGGCGGTCCTCTGCTGCCGTGGTCGGACGCGCCGGGGGTCAGGACCTGGCGCGAGCACATCGAGGTCGCGCTGCGTGAGGCGGTGCTGCGCTGGCCCGGCCCGGGTCCGGTGTTCCGCTTCGGCGAGCTGCACCCGTACGACCTGGAGATACACGAGCGGACCCTCGCGGTCCTCGGGGCCGATGACCCGCGCAGGGCCGTGGCGCTCGCCCGCCACCGCACGGCGCGGAGCGACTGACCTCGTCCCCTCCCCGGCGTCGGCCTGGACGCCAACCTTTCACCAACCTCGGCCCTCCATCGTTGGCTCTGTTACAGCCATGTGAAGGAAGGCGGAGTCATGGTCTACACACCACCCGGTTCCGAAGGAAGCATCGTCACCTACGCCGCCCGGTACGACAACTTCATCGGCGGCGAGTGGGTGCCCCCGGTGAACGGGGAGTACTTCGACAACCCGAGCCCGGTCACCGGGAAGACCTTCACCAGCGTGGCCCGCTCCACCGCGGCCGACGTCGAACTGGCGCTGGACGCCGCCCACCGCGCGGCCGACTCCTGGGGCCGTACCTCGCCCGCCGAGCGGTCGAACATCCTCAACCGGATCGCCGACCGTATCGAGGAGAACCTGGAGCGGCTCGCCGTCGCCGAGACCTGGGAGAACGGCAAGCCGGTACGCGAGACGCTCGCCGCGGACCTGCCGCTCGCCGTCGACCACTTCCGCTACTTCGCCGGGGTGATCCGCGCCCAGGAGGGCGGGATCAGCCAGCTGGACGAGGACACCGTCGCCTACCACTTCCACGAGCCGCTGGGCGTGGTGGGCCAGATCATCCCGTGGAACTTCCCCATCCTGATGGCGGTGTGGAAGCTCGCCCCCGCCCTGGCCGCGGGCAACTGCGTCGTCCTCAAGCCCGCCGAGCAGACTCCCGCCAGCATCCTGCTGGTGATGGAGCTCATCGCCGATCTGCTCCCGCCCGGTGTGATCAACGTCGTCAACGGGTTCGGCGCGGAGGCGGGCCGGCCTCTCGCCTCCAGCCCGCGCGTGGCGAAGGTGGCCTTCACCGGCGAGACCACGACCGGGCGGCTGATCATGCAGTACGCCTCGGAGAACATCATCCCGGTGACGCTGGAGCTCGGCGGTAAGAGCCCGAACATCTTCCTTCCCGACGTCACGGCCTCCGACGACGACTTCCTGGACAAGGCCGTCGAGGGTTTCGTGATGTTCGCCCTGAACCAGGGCGAGGTGTGCACCTGTCCCTCGCGGGCCCTGATCCACTCGTCCATCTACGACGAGTTCATGAGCAGGGCGCTCGACCGTACCAGGGCGATCGTCGGCGGCGACCCGCTGGACCCGGCCACCATGATCGGCGCGCAGGCGAGCAACGACCAGTACGAGAAGATCCTGTCCTACATCGACATCGGGCTGAAGGAGGGGGCCGAGCTGCTCACCGGCGGCGGCCCGCGCACGGTTCCCGGTCTGGACGGCGGCTACTACATCGAGCCGACGGTCTTCAAGGGCAGTAACGACATGCGCGTCTTCCAGGAGGAGATCTTCGGGCCGGTCGTCTCGGTGACGACCTTCGACTCGGAGGACGAGGCCTTGAAGATCGCCAACGACACCCTGTACGGCCTGGGCGCCGGGGTGTGGACCCGCGACGTGAACGCCGCCTACCGGTTCGGCCGGGCGATCAAGGCCGGGCGGGTGTGGACCAACTGCTACCACGCCTATCCCGCGCACGCCGCGTTCGGCGGCTACAAGCAGTCGGGCATCGGCCGCGAGAACCACAGGGCGATGCTGGACCACTACCAGCAGACGAAGAACATGCTGGTCAGCTACTCGCCCAAGAGACTGGGCTTCTTCTGATGCCGACCGGCCCCACCGGTGAGCCGCATCCGCTCCGAGTGGAGCGGGTGCGGCTCAGCCCCGCGGCCGAGGAACTGCTGACCGTGCTCCACCGGCGACACGGCCCGTTGATGTTCCACCAGTCGGGCGGTTGCTGCGACGGCAGCTCGCCCATGTGCTATCCCCGGGGCGAGTTCCGGGTCGGCGGCGTGGACCTGCTGCTGGGCGTGCTGGCCCTGGACACCCCGTTCTGGATCAGCGCCTCCCAGTACGCCTACTGGCAGCACACCCATCTCACGGTGGACGTGGTTCCCGGCCGTGGCAGCGGATTCTCCCTGGAGGCCCCCGAGGGGGTGCGCTTCCTCATCCGTTCCCGGCTGTTCACCGACGAGGAGGCCGAGCGGATTCTGGCGGAGCCTCCCCCACCGAGCGGCGCCGACCGTGATACGGGGACATACAACATCAAATAGGGTCACAGCGGGAGTACGATGCACGGAAATGAAGTGTCGGCGGTGATCGCCTGACACCGGGCGAAGCGTGAGCGGAGGTCGCCCATGGACCGGCGGAACTCCGCACAGAGCCCGCAGGCCGTCGCCGACGCGTTCGACCAGGGGCGGCTCACGCAGGCCAGGCAGCTGGCGGGGATGACGAAGAAGGACCTCGCCGAGCGGATCGGGGTCACCCCCGCGGCGGTGGGACAGTACGAGACGGGCGTGAGCCGCCCCCGGCCCGACCTCGTTCCCCGCCTGGCCGACGCCCTCGGCGTGCCGCCGGCGTTCTTCCTGCTGGGCCGCCCGCACGGCAGGCTGGACGGCTCCATCGCGCACTTCGGGAGCCCGCGCTCCGCCCGCGCGTACCAGCGGGCCAGGGCCGCGGCCTTCGTCGAGCAGGTCTGGGAGCTGGCCCACGCGCTGGAGAGTCAGGTCGGGCTGCCCCCCGTCGTCCTTCCCGGTCCCTCCGGCGGCGAGGTCCACTCCGGCGTGGAGTCGCCCGGCGACCCCGCCCGGGCCGCCCGCGCGCTACGGCGGCTCTGGGAGCTGGGTACCGGCCCGCTGTCGCACCTCGTCCGGCACATGGAGGCCCACGGGATCGTCGTGGTCTTCCTCCCACCCGGCGAGGACGACGAGGACGACAAGGACACCGTCACGGTGGACACCTTCTCCACCTCCCGGCTGCCCCGCCCGATCGTGGTGCTGACCGCCAACCGGTGCGACGACGTTCACCGCCACCGGTTCACCGCCGCCCACGAGCTCGGCCACCTGGTGCTGCACGGCGACGCGGCCTCGGGAGACGTCCGGCAGGAGCGGGAGGCCGACGTCTTCGCCGCCGAGTTCCTCACCCCGCGCGACAGCATCCTGCCGGAGCTGCCGGACCGCCTCGACCTGCGCGGGCTGGTCGAGCTCAAGCGCACCTGGGGCGTGCCGGTCGACTCCCTGCTGCATCGCTGCCGCGAGGCCGGTCTGATCTCCGATTCCGCGGCGAGCCGCGCCCACCGGCGGCTCAAGACGTTGCGCGACCAGCCGGGCTTCGCCGCCGAGCCGATCGGCGGCCACCCAGACGAGCAGCCCGTGCTGCTGCACCGGGCCTTCGAGCTCGCCGCCTCGCAGACCGGCCTGACCACGGAACTGCTCGCCGCCCAGCTGGCCTGGCCCGTCTCACGGGTGCGCGAACTGCTCGACCTGCCCGACCTGCCCGACCATCGCCCGGCGCTGCGTCCGGTGCCCTGACCGCTCCTTCGCGGCACCGGCCGCCGGTCGCGCCGTGCGGCGACGCTCGTCGCGACCGCTTCGCGGAGCCTCCCCTCCCGTGACCACCCCGCGTCGCCCGCCACCCGCTCACTCGCCCTCGACACGCTCCCTGATCCACTCCAGGCCGTCCTGCCAGGAGGCGAAGGCCTGGAGATAGCGGCCGTCGCGGGCGTGGAAGGCGTGGTATCGGAAATCTCCGTCGCTGCCCGTGCGAATCAAGTCGTAAATATCGCCCTTTGAGCGATACCAGACACATTCACCGTCGGCGGGACGCGAGGACGATGCGTAGGCGAACTCACGCGTGATGGACATGGGACGGATGCTACGGACCGGCGAATCAGCAGGCAATGCCGCGTCCATTTCATTCAGGGATAAAGTTCGCCCCCGCCGATAGTTCGGCTGGAAACGCCTACGCGGGATCACCCACCGCCGGCGGCGGACGCGGGACGGCCACCGCCGGCGGGCGCGGTGAGCTGGTCGATCAGCATCGCCAGCCGCCGCTCGTGGTGGGCGGCCGGGAGACGTCCGCTGCGGGTGAGGGTGACGAGTCCGTGCACGGACCCCCAGGCGATCTCGGCGAGGACTCCGGTGTCGCGGTCGTCGGCGAAGGCGGCGATCGCCTCACGGAATTCGGCGAAGGCGGCCTGGAGCGGGGCCGGCGTGTCGGGACGGCCGAAGGGCAGGTCGACGGCGAGGGTGAGCATGGCGTCGTACAGCGACGGGTTCAGCCGGGCGAAGTCGGCGTAGGCGTGGATCAGGGCGGAGAGGGCCTCGCGCGGATCCTCCGCCCTCAGTCGGGCCTTTCCCAGCTCCGCGGTGAGCTCGGCGAAACCCTCCAGCGCGACGGCCGCCACGATGGCGTCCTTGCCCGCGAAGTGGCTGTAGAGGACCGGCTGGCTGTATTCGATACGTTCGGCGAGACGGCGCGTCGTGACCGCCTCCCACCCCTCGGTCTCGGCCAGCTCGCGGGCGACCGTCACGATCAGCCGACGGCGCCGCGCCCGCTCGCGCTCACGGCGCTCCTGTGTGGACATCACGCTGATGCTAGCACCGCTATTAAGTCGCCCCTTGTTATTAATAACGCCGCTCGCATATCTAGCATCGCTATGACAAGCGGCGCCCCGGCCCGCACCGGGCGCTCACCCGGTGCGGAGCAGGAGGGCACATGTCACCCGGCGGGCGGTGTGGAGGTCGGGGTCACCCGGTGGTCGGTCAGGTGCAGCTCTCCTCCGAGCGTCACGCGCAACTCGTCCAGGACCTTCCTGGCGCCGAGTACGGTCCACAGTTCTCCGACGAGGTGGGGGTTGTACTCCGGCGCCTGGTCCATCCACTGGTCCTTGCCGGACTGGGTGACGAAGGTGCTGATGAAGAACCGACCGACGGAGGTCTTGCAGGCTCCCGTCCGGATGTCGACCGCGTCGACCTGGATCCTGGGCTTGCAGTCGACCTTCTTCGCGAGCTGCTCGACGGTCGGAGGCGGGCCCGCGGGGACTGCGGGGACGGCGTTTCCGGCCGCGGCGGGGGCGCTCGCGGGCTGGTCCGCGCTGCAGGCGAGGGAGAAGGACAGGGTGAGGATCACCGTGGCGACCACCCGGAGGTTCCTGGCGACACCGGTCCGGCGCGAATGTGTCAACATCCTTCAGATACGCTCACCGGCCCCGGCGGGTTCACCGTTCGCGGGCGTCGCCGATCGGGAGCGCGGTCACCGTGTCTCGCGCCGAGGGCGCCCGAACGGAATCGAGGGTCCCGTGAGGGACCCGGGGACCGGAAAGGACGTCGTGCCCCCGCTCCGGGTGTCCCACGGCCCCGCCAAGGTTCCGCGCTCCGGGATTTCACACTCTTCCGAGGTTCCCGTCCGCGCTCCGGCGAGGAACGCGGACGGGAGACGAGACTTCTACGGGACCCGCCCGACGGCTCCCACGGTGACGGCGCCGGCTCCCGGCGGGATGACGACGTCGCCGGCGTCGGGCCTCCAGTCGTAGACGGGCACCAGGCCGGGTTCGAGCACCTCCAGCCCGTCGAACAGGCCGCGGATCTGGGTGAGGGTGCGGGGGAAGATGCCGCCCGCCGTGGTCGTCCCGTAGACGCCGCGGCCCTGCCGGACCTGTTCCTCGGTGAGGTCGCCGGAGGTGACGTGGGAGATCACCAGGTGGCTGCCGGAGACCAGCCGCTTCCCGAAGGAGGCGGCGATGTCGGCGACCTCCTTGTCCTCGGCGACGAAGTGCAGGATGGACACCATGAGGACGGCGACCGGCTGGTCGAAGTCGATGCGCTCGCGAACCTCCGGATGGTCGAGGATCGCCCCCGGCTCTCGCAGGTCACCGGGGATCACCACGGTCCGCGTGTTGTCGGCGAGAAGTGCGCGGGCGTGGACGAGCACGATGGGGTCGTTGTCGACGTAGACGACCTGGGAGTCCGGCGCCTCGCGCAGGACGACCTGGTGCACGTTCTCCTGGGTCGGCAGTCCCGTGCCGATGTCGATGAACTGGCGGATTCCCGAGGCGGCGAGATGCCGCACGGTACGCCCGAGGAAGGCGCGGTTGGAGCGCGCCACGTCCTTGACGTTGGGGACGAGTTCAACGATCTTCTCGGCGGCGATCCGGTCGGAGGCGAAGTTGTCCTTGCCTCCCAGGTAGTAGTCGTACATACGAGCCACACTCGGGACCGTAGGGTCGATTCCCGGCGGAGCCTGCTCGTGTTCAGTCATGTCCTCGCCTTCACCATCTCTTTCTCGAATGGTAGACGAGTGATCGACGCCTTCAGATCATGAACCGACGTTTCGTCTGATGACCGAATGTGGTTTCCCCTGGTCAGCGAACCTCACCGGTCCCGTGAAACCACGCCGAACCGCATCAGACCGAGAGTTCCTCGCGGAGGTCGCGCAGGAACCGCTTGCTCTCGGAGACGGAGTACGCCTGGATGCACAGACGGTCCATGACCTGCATGTAGTGGTCGGTCTCTTCGAGCTTGTCCACGTAGAGGGCACTGGTGAGCTGCTCCATGTAGACCACGTCGGGCAGGTCCCGCTCGGGGAAGCGCAGGATGGAGAACGGACCGCCGGCCGCGGCGTGGCCGCCCCGCTCGAACGGCATGATCTGCAGCCTGACGTTGGGCAGCTCGACCACGTCGAGCAGGTGGTCGAGCTGGGCGCGCAGCACGTGGGGGCCGCCGATGGGCCGCCGCAGCACGGCCTCGTCCATCACGGCCCAGAGCGTCGGGGCGTCCGGCCTGGTCAGGCGCTTCTGGCGGGCCATCCGCAGCGAGACACGGCGGTCGACCTCGTCGGTGGAGGCGGCGCCGTGCACGAGCATGATGACGGCCCGCGCGTATTCGGGACTCTGCAGGAGGCCCGGGACGAACTGCACCTCGTAGGTCCGGACGATCGAGGCGGCCTCTTCGAGCCCGACGTAGACCTCGAACCAGTTGGGCAGCAGATCTCCGTACTTGTGCCACCAGCCGGGGGCGTTGGCCTGGCGGGCCAGCGTGAGCAGCGGGGCCCTGTCCTCGGGGTCGGTCACCCCGTACATCGTCAGCAGGTCCGCGACGTCGCGTTCCTTGAAGCCGACCCTCCCGAGCTCCAGCCGACTGATCTTGGCGTGGGAGGCACGGATGGCGTAACCGGCCTGCTCGCGGGTGATGTCCTTGGCGACGCGCAGCCTCCGCAGCTGGGCGCCGAGCAGAATCCGCAGGATCGTGGGACCGCCACCACCCGCGTACGCGAGAACGCCACCCTGCTCACCGCTGTCTTTCGCGGTCTGTCCGGCCATGCGGGCTCCCTGTCGCGCCTTCCTACGGTGCCACAGTTTCACACATACAGCGTGTTTCGCACAGCTCCGCCGGACACGCACTTGCGTTTGCACTTGCATCTGCGACTGCAGATATCTACAAATCTACCTTTGTAGGCGAATGTCGGTGAATTCATCACCCCTAGGGAATCGCCGGTAAAGCCGCTCGGCCCTACAGCCCTGCGGCGAGGTCACCCGAGTCCTCGTACGCGTCGTCGCGGAGGGTTCCCCGGTTCGCGGCGGTACGGCGCGACAGCATGCCGCGCACGATGTCGCACAACTCGCTCGTCTCCCTCGGCGACAGCACCCGGCTGAGACGGCGCTCGACCACTCCCCCGCTCAACGGCGCCGGCGCCCTGGTCACGTCGAGGTACCCGGACAGGTACGCGATCCTGAACAGCTTCTCCTGCGAGGGCGACACGGCGGTGGGGGCGGACACCTTGACCGGCCCCGCCGCGCCCTGCCCGTCGCGGGACATCTCCAGCCCGGGAAGCAGCAGGTGCGCGGCGGCCCGCTGCAGGGCGAGCCCGTACGCGCGCATGGACCCGTCGGGCGAGAAGGCGACGATCGAACGTCCGACGGCCTCCGCGGAGTCCGGTGACAGGTCGGCGATGCCGGTCTCCGCACCGAGGCAGGTGTAGACACGCACGACCCGCTCCCCCACGTACCCCGGCTGGACGTGCTGGGAGAGCGTGACGGTCACCGTGGACCCGTCGGGGTTGCGCAGCTCGGCGATGTCGGCCGTGTGAGTGACGTACGTGGTGGAATGCTCGCGCTCGCACCACGAGGGGCACGAAGCCTCCGAGCGGAGGCGAGGAGTCCCTGCAGGGACTCCTCGCCAGGCCGTGATGTCGTCCATCCCAGTCCTTCCGGCGTGGAGATCCGCGTCATCGACGACGCGAGGGCACGACGGCGGATCGCGCCCGGACCCGAGCCGGACCAGGCGACGGGCCCCGGCTCGCGCCGTCGATTTCGAGGTCGCTTTCACCGGCAGGTACGCAGCACCGGCATGGCCGGTTCATCGGGAAAGGGCCGACAGGGGGCGAAATCCGAGGCCCGGAACCGCTCGACGGTCTTAACCTGCCTTTAGGGTTGCCGCAGCGTGCCGCTAACGACGACCCCGGCAAGCTTTGGGACATGCGAAACACGACGAAACTCACCATCGCCGCCGCCGGACTCCTCGCCGTCGTCACCGGAGGTAGCGCAGTAGCCTTCGCCGGAACCGCGACGCCCACTCCGGCCCCCAGCGGTACGGCGACGACTCCCGCGCCGGTCAACGAGACGCCGGGGAGCGGCACCGCTCCCGCGACCCCCGCGCCCGGAGAGGCGGAGGCCAAGGTCGGCCGGGACGCGGCCATCAAGATCGCCCAGGACAAGGTTCCCGGCGCCAAGCTCGTCAAGACCGAGTTCGACGGCGACGAGACTCCCACCAAGTGGGAGATCGAGTTCCATGAGGGTGACGTCGAGCACGAGTTCGACGTCGACGCCACCACCGGCGCGATCCTGGAGCACGAGCAGGAGACCGAGACCGCCGCGGAACGGGCCGCCGACGCCGCCGATGACGCCAACGACATCGACGACGACGACGATGACGATGACGACCAGGACGACGACTGACATAAAGACGAACAGTGACAAGGAGCCCGTGACACCTCGCGTGTCACGGGCTCCTTGTCCATGCCGGCCGAACGCGACGGCGGTCACCGGACACGGGAGGGGGTCACCGAGGCGGAACGCCGGTGATCCGGCCCCGCCGCATCCGGTGGACGAGCGCGGCGAGGATCGTGACCCCCGCGACCCCCGCGAGCGCCGTCACCGCGTACCCGGGCCGCCACCAGGTTCCCCGCTCCACGACCGCGACGGTGGTCGTCTCTCCTGGCGAGCCTCCGGCGGGTGCCGCCGCCGGGGTGGCGACGGGCGTGGGAGTGGCGGACCTGTACGGGAGGAAGCCGGGAGTGCCGTCACCGAGGGGAATCCTCGGCGGGCGAACCGCCCCCCAGTGATCCTCCTCAGGCGGCTGCTGGCCGGTGATCGCCGGCCTGAGGTCCGGGGGAACCGGGGCGACCTCCAACCGTCCCGGCACGGCCAGGGTGCCGATCCGGTAGGACGGGAACCAGCCCTGGATCGCGGTCACCTCCCAGGTGCCCTTGGGCAGGGAGACCGCGGTGGCGTAGTGGGCGGGCTCCTTCAGCGCCACGCCGGGGAACCGGAGCGCCTTCTTCCCGTCGGTGAACTCCAGCGCGACCTCCCCCAGGTCGTCACCCTCGTACGGATGGGTGCCGTGCTGGAGCAGCCAGAAGCCGAGGGTGTACGTCGTGTCCGGGCTCGTCACCGGAACCGGGTCCATCACGGTGAGTGCCCAGCCTCCCGCCCGCGCCGGGGCGCCCAGGGCCAGCAGGGGGACGATGAGCGCCAGAAGTAAAAGAATTCTTCTCATGCGGGAGATACACCGGTCGAGTCGATCAGGTTCCGCCACCGCGCGATGCGTCTCCCGGTCACCGGGCCGCTATGGCCCGGAGCGTGAGGTCAAGGCCGTGGAGTCAAGGCCGAAAGCAGGGGTATGGACAGCGAATGAGTCTTCAGGAAGAACTGCGGCAGGTCGAAGAGGACCTGGAGAGACTGCGTGCCGAGGTCGCGGAGCTGCGTGGGCAGGTGGGAGAGATCGGCCCCACCGACGCCGTCGAGCGGGCAATGTTGATCAATCAGGCCGACGAGCAGGAGATCCTGGTCGGCGAGCTCGAAGCCAGGCGCGACGACCTTCTCAAACGCCTGGGCGAGGACGACGAGCGAGACCCCTCGAAAACGCGCGGCACGACGTAGCGAGACGGGCTTCACCCGCTGGAAGCAGCCCCACCTGCGGTTCGCCACATTCGGTTATCCGCCATCTCGCTGGGTAACCATAAGGACGAACCATCATCAGGGGGATGAAATGATCAATATGCTTCACAAGATGGGCGTGAAGTCCAACATGATGTACGCCGCCGGAATCGCCTCGGTCGGCGCGTCGATCGCGGCGTGGTTCACGTCGAACGCGCAGGAGAGGGCGGGGATCGAGCGGGCGGACCACTGGGGGATCTTCATCGGCGAGTGGGCACCGACCTTCTTCGCGATGGGGATCGCGCTGCGCATGGAGGAGACCCGCGAGGAGATGCGGCCCTTCCTGGGGCAGGAGTCGGTCGCCGAGTCGTACTCCGAGCGCAGGACGCCCTCCCGCGCGGGCGTGTAGCACCGTCACCGGAGGATCGAAGGCGGGACGCGTCAGGGGGACGCGCCCCGCCTTCGCCCGTCACGGGGTGACCAGGGCCGGATGTCTCGGGTCGTCGACGCGGACGACCACGTCGGCGAGCTCCGCCGGGGCGACCTCCTCCTCGTAGCGCGCGTAGGCGGGCAGCGTCCAGTGCAGCTCCTCCGGGGTGCGCCGGGAGAGCGCGCCCGGCGAGAGCCTCAGGTGCACGGTCAGCTCGAACGGCAGCCCCCGGCCCAGCAGCAGGGGGCCGGCCAGCAGCAGCACACCGCCCGGGGGGACCGTGACGTACGGCGCGCGGGTGGCCCTGTCGACGGCGCTGTCCCACAGCGTGGGCAGCACCTTTCCCGACCGGCCCGGGTCGAGCGGTCCCAACACCTCTCTGACCAGCCCTCCGTAGTCGAACCAGTCGGTGTAGAAGGAGTCCGGGTCGGTCCGGCCGTACTCGAAACGCAGCGAGGCCGGGCGCAGGAAGTCGGCGGTGGAGACACGGAGCACCTCCCTGCCGCGCAGCCGGAGCGGGCCCGCCAGCGCGTCGGCGAGTTCCTCCGGCCGCGTCGCGGGAGCCCCGTCGAGCGCGACGCGCACCCAGGAGTCGCGGGGCTCCGCGGCCACCCGGTCGGCGAGTTCCTCCACCAGCGAGGAAGGGGAGATAGGCCGTATGTCCACCCCACCATCCTGGCCGACGCGCGCCGCCTCCGGCGGGGACCGGTCAACCATCCCGGTCGGGTCAAGGTCGAACGTAATGCCGATCAAATATCGGTCTGTCCGGGTTGTCCGGCCGCTACGGGCGGTAACGATCCATATGGATCGACGGCTCGGCCGTGACCGGGCGTCGGCCTCCAGGTCGCGTCACGTTCACGTCGGCGCGATCCGGTAGTTGGCGTGATCTTCACGTCTTTCCGCAACCGAGATCACGGCACGTTACGCACGGAGACAGCGATGTCAGGAGGACTTCAGTGATCAAGCGCGGTAAGCCGACCAAGAACGGCCAGGTCAAGCTGACTTTCACCATAGTGGAGAGCCCGACCCGCGGAGGGGTCTCGCTGGTCGGTGACTTCAACGGCTGGGACCCCTACGCCCATCCCATGCGGCGCAGGGACGACGGCACCTATCAGGTGAGCCTGATGGTTCCCGCCCACCAGCCCATCCGCTTCCGCTATCTCGCGGAGGGCGGCGTGTGGTTCGACGACGCGGACGCCGACCACCACGACGAGCACGGCGGCCGGATCAACCCCGCCGACGTCCAGGAGGCTCCTGAGAGCCCAGGCGCGGCGCGCACCGCGGTCGGCAAGCCGATACGGCAGACGCTCTCGGCCGGGCAGCCGGTCACGGCCTCGGTGGCCTCCTCCTAGCACCTCGGTGACCGTTCGCAGGAGCGGGATCCCCCGGACGGAACCGTTCCACCGGCTCCGCGATCATCGTTGCGGCTCGTGCCTTCCCCGTCCCGGCCCATTCCGGCGGGGACGCGGAGGGTGCGGGCCGTCAGGTCTCGCGCCGGGGGCCGTTCACCGCGAGGGCGAGCATCGCGTCGTACACCACGTGGCCCGCGGCCATCACCGCCTGACGTCCCGGCCGATCCTCGTCGATCGGCGGCAGGACCTACGGATGCCCGCCGAGCGCGCCGAGGGTCTCCCTGGCGAGTTGCAGTTCCTCTCTCGGCCTGACCACCAGTACGGGCACGGACGCGCCGGACGCGCTGACCGTCCCGTCCATGTCGAGATCACCGCGGGCGGGCGGCTCGACGCCGAGCAGGGAGAGCCTTCCGCAGACGGCCTCGCGGACCTCCGGCTGGTCCCAGCCGATCTCTCCGGTGAACACGAGCGCGTCGAGCCGGTCCAGGCTCGTCGCGGCGGCGGCGATCTCCCGGCTCACCCGATGCGCGAACACCTCCAGGGCCAGCGCGGCGGCCGGATCTTCTGAGGCGACCAGTTCCCGGGTGTCTCCCGACTTCCCGTCGGAGAGTCCGAGCAGGCCCGAGTGGTGTTCCAGTCCTTCACGCAGTTCGTCGAGCGTGAGCCGGGAGTCCGACAGCAGCCACAGCAGCATGCCGGGATCGACGCTCCCGGACCGTTTGCTCATCGGGACCCCCTCCAGCGGGGTGAATCCCATCGAGGTGTCCACGCTGCGGCCGTCGCGGACGGCGCACACCGAGGAGCCTCCGCCGAGGTGGGTCAGCACGACCTGGAGGGTGCCCGCGGGCCGGTCGAGCATCTCCGCGGCCCTTTCCAGCGTCCAGGCGTACGACAGGCCGTGAAAGCCGTAGCGGCGCAGGCCGTAGCGGCTCCTCCACTCCGCGGGCAGCGCGTAGGTGGCGGCGCTGTCGGGAAGTTCGGCGTGGAAGGCCGTGTCGGGGCAGAGCACGTGCGGGATGTCGGGCAGCCTGTTCCGGGCGGCCTCGACGAGCGCGAGCGCGGGCGGTACGTGCAGCGGGGCGAGATCGGCGTACTCCTCCACCGCTCGCAGTACGCCGTCGTCGACGACCGTCGGCTTCCGAACCGCCTCGCCTCCGTGGACGAGGCGGTGGCCGACGGCGGCGAGGTCGGTGCCGGGGGCGGCGTCGAGGAAGTCCGTGATCGCCCGCTCGGCCGTGCCGGGGTCGAGGCTCTGCTCGCTGTGCTCGGTGCGCAGGACCTGACCGTCCCGGACGAGGTGGAGTTGCAGGCTCGACGATCCCGCGTTGACGGTGAGCACCGCCGGATCAGTGGTTCCCATCTTCCTCACGTGCCCGGGGGCGGATGGGACAAACGGCGCCCCGCGGCGGCCCGCCGTCCGTCACCGTGCGTGAGAATCCGTGGGTATCCCGTGGGTATCCGGGATGAGGACGCCGCCCCTCGTCTCACCGCGACGGCCCGGTCCTGTGAGGTCCCGCACCGAGAACGAAACCGGAGCGCGGCGATCTACCTCCGTATTCCTTGACCGCTGACGGTTCGCAATCACTTGTTGAACTGTCATGAGCGACGGGCGTACGGTGGGGGTAACGGCACCCGTCCTTCGTACGGCTCCCGACAGGGCGCTGTCTCCAACCGCCGTAGACAGCGGGGCGATATGACTCGACTTTCCGTAAGCATGGACGCGCACCCGCACTTCTCCGTGGTGACCTTGGTCGGCGACCTGGACAAGTCCTCGGCACCGCTGCTCGAGGAGAAAATCGCGGAGTACATGAGGCGCGGTCACGTCTGCCTCGTCGTCGACACGACGGGGGTGGGATTCTGCGACTCCACGGGCATCTGGGTGCTACTGACGAGCCTGCGACGCGCCTACGAGCGGAAAGGCTGGCTGCGCCTCGTCGGCGTGCACGGATTCCTCGGCCGCCTGCTCGATCTGACCAGGCTGCGCGAGGCGTTCCCCATCGACTCCACCGTCGAGGAGTCACTGCGCGAGGTCTCCGACAGTCACGTCCCGGTCCCGCGCTGACCCTCGCCGTCTCCGGTGAGCGCGGTCAGACCCGCGGTGGCGCCCGACGTCACCGAGGGAGAACGTCAAGAGAAGGTCGCGCGAGGTGGCACCCGTTCTTCGAGGGGGCCACCGGTTCCGGTGGCCCCCTCGAAGAACGGGGAACGGTCAGTCTCGGGAAACCAGGCGGACGAACTCCTCGAACGAGAGCCGGCCGTCGCCGTCGGAGTCGCCGTTCTGGTTCAGCGATCCGATGGCCTCGGCGGGCAGGGCGGGAAAGTGCTCACCGAACTCCCGCTCCGTGATGAATCCGTCGCCATCGACGTCGATGGCCGCGAACGCCTCCCTGAGCTTCGCCAGCCGCTCCCCGTGGGGTTCTGTCGACATGGTGACCCGCCTTTCTCAACGACCCGCACTTCGATCAGCAGACAACTTACGGGAGGCGTCTCCCGTAGAGCCATGCGACCCTATATAACACCTTTTATCATCGAAAATCCTTTTCTAACTCGTCCCCGACCGCGGCCCCGCCCTAGACTTCGAGCATGATTCGCCCCGCAACGCCGGACGACGTCCCGGCGATCATCGACATGATCCGTGGACTCGCGGAGTACGAGAAGGCGCTGGACAAGGTCGAGAACACCCCCGACATGCTCCACGAGACGCTCTTCTGCCCCTCCCCCAGCGTGTTCTGCCACATCGCCGTCGACGGGGAGAGGATCGCGGGGTTCGCGATCTGGTTCGTCTCCTACTCAACCTGGCTCGGCACCCACGGAATCCATCTCGAAGATCTCTTCGTCCATCCGGCCCACCGGGGCGGCGGGCACGGCAGGAGGCTGCTCGCCGAACTGGCGGGCATCTGCGTGGAGCGCGGCTACGGCCGCTTCGAATGGTCGGTGCTCGACTGGAACACCCCGGCCATCGACTTCTACCGGGCGATCGGCGCGGAACCGCTCGACGAGTGGGACAGGTACCGCCTCACGGGGCCCGCACTGGAGAAGGTCGCGGCGGGAAGAACGCGGTAGCCCGCAGGAAAGGCGCGGTGGCCCCGCG
The DNA here is from genome assembly GCF_040299985.1 of Streptosporangium sp. NPDC000563. Taxonomy (NCBI): domain Bacteria; kingdom Bacillati; phylum Actinomycetota; class Actinomycetes; order Streptosporangiales; family Streptosporangiaceae; genus Streptosporangium; species Streptosporangium sp. NPDC000563. Next base: position 393,757 of record NZ_JBEPDA010000004.1, on the reverse strand, counting down.
GGGAAAGGCGTCTCACCCAGGACCCGTCCCTTCACCGAAGACCGGCCGGAAATCCTCCGGCCGGTCTTTCGTTTTTCCCCACCGTTTTCTCCTACACCTCGAAGATCCGCAAGTCCTTCGCTCTCCACCTGGCGCGACCCTTCCCGCGAAGACTCACCACAGGGCACCCCAACCGTGAACCTTTCATTGGGTGAAATCACCCCTTAACCCCCTGAACTGGTACAACAAGCGGCTCCCTCACGGTGAAAGAAGCACTCCGTTTACACCCCCGCAACCTGCGACCTAGAGTCCGTCTCGCGTGAGCGCCTCACCGCCATTGATCAATGCCTCGTCACCCCCTCGAAAGGGATGGTAATTCTGTGAGTAAATGGCGAAGTATGGCTGTCGCCGGTGTGGTCACTTTCATGACCGCGCTGCTCGCCGTCGTTCTCGTTCCCCTGCCGGCCTCGGCGCACGGCGCGATGATGGTGCCCGGCAGCCGGACGTATTTCTGCTGGCAGGACGGCCTCTCCCCGCAGGGGAACATCGTGCCGATCAACTCGGCGTGTTCGGCGGCGGTTGCCCAGAGCGGGGCGAACTCGCTGTACAACTGGTTCAGCCTGCTGCGGTCCGACGGAGCCGGGCGAACCCGCGGGTTCATCCCCGACGGCCAGGCGTGCAGCGGCGGCAACCCCGGCTACAGCGGGTACGACCTGCCGAGTGCCAACTGGCCGGTGACGCACCTGACCGCGGGCGCGAACATCCAGTTCAAGTACAACAAGTGGGCCGCCCACCCCGGCTGGTTCTACCTCTACATCACCAAGGACGGCTGGAACCCCAACCGGGCTCTGACCTGGGATGACCTGGAGTCGGAACCCTTCCACACGGCCGACCACCCGCAGAGCGTCGGAAACCCGGGGACCAACGACGCCAACTACTACTGGAACGCCAGGCTCCCGTCCGGCAAGTCGGGCCGTCACATCATCTACTCGGTGTGGAAGCGTTCCGACAGCGCCGAGACGTTCTACAACTGCTCCGACGTCGTCTTCGACGGCGGCAACGGCCAGGTGACCGGAGTCGGCCGTTCGGGCAACAACCCGGACCCGACCCCGACCCCGACGCCGACCGTGACCCCGACCCCGACCCCGACCGTGACGCCGCCCCCCGGCAACGGAGCGTGCACCGCCACCTACAAGACCGTCAGCTCCTGGTCGGGCGGTTACCAGGGCGAGGTGACCGTGCGCAACTCGGGATCGGCCACCATCAACGGCTGGACGGCGACGTGGACACTCGGCAGCGGTAGCGCCATCAACAGTCTGTGGAGTGCCACGCACACCACGTCCGGATCCACCGTCACGGCCAAGAACGTCGACTGGAACCGCACGATAGCCCCCGGCGCCTCGACCACCTTCGGGTTCACCGGATCGGGCACCAGCGGCTCTCCGAGCGTCACCTGCTCCAGCCCCTGACGTAACGCGGTCCCCGCCGGTGCCACCGGCGGGGACCGACCCGTCTCCCCCCTCACCCCGTTCATCCCCACAGACCGACAGACCGACGGATGAGCGGACCGGCAGACCGCCGGGCCGCCACAACCGCACCGGATCACCGCCCCTCCCCACGGCCGCCGCGCCCTCGTGAAAAGGGCGGAAGGGAGTCCCGTGCCGTTCAGCACGAAGATCGCGCCACTGCTGGGCCTCGTCTCGCTCGGAGCGGCGGTGGCCCTGGTCGCGGGCGCCTGCGCCGGCCGGACACAGGAGAGCGGGCACACCGCGGCGCACCCGATCTCCCAGCACGTCACCCAGGTGTCCCCGTCCGTCCAGGGGAACCCCCCGGCGGCCCCGTCCGATGACGGCAACCCCCCGGCATCATCGTCCTCCGCGCCCCTCCACGAGGACATGGACACCCCTGCCCCGGACACCAAGAGGTGTCAGGCGACGGTCACCCTGGTGGAGTCGTGGCCCGGCGGCTACCGAGGCGCCGCGACGATCACCAACACCACCGACAAGCCGATACGCGACTGGTACATCCAGTGGATGCAACCGCGCGAGGCGACCTTCACCCAGTCGTGGAACGGCACCCACATGCAGAGCGGCCCCGTCGCGATGCTCCACGCCCCCACCGAGAAGCCGTCGCTGGCGCCGGGGGCGACCGCCACCGACATCGGCTTCGTGGGGTCCGCCACCACGCCCCCGACCTTCACCGAGATCACCTGCGGCTGACGCGACCCGGCCTGTCCACGGCCTGCGCACGGTGGCCCGCGCCCCGATGAGCGGTGCCGCGCGTCCCGGCGAGGCGGGGACGCGAGTCCCGGCCACCGGAAAACAGCACGGCCCCGGCCGAGGCCGGGGCCGGAATCGGTTCTGGGGTCAACTCCTGCCGTAGCGCCGCTGGAAGCGCTCGACGCGCCCCGCCGTGTCGACGACCCGGCCGCGCCCGGTGTAGAAGGGGTGACTCGCCGAGGAGACGTCGACGTCGACCAGCGGGTAAACGGCGCCGTCCTCCCACTCGACGGTCTTGCGGCTGCTGACGGTCGAACGGGTCAGGAAGGCGACACCCGCGCTCGGATCGCGGAAGACGACCGGGCGGTAGTCGGGGTGGATGCCCTTCTTCATGACTATCTGTCCTCTCGGAACGGGACGTGCTGGCGGACGATCGGGTCGTACTTGACGAGGGTGAGCCGGTCGGGGTCGTTACGCCGGCTCTTGCGGGTCACGTAGGTGAAGCCGGTGCCCGCCGTGGACCTCAGCCTGATCACCGGTCGCATCTCGTTCTTGGCCACGTCTGCTCCTCTCGGAGGGCGGATTATCCGACGCCGATGATAACGGTTTTCATTAGCCGGGCATTCCCATCCCGCGCCCCCTCGCCTCGGGCGACTGGAGCGCGAGCACGGGGAACGCGAGGGGGGACGCCGAGTGGCGGCGCGCGGCCCTCCACCGGCGGGCCCCGGCTCGAAAGCACCGGCACCACGCGTGCCGGGCGTCCTGTCCGCTCGACGCTTCCAAGGGATTCGAGGCGCTTCCCTGACCATCGGGCTCTCGGTGCGGCCGCACCGAAAGTGCGGTTCTCCTACCGATCTCGGGCGATCCGTCCCTCCGGCTCTCCGAACCACCAGGGGGTGAGGCGGTAACTTTGGACTGCCGTCACAAAGGAAGAGGGATCGTGAGCACGTCTATTCATCAGCGGATCGCCGAAGAGCTGGGTGTGCGCGAGCGACAGGTGAGTGCGGCGGTGGACCTGCTCGACGGCGGGGCCACCGTGCCGTTCATCGCCCGCTACCGCAAGGAAGCCACCGAGATGCTCGACGACACGCAGCTGCGCACGCTGGAGGAGAGGCTGCGTTACCTGCGGGAGCTGGAGGAGCGGCGCACCGCGATCCTGGAGTCGATCGACGCCCAGGGCAAGCTCGACGACGCCCTGCGCGCGCAGATCCTCCTCGCCGACTCCAAGGCCCGCCTGGAGGACATCTACCTCCCGTACAAGCCCAAGCGGCGGACCAAGGCGCAGATCGCGAGGGAGGCGGGGCTCGAACCGCTCGCCGACGGCCTGCTCGCGGACCCGTCGGTCGATCCGCGGGCCGCGGCCGAGGCGTTCGTCGGCGAGGGGGTGGCCGACGCCGCCGCCGCGCTGGACGGTGCCCGCGCGATCCTGGTCGAGCGGTTCGGCGAGGACGCCGACCTCGTCGGCGAGCTGCGCGAACGGATGTGGACGAAGGGCCGCCTCGTCGCGGCGGTCCGCGAGGGCAAGGAGGAGGAGGGCGCCAAGTTCTCCGACTACTTCGACTTCGCCGAGCCGTTCACCAAGCTGCCCTCGCACCGGATCCTCGCGATGTTCCGCGGCGAGAAGGAGGAGGTCCTCACCCTCACCCTGGAGCCGGAGCAGGAGCCCACCGGCACCTACGAGGGCCGCGTCGCGCACCGCTTCGGCATCTCCGACCAGGGAAGGCCGGCCGACGCGTGGCTGGCCGACACGGTCCGCTGGGCCTGGCGCACCCGCATCCTCGTCCACCTCGGCATCGACCTGCGGACGCGCATGTGGCAGGCCGCCGAGGAGGAGGCGGTACGCGTGTTCGCCGCGAACCTGCGCGACCTGCTGCTCGCCGCGCCCGCCGGGAGCCGCGCGACCATGGGACTGGACCCCGGACTGCGCACCGGCGTGAAGGTCGCGGTGGTCGACGCGACGGGCAAGGTGCTGGCCACCGACACCGTCTACCCCCACGAGCCGCGCCGCCAGTGGGACCAGTCGCTGGCCACCCTCGCCACGCTGGCGAAGAAGCACGGCGTGGAGCTCGTCTCGATCGGCAACGGCACCGCCTCGCGCGAGACCGACAAACTCGCGGGCGAGCTGGTCAAGCTGGTCCCCGGCCTGACCAAGGTCGTGGTGTCCGAGGCCGGGGCCTCGGTCTACTCCGCCTCCGCGTTCGCCTCCCAGGAGCTGCCCGGTATGGACGTGTCGCTGCGCGGCGCCGTCTCGATCGCCAGGCGGCTGCAGGACCCCCTCGCCGAGCTGGTGAAGATCGACCCCAAGTCGATCGGCGTCGGCCAGTACCAGCACGACCTCGCCGAGACCAAGCTCTCCCGCTCTCTCGACGCCGTGGTGGAAGACTGTGTGAACGCGGTCGGCGTCGACGTCAACACCGCCTCCGCGCCGCTGCTCACCCGGGTCTCCGGCATCGGCTCCGGGCTCGCGGAGAACATCGTCCAGCACCGCGACGCCAACGGCCCCTTCCGTTCCCGCAAGGCGTTGAAGGAGGTGCCGAGGCTCGGTCCGAAGGCCTTCGAGCAGTGCGCGGGCTTCCTGCGCATCCGCGACGGCGACGACCCGCTCGACACCTCCAGCGTGCACCCGGAGGCGTACCCGGTGGTGCGGCGCATCCTGAAGAGCACCGGCGGCGACCTCGCGTCCCTGATCGGCAACGGTACGGCGCTGCGTGCCCTGCGCCCGCAGGAGTTCGTGGACGACACCTTCGGCCTGCCGACCGTCACCGACATCCTCGCCGAACTGGAGAAGCCGGGTCGCGACCCGCGTCCGGCCTTCAAGACCGCGACCTTCAAGGAGGGCGTGGAGAAGCTCTCCGACCTCAAGCCCGGCATGCTGCTGGAGGGTGTGGTCACCAACGTCGCCGCCTTCGGCGCGTTCGTCGACGTCGGTGTGCACCAGGACGGCCTGGTCCACGTGTCGGCGCTGTCGCACAGCTTCGTCAAGGACCCGCGCGAGGTGGTCAAGCCCGGCGACATCGTCCGGGTGAAGGTGCTCGACGTCGACATCCCGCGCAAGCGCATCTCGCTCACCCTCCGGCTGGAGGACGAGGTCAAGCCCGCGGGGCCCCGGGGGCCGCGTGACCAGCAGGGTGGCGGCGGGCAGCGCCAGGGTGACGGCGGCGGCAGGCGCGGGGGCGGCCAGGGACGCGGCGGACAGGGCGGCGGACAGGGACGCGATCAGGGACGCGGCGACCGGCAGCGCAACGCGCCGAGCGGCGCGATGGCCGACGCCCTGCGTCGCGCGGGACTCGACGGCTCAGGCGGCAAACGCTAGACGTCCGCGCCCGCGGACCCGCGGGGTACATCGCCGGGGACCGGCACGCGACGCCGTGTCCCCGGCGCGAGACCGACGACCGGCGACGGCGACTCCGTTCACGGACGGCGGCCTCTCACCGGCACGGACCCGGCTCACGGACGGCTGCCCCTCACCGGCACGGGCCCCGCTCACGGACGACTGCCCCGCGGGGCGCACCCCGGGTGTCCGTGAGCGCACCGGAGGAGTACGCACGCCGCCCTGTCCCGTCCAGAGCGTCGCCGCATCGGGTCTCTCGCCCCCCTCCGGCAGCGACCCGAGATTTCCTGACAGCACATCCTGACAACGTCGAGCTCTGGACCGTTCCTCCCAGGGCTTCTACCGTAAACAAACTTTCCATTTTTTCCGCGAGCTCACATCGGTCCGCACGAACACGAGACCGGCGCTGTGATGCTTTTTTTACTGCTTGTATTGACCAAGGAACGAAGTCTGTCCTAAGGTCCGGGCAAGCGAAAGCCTGCCGTGAAGGGACTCCCATGACTCGCTTTCCTGACGCCGCGTGGCGGCGGGCGCGGTGGCCGCGCCCCGCTCCACCCCCCTGACGACACCCCCTCACGGGCGGGAGGCACACCGACCGTCTCCCCCCGCGAGGGCTCCCGTTCTCCCTGCCGTATCCGTCGCGGCAGGGCCCAGGACGCGCCGAGCAGCGCGTGCCGCCGCATGGCGATCCGTTCCGGGGACACCGTCCGGCCGCCCGCGAAAGGCACGCTCTCCGCGTCCGGCACCGCCCGCATGCCCCCGCTCGTCCGGGTCGTGACGTCACGCGCACGTCACGTCCCCGCCCGGGCGTGACGTCACCCGCACGTCGCCTCCCAAGACGGAAGGAAATCCGCGCATGGACACAGGACAGCCGCCTCCCCGGCGCCGTCGCATGTCGCTCCCGGCCACTCTCGGCGGGATGTTCACCGTCGTCGTTCTCGCCCTCGCCGGCGTGACCACCGCGTCCCCGGCCGCCGCCGCCACCGGGCAGATCACCGGCATCGGCGGCAAGTGCGTCGACGTCGCCGCGGCCGGCACCGCGAACGGCACCCCCATCCAGCTCTACGACTGCAACGGCACCGCGGCACAGCAGTGGACCCGCAACGGCGACGGCACCGTGCGCGCGCTGGGCAAGTGCCTGGACGTCACCGCCGCCGGAACCGCCGACGGCACCCCTGTCCAGCTGTACGACTGCAACGGCACCGCGGCGCAGCAGTGGGCCTACAGCGCCGCGAACGACCTGGTGAACCCGGCCGCCAACAAGTGCCTGGACGCCACCGGCCAGTCCAGCGCGAACGGCACCCGCCTGCAGATCTGGACCTGTGGCGGCACCGCCAACCAGAAGTGGAACGCCCCGAGCGACGGCGGCACCACGCCCCCGCCGGCCGGCAAGATGGCCGGAGCCCCCTACCTCTACATGGGCTGGGGCAACCCGCCCAACCCGGCGACGATCATGAGCACCACCGGGGTGAAGTCCTTCACCATGGCGTTCATCCTGTCCGGCGGCGGCTGCACTCCGCGCTGGGACGGATCGAGGCCGCTCACCGGCGGCGCCGACCAGGCCGCGATCAACCAGATCAAGGCCGCGGGCGGCAGCGTCCAGGTCTCCTTCGGCGGATGGTCGGGCAACAAGCTCGGCCCCAACTGCTCCACCCCGGCCGCCTACGCCGGAGCGGTGCAGCAGGTGATCAACGCCGTCGGTCCCGCGGTCGTCGACTTCGACATCGAGAACACCGACGAGTTCGAGAACTACACCGTCCAGGACCGCATCCTCAACGGCCTGAAGATCGTCAAGCAGAACAACCCGAACGTCAAGATCGCCGTCACCTTCGGCACCGGGGTGAACGGCCCCACCTCGGCCGGTGTCCGCCTGATCAACCAGGCCAAGGCGCTCGCCGTGCCGATCGACAACTACACGATCATGCCGTTCAACTTCGGCGCCTCGAACATCTACAACGCCACCGTCAGTTCCTCGGAGGGGCTGAAGAACGCGCTCAAGGCCGCCAACGGCTGGACCGACGCGCAGGCGTACGCCCGCATGGGCATCTCCGGCATGAACGGCCTGTCGGACCAGGGTGAGCTGACCACCACCCAGGCCTGGACCCAGATCCGCGACTGGGCCAGGTCCAAGGGGCTGACCCGCTTCGCCTACTGGGCGGTCAACCGCGACCGTCCCTGCCCCGGCGGCAACGCCTCCTCCGAGTGCAGCGGCATCTCCCAGCCCAACTGGGAGTTCACCCGTATCACGGCCGGCTTCTAGACCGTGACCTCCCTCCAGCGGACACCGGTTAGAAAGGAACAGCCGATGATCGTCACCAGCCCGGCACCCCCCACCGGCCCTCGCCCCGCGCGGACGCGGTTCGCGCGGATCGGCGGCCTCCTCGCCGCGACACTCCTCGCCCTCGGCTCCGCCACGCTCGTCCCCTCCCAGGCCGGGGCACAGGCCACCGCCGCCCAGACCGCCACCCGGCAGGCCCTCGCCGCCCCGGCCCCCGGCCCCCTCGTATGGTCGGACGAGTTCAACGCGGCCTCCGGCACCGGCCCCGACAACGCCAAATGGCGCCGGGACGTCGGCGGCGGAGGCTGGGGCAACAACGAGCGGCAGTACTACACGTCCGGCAACGAGAACATCGCCCACGACGGCGCGGGCAACCTGGTCATCACCGCCCGCAAGGGCAACCCCGCCGGACACGGCTGCTGGTACGGCTCGTGCGAGTACACCTCCGGCAAGCTGACCACCGCCGCGACCTTCACCCGCGCCTACGGCCGCTTCGAGGCACGGATGAAGCTCCCCAGGGGCAAGGGCATGTGGCCCGCGTTCTGGATGCTGGGCACCGGAGGGGCCCAGTGGCCCGCCAACGGTGAGATCGACATCATGGAGAACGTCGGCAGCGTCCCCGGGCAGGTGCTCGGCAGCCTCCACGGCCCCGGCTACTCGGGGGGCAACCCGCTGAGCGGCAGCTACAACCTCCCCGCGGGCCAGGCCTTCGCCGACGCCTTCCACACCTTCACCGTCGACTGGGAGCCCGGCGCGGTGACCTGGTACGTCGACGGCGTCCAGTACTCCAGGAAGACCCCCGCCGACACGCGGGGCAACCCCTGGGTCTACGACCACCCGTTCTTCATGATCCTCAACCTCGCCGTCGGCGGGAACTGGCCGGGCTCGCCCGACGCCTCGACCACCTTCCCCCAGCAGCTCACCATCGACTACGTCCGCGTCTACGCCCCGCCCACCGGCGGTGGCCGTACGGGACAGATCACCGGCATCGGCGGCAAGTGCGTCGACGTCGCCGCGGCCAACACCGCGAACGGCACCCCCATCCAGCTGTACGACTGCAACGGCACCGGCGCACAGCAGTGGACCATGGGCACCGACGGCACCGTGCGCGCCCTGGGCAAGTGCCTGGACGTCACCGCCGCCGGAACCGCCGACGGCACGCCCATCCAGCTGTACGACTGCAACGGCACCGCGGCACAGCGGTGGACCTACAGCGGGGCCCGGGATCTCGTGAACCCGGCCGCCAACAAGTGCCTGGACGCCACCGGCCAGTCCAGCGCGAACGGCACCCGCCTGCAGATCTGGACCTGTGGCGGCACCGCCAACCAGAAGTGGAACGTCCCGTCCTGACCCGCTCCGGCGCGGACCGGAACCGTCCCCCTCGGTTCCGGCCCGCGCCGGGCCTGTCCCGCCGTCACCGGCCGCCCGCGACGGGTCCTCCCCGTCCTCCCGATCCGCTTGAGACGCCTCGGGAGGCATGCTCGGTACCGACATTCCCGGGTGGGAGAAGCTCCCCGGATACGCCGGGGCGGCCCGGCGCCTCACGGCACCATGACAAGATCTCGTCGACGTGGTGAACGCCTGCCCGACGGGAGATCAGAGCAGGCGCCTGATGTCGCCGTACGCGCGGTAGAAACCACCCCGCTCGGAGAAGCGGACGCCCTCCACGAGGTAGCGGGCCCCGGCCTCTCTGACCTCCTTGGGGAACTGCACGTTCCGCCGCACGTCGTAGCCCTCGCTGACGACCCGCACCCGGAGCCGCTCGCCCTCGCGGAAGCACTCGAGCACCACGCCGTCGCCGGTGTCCGGGACGGCGTCGAACACCACGGTCTCCAGCACGGCGGTGGGCTCCACCACCGCCAGCCCGGCGGACGCCTTGACGTCGACCGCCTCGGGGAGGGTGCCGTCCTGGGCCGCCCTGATCGCCTCCTCGGTCGCGTCGATGCAGGCCAGGGTGCCGTCGGTGGTGACGATGTAGAGGCGGTCGTCGAGATACTGCATGGAGAAGGCGGAACCGCAGCCGGTGGCCAGCTTCCACAGGCGCTCGCCGCTCTGGTCGAAGCAGTAGATCGAGGAGTGGTTGTCTCCGGCGAAGACGTACCGGCCGCCGGGGGCGGTGGCACAGGAGAAGACGGTGGCGTCGCAGCGGTAGACCGCCTGGGAGGCGCCGTCGGACTTGCGCAGGCGGTGCACGGTGGAGCGCGAGGTTCCCGCGTAGACCGAGTCGGCCTCCTGCCAGCCGAAGAGCACCGCGCCGGTGAGGGGCGTCTCCCAGACCGGCGCTCCGTCGGCGGCGTCGTAGCGGGCCACACCGGTGGAGTGGCCGTGGTAGACGGCCTCGTCGTCGCAGCGGACCATCCAGGCCGAGTCGCCCCTGCCCTTGCGTGCCCACTGGAACTCGTCCTCGTGGTCGATGGTGGTGATCCGCCCTGCCCGGTCGGAGACACCGAGCACACCGTCGTGGATGTCCAGCCAGTAGATGTCGACGTCCTCGGCGATCTCGTACGCGACCCTGGGAACCTTGCCTCCGAGGTCGTAGACCTTGCCGTCGTCGGCACCCGCGTAGATCCAGAAGTCGTCGCCGACGATGCACTTGACCCCGTCCGGCAGCTTGAAGCGGCCGGTGACGGTGCCGCCGTGGGTGACGGTGTAGACGTCGCCGCGCTGGTTGCCGACCCAGCAGCGCTCGGAGTCGACGAAGATGCCGAACGCCGCCGCGCCGCTGGCGAAGCGCCACAGCACCGGCGCCTGGGTGGCGGTGGAGCGGGTGCTCTCCACGCTGCGCCGGGTGACCGCGCGGCGCTGGCGCACCCCCCGGACCGCGGGGGCGTATCCTCTGCGGACCTTCTCGTTGATCTTCTTCGCGGCGGCCGCCTCCGCCTTCGCCTCATTGGCGAACGCCGACGCCTTGGACTGGCCGGACTCGCCGATGCGGCCGTATCTGATCGTCACCTCGGCCCCGTCGACCACGACCTCGTAGAACTTGTGCGAGCTTCCGCCGTCCTCGGACAGTTCCAGGTAAGTGCTCCGCGCGGCCATGCTCCACCTTCTCGATCGATCGACTTTCCGGGAGCGTAGGGCAGCCGTACGACAAACCGGGAACAAACCGGGAACGCGATCAGGCTCGGGCGGCCGCCGGGAGCGGACGGCGGACGCGGCCGCGCCGGGCACCGGCCACCATCCCCAGCATGGCCAGCACCGCCACCTCGAAGCCCACCACCAGCCGCTGGGTCACCCCCGCGGGAATGTCGTCGTTGGTCAGGTCCACGCCGAACACCCGCACCGCGTACGGGAGGACCACCAGGACCAGCACCCCCATCGCGGCCAGGCTGAGCAACCGGACCGCGCGGGCGTACGGACTGGTCGCGTACCGCCTGGCGAGGAGCAGCCCCGCGATCGGCATGGTGAGGAAGGCCACGAACGCCGCGTACCTGTGGATGCCACCCGACATCGAGAGCGGCACGCCGGGCTCGTCGGTGGGGAAGGCTCCGATCAGCAGCATGCACAGGCCCCAGACTCCGACCAGCAGCGCCACCGCACGGTCCTCCCCGCGCCGGGCCAGCACCGCCCCGATGATCGTCGCCGCGGCGGCGAAGAGCGTGAGCGACAGGGGCAGCAACCAGCCGTCCGCCTCGAACGCGTACTCGCTGATCACGGTGTGCACCGGATCGAGGCCGGTGACCACGTGCAGCCCGAGCATCGCGGCGGCCCCGGCGCCGATCGCCGCGTAACCACCGAAGACCATCGCCGACCCCGTGAACGCCTGACTTCCCATGCCTCAACGATGGCGACGAGGAGAATGACGGAACATCGGAGACAGCCCCCGGCCACCCCTGAACGCTCCCGGATGTCTCCCGGGACGCGGTGGTGCCCGCCCTCCGGGGACACTCGCCGCGTTAAGCCCCTGAGCTGCGCGAAGAGCCGAGACGGTAGGGCGGTCCCCCTCAGGGTTCCGCCCCGGGAACGGGCCCCCGCGAGGCGATTCGTCCGCGACGTCGAGTGTCCCGGACGAATTCGACGATCCCATGGTGCGCGATCCGCCTCGGCGACGTCGCCTTCGACCTCTCCTGAGCCCGCGGTCTCCCCCACCAGGACCGCCCGTGTGACGTGGCGTGGGCTCGCGAGGGGACACGGGCTCAGGAGTCGAAGGGCAGGCCGACGTAGTTCTCCGCGAGCGTGGTCGCGGCGGCCTCCGAGGAGGTGACGTAGTCGAGGTGTGAGGTCTGCAGGCGTCCCCCGTAGGGGTCGTCGGCGTCGAAGGTGTGCAGCAGCGTCGTCATCCACCAGGAGAAGTGCTGGGCACGCCAGACGCGCCTGAGACAGTCGGCGGAGTAGGTGTCCAGCAGCCCGGTGGAGCCTTTGGTGTAGAACTCGTCCAGTGCCCTGGTCAGCAGCCGGACGTCGGCGACGGCCAGGTTGAGTCCCTTCGCCCCGGTGGGCGGCACGATGTGGGCGGCGTCCCCGGCGAGGTAGAGGTTGCCGTGGCGCATCGGCTCGGCGACGAACGAGCGCATCGCCGACAGGTCCCTGGAGATGATCGGCCCCTCGGCGAGTGTGAACCCGGGTACCGTCTCCAGGCGTGCCCGCAGTTCGGCCCAGATCCGCTCGTCCGGCCAGTCGTCGAGCGAGGCGTCCGGCGGCACCTGGAGGTAGAAGCGGCTGATCTCCTCGGAGCGCATGCTGTGCAGCGCGAAACCCCGGTCGTTACGGGAGTAGATCAGTTCCTCGGACGACGGCGGGACCCGCGCGAGGATGCCGAGCCAGGCGAACGGGTAGTCACGCTGGAAGACCGACAGGACGCCCTCGGGGATCGACGTCCGCGAGACCCCGTGGAAGCCGTCGCACCCGGCGATGACGTCGCAGTCGAGACGCTCGCCCCCGAAGGTGAGGTAGGGGTCCTTCTCCAGCGAGTGCAGCGCGACGTCGGGGACGTCGAAGAGGATCTTCCCGCCGTCGGCGAGCCGCCGGGCGATGAGGTCCTTGACGACCTCCTGCTGCCCGTAGACGGTGATGGCCCTGCCGGGGACCAGCTTCTCGAACGCGATGCGATGCCCGGCTCCGCCGTAGCGCAGCTCGATGCCGTGGTGCGGCAGCCCTTCGGCGCGCATCCGGTCGCCGACCCCCGCCTCGTTGAGCACGTCCACCGTGCCCTGCTCCAGCACCCCGGCCCGCACGCGCTGCTCGACGTACTGTCTGCTCCGCGCCTCCAGGACCACCGAGTCGATGCCCCGCAGGTGCAGCAGATGGGAGAGGAGCAGCCCGGCGGGTCCCGCGCCGACGATCCCGACCTGAGTTCGCATGCGTCGAGCATCGCGTACCGTCCGCCCGCGCATACCGCCCCCTTCCGCTCAGCGGAAAGCGACGAGGAAAGCTCCGCTCGGCGGGAGGAACGCCGCACTCGGCGGAGGGAGGGGAACCGGGGAGGCGTGAGGCGAGGACGGACGCTCAGCGGAACGCGGCGACGAGGTCGCGGGAGAGCGCGGCGGCCGCGGTCAGCACGGCCGGTGCCAGCCGTCGCGGATCGGCGGTGTGCCGCCAGGCCACCAGCGACAGCGCCGCCACCACCCGGCCGCCCGCGCCCCGTACCGGCACCGCGACCGAGCAGGTGCCGACCGACATCTCCTCCTGTGTGCAGGCGATCCCGGTCCTGCGGACCTCCTCCAGCTCACCGCGGAGCCGCGCCGGGTCCACCACCGTGTTCGGCGCGTGCGAGGTGAGCCCTCCGGCGAGCACCCGCTCCACCGTCTCCGGATCCGCGAAGGCGAGCAGCACCTTTCCCACCCCGGTCGCGTGCAGCGGCAACTCCCCCGCCACGCGCGAGACGACCGGCACGGAGGTGGGCCCGCGCAGTCGCTCGACGTACAGTGCCCGGTCGTCGCGGAGCACCGCGAGCTGCACGTTCTCGCGGGTGGCGGCGTAGAGGTCCGCCATGTACGGCAGGGCGAGCTCGCGCAGCTCCCTCGGCTCCGCGGCCTGGGCGCCGATCTGCCACAGGAGCATCCCGATCCGGTAGGAGCCGTCGGGGAGCCGTTCCACGAACCCGCCCTCCGCCAGCTCCTTGACCAGCCGGTGGCCGGTGGCGGGAGGCAGCTCGGCGCGACGGCAGATCTCGGTGAGTGTCAGCCGCACGTCTCCCGGCAGGAACGCGCCGAGGATGGCCATGACCTTCCCGGTGACCGTGGGCGCCCTCACGTCTCCCACCCTAGATCCTCACCCGCCGCCCCCACGGCGGTGATCGTGAAGGCGAGCCTAGGAGGCGGAGGCGAGGCGGGCGGCGAGGATCCCGGCGCGGGCGAGCTGCACCTCGCGGGCCTTCTTCGCGGCGTAGCCCAGCATCGGCCTCGCCCAGGCGTGCACCACGAGGATGTCCTCGACCTCGGTGCCCCCGTTCTTCTCGCTGAGGGTGAACCGGTAGTCCAGGCGCACCCCGCCGGGGCTGTCGACCTCACCCTCGACGGTCCGCGGCGTGCTCCGCAGCGTCACCTTGATCATGTTGTCGTACTTGACGAGGCCGAAGAACCTGAACCGCTCCACCGAGGTGTAGCGGGTCTCCGACTCCCCCTGCTCGACGTCCTTGACCGCGACCACCATCGGCGAGAGGCCCACGTAGCTCTGCGGCTGGCTCAGGTGGGCACGGACCGCCGCCGCGGTGTTCTGTACGTGGAAGGTGTTGCGCAGTGTGACCTTTGGCATCTTGTGCCCCCGTTTGAAGATTTTTACTGGGAGACACTAACGGGTTCGGCCATGTACCACCGGGCATGTTGCTCACCTCGGGTGAGGGAATTCAGTCTTCGGGGAAGCTCGCGCCGGGAGAAGGGGTCGGCGGCGGCGTTGCGGATGTGGATTCCCACCGCGTAGATGTCCCTCACCTCCATGAGGGTGGAGTATCCCGGCCAGGAGCGCAGGTCACTGCCGTACGCGTCGGCGAAGGCGTCCACGTCGGCGGCGGTCAGGCCGAAGCGCCGCTGGCCGTGGTAGGTGTGGACCAGGTCCCACTCGCGAGGCCCGACCGCGACGCCGTCCCAGTCGCAGAGCACCACGTGCCCGTCCGTGCAGCGCAGCAGGTTGTCGATCCACGCGTCGCCGTGCAGCAGCACCGGCGAGTCGTCCATGCCGAGATCCGACCAGCGCTCCGTCAGCTCCGCGATGCGGTCGCGCAGCCACGCCCGCTGGCAGGCGGTGAGCTCTTCGGAGCGGTCCACGGCGCGACGCACCTCGCACAGCGGGTCGACGAAACGCCGCAACGCCACCGGCGGCACCGGCAGCAGGTGCAGGCTGCGCAGGATCTCGCCCAGCTCCGTGGTGGTGGGACGGCCGCTCGCCGGGACGTAGTGCCAGAAGGTGACGACCCTGCCCTCGTGCACCACGGGCTGCTCGGAGATCTCGTCGGCCGGGCGCACCGCGGGGAACCCCTGCTCGGCGAGCCAGCGGGCCACCGCGAGGACGAGCGGCAGCCGGGTCAGCGCGTTGGGAGCGGTGGCGATCCTGACCACGATCTCACTGCGCAGCTTGAAGACGGCGTTGCTGCGCACCCTCAGCAGCTCCGCGTCCCTGTGGTCGATGCCGAGGTTCTCGCAGACCTCCCGCAAGACGGTGAACGCCTCCTCGGCGAGCGAGTTCATCAGCTGACCGGCGCCGCGCCGGTGACCAGGTCGTTCAGACGTCGCACCGCCGCCGCCCTGTTTCTGGTCTGCGGCACCTCCGACAGCAGCGCCTTCGCTCGGTTGAGCACGATGGAGGTGCGGTGCTCCGGCGGAACCTGGAGCAGGGCCTTCTCGGCCAGGTGGCAGGCGTCCTCGACCTTGCCGTCGCGGACCAGGTGCGCGGCCTGGTCGAGCAGGAGGAGGACCGGGTCGATCGCGTACGGCACCGAGGGCCCCGCGGGTCCCGGGTTCCAGTCGACGTCCTCGCCGAGCTCGATCAGGGTGCCGATCCGGTAGAACTGCAGCCGCCGCTCGGAGAAGCGGAAAGCCAGGTGGTCGTGGCCCTCGGGAGGCATCTTGGCGAAGATGCGCTCCGCCTCGGCCAGCGCGACCCTCGCGGCCTTGTGCTCGCCCATCCGTGCCAGCGCCCGCGCCTCCGCCGCCGCGCCGAGCGCCGCCGGTGAGCTGGGGGCGCTGCCGGCGAGCATCCTGGCCTCGCGGGCGAGCCGCACGGTCTCGGCGAGGTCGCCGTAGTAGTAGGGGAGCATCGCCTGCTGTGCCCGGACGAGGGCGCGCAGCCGCACGTCGCCCATGTCGTCGGAGGCGTTGCGCGCGGTGCCGTACCAGGCGTGGGCCTGGCGGGTGTCGCCGAGCTTCATCAGCGCGTCGGCCGAGAGCAGCGCCAGCATCACGGTGGCGTTGAGCAGGCGGCGCTGGGCCATCGCGGGCTGGCGGGCCAGCGAGAGCGTCCGCACGTCCGACAGCTCCAGCATCAGCCGGTAGAGCATCGGCACCGGCGCGCTGCTGATGTATTCGCGCCGGTAGCGCAGCACCTGCTCGTCGAGCCGGTCGAGCTGCTCCTCGGAGACGGTGGAGACGGCGAGCGTACGGTCCAGGTCCTGACGGGTCCGCTCGACCTCGGCGAGCAGCCGGCCGGTCATCACCGACCGTGAGCCGAGCAGGGCGTGGTGGAACAGCGCGCGCCGCTCGATGTCGTCTTCGGACCGTTCCCGCTCCTCCGTCTGGTAGGGCGTGCGGCCCTCGCCACCGGAGACGACCACGACCTTGGCGCCCCCGCCGTCCTCGCAGTAATCTCCGGCCAGGCCTAGCCTGACGGCGTTCGCACGGTAAAGTCGAGCCAGTAGATCGATGGTCTGCGGGCGCGGCCGTGCCCGGTTGTTCTCCCAGGCGTTGAGCAGGTCGATGCTGGCCCGCGCCTCGCCCAGGTCCTGGCGCTCACAGAGCTCCTCCAGTTCCTGAACGGACTGCCTGGCCGACCAGCCCCTGGCCAGCCGGTGTGCCTTGAGCAGGCTCACCCCGCAGCAGCCGTGAATGGCCTGCGCGGTCTGCCAGTGGGTCCACTGCCTGGACGCCGCCTGCTCGCGCCAGCGTCGCGCGCATGCCGGCGAATGCTCACCTCGGGCCACGGCGCCCCTCCCACTTGCTGTTTACACAACATTAACAAGCACGCACCTCAACGTAAACGCAGCTGTGCGCGGCATTCCGTTTATTCGCGGTTTCCCCACGGAACATCCATGACTTTCCGGTCTATTCCACTGTTCCCGGAGGGGGTTGCGGAGGGACCGATTGCCTCAAGTGCCACAAAACCGCACTCTGCAGAGAGGCAAGTCACCAGTGTCCGCCAGGAGTGATCCGGATGATGACAGAGCGCGGCGAAGGTATCGACCACCTGCGTCGGTTGGCCACCCAGTTGGAGGCGCACGCCTTTCAGGTGCGCCTGAGGTCGGCCGCAGGGCTTTATCCACGACTTCATGTGATCAACCCCATGGCCCCGGCCAGGACCGAGGACGTGCTCGCCGCCCACGAGGAGGACGGCGAGTGGTGGTTCTGGCTGTCCTGGGCGGGGCGCATCGGCCACGCGGAGGACGTCGCGACGGCCGCGGAACGTGTGGCCAGTGTTCTTCATGTGATACGGAGATAGGTGATTCTTGGGCCTGGCGTGGGTAACACCCGGTGATCAAGCCCAGAATGGAGCGGCACCGTGAAAAGGATCCTGCTCGTACAACGTCCGCGTCCACCCCGTGAGCCGGTGCCACTCGACCTGCGCAGCCCTTCGGGTCGCACGCTCCCCTTCTGACAGCCCTCACGATCCGCATCGGGTCGTGCCTCCCCTTGGAACGGTCGGCGAAGAGATCCTCCCGCTACCCCCAAGGGGAGGTCAAAAGGCACGATCCTCTGTCACGTGAGGGCTTGCAAGAGGCTTTCAAGTGTTCTGCAGGTGGTGTGTTCAACCCTGTGGCCATGAACAGCGCCCCTTTTCCTTTCAGTGTCAGCGTGGTCGTCCCCGCCATGAACGAGGCGGAGAACCTCCCGCACGTCTTCGCGACCCTGCCGTCCTGGATCGACGAGGTGATCCTGGTCGACGGCAACTCCACCGATGACACCGTCGCCGTCGCCAGAACCCTGCGGCCCGGGCTGCGCGTCGTCAGCCAGACGGGCAAGGGCAAGGGCAACGCTCTCACCGAGGGGTTCGCCGCCGCGACCGGTGACATCATCGTCATGATCGACGCCGACGGGTCCACCGACGGCCGGGAGATCCACTCCTTCGTGACCGCGCTGGTCGAGGGAGCCGACTTCGCCAAGGGGTCTCGCTGTGCCCCCGGCGGAGGCTCGGACGACATCAGCCCGATCCGCTCGCTCGGCAACACGATGCTGACCAAGGTGACCAACCTGCTGTACGGCACCCGCTACACCGACCTGTGCTACGGGTACAACGCCTTCTGGGCCCGCCACCTCGACGCGCTCGACCTCGACTGCGACGGCTTCGAGATCGAGACCCTCATGAACATCCGCGCCGCCCAGGCCGGTCTCGTCATCCGCGAGGTTCCCAGCCACGAGCGCAGTCGCATTCACGGCGCCAGCAACCTGCACGCCGTCCGCGACGGCCTGCGGGTGCTCCGCACCATCCTCCGCGAGCGCGAGGGACGCGTCGACGGTGTCCGGCTGCGGCAGGAGCACGCCACCCAGGCCGCCGTCTGACCCGCCGGGGATCGGGCCGATCCTCCGGCGCTCCTCCGCGCCGGTCTTCTCGTCGCCCCGGGGCCGTTCGCGAGGGCTCAGGCCACCTCGAGCGCGTCGGCCACGGAGGGGAGCACCTCGAACACCTGGGTCAGGCCGGCGAGGTTGAGACGCCGGGCCAGGTTGCCCTGAACGCCGGTGAGGATCACCCGCACCCCTCTGCTCAGCCCCTGGTGACGCACCTGGAGCAGCTCGCCGATCCCGGAGGAGTCGCAGAAGGTCAGGGCGGACAGGTCGAGGATGAGCCTCGGTGAGGGCAGGGAGCCCCAGGCCCTTCCCATCTCCTCGCGGAGCACCGACGTGTGGTAGTGATCAAGCTCTCCGCTCGCCCGTACGACGAGTGTCGTACCGTGCAGCCCGGATGTGGCGGTGAAAACCGACTCCGGCTCATCTCCCACGAACATGACCAACCTTCTGAACCGACCCTTTGCCCAAGCAACCATAACTGTCTCATACGGCGCGGATCGCTCTAGTGCGGAGAAACGTGACCACTCATGTCACCTCGGGAAACGCCTCCACCGCCTCCTCGACCGTGCGACAGGTATCGAACAGATCGGCCACCCCGAGGCGCCCCAGCCGCTGCCGCATCACGGCGGAGAGGCCGACGAGGACGAGCGAGCCCGCCAGCCGGCGAACCCGGTCGAGGGCGTACATGAGCACGCCGTACCCGGTGGAGTCGCAGAAGGTGACCTCGGTGAGATCGATCACCAGGCGAGGGTGATCCGTCGCTCCCAACGCGACGTCGGCCTGTTCCTTCAGCAGTGGCGAGGACCCGTAGTCCAGTGCCCCCACCGCGTGCAGGGCGATGAAATCACGGTGTTCGTCGGCTCGAACACGGAGTCTGCCGCCCTCTTCAGCCTTCGCCATCGACATCCTCTCCCGCTTACGTCCCCGGTGCCCCGGCCAGGCGGGTCTAATCACGCGGAGCACGACCGGATCGCGAAGGCATGCGGAACAATGGGGACATGGTGAAAGCGCGCCCGATGGCGGTCATGGTCGTCGGTACGCTCCTGATCGCCGCGTGCGGAGGTGCCCCCGCGACGCCCGACCCCACCGTCGCACCGGGCGGCACCGCCTCGCCGGCCCCCGCCTCCCCTTCCCCGAGTTCTCCGAGCCCGGCGCCAGGGGCCCCGTCGGCGAGCCAGGCGAGTCCGGCGGCGACCGGGGCGGTCGCCGCGTCCGCCGAGTGGACGGCCGTGGGGGGCGCGAACCTGTCGGGCGCGACGGCATTGCTCGACGTGGTGGCGACCGGGCCCCGCGACGCCTGGGCGGTCGGATACCAGGACGGCGCGGAGGACCGGGAGGGCACGCCCGCCGTCCTTCGCTGGAACGGGAACCGCTGGAGGGAGATCTCCCTGGGCGACGAGGCCGAGGTCCACCACCTGGAGGGGGTCGGCGCGGCCGGACCCGACGACGTGTGGGTGGTGGGCAACGGCCCGAGCGCGTTCGCCGCGCACTGGAACGGGCGGGCGTGGACCTCGCACCGGCCCTTCGGGGTGGCCGAGGACTACCGGCTGGCCGACGTCGCGACAGGCGGCGGCACGTGGTTCGCCGCGAACGGCCCCTCGGGCGCGGTCGTCCTGGAGCGGGCGGACGGCGGTTTCCGTAACGTGCTGACCACGCAGGGCACCTTCGAGGCGATCACCTCCGGGCAGGGACACGTCTGGGCGGTGGGAACGAGCGAGACCCGCACCCCGCTGGTCTGGCGCGGCACCGCCGGATCGTGGGAGAGCCTGGAGACGCCGCCGGTCCAAGGCGGTCGTCTCAGCGCGGTCTGGCAGGTCTCGCCGTCGGAGGTGTGGGCGGTCGGACGGATCTCGACCGGCCAGGAGACCGGGTCGCAGACGCGAGGTGCCGAGGGGGCGCAGCCGCTCGTCATGCGCTGGGACGGGACCCGCTGGACGCGGGTCGAGGTGCCGGTCTCCCGGGGAGGCCTGTACGGGGTCACCGCCTCCGGCTCCGACGTGTGGATCAGCGGCGTCGACGCCGACCACGCCGGACAGGCGCTCATCCTCCACTTCGACGGCACCGCCTGGTCACGCGAGTACGGCCCGCTGTTCCGCACCTACGCCGCCACCCAGCAGTACGAGGAGACCGACGACGTGGGCGGCGCCGTCCTGACCCGGGTGCCGGGCAGCGAAACGCTGTGGGCGGTGGGCTCGGTCGGCGTGGGCGACGACGAGAAGGCCTTCGTGCTCCGCCGCTGAGACCTCCGGGACTCCCGGGACTCCTGAGACTCCCCGAATCCGCCGGCACCGTCGGCATCGCCGCCGCCATCGGACCGTCGTCGCCCCGGAGATCGCCGCCGAGGTCGCGGACTTGGAACAAACGGTGTCCTTGCCGGAAACATCGGCCTCCTAGTCTGCGGACATGGCGGACTATTTCTCCCAAACGCCACGACAGAGCCCTCGACGCCGCAGCCGGGACACCGAAGGTCAGACCTCCCCTTCGCTGCCCTTCCCCGCCCTCTCGGGCCCCGACATCCGCGCGATCACGCCGCCCGGCACACTCGCACCCCGTCCTGCCGGTACAGATCAACACGAGCTGGGTAAAAAATCCGTGAAAAAGTCGGTCAGTTGACGTAGTCTCTCTCAAACTCCAACAAAGAGGGAGTATCACATGAAAAAGGTTCTTATCCTCCAAAAGCCCCGGCCGCCACGGAAACCCATCGCTCTGGACCTCCGCACCCCCTCAGGACGGGCCCTGCCCTTCTGACAGGAACAACCGGTTGACGAACCAGAGGACCGCACCGATCGCGAGCAGGACCCCCGCGCGGAGATAGACGTCCGCGTCCCTGCCGGTGATCGGCAACGTCAGGACGAGACAGACCACCGCCCCGAGAACCGGCATCCAGCTCGGCGCCCGGAAGTGATCGTGATCGACACGGTCCTTGCGGAGGATCAGCACGGCCACGTTCACTATCGCGAAGACGCACAGCAACAGCAGCACCGTGGTGTCCGCCAGGTCGCTCATGTCGCCGGTGGCGACGAGCACCGCCGCGACGCCCACGGTGAAGACGATCGCCACCCACGGGGTGGACCTCGTCGAGTGGACCGTCCCGAAGATCTTGGGCACGATTCCCTCACGCGCCATGCCGTAGACCAGGCGCGAGGCCATGAGCATGTTGATCAGCGCGGTGTTGCCCACCGCGAGCAGCGCGATGAGGGCGAACAACTTGGGCGGGAACGCCAGCCCGGCGACCTTGACGACCTCGAGCAACGGACCGGACGAGTCCACCAGCGTCCTGGTGTCGACCAGCATGGTCGCCGTGAACGCGACCCCCAGGTAGATGACCGCCGCGATGGTCAGGCCGCCGAAGAGAGCGCGGGGAAAGTCTCGCTGCGGCTCCTTGGCCTCCTCCGCGAGGTTGACCGAGTCCTCGAAGCCGAGCAGCGCGTAGAAGGCGAGGGCCGTGCCGCCCAGGATCCCGAGGAAGGCGCCGTTGACCGGATGGAACTCCAGCGCCCGCGCCGGTTCGCCGTCGCCGGACAGCAGGGCGAAGATCCCGATCGCGATGATCACCAGCAGGCCGAAGGCCTCGATGATCGTGAGCACCACGTTGACCTTGATGGACTCGGAGATCCCGGCGAAGTTCACCAGCGTGATCAGGCCGAGGAAGATGAACGCGCCGACGACGACCGGCAGCGTGACGAACTCCCCGAGGTAGTCGCCGCCGAAGGCCCGCGCGGCGGCGCTCGCGGAGGTGATGCCGCTCATCAACACCGCGAACGCCACAATGAACGTGACAAAGGGAATGTTGAACGCTTTGTTCGCATAAAGCGCGGCACCGGCCGCCTGGGGATATTTGCCGACAAGTTCGGCGTAGGCGGTCGCCGTCAGCGCCGCCAGCACGAAGGCCACCAGGAAGGGCACCCACAACGCCCCGCCGACGTGGCCGGCGACCTTCCCCACCAGGGCGTATATCCCGGCACCGAGGATGTCGCCCACCACGAACAGAAGGAGGACCCTGCGCCCGATGACCCGCTTGAGCGAGTGCTGACCGGAACCGGGATCGACGATCGCCTCAGCCATGCCCCGCACTTACCCTCGGCGGGGGCAAAATCACGTCAGGTCACAGGAGTCACTCCTGTAAGTGTCATGAAAGTGATCCGCAAGGAACCCTGCCTACAGTTCCAACTGTCACGAAATGCAATGAAAGGCAGAAATGTTCCGCGCCCTCTCCTCCCGCCGCCTCGCCGTCGCCGCAGCGGGAGTCGCTCTCATATCGATGACCGCCGCCTGCGGCGGGTCGTCCTCCAACAGCGCGGTCTGCACGGAGGCCGCGTGGTCGAAGCCCTTCGCGGACTTCACCACCGCCGCCACGTCGAGCGCCGGTGATCTCACCAAGTACAACGACGCCACCGCCAAGCTCGCCGCCGACCTCAAGGCGCTCGCGGCCACGGCCGACGGTGAGGTGGCCACCGCCCTCACCGACCTCGCCACCTCGTTCGAGTCGGCCAAGATCGATGCGAACGACCCGGCCGCGGCCGCGACGGCCGCGACGTCGCTGGTGACGAAGATCCAGGAGGCGAGCACCAAGCTCGTCGAGGCCTGCGCCTAGACCTCCTAGACCTCCTGGACCTCCTGAACCTCTTGGACGATCCAGGGACCGGTGCCTCCTGGCGGCAGGAGGCACTCCGGGTACGGCCGCCGCTCCGCCTGCGGGGGGCAGTGCGGCGCGGCGGCCGTACCGACGATCTCCGGCAAGGCCCCTGCCACCGCACGGCAGGGGCCTTGCGCGTTTCCACCCGGCCGCCACCCGGCCGCCGCCCGGCCTCGCGACGGCGTCCCGCCGGACACCGGCCCCCGCCTCGGCCTCCCGTCCACCGGCCCTCTCACCCGGGCCCGGCTCTCAGGTCCGGCCGGCGCGCGCCTGCTCGTAGCAGCGTTCGAAGCCTTCGAGCACCGCGGGCCAGGAACTGTGGACGGGCTCGGTCTCCCGGTTGTTCGCCGCGATCGACTCGCGCAACTCGCGGTCGCGGACCAGCCTCGCCACCGACGCGACCAGGTCGTCGAAAGTCCGCCCGAGGAGTCCCTCCTTGCCCGGCCGTACGAAGTCGGCCACCCCGCTCTGCGCACGCGCCACCACGGGCACCCCCGCGGCTCTCGCCTCCAGTGCCGCCAGCCCGAAGGACTCACGGGGCGCGGGGGCGACGAACACGTCCGTCGAGGCGAGCAGCTCGCGGATCTGGTCGCGGCTGTAGCGGCCGGGGAGCGAGACCCAGCCGGTCATGCCGTTCGTCCTCAAATAGCGCTCCATCTGCGACCGGGCCGGGCCGTCCCCGACGACGGTCGCCCGCATCGGCGTCTCGGCGGGCACCTGGGCGCGGGCCTCCCGCAGGAGCCGCAGCAACCGGACCGGCTGCTTGCGGGGCGCGAGCCGCCCCACCGCGACGACGTGCACCGGCTGTACCGGGCCGCCTTCCCGCTCGGACGGCACGTGATCGACGCCCGCCTCGGACGGCGCGTCTCCCGCGGGGGACGCGGCTCGTACGTCGTCCGCGGGGGAGGCATGGGAAGCCGGAGAGACCGGAGAGACCGGGGGAGCCGAGGGAAGGTGCGCCGAGCGCCAGCCGGAGACGTCCAGGCCGTTGGAGACCACGTGCACCGGCACGCCGGGCCCGGCCACCGCGCGGATCGGCAGGGCCGCGGCCTCGCTCACCGCGGTGCCCACCAGCCCCCAGCGGTGCCACCCGAACAGCAGCCGCAGCCCCCGGTAGAGCGCCCGCGTGACCGGGTCCCACATGCTGTGCACGGTGACGACCACGGGCAGGCCCGCGCGGGTCGCCGCCCGCACGCCCATCCAGGCGAACGGCGAGACCGCCCCCGTGTGCACGTGCACCACCTCGGGCCGCCGCGCTCCGATCAGGCGGAGCAGGTGTCCGGTACCGAACGGGTGGACCGGCAGGTCGAAGGGGAGTCTCGCGACGATCCTGTGCACCCCGGGAAGGCTCTCCCCCGGGGTGGCGGTCGCCACCTCGACGTCGTGGCCCGCCTCCCGCTGCGTCCGGATCAGATCGGCGACCTGCACCTCGATCCCGCCGAGGCGCGGCAGGTAACAGTCACTGATGTGGAGGATCCTCACCGTGCCAGCGTAGACCCGCGTGAGATCATGCCTGCGTGCCCCTGAGGGCGCATCCGCGTCGCGCGAACGGAGTGAGCCTGATCAGCAGCGTCAAGACAGCAGTGTTCTTTCATGCCCATCCCGACGACGAGGCCCTGCTGACCGCGGGCACCATGGCGATGCTCGCCGCCGAGGGCCACCGGGTGGTCCTCGTCGTGGCGACCTCGGGTGAGCGAGGCCAGGCCGACCTCGAACCCGGTGAGGCGCTGGGCGCCGCCCGTATGGCCGAGCTGTACAAGTCGGCCGCGGCACTCGGCTGCGCCCGGGTGGTGAACCTCGGCTACGGCGATTCCGGGCTCGCCCCCGGCGGCGGGATCGCCGACGACCGGCCGGACGACGCCTTCATCGACGCCGACGCCGAGGAGGCCGCCCGGCGGCTCGCCGCCATCCTCACCGAGGAGAAGGCCGACCTGCTGACGACCTACGACCCCGCGGGCGGCTACGGCCACCCCGACCACGTCCAGGTGCACCGGGTCGGCGGCAGGGCGGCCGAGATCGCGAAGACCCCGATCGTGCTGGAGGCGACCGTCAACCGCGACCCCCTGCTGCGGGGGCTGCGGCTCGCGAGGAGGTTCTATCCGCAGCTCGACATCCGGGCCTTCGAGCGGGCGTACTCCCCCGGCGAGGTGATCACCCACCGGGTCCCCGTGCGGCGTTTCGCCCGCCAGAAGCGGGCGAGCATGGCCGCCCACGCCTCCCAGGCCACCGGCGCCGACACCCGCACCCTCGGGGTGATGCTCAAGATCCCCCAGCCTCTTTACCGTCTCGTCTTCGGCACCGAGTGGTATGTCCGCAGGGACGCCCCCCTGGGCTCCCGGCTGAGGCACCCCTTCGAAGTTCCTCCCAAAGGATGAGTTCGGTGGCGGCAGACTGGGTCGGGGATATCGGGTGAAGAGCGGTCGTGTCGCATGAAGAGCAGGTTGTTCCAGGTCGGGCTGTCGGTCGTGTCGCTGGCACTCGCCGCCACGCTCGTGTTCTTCATGCCCCAGGTCGTGGCGGTCCTGACGGGCAAGCACGTCTCCTGGGCGCAGATCGGCGCGCAGTTCGCCGCGCTGGGTCCGCGGGAGGTCGCGCTGATGACCGTCGTCTGGCTGCTCAGCCTCCTCGCCTACACGTTCGTGCTCACCGCCTCCCTTCCCGGGCTGACCCACCTGCAGGCCCTCACGCTGAACGCGGGCGGCAGCGCGGTGAGCAACCTGCTCCCCTTCGGCGGCGCGGCCGGGGTGGCGATGACGTTCGCGATGACCAGGGGCTGGGGGTTTCCCGCGCGGGCGGTCGTGGTCTCCACGCTGACCACCGGCATCTGGAACACCCTGTTCCGCTTCCTGCTGCCCGCGGCGGGCATCGTCGCCCTGCTGTTCAGCGGGCAGTCGCTCAGCCCCACGGTGACGAGGGCGGGCTGGGTGGGTGCGCTCTCCATCCTGGGCCTGGTCGCCGTGGTGACCGCCGCCCTGTACTGGGACCGCGCCGCGAACGTCCTGGGTCGCGGTCTCGACGCCCTCACCCGTCTGCTCCCCCGCCGGATCCGTCCCGGCGAGCACTCCGCCTCCGAGGCGCTGTCCAAGCTGCGGGCCGACACCTCCGAGATCGTGAGGGACCGCTGGGCCGGGCTCACGCTGGGAATGATCTTCTTTCTGGGTTTCCAGTGGCTGATTCTCGTCGTCTGCCTGCAGGCGACCGGCGCCTATCCCGGGCTGGCGCAGTCGATCGCCGCCTTCGCCCTGTCGAGGGTCCTGACCACGGCCTTGGTGACTCCCAGCGGTACCGGGATCATGGAGGCCGGAACCATCGGCGCACTGGTCTTCTTCGGCGCCCCCCTCGACTCCGCCACCGCCGCCGCCCTGCTTTTCGGGTTCTGGACCTACACTGTCGAAATCCCCTTCGGCGGGCTGGCTCTGGGAGCCTGGACCTTCCTGCGCAGGCGTGAGAACGCCGCGACGGCCGCCGAAAAGGAGTCGATCAGCCGCTAGATTGGGAAATACCTTGTATGCGATTGGAAGGCCCACATAGCGTGGCGGCTGACATGGTGGCGTTCCGAGTTCTCGGCCCGGTCGAGGCGCATTCAGGTGAAGACGAGCTCGACCTGGGCGGGCTCCGTCAACGTGCGGTCCTGGCGCGCCTGCTCGTCGCGCGCGGGCAGGTCGTTCCCGTCGACTCGCTGCTGTACGACCTGTGGGACGACGACGCGGCCAAGGGCGCCCAGTCGGGGCTCCAGGTTTACATCTCCCGGCTGCGCCGGGTGCTGGAGCCGGGACGTCCGCGCGGAGGGCCGAACCGGCTGCTGGTGACCGTGGCCTCGGGCTACGCGCTGCGCGCCGCTCCCGACCAGGTCGACGCGCTGCGTTTCGAGACGCTGGTCCGCACCGCGGGAGAGCACCTGGAGGGCGACGACCCCGCCTCCGCGCGGGCTCGCCTGGAGAAGGCCCTGAGCATGTGGCGGGGCACCCCCTACGCCGACTTCGCCGACCAGCCGTGGGCCGAGGCCGAGGTCAACCGGCTCGCCGAGCTGCGCCTGGTGGCCCGCGAGCGGCACGCCGACAGCGGCCTGCGGTTGGGCCTGCCCGCCGAGTCCGTGCCCGACCTGGAGGCGCTCACCACCGAGCACCCGCTCCGCGAGGAGGGCTGGCGGCTGCTCGCCCTGGGCCTGTACCGCTGCGGACGGCAGGGCGACGCGCTGGCGGCGCTGCGCCGGGCGCGCACGATCCTCTCCGACGAGCTGGGCATCGACCCCGGCCCGGCGCTGCGCAAGCTGGAGTCCGACATCCTGTCCCAGGACCCCGGCCTGCAGCTCGCCCCCTCGGCGCCGTCCAGGCAGCGCCAGCAGGTGGCCGCGGAGACCTGGCCGCCCAGGCCGACGGTGGCCCAGGTGGAGCTTCCCCCGCTGGAGCCCGAGCCGTTCGTCGGCCGCGACGCCGAGCTGGGCAGGCTCACCACCGCCGCGGCGAGAACCGGCCGCTTCACCGTCGCGGTGATCAGCGGCGACGCGGGCGCGGGCAAGACCACCCTGGTCCGCCAGCTCATGAGGCGGCTCTCCGACGACGGGTGGGGCATCTCCTCCGGCGCCTGCCCCGACAGCAGCGCCACGCCTCCCGGCTGGGCCTGGGTGGAGATCCTGCGCACCCTGGTGAACGCGGCCGGGCCCGGCGAGTACGCCTCGCTGCTGGCGCCGCTCCTCGACGACGCGGCCCCCGAGCCAGACGACGACCAGGCCTCCGGCGGGTTCCGGCTGCACCGGGCGGTGGGCGGCTATCTCGCCGCCGTCGCCAAGGAGACGCCGATCCTGCTCACCCTGGAGGACCTGCACTGGGCCGACGACCAGACGCTGGCGCTGCTCCGCGCGCTGCCGAGCCTGCTCGCCACCAGCCGGGTGCTGCTCGTGGTGACCTGTCGGGACAGCGAGCTGAGCGACCAGCAGGCCGACGTGCTGGCCGCGCTGGCCAGGCTCGGTCCGGTGCGGGTCGGCCTCACCGGACTCGACACCAAGGCGGTGGCCGAGCTGGTCAGGGCGACGTGCGTGCGCGAGGTCGACGAGGACGCGGTCAGCAGCATCGTCGAGCGCACCGGCGGCAACCCCTTCTTCGTCCGCGAGACGGTGCGCCTGCTCGACGCCGAGGCGGTGAGCGACCGCGCGACGGCCGCCGAGGTGATCTCCGGCGTGCCCTCCGGTGTCCGCGACGTGCTGCGCAGGCGCGTCTCCCGGCTGCCCGCGATCGCCCAGCAGATCCTGTTGCAGGCCGCGGTGATCGGCCGAGACGTGGACGTGGACGTGCTCGTCGACGTCTCGGGCGACGAGGACGCCGTGGTCGACGCGGTGGAGGCGGCGCTGCTCGCCGGCCTGGTCACCGAACCCGGTCCCGGCAGGCTGCGCTTCGACCACGACCTGGTCCGCGACACCCTGTACTCCGACGCCTCCCGGCTGCGCCGCTCCCGGCTGCACGCCGCGGTCGCCTCGGTGATCGAGCGCAGGAATCCCGGCGACGTGGCAGCGCTCGCCCACCACTACCACTCCGCGGGCACCAGCGAGACCGCCGGCAAGACGGTCCACTACGCGGGCCTCGCCGCCGAGCAGGCCGAGCGGCGCTTCGCCCACCGCGAGGCGGCCACCCTGTGGGAGCAGGCCATCGCCGCCTTCGACAGGTCGGGCGTCGCCCACACTCCCGACAGCACCAGGGAGCGACTGCTGCTCACCCTGCGGCTGATCAAGGCCCTCGCGCTCTGCGGCGACATGGCCGCGGCCCGCAGACGGCGGCGCGAGGCGATGGACGCGGCGCTGCCCCTGGGCAACCTGGAGCTCACCGCCCGGGTGGCCGCCTCGCTCGCGGTGCCGCACAAGGGCATGGCCCGCGACTTCACCCGTACGGCCTGGGAGATCGTCGACGTCGCCGAGCAGGCGCTCGTCGAGCTGCCCGCCGGCGAGCAGTCGCTGCGGGCGAGCCTGCTCGCCACCCTCGCCCTGGAGCTGGAGGGATCGGCGACCCCCCGGGGCGAGCAGGCCTCGCTGGAGGCCGAGGAGCTGGCCCGCCGCTCCGGTGACCCCGCCCTGCTCGCGACCGCGCTGAGCGGGCGGCTGCGCCAGTCGTACGGCATCACCCCGGTGGGCGAGCGCGAGGTCATCGGCAGGGAGCTGCTGGAGGTCGGCAAGGCGACCGGGCAGATCTCGGTGCAGGCCCTCGCCCACCTGGTGCTGATGGAGTGCGCCGCCGCCTCGGGCGCGTTCGCCGAGGCCGACGCGCACGTGGCCGCCGCCGAGAAGCTCGCCAGGCAGTACGGCCTGTCCGCGCCCGCCTCCGTGGTCGCCTGGTACGCCGGGCAGCGTCTGATGATCGCCGGTGACTTCGCCGGGGCGGAGCGCGCCTACCGCGACGCCGCCCGGCTGACCGCGAAGGCCGGGATGCTGGAGGGCCGCCAGGACCTGCCGCTGATCACCACGTTCTGCCTGCGCCTGGTGAACGGGCAGGCCGCCGAGATGGTCGAGCCGCTCGCCGAGGCGCACCAGCGCGGAGCCAAGTGGACCCTGGACGCCTACGCGGTGGCTCTCGCCTCCGCGGGCCACCACCGGGACGCCAGGGCGGTCATCGCGGTGAAGACGCCCGTGCGCCCCGACTTCCTCTACGAGCTGGCGATGATCTGGCGGGCCCTCGCGGGCATGCTGCTGGACGACCGGGAGCGGATGATCGAGGCGTACGACACGCTGAAGCCGTTCGCCGACCGGATCGCGGGCGCGGGGACCGGGGTGGTCGCGCTCTGGCCCGTCGCCCTGACGCTGGGTGACCTGGCGCTGCGGCTGGGCTTCGCCGACGCGGTGAAGCCGCACTACGAGAACGCCCTCGCGGTGGCCGAGCGGGTCGGTGTGGACCGGTGGGTGGAGGCGGCACGGCGCTCACTCGGCAGCTGAGGCGTCACGAGGGCGAAGGTCCCCCACGAGATCCGGTCCCTCTTGATGCCCGGCTCCCGCCCCCGGAGAAGGACGATCGGGAGGAGTCCTTCCGAGACCCGGTCCATCTTCGGGAGCGGCTCTTCCCGGAAGGCCGGACAGCGGGCGGATCAGCATTTGACGAGGAACCTCTCGCTGCGCAGCGGGGCCTCGCCGGAGACCGACAGCACGACGCGGTACCAGCCGGGGTTGTTCACGACCCTGGGCTGCCACTCGACGACCTGGCTCTCGCCGGTGAAGCCGGACCCGGTGCCCAGGTATGCCTGCCAGCGGCGGGTGCCGGGGCTCCAGCGCTCCAGGCGCCAGCCGTAGGAGACGGTGGCCCGGGGGTCGTCGTTCTCGACGAGGCTTTTGGCCTGGTAGGGCCGGTCGCAGGGGCCGAGCGCGTCGATCGCGCCGACGGTGACCGTACCGGGCGTCATGACCGTGTCGGAGACCCGCTCGACGGTGACCGGGACCCGCTCCGTGGCGGGCATCGATCGCGACGACAGCTCCACCGCCCGCACCGGCGCCTGCGCCGGCGCACCGGCCGTCACCTGGCCCGGAGTGCCGTACGCGGCCTCCACCCCCAGGTAGGCTCCAGCGAAGGCGAGGGTGGCGACGAGCAGCTTGAGTGCGCTCGCGACTCCACTCGCCACCACCGGTGCCACACTGCTACGCGGACTCATGACAGACACCTCTTTCGTTACCCCAAGGTGTACGCCACGGTTCTTGCCTTGGAGTTGACGTCCGCTTGCAGCCGGTGCGCCCACAGGCCGGCGGGTGCGCCCAAGGAGGGCTCCGCCATGTCGGCTCAGGTAAGCCTGCCCTAATATCAAGTAAAGGCAGCTGAAACGACCGCGGCGGTGATGTTCGGAATGCGACCTGTTGTGGCGGGCATCCCCGACCCGACCTCCGCGTCCTTCCTGGGCATGCCCCTGTGGCTCTGGGTGATCATCGGTGGCGTGGCCCTGTTCGGCGCGTTCCAGGCCTACTACTGGATCGGCCACGCCCTGGGCTCCAGGCTCTACGCCTCGCGCCTGGGCGCCAAGATCGGCCAGGAGAACATCACCCGGGTCGAGAACGTCGTCAGGAAGTGGGGCGCGCTCGCCGTCTACGGCTGCTTCTGGGTGCCAGGCCTGCGCCACACGCTGCCCTGGGTGGCCGGGGTGCTGCGGATCTCCTACCCCTGGTACGTCGTGGCGAGCGCACTGGGCTGCCTGACCTGGGTGCCGGTGACCTCCTTCGGCCTGTACTCGGTGATCTGGGGGTGGCTGGAGCTGGCCGCTCGCTCACCGCTCCTCGCGGGCCTGGCCGCGCTGGTGGCGGTCGCGCTCGTCGCCGGGTTCGTGCGGTGGCGCCGTCGCCGGGCCTCCCGCCGCGAACTGGAGAAACACCCGCCACAGATGTCAACTTTTCAATAGCCAAACCGACAACTTCCGTATATCGACGGTGGCCTCTGCCAGCATGGCTCGCATGCATCACGGGGGAACAGGCCGCACGGCCCGCGCCGCGCTGGTCACCGCGCTCATCCTGGGCACCGCGTCTTCGGTGTCCCCGGCCTGGGGGATCTCGACCTCCGCGCCGCCCGGCGGGGCTTCGGCGCGCGTTTCGGTCACCGGATCCACGGTGTCCGCCCCGCTCGCCACGCTTCGTACGCCCGCCCTCACCGCCACACCCGCTTTCGCACCCGCTTTCGCCCCCGCAGGGGACCGGCGCGCGTCGGTGCCGTCGGTGCCGGGGCGGGCCGCGTACCTGTACGACGCGAGCACCGGAACGATCCACCTGAGCAAGCAGGCGGGCAGGCGGATGCCGGTGGCGAGCCTGACCAAGATCATGACGGCGTACGTCGTCCTCAGGGAGGCGCGGCTGGCCGACACCGTCACGGTCCAGGCGGAGGACGTACGGCACGCGGCGGCGAACGGCGCGACCCACGCCTCCCTGCGCGCCGGGGAGCGACTCACCGTGCGGGACCTGCTGTACGCGGTCATGCTCCCCTCGGGGGCGGACGCCTCACACGCCCTGGCCCGCGTCTACGGGCCCGGCAGCACGAGGTTCGTGGCGAAGATGAACGCCACGGCCCGCTCCATGGGGCTCGTCGACACCCGTTACGCCACTCCCGACGGCCTGCCGAAGCCGGGGCCCGGTTACTCCACCGCCCTGGACCAGGCGAAGCTGGCCGACCTCGCGCTGCGCGACCCGGTGCTGCGGATCATTGCGTCCACCAGGCGCCACCTCGTGGCGAAGTCCAAGGTGCACCGGGCGCATACCTGGACCAACTCCAACAAACTGCTCGGCAAGACACCCGGGGTGACGGGCCTGAAGACCGGCTACACCAGCGCCGCCGGATACTGCCTGTCCTTCGCCGCCGACCGCGAGGGCCACCGGTTCATCGGCGTCATCCTCGGCGAGTCCAACGGCGACCGGCGTTTCCAGACCGCGGCACGGCTCCTGGACTGGGCGGGCGAGCAGACTCCACCCGAGCTGTGAGGACGGCTGGAGCGCCCGCTCCCGACCGGCCCTCGACCGGAACACCCGACCACGCCGCCATCCCGTGGGTGGGATTCCGGCCGTTCTCTGAGAGAGTTTGTTCCACACGTCGAGAGGAGTTGGACGGGTGGAACCCGATGGGGAGCTGAAACACCCCAGCCTGGTCGAGCTTTCGATGCGACGGCTCCGTCACGAGATCCTCTCCGGTGCCCTCGCACCGGGCGAGCGGCTGATCGAGGAGCAGCTCACCCAGCGGTTCGGCATCAGCCGGGCGCCGCTGCGCGAGGCACTGCGGTCGCTCGGGCAGCAGGGGCTGGTGGAGCACCTGCCCCGGCGGGGAGCCCGCGTCACCGAGCTGACCGGGAACGACGTGGACGAGCTGTTCGGGCTGCGCGACGTGCTCGAACGCTACGCGGTCGAGACCGCGCTGCCTCTCTCCGGCACGCACGACATGACCGCGCTCGCCGAGGCGCTTGAGGGGATGGCGGCGGCGGTGCGCCTGGACGACCCGCTCAGCGAGAACGAGGCGCACCGGCGCTTTCACCTCGCGCTGGTCGCGCTCGCGGGCCACCGCCAGCTGCTGATGGCGTACGAGCCCGTCATCCTGAAGCTGCAGCTCTACATGGCCGCGAACCTGCGCAGGGAGGCCGAGCAGCGCTCTCCGGCCGAGGGGGTGGAGCGGCACAGGCGGCTCTTCGAGGCGATCGCCTCCGGCGATCCCGTCACCGCGCTCGACGCCCTCTCCCGGCATGGAGCGCGCACCTACATCGGCTAGAACGGCATCGGGTTCCACCCGTCCCGTCCGGCTCCTCTCGACGTAGGACGCGGGTGTCGGCCGACCGCCGCGCTCACGCCCGTCGGCTGTCGGCCGTCCGCGGGGGCGCAGAGCCGCGGGGGCGCGGGGGCGCTGTCACGCATCGGCCGGACGCTCGACCGCGGGAGAGGCGCGCACCGGACACGATCACGCTCTGGTACAGGCCGCTAACAGAAGCGTAACCGGACGGGAAAGCCGCCGACATAATTCTGTCGACAATCGACAAAAGGAGGATCCGAGGAACGGAGTCAACGTGTCCGATCCGCTTCTCGTCGAGGCCGAGCCGTACGTATACGGGTTCGATCCCCGACATACAGCGCTGCTGCTCATCGACATGCAACGGGACTTCGTCGAGCCCGGGGGTTTCGGGGAGACCCTGGGCAACGACGTGTCCATGCTGCGGCGGGTCATCCCGCCGCTCCAGGAGGTGCTGGCCGCCACCCGCGCGGCGGGAATGACCGTCATCCACACCCGTGAGGGGCACCTGCCCGACCTGTCCGACTGCCCGCCCGCCAAGCTCAACCGCGGCACCCCCTCGCTGCGCATCGGGGATCCGGGTCCCAAGGGACGGATCCTGATCCGCGGCGAGTACGGCCACGACATCATCGACGAGCTCGCCCCCGTCGAGGGCGAACTCGTCGTCGACAAGCCGGGCAAGGGCTCCTTCCACTCCACCGACCTGGACCGGACCCTGCGGGCGGCGGACATCCGCAGTCTGATCGTCACCGGCGTCACGACCGAGGTGTGCGTGCACACCACCGTTCGCGAGGCGAACGACCGGGGTTACGAGTGCCTGGTCCTGTCCGACTGCGTGGGCTCGTACTTCGCCGAGTTCCAGCGGTACGGGCTCGAAATGATCGCCGCCCAGGGCGGCATCTTCGGCTGGGTCGCCCCCTCCGGCGGCTATCTCAAGGCACTCGAAACACGGAGCTGACCGATGACCACGACAACCGACCCCGTCAACCTCAAGCTCCCCTGGTGGGTCAGCGGGGACACCAACGCCTTCTTCGGCCTCGGCTTCAACGTGATGGTCAACGTGCTGGTGCTGAGCGGCCTCTGCCTCGGGGTCGTCCACCTGCCGGGCTCCGACGTCTTCGGCGTCATCCTCCCCGCGATGGGCATCCAGCTCCTCATCGGCAACGTGTACTACACCTACCTCGCCCGGCGGCTCGCCCGCCGGGAGAACCGCACCGACGTGTGCGCGATGCCGTACGGTCCCAGCGTCCCGCACATGTTCATCGTCGTTTTCGTGATCATGCTGCCGACCTACCTGGCCACCAAGGACCCGCTGCGGGCCTGGGTGGCCGGGCTCGCCTGGTGCTTCATCATCGGCGTCATCGTGGTGATCGGCGCCTTCGTGGGCCCGTACATCCGCCGCTTCACCCCCAGGGCGGCGATGCTCGGCACCCTGGCGGGCATCTCGATCGCCTTCATCTCGATGCGGCCCGCCGCGCAGATGTGGGAGGCGGCCTGGATCGCGCTGCCGGTGCTGGTGATCATCATGGTCGGCTTCTTCACCGACCTGAGGCTGCCGGGCAACATCCCCGTCGGGCTCGCCGCGCTCCTCGCCGGCACCGCGATCGCCTGGATCGGCGGCTACATGGACCCCGCCGACGTGGGCGCCGCCGCCGGGAACATCGCGGTGAGCCTGCCGTCGCTGCACATCGACCTCCTCCTCGAAGGACTCGGCCAGGTCTCGCCGCTGCTCGCCACCGCCATCCCCCTGGGCATCTACAACTTCACCGAGGGCATGAGCAACGTGGAGAGCGCCGCCGCCGCGGGTGACTCGTACAACCTGCGCTCGGTGCTCCTGGCCGACGGCGCGGGCGCGGTGGTCGGCTCGATGCTGGGCTCGCCGTTCCCGCCCGCCGTCTACATCGGCCACCCGGGGTGGAAGTCCGCGGGCGGCCGTACGAGCTACTCGATGGCGAGCGGCGTCGTCATCGCGCTCTTCTGCTTCCTCGGCATGTTCGCGCTGCTCGGCGCGGTGCTGCCGGCGCCCGCGATCGTGCCGATCCTGCTCTACATCGGCCTGCTCATCGGCGCCCAGGCCTTCCAGTCGGTGCCGAAGGCGCACGCGGTGGCCGTGGTGATCGCGATCATCCCCAACATCGCCTCCTGGGCGCAGGGCTACATGGACAACGCGCTCGCCGCGGCGGGCACCAGCGCGCGGGAGGTCGGGTACGACACGATCGCGCAGAGCGGGACGGTCTACGAGGGAACGGTCCTGCTCGGCGGCGGTGCCGTGCTCGCCGGCCTGGTGCTCGGCTCGATCACGGCCTTCATCATCGACCGGTCGTTCCTGTGGGCCGCCGGGTACGCCTTCGTCGGCGCGGCCCTGGCCTTCATCGGCCTCATCCACGGCGAACGGGTCGAGTGGAACGCCAACGGCCAGGTCTCCCTGGGCTACCTCTTCGCGGGACTGATCCTGCTCGCCTTCACCCTCCTCAAGCCCAAGCCTTCCGGCGAGACGCCGGAGGCCACCGAGGAGCCCGGCGAGCCCGAGCCGGCCCCCGCGAGGCCCGTCTCCGCCGAGGCACCCGCCACCTCCTGAACACCGTCCCGCCGAACACCGTCCCGCGAACCACGTACACAGGAAAGGCATATGCACACTCCGCCTGATCCGGACAGCATGCCCCGCCTCCCCCTGAACCCGGTCCGGCTGGACCTGGAGAGCCTCTCCGGTCTCTACCGTTCCGGTGCGGCCCTCCCCGCCGACGTCGCCGGGGAGGTGCTCGCGCGGATCGCGGCGCGAGGTGACGACCACGTGTGGATCACCCTGCGCCCGGCGGCGGACCTGCTCGGCGACGCGGCCGAGCTGGCCCGCCGCTGGCCGGACCCCGGCACCCGCCCACCGCTCTACGGGGTCCCCTTCGCGGTCAAGGACAACGTGGACGTGGCCGGGCTGCCCACCACCGCGGCCTGCCCGGCCTACTCCTACGTCCCCGAGCGCGGTGCGCCGCTGGTGGAACGACTGCTCGCGGCGGGCGCCCTCCTCGTCGGCAAGACCAACCTGGACCAGTTCGCCACCGGTCTGTCGGGCACCCGCAGCCCGTACGGCGCGTGCGAGTCACCGCTGGTACCCGGTCTCATCTCCGGCGGGTCCAGCTCGGGCTCCGCGGTGGCGGTGGCCGCGGACCTGGTCTCGTTCGCCGTCGGCACCGACACGGCCGGTTCCGGCCGGGTACCCGCCGCGCTCACCGGCACCGTCGGGGTCAAGCCGAGCCGGGGGCTCGTCAGCACGCTCGGCATGGTGCCCGCGTGCGCGTCACTGGACTGCCCGAGCGTCTTCGCCCGCTCGGCCGCCGACGGCCTGGCCGTCCTGTCGGCCATCGCCGCCTTCGAACCCGCCGACCCCTGGTCACGCGTGCTCCCCGTCCCCGGCCCCGTACCGACCCGCGCGTCCCCCCTGCGGATCGGGGTTCCGCACGAACCGGAGTTCTTCGGCGACACCGCCGCCGAGACGGCCTTCGCGCGGACGGTGGACCGGCTCGGCGGCCTCGGCCACCGAATCGTCCCCGTGGACCTCGGCCCCTTCCTCGCCGCCGGGCGGCTGTTGTACGAGGGGCCGTGGCTCGCGGAACGGCTCGCGGCGGTCGGCGACTTCGTCACCCGCAACCCCGGCGAGATCCACCCCGTCACCCTGAAGGTGCTGTCCGGCGGCGGCGCGCTCAGTGCCGTGGACGCCTTCGAGGGGCTCTACCGCCTGCGCGCGCTGGACGCGAAGACCCGGGAGGCATGGGCGTCGATGGACGTGCTCGCCGTCCCGACCGTACCCACGACCTTCACCGTCGCGGAGATGCTCGAAAGCCCGATCGAGCGCAACGCGATCCTCGGCCACTACACGACCTTCACCAATCTCCTCGACCTCGCCGGGATCTCCGTACCCGCGGGGACGACGACCGCCGGCCGCCCGCACGGCGTCACCTTCCTGGGACCGGCGGGCTCCGACGGACTCCTCGCCGGTCTCGGTGCCACCTTCCACGCCCTGACCGGCGGTCCCGCGCTCCCCGTCCCGGACTCGGGATCGGCGGCCACCTCGGCCTCGGCGAGCACCGTCCACGCTCCGAAGGCGGGACCGGCGACGGTTCACGCCTCCAAGGCCGGGGCCGAGGCCGCAGTCGGGGTCGGGGCCGCGGTCGAAGCCGCAGCCAGGGCCGGGGCCGAGGCCCAGGCGCGGACGGTGCTCGCCGTGGTCGGCGCGCACCGCTCCGGCCAGCCGTTGCACGGCCGGCTCCTCTCCCTCGGCGCCACCGGTCTGGGAGTTGCCCTCACCGCCCCCCTCTACCGCCTCTACGCCCTGGAAGGCGGCGAGATGCCACTGCCGGGGCTGGTCCGCTCGACCTCCGGCGGGGTCGCGGTGGAGGTCGAACTGTACGAACTGCCCCCCTCGGCACTCGGCATCCTCCTGACGCAGACCGTTTCGCCCCTCGGCCTCGGCACGATCGAACTCGCCGACGGCCGCGCGGTGCACGGTTTCCTCTGCGAGCCGTACGCCACCGAGAAGGCCCCCGACATCAGCCGGCACGGCAGCTGGCCGAGCTATCTCCTCTCCCGGTCACGATCCTGACGATTCGGCTCCCTGCCCGGCCACGGTCCTGAGAGACCGGCCCCCTGTCACGGTCCCGACGATCCGGCGACGGTCACTCCGCGGTCGTCCGGAGCTCGCGCCCCGGTGATCGCGGGTTTCGGACGACCGTGTGCGAGCCGATCAGGGGAACCAGCGAAGATTGTTACGGTTTTCCGCATGACTGAACGGTTCGCGATCCTGAGCGGGTCCACCTTCGAGGAGCAGATCGGATACGCGCGGGCGGTGGTCGACGGTGACCGCGTGCACGTGTCCGGGACGACCGGCTACGACTACGCGACCATGACGATCTCCGACGACGTCGTCGAGCAGGCGGAGCAGTGCATGCGCAACATCGGAGAGGCACTGGCCAAGGCGGGCTGCTCGTTCGCCGACGTCGTACGGGTGCGATACATGCTGCCCGACCGCGAGGACTTCGAGCCCTGCTGGCCGACCCTGCGCCGTCACTTCGGCGAGGTCCGCCCCGCCGCGACGATGATCGTGTGCGGCCTCGCCGACTCCCGTATGAAGATCGAGATCGAGGTGGACGCGCGGCGAGGAGATCCGCTCAACCGGCGCGCATGAGTCCGTGGCAGGCGATGGCGGCGGCGGCCACCACGTTGAGGGAGTCGACGCCCATGTCCATCGCGGCCGGGCTCATCGGGATGCAGACCGCCTCGTCGGCCTCGCGCAGCCAGCGGGAGGAGAGCCCGTCCCCCTCCGAACCGAGGAGCAGTGCCACCCGGTCGGCCATGGCGACCTTGTCCATGGGGGTGGCGGACTGGTCGGGGGTGAGGGCGAGCGTCTGGAAACCCGCTTCGCGCAGTTCGGCCAGACCGGCGTACCAGTCGGTCATCCGCGCGTACGGGATCGCGAAGACCGCGCCCATGGAGACCTTCACCGAGCGCCGGTAGAGGGGGTCGGCGCAGCGCGGCGAGAGGATCACCGCCTCCACGCCCAGGGCGGCGGCGCAGCGGAAGATCGCGCCGACGTTGCCGTGGTCGACGAGGTCTTCGAGGATCAGGACGCGCCGGGGCGCCACGGGCTCGGCGGAAACCCCTCGCGGAGCCGGGAAACCCGATCCTGGTCCGCCCTCCGAGTGCGCCGCGTCCTCGGCGGAGGCCCCTCGCGGAGCCGGGGAGTCCGATCCTGGCTCGCCGTCCGACCGCGCCGTGTGCCCGGCGGGAGCCCTTCGCGCCTCGCGTCCGGACAGGAGATCCTCCACCTCGGGAAGCGGGAGGCGTTCCATCGCGGCGAGGGCGCCGCGATGGACCTGGAATCCGGTGACCTCCTCCATGACGGCGTCGTCCACGACGTGGACCCGGTCGCCGAGCGGGCCGAGGAGATCGGCGAGAGGGCCGGCCCAGCGGGAGGTGAGGAGTACGGAACGCACGGGGTAGCCCGCCGCGACGGCGCGGCGGATCACCTTCTCCCCCTCGGCGATGAAGAGGCCGTGCTCGGCCTCCATGCTCTTGCGCAGCTCGACGTCGCGCAGGTTGGCGTAGTCGGCCAGGTGGGGGTCGATGGCTTCAGGCACCCTCGAATACTGCCATGACCCGCCTGAGCTGCCATATCAGCGCGTAGACGAGCAGCATCGCGGAGCAGCCGACGACCGCCCCCGCGCCCAGCCTCGTCACGAGCTCGGCCTTGGTGTCCGGGGGGAAGGTAAGCGCCCAGGCGACCGCGCCCAGCGGGATCGAGACGGCGGTGGCCAGGAGCACGGCCGCCCGCTCACCGGCGGGCAGGAGCAGCCGTTCGGGCACCGGCCGCGGCTCCATCGCGCTCAGTCCGCGCCAGGCCCACCAGAGGACGACCGCCAGGCCGACCACGGTGGAGGTGTACTGCAGCAGGCGGAACAGGGAGATCACTCCCGCCACCCGGACGTCCAGCCAGCTCCAGCCCCACAGGGCCGAACTGTACGAGTGGGTGAAGGAGTCCCAGAGCTTGTGGGTGAAGGCGCCCACGATGCCTCCCGCGACCACGGCGGGCAGCCGCCGCAGCCCGTACATCCCCGGGGTCAGCGCGGCGGCGCGTCCGGCGAGGGAGGGGGGCAGGAGCGCGGTCAGCGGGTCGCGGAGCGTCAGGTGGAAGACGGCGAGCAGCACCAGGACGGCGAACAGGTCGATCGTGAGGACGCCCTCGGAGGAGTGCCAGAACATGTAGTCGGGCAGGAAGGGGAAGAAGATCGGCAGATCGGGCACCATCGCGCCCAGGGCGAGGGCCCAGGGGTCGAGAAACCTGCGCGTCCGCTCCGAGGAGATCAGCGGCAGCACGGCTGCGACGTGGCTGGGCGTGAACGGCACGGATTTCCCTCCCGACGATCTGCTGGACAGCTCCATCTTGCGGCATGCCCGCGCCGGGACCGCGGACTTTCACCGGCCCGCGAAACCCACCGTCCTCCCACGCCCCGCCTACGGCGGGACAGGCCGGTCGACCGGCCTGTCCCGCCACACAATCCACCACACCGTTCGCGCGGTTCGCCATGCGGTTCCGTCATGCGGTTCGTCACGGGGAGGCACGTGGTCCGCCACCGGGGGAGGCATGTCGCCGTCACCATGAGGAGCTTCGCCGCTTCTCCACACTCCGACACCATGTGACGCATAGATTACCGAGCGTCGTCGAACGGGTACCGGAGGCCGTCGTGACCGATCAGATCGTGCCGGTGGCACCGCCGAGCGCCGAGTGGCTGCGTGACGCCCGCAGGGCTCGCACCCTCTCCCTGGTGACCCTGGTCTGGCTGGGCGCCGAGAGCCTGCTCGGCATCGCCGCGGGTCTGGAGGCGCATTCGGTCGCCCTCATCGGCTGGGGCACGTCGGCCCTGGTGGAGGCGGCGGCCGGCCTGATCGTGGTCTGGCGGTTCACCGGGACGAGGACAGGTTCCGCGTACGCCGAGGAACGGGCCCGCAAGGCCGTGGCGATCAGCTTCTGGATCCTCGCCCCCTACCTGGTGGTGCACGTGGCGCACGACCTGGACGCCGGGCACCGGGCCGTGCCGACCCTGCTCGGGATCGTGGTGACGGCGGTCAGCGTGGTCGGCATGCCGTTCCTGGGGATGGCGAAGCGGCGACTGGGGGTCCGGCTGCACTCGGCGGCGACCGCGGGAGAGGGGACGCAGAACCTCATGTGCGCCACCCTCGCGGCGGGGGTCCTGGCCGGGCTCGCGCTGAACTCCGCCGGCTGGTGGTGGGTCGATCCCGCGATGGCGGTCCTGCTCGCCGCGGTGGCGGTACGTGAGGGGTTCAGGGCGTGGCACGGGCACTCCTGCTGCCACTGACCAGGCGATCCTCGCCGTCTCGGTCGTCGACCGCTCTTCGCGGACACAGAGTTCAATGATCAACACATACAGTAACAACCGCACCGAAATGCGTTTTTTGCCCCACTAATCATTGCAAGTACAGTTCCGTGAATATTGCGGACGACCTCCCGATAGGGTGACCCGCTAGCTCCATGACATCGACACCGAAGAGGACATCGTGGGCGGACGTCACCGGACAGATGAACTCGAGGACGGCTACACCCCGTACAGGGAACAGCAGACGAGACGCAGGCGTGGAGGACGCGGCAAGGTGCTGGTCCCGCTCGCCGGATCCGTCGCCCTCGCGGTACTGCTCGGCGTCGCCGCGTTCGTGGTCATCAACCGCGACCGTGACGGCGGGTGCGCGGGCGAGGCAGTCCCGTTGCGGATCACCGCCTCCCCTGACATCCAGCCCGCCCTGTCCCAGATCGCCCAGCGCTTCAACAAGGCGGCCCACCAGGTCGACGGCAGATGCGCCGCCGTCACGGTGGCCAAGGGCACCTCGGCGACCGTGGCCTCCTCCTTCACCGGGGGCAAGGCCGTCGCGATGGACATGTGGGTCCCCGACTCGAAGCTGTGGGTGACGAACCTGCGGACGAGGGTGGAGGAGGTGCCCGAGGCGGGCGCGTCCATCGCCCAGTCCCCCATCGTCATGGTGGCCTCGGGCTCGGTGGTGCCGAACCTGAAGAAGAGCTTCGGCGAGGCCAGCTGGGGCGGCATGATCAACGCCGCCAACGTGGCCAACGTGGACGGTCCCGGCCGCAAGGTGCGCGTGCTCGTGCTGGATCCCGCGCTCAACTCCGCCGGGCTCGGCGCGCTCCTGGCGGCGGCCGGAGTGGCCACTGCCTCGGGCGCGGGCGAGGAGCAGCTGGTCGGCGCGCTCAAGAGCCTGTCGGGATCGACGTCGACGGTTCGCGACCAGGACGCGCTGCTGTCCAGCCTGGGCGTCCAGGGCAGCAAGGCCCCGCTCGGCATCTCCTCGGAGCAGGGAGTCTGGGCGTTCAACAAGGCCAAGAAGCCCGATGTCCCGGCCGTGCCGCTCTATCCGGCCGAGGGGACCATCAACCTCGACTACCCGGTGGTGATCACCGCCAAGGACGCCGTCGTCCGCAAGGCCGCCGAGGCGTTCCAGAAGGAGCTCGGCAGCGAGGCGTCGAAGAAGGCACTGCAGGACCAGGGGTTCCGCACCCCGGACGGCAAGGGCGGCAAGGCCATCTCCGGCTCCGACGGTTTCCAGGCCAAGGCGCCGCAGGCGATCGAGCCGCCCGACGCCAAGACCGTCGCGAGGATGTCCCAGACCTGGTCCCGGATCAAACTGGGCACGAGGCTCCTCACCCTGCTGGACGTCTCGGGCACCATGGCACTCCCTGTTCCCGGTACGGGCCTGACCCGGATGCAGGCGATCAGCAGGATCGCCGTCGAGGGCATGAAGCTCTTCCCCGCCAACAGCGAGCTGGGACTGTGGGAGTTCTCCACCCATCTCAACGGCCAGGGCGTCGACTACCGCGAGACGGTCCCGGTCGGCCCGCTCACCGAGGACATGAACGGCGCCCTGCGCAGGGACGTGATCAACCAGAAGCTGATCACGACCCAGGCCAAGGCGACCGGTGACACCGGGCTCAACGACACCCTCGCGGCCGCGTACAAGCAGATGACCGACGAGTACCAGAGCGACAAGATCAACACGGTGCTCATCCTCACCGACGGGGCCGGCAACGACGATCCGGACGGCGGGATCAGCAACCAGCAGATCCTGAAGCGGCTCAGGGACCAGTTCAACCCCGAGAAGCCGGTCAGCGTCCTGATCATCGCCTTCGGTCCCGACGCCCCCAAGGGCAAGCGCCAGATGGACGCCCTCGCCAAGGCGACCGGCGGTGACGCCTACATCGCCAAGGACGTCCTGGAGGTCAGAAAGTTCTTCCTGGAGGGCATGAAGCGCCGGCTCTGCGCTCCCAACTGCTGACCCTCCCGCATCACTTTCACCCCGTACGGCTGGTGTCACATTGGCACCAGCCGTAGCAGTTTTCCCAGGTCATACCGTATCGGCATGATATTGACCCCTTTGGTCAACCAGTCGCGGGGAGGTGACGTCCTACGCGTGTGGGCTGGAACGGGCGAGTGGTGAAACCCGTGAACGAGCCCGTCTCACGGGGGAGGAATATCCGTGCCCGGATGGCCGACCGTCGGCCGGACCGACGACCAACGACTCGTTGAAGCGCTGCGGCGTGCCGACACAGCCGACCCTGTGGCACCCGCGAGCCTCTACGACTCCTATGCGGAACGGCTCAACGACTACGCCCACTCGCTGCTGGGCGACCGTGAGACGGCCGCCGGCGCCGTACACGACGCCCTGGTAACGGCCCGGGGCAGCGTGGACCGCCTGCGCGAGCCCGGCCGCCTGCGCGCGTGGTTGTACGCGCTCGTACGGATCCGGTGCGCGGACGCCGGGCACGGCGGACCTCGGGGAGCGGTGCCACCGCCCGACATCCACGACGATCCCGGCGAGCGGGAACTCGCGGTCCTGGTCCATGAGGCGATGGCGGAGCTGAGCGTTCAGGAACGCGAGGTGCTCGAACTGTCGCTCCGCCACGACCTCGGCAGCGGCGAGGTCGGCGCGGTGCTGGGGCTCACCTCCCGCCAGGTCACCGCGAGGCTCGGCCGGGCCCGCGACCACCTGGAGAACGCGGCCGGCGCCGTGGTACTCGCCAAGGTCGGCCGGGCGCACTGTCCCGACCTGTCGGCGATGGTGGACTCGTGGGAGGGGCCCCTCACCACGATGCTGCGCAGGCGCCTGTCGGCCCACATCGGCCGCTGCGAGGTCTGCCTCGAGCGCAGGGACCGGCACGTCTCGGCCGGGCGGCTGCTGGACCTCGTCCCCCTGACCTACCCGCCGCTCTCCCTGCGCCGCCGGGTGATCGAGACCTGCGTGAACCCGGAGTCGCGCGAGGAGCGCGCCGCCATCGCCGCCGAGAACGGCTTCGACAAGGCCGGTTTCCCCACGGCGGCCGAACGACGTTCAGCAGGGCGCCGGTGGGGCGGGCGGAGGAGCGCGGGCGGCAGGCGGGCACGCGACGAGAAAACCTCCGAGAGCGCGGCCACACCGCCCACGGGCACCCGCGCCCGGCACGCGGCGCCTCCCGCGGACCCCGGAACGCCCCCCACGGGCGCGAGGGCTTCGCAGGCCGGGGCAGCAACCGGGGCAGAGGCACGGTACGAGTACGAGGAGGAGCGAGCGGGACACACAGGGGGACACACAGCGGCCGGGACGCGATCCCCCGAGGGTGGGTCGGGCACGACGTGGCGAGGGCCGGAGAACCAGGGCGGACCGCACCGCACGGGCGGCGGCCCGCACCGCGCGGAGGGCGGACCGGCACCCCGATACGTTCTGCCGTCGCCCTCGGCCGGCGAGCCAGGGCGTGCGGCCCCCTGGACGAACACGCCGAACACGACGAACACGACGGACACGACGAACACGGGGGCGCGGCCGGCCTCACGGCAGGCGGGCGGCGAGGCGCGGCACACACCGCCACCCGTGAACATCGAGGTCTGGCCGGCACCGCCCGTGAGCGCCAAGGCGTGGCCGACACCGACCGAGAACGCCGAGGCATGGCCGGCACCTCCGGCGGACGACGAGGCGTGGCGTACGGCGTCGGCGGGGACTCCCGAGGCTCGGCGTACGGCGTCGCGGGA
The DNA here is from genome assembly GCF_040299985.1 of Streptosporangium sp. NPDC000563. NCBI lineage: Bacteria > Bacillati > Actinomycetota > Actinomycetes > Streptosporangiales > Streptosporangiaceae > Streptosporangium > Streptosporangium sp. NPDC000563. Next base: position 348,875 of record NZ_JBEPDA010000004.1, on the reverse strand, counting down.
AGACCCGGAGGCCCGGCGTACGTCATCGGCGGAGTACGGCGAGGTCCGGCGTGCCGCACTCCCCGGCGGTGGGAAGCGGGGCACGGAGGCGCTCCCCGCGCAGCGGCGCAGGCGGCGCGGACGCAGGGGTCCGGTGCTGCTGGCGGCGGTGTGCGTGCTGGCCGCCACCGGGGCGGTGGTCGTGGTGGGCGGAGGGGACCTGGCCGGCGGGGAGTTGAGGGACCCCCAGGCCGCGCCGGGACCGGAACCCGCGCTGATCACGCTGGAGCCCGAGCCCGCGCCGGAGCCCGACCCCCTGCCGGAGGACCCGGAGACGGCGCCGACGCCCACGCCCACGAGAAGCCGCAGGAGCGAGGCACCCGCCACCCCCGCTCCCACCGCCACCGCGGCGCGACCGGCTCCGAGCCGCGCCACCACCGCGGGACGGCCCCGCCCCACCCGCACCGCCACCACACCGCCCGTGACCGGACGGCTGAACGTCTCGTGCCCGCGCGACATCGGGGAGGGTGCCGGGCAGATCCGGCTCGCGGCTCGCGGCGCCACGGTTTCGTGGTCGGCGACCACCTCCGGCGGGCTCGCCGTGCACCCCGTCCGCGGGCAGTTGAAGGCGGGCACGAGCGGCGTGATTTGGGTCACTGCCAAGGACCCGTCGGAGAGCGGTGCCGGGCGGGTCGCGTTCAAGTCCGCCGGAGGCAACGCCGGATGCGCGATTTCGTGGGAAAGCCCTGACCCAGATGCCTCCGCACCCCCTGAAGACCCTGCCCCGGAGCCGACTCCGACCCCCTCCGCCGGGGCGGGTTCGGAGGAGGCGACGGGCTGATTCCCACATCTCGTTTTACCTAACACCGAGACTTCCCTCAGGGATCCGGTAAACCATGGACTGGTGCCGAGCGTCGGCATTGACGTCCATGTTGAGTGATTGGTCACATGAAGAGCGCGATCAGTCACCTCATTACCAACCAGGAGCTCGGAAGATGTCGGTCAACCGCAGGGTGCTCAGATGGGCACTCACCCTCGCGTGCGTGGCGGGGGCCGTGATCGCCTTGGCCGACCTGGACACTCCGTTACGATTGATCCTTACGCCCCTGTTCCTGTTGGTCGTTCCCGGCGCCGCAGTGGTAGGACTGTTGCGTGATCGTGACCCACTTGCGGCACTATCAGTGGGTGCAGCGGCGAGCCTGGTCGTAAACGTTCTCTTGGCCGCTGCCATGCTTACCTTTGACGCATGGTCGCCCCGCGCCGGAGTCGCGACCATCGCGGTGCTCGGCGGCTTCATATACGTACTACGCGTGTTGTATCGGGGGAGCGGGAGTTTGCAGACCGAACAGGGGGCCAGGTCAAGGTGAACATCGTCATCGTTCGCCCGGGAGACCTCGGGGAGCCCGAGATCTCGCGATGGCGGGAGTTGCAGGTGGCGGACCCGTCGCTGGACAACCCCTTCCTCTCCGTGGAGTTCACCCTGGCCATGGGGCGACTGCGTGACTACGTTCGTGTCGCGATCATCCAGGACGGCGGCAAGATCGTGGGGTTCTTCCCCTACGAGCGCCACAGCTTCGGGATCGGCAAGCCTCTCGGCGGCTTCCTCACCACCTGCCACGGGCTGATCGCGGTCTCCGGCCTCAAGCTGGACGTCCGGACGCTCCTGCGCGCCTGCAAGCTCTCCGTCTTCGACTTCGACCACCTCGTCCCCGGCCAGCCGACGTTCGCGCCGTACGAGTCGGACGTGCGGCCGGCTCCGGTGATGGACCTCAGCGTGGGGTTCGAGACCTACATCGAGCGGGTGAAGGCCAACTCGCCGAAGAATCTCAAGACGGTCCGCTACAAGGAGCGCAAGCTCAGCCGCGAGCAGGGTGAGATCCGCTTCGAGTGGGCCTCGACCGACCTGGGCACGCTCCGTACGCTCACCAACTGGAAGTCCGACCAGTACCGCAGGACGGGCCGGGTCGACCGTTTCGCCCAGCCGTGGATCGTCCAGTTGCTCGACGAGATGCACGCGGAGAGGTCCGAGAGTTTCGCGGGCGTCCTGACCATGGTCTACGCCGGAGACAGGCCCGTCGCCGGTCACTTCGGCCTTCGGACGGCGACGACGCTGGTGGGCTGGTTCCCGGCCTACGACACCGAGTTCGCGCGTTACTCCCCCGGGATCATGCACCACCTGCACATGGCCGAGCACGCCGCGAACTCCGGGCTGCTGCAGGTCGACATGGGCAAGGGCGGACGCGAGTACAAGAGCTGGTTGAAAAGCGGTGATCTCTTCGTCGCGGAAGGTCGCGTGTCGCGTCCCTCCCCGGCCGCCGCCGTCCACTGGATCGGCCGTACCCCGGTCAACAAGGCACGAACGATCGTCACGGATCGCCCGAATTTATACAGGCTTGCTGACCGTGTGCTGAAAGGTTTCGGCCGTATGCGCTCCCCCGCGCAGAACCAATCAGGCACTCCGGCTGTCAAGGAACCGTGGGGAGTGGGTTAGACCGCTCCCGTTCATCACCACCCCACTCGCCAGGACCCTCGTATGCATCCCTCATCGCATTCGCCGTTTTCGCCGATCGTCCCGATCGGCCATGGCCCCGGGTCCGTCCGCCCCAGTCGCCCCTGACGACCGACCGCCCGGAAGGACATCCGTCACAATGAGTCCCGAGATCACCAAGCACTACAACAACAAGCCACCGCTGAGGGCGGTGCCTCCCATCGAGCGGTTCACTCCCATCACCCCCAACATGGCGATCTCCCCGACCGTCAGCGTCGTCGTGCCGGCGATGAACGAGGCCGAGAACCTCCCGCACGTCTTCGCGACGATCCCGCAGTGGATCGACGAGATCGTCCTGGTCGACGGCAACTCCAAGGACGACACCGTCGCCGTGGCCAAGAGACTGCGTCCCAACGTGCGCGTGGTCCACCAGACGGGCAGGGGCAAGGGCAACGCGCTGACGGACGGCTTCGCCGCCTGCACCGGCGACATCATCGTGATGATCGACGCCGACGGCTCCACCGACGGCCGCGAGATCATCCAGTTCGTGGGCGCCCTGGTCACCGGGGCCGACTTCGTCAAGGGTTCGCGTTACGCGTCGGGCGGCGGCAGCGACGACCTGACGTTCATCCGCAAGTTCGGCAACAAGTCGCTGACCGCGCTGGTCAACAGGATGTACGGCACCAGCTACACCGACCTGTGCTACGGCTACAACGCCTTCTGGGCCCGCCATCTGGACGTCCTCAACCTCGACTGCGACGGCTTCGAGATCGAGACCCTGATGAACGTCCGCGCCGCCAAGGCCGGGCTCAAGGTCCACGAGGTGCCCAGCCACGAGCGCTGCCGCATTCACGGCGAGAGCAACCTGCACGCCGTACGCGACGGCATCCGGGTGCTGAAGACCATCATCCGCGAGTGGCGGAGCAACCCGGCTCCCGCCGTTCACGAGCCGGCCGCCGCCGCTCCGGCCGCCGATCAGGGTGCCGCGTAACCATGAGAAGCAGTGTCGTCATCTGCGTTTACACCGAGGACCGCTGGGAGGACATCCGAGCAGCCGTCGAGTCGGTCCAGAACCAGACGCGCGCGCCGCACGAGATCATCCTGGTCGTCGACTACAACCCGGATCTCCACCTGAGGCTCAAAAAGGAGTATCCCGGCGCGATCGTGGTGGAGAACGCTCAGGAGAAGGGGCTCTCCGGTGGCAAGAACACCGGTGCGGCGACCGCCTCCGGCGACATCGTGGCCTATCTCGACGACGACGCCGTCGCGGAGCCTGGCTGGCTGGAAGCACTGGAGGAGGGCTTCCAGGACCCGACCATCGTGGGGGTGGGCGGGCTGACCAGGCCGCTGTGGGGCATCGGGCACCGGCCCGGCTGGTATCCCCACGAGTTCGACTGGACCGTGGGGTGCAGCTATCTCGGCATGCCCACGCAACGGGCGCGGATCCGCAACGTCATGGGCGGCAACGCGGCCTTCCGCAGGGAGGTCATCGGCGGTGTCGGCGGGTTCCACACCGGCATCGGGCGCAGCGTGCAGGGGCGCAAGCCCCGTCCGCTGGGCTGTGAGGAGACCGAGTTCTGCATCCGGCTCTCGCAGCGGATGCCGGGGTCGGGAATGCTGTTCGAGCCCGCGGCGGTGATCGGTCACAAGGTCCCGCCGGTACGTTCGACGTTCGCCTACTTCCGTTCACGCTGTTTCGCCGAGGGGCTGTCCAAGGCGCTGGTCGCCCAGAGCGTGGGAGCGGGCGACGGATTGTCGAGCGAGCGGGCCCACGCGCTGAGGGCTCTGCCGATGGGCGCGCTGCGCGGAGTCGGGGAAGCGCTGCGAGGCGACCTGGCCGGCCTCGGCAGGGCCGGGGCGATCGTCGTCGGTCTGGCCTGGACGACCTGGGGTTACATCGTCGGTTCCCTTCGGCTGAAGCTGAAGCGGGTGCGTGCGGCATGATCCGCGTACCGATCCTGATGTACCACTCGGTCTCCGACCGGCCCAACGCCGAGACGAAGCCGCTCGCGGTGCGTCCCTCGGCCTTCGCCGAGCACCTCGCCTATTTGAAGGAGAACGGCTTCACGCCGCTCACGGTGGCCGACCTGGTCGCCTCGCTGCACAACAACAACGGCCGCTCCATCCCGGAGCGTCCGGTCGTGGTGACCTTCGACGACGGGTACGCCGACTTCCACAGCGAGGCGCTGCCCCTGCTCGAACGCTACGACTTCCCCGCGACGGTCTTCCTGACCAGCGGGTGGGTGAGGGACGCGGGCAAGGACGCGGCGGGCAGGCCCCTGGACACGATGCTCTCGTGGAGCCAGGCCCGCGAGGCCGCCTCCTGCGGCATCGAGATCGGCGGCCACAGCCACAGCCACCCCCAGCTCGACCAGCTGTCCGAAGACGAGCTCCGCCAGGAGCTGCGGCGCAACAAGGCCCTCCTTGAGGACAAGATCGGCTCGCTGGTCTCGACGATGGCCTACCCGTACGGCTACTCCAACGTGCGGGTGCGGCGCGAGGTGCGGAAGGCCGGATACTGGGCCGCCTGCGCGGTGAACAACGCCATCGCCGCCGACCGGCACGACGTGCTCGCACTGCCGCGCCTCACCGTCGCCGAGGGCACCTCGATGGGAATGTTCACCCGGGCGGTCGAGGGGAACCAGGTCCCGCTCATCTACATGCGGGAACGGATGCTGACGAAGGGGTACGCCGTCGTCAGGCGCACGAGATACGGTCTGCGCAAGGTGCGCGGCCAGGTGTGAACGGCCGGGTACGCCACGGAAAGAGCGCGATCCGCGAAGCGGGTCGCGCACCGGTGGCCGCCCCGGCGAGCTCGATGGTCTCCGCTGCCTGGCTTCCCCGTCCCCCGGGGGATCGGGGACGCCAGGAGAGGGCCGTTTGGCCGGAGTACAGCCGCGATACCGCTTTTAACTGATCTACGCGAAGCGTCCGGACATGACGGATATCCGTAGTGACCTGTCACAGCCTGGTCCGCGTAGCCGCCATGATGTTAGACGTGAGGCAACGGGCAGGTAATGACGTGACGACGACGGGGGCGGCGGAAACCGCCGAGGTCGGGAAGATCGATCCCACTCACCCCGCGCCTTCGGACGAGCCCCAGGCCGGGGCCGACGGCGAGCCCGCCGGCACGGCGCCCTTCGGAGCGCCCGGCGACGAGGCTCCCGACGAGATCCCGGGCGGCGAGGTCCCCGACGACGAGGCTCCGGGCGATCAGGCCTCCGGCGCCGGGAGTCCGCAGGGCGAGACTCCCGACGACGAGACGGCCGGGACCGGAGCCCCGTACGGCAGAAGCCCGTACGGGGAGGCAACCGGCGCCGGGAGCCCCCACGGCAGGAGCCCGTACGGGGAGACTCCCGACGGCCGGACGTCCGAGGAGAAGACCCCTGCGGGCGCCCCTCGTGACGGGACGGCGGACGACGAGACGGCGGACGACGAGACGGCGGACGACGAGACGGCGGACGACGAGACGGCCGATGACGGCACGCCGCCGGATTCCGCCGAGGACGCCGATCCTGACGTTGACGACGCCGCCGCCGATGACCTGTCGCCGGCCCCCGACACCGACACCGACACGAAAAACGCGAAAGGCGCGAAAGGCGCGAAAGACTCTCCCGAGGAGAGCGCCTACGGTGACGATCCCGAGGTGACCGCCGTCATCCGGCTACCCCTCGGTCCATCGTCCCCGCCCTCCGCGAGCGTTACCCGCTCCGAGACGACAGAGGCCCCGCCCGCGCGCCGTGAGAACGCCTGGCAGGCCGAGGACACCGGGGATGCCGAGGACGGTAAGGACGGTAAGGACGGTAAGGACACTGAGAGCGCCGAGGACGAGGACGGGGCCGACAACACGGCGGAGTTCCGCCTGCCCGACCTGACAGCGTCCCCACCGTCCCCACCGTCCCCACCGTCCACTGCACCCTCTGCGCCCTCTGCGCCCTCTGCGCCCCCGGTGCGCCCCGTGTCCTCCGGACCTTCGGGACTCGACCGGCCTGCGGGCGTTGAGTCTCGGGAGAGGTCCACCGGAGCCCCTGGGGTCCCCCTGGAAGCTTCCGAGTCCTTCTCCGATGTCACAGAGACCCCGGCGGCCTATCGGGCCTCACAGGACACGCAGAGAGGCTCGGAGATCGGCTCGGGAGCGGGAAAGAGCGCCGGGAGGCTCACGGGGAAGACGGCACCGGCGACGAGCGCGATGCCCCCGGCCGCGGTGGACACCGTCGAACCGCCGGTCACGACGCCCGTCGGACCCACTCCCGACCCCACTCCCGGCCCCGCTGCCAGGCCCACGCGCCTGCAGACCCTGATGCGGTCGGCCATGGTGTGGCTGCCTCCGCTGCTCACCGTCGAGGGCCTGGTCATGTACGTGCTGGCCCTGCGCGTGTCGCCGGGCCCGCTGCGAGGCGTCGACCTGAACGACATCGACGGCGTGGGCCTGATCTCCGCCATGCCGTCCACCGCGTTCGCCGCGATCCTGCTGATGCTCGTCGCGTTCTTCGTCACGATCGCGCAGAACACCGACCGCAAGTTCCTGCTGCTCTTCCAGATCGCGGCGATCACCTTCGCCCTGCACGGGGCCGCGGCCCTGATCGAGGACGAGGCGAGGTTCCACACGGCCTACGTCCACGCGGGCTTCGTGGAGTACATCAACCGCACCGGTGAGGCCTCCGCCATCCTCGACGCCCGCCTGGCGTGGCCGGGGTTCTTCGCGCTGGTGGCGTTCGTCACCAAGGCCGCCGGGGTCACCGACCTGACGACGATCATGCGGTGGACGCCGCTGCTGTCGAACCTGCTGTATCTCCTGCCGTTCGTGCTGATCCTGCGCCAGGTCGTCGCCACGACCAGGGCCCGCTGGTTCGCCGCGCTGCTGTTCGTCATCGTGCAGTGGATCGGCCAGGACTACTTCTCGTCCCAGGGCTTCACGTACGCGATCTACCTGGCCTTCGTCGCGATCGTGCTGCGCTGGTTCGGCAAGGTGGAGCCCCGCGTCAAACCGATGCCCGCCAAGGGGCCCGTCCGGCGGTTGCTCGCCCGTCTGGACGGGCTGACGCCGGGCGAGCTGCCCCATTCCACCGGCGTCTACGACCGGGCCATCATGCTGATCGTGCTGATCGGCCTGTTCTCGACGGCGACCGCCTCGCACCAGATCACGCCGTTCATGATGCTCGGCGCGCTGACGGGCCTGATCCTGCTCCGGCGCTCCTCGCTCAGCTGGGGGCTGCCCTTCTTCCTGGGCCTGATGGTGCTGGCCTGGATCAGCTACCAGACGGTCACCTTCTGGAGCGGGCACATCGACCAGCTCTTCGGCGGTCTGGGCCGGATCCTGGAGAACCTGCAGAGCAACACAGGCGACCGGATCGACGGCAGCGATCCCAAGCACGCGCTCGTCCTCATGGCCCGCCTGGGCATCTGCGGCGTCATCCTGACGCTCGCCGCGGCCGGCCTGTTCCGCCGTCTGCGGCGCGGCGTCGGCGACCGCGCGGCCCTGCTGCTGCTGTGCGTCCCGGTACTCGCCCTCGGCCTGCAGAACTACGGCGGAGAGATCGGCCTGCGCATCTACCTGTTCGCGCTGCCCGGCGCCTGCATCCTGGCCGCGTACGCGTTCTTCCCGAACCTCCCCGCGGGCACCGAGGACGCGCCGGAGGAGACGGTGCCGATCCGCAGGCGCAACATCCGGTTCAACCCCGAGCTGACGCGGCGGATCTCGCTGCTGCTCGCCGCCGGGTGCGCCATGATGCTGGCGATGGTCTTCCTGGTCGCGCGCTACGGCAACGAGCAGTTCGAACGGGTCTCCGCCAGCGAGGTCGCGGCGATGCACTACATCTACGACAACGACGAGCCGAGCGCCCGCGTCCTCTACCTGGTCCCGGTGCTGGGCCAGGAGGTGACGCCGAGCATCCCGTGGGGCGAGCGCGACTTCGACAAGATCTCCTACCAGCAGGTGCTGGTGGACAAGGATCCGGCCCAGCTCTCCTCGGTGATCGACAAGCTCCGGGTCTCGCCGCCCAACACCTATCTGGTGGCCACCCGCGGGCAGGCCGGATACCTGCAGCTCAACCACGGCTTCCCGCACGACTGGGCGCAGCGGTTCCGCGCCGCGCTCGACGCCAACAAGGAGCTCAAACGGGTCTTCAACGGCGAGGACGCGGCCGTCTACACACTGAGTTCCTATCCCGAGGGGGCCGAGATCCCCGAGCCGGGGGTGCAGCTGAACGGCAGTGACCCGACGTCGCCGTGGACGCCGGTCGGCCTGGCCGCGCTGGCCGTGACCTGGATCGCGCTGTTCGCCTACGAGGTGACCTGCCTGCGCGGCCGCGACCAGGCGACCCGGAGAAGAAGGAGGCGCATCCTGTTCGTCGCGGTGCCCGCGTTCGTGCTTGCCCTGGCCGTGATCGCGGAGCGGTTCATCGTCATCGGCTACCAGCTTCAATAAGGAACAAAGTCTCATTGTGGGCGGTCGAACCGCACCATACTGAGCATCGTTCGCCGGGACGCACGTCCCGGCGCTGCTCGAAGGACGGTCAGATGCTCGCAGGGGAGCCCCGTGGCCGGGCAGGTACGTCCGCCGAGGCCACGGCGCCGAGGATCGCGGCGGTCGACGCGTTACGCGGCTTCGCGCTGCTCGGCATCGTGGTGGTCAACATCACCTACCTCGCCTCGGGGTACCGGATGGCCGGGCTGGCGACGCCGACGTTCTCCGCACCGCTCGACTGGGAGGTGCGCTGGTTCGTCTCGATCCTCTTCGAGAACAAGTTCTACATGCTGTTCGCCTTCCTGTTCGGCTACAGCTTCACCCTGCAGATCGACTCGGCCCACAGGTCGGCGACGAGGTTCGCCCCCCGGTTCCTGCGCCGCCTGGGAGGGTTGTTCCTGCTCGGACTGGCCCACGCGGTCCTCCTTTTCCCCGGTGACATCCTGACGACGTACGCGGTCGTGGGGCTGGTCCTGCTGGCGATGCGGCGGATCGCCCCGCGCACCGCGCTGATCATCGCGCTCGCGCTCACGGTGGCGCTGGCCGCGGGGATGTTGCTGCTGGCGGCGCTCGCGACACTGGGCACGGACGCCTCTCAGGCCATGTCGGAGAACGCGGCGCAGGCCGCCCTGTCCGACGAGGCGCTGCACGGCTCCGCCTCCATGATCATCAATGAGCACCTGCACAGGCTCGCCAAGATCTTCGTGCTGCGGGTCTCCTTCCAGGGGCCCACGGTGCTCGCCGCCTGCCTGGTCGGGCTGGCCGTGGGCAAGCTGCGGCTGCTGACCGACATCTCCGGGCACACTGCCACGCTGCGGCGGATGCAGTGGGCGGGGTTCACCGTCGGGCTCGCCGGGGCGCTGGTCTACGCGCACTCGACCTGGTCGGGCGGCGGGCACGCGTACCACATGGTCGGCCAGGCGGTGAACCTGCTCACCGCGCCGCTGCTCGCCGCCGCCTACGCCGCGACCCTGCTGCGCCTGCTCCCGGCGATGCCGCGCCTGGCGGGGGCGCTCGCGGCGCCCGGCAGGCTGGCGCTCACGAACTATCTGGCGCAGTCGCTGATCAGCTCACTCATCTTCACCGGCTACGGGCTGAGCCTGGTCGACCGGCTCAGCCCGTTTCACGTCGTGTCGATCGGCGTCGGCATCTTCGCGGCGCAGTCTCTCTGGAGCCTGTGGTGGCTGCGTAGCCACCGCTACGGGCCCGTGGAGTGGGTGCTGCGCTGGTTCACCAACTGGCGCAGGCCCTCCCCCTCCGCGGGCGCCGCCTAAAGATCCGGTCAGGTGACCGCGCAGAGCGTTGCTCGACATCGGATGCGGCGGGCCGATCCGTTGCGACCTGCGGTTTACCCGACGGCCGAACATCGCCGGGTTCTTCCTGACCGGCACTCTAGGCTCCGGTGCGGTCGCTCCATCTGACCTCGTACGGCCTGAGCTGGAACTCCTTGCCGTCCACGACGGTGGTGGCGGGCGCGTTGGTGGTGTTGACCATCACGAGCTGGCGCTCCTGGGCCAGGACCCGCACCTGTGTGTTGGAGGAGGTGACCGTCTCCAGCGTGACCCCGAGGGGGAACCACTTGGTGAAGCCGCTCATGATGCCCGCCATGGGCATCTCGACGCCGGTGGTCGGGTGCCACAGGCAGCCGGGGCACGCCTGGTTCGCGTCGATGGACTTGCGCTGAGGGTTCCAGAAGAGCGAGGTGGTGACGCCGCTGGTGGCGAACTCCATCATCGCGGCCGTGTGGACGGCGATGCGGCGATCCTCCTCCCAGTCGCTGTTGTTGGGTTCGACGTACCATTCGGCCCACCAGACCGGCAGGTTTCCGCTCCTCTCCTGGAGCCACCTGGTGAGGGCGCCGAACTTGCCCAGGGCGGTGAACTCGTCGGGGAAGGCCCCGGCCTCCTTCGTGACCGAGGCTCCGTCGACGACGATGAAGTCGGCGCCGTCCTTGTTCTCGATCCAGTAGCGGACCGCCTCCAGGTCGCGCTGGACGATGCTCCCCCACGGCCCCTGGATCTCCGCGCCCCGCTCGGGGACGGTGGTGCTGCCGACGGAGACGTAGGGGCCGCCGACCTTGATGTCCTTGTCGACGGCCTTCAGCGCGGCGTAGACCTTGTTGTACAGCTCGGTGTAGCCCTCGATGTCCCAGCGGTTCTGGGGGGTGTTCCAGAATCCCTTCAGCTCGTTCCAGACCATGAAGTGCTTGACGGTGGGGTAGCGCTTGGCGACGGTCACGGCGAGCTTGGCGTAGTCGTCGAAGTGCTCGCGCCGGGGTGCGGTCTCCAACTGCGTCCAGTCGGTCCTGCCGGAGCTGCCGCCCTTCATCCAGTCGGGCGCGCAGCACAGCGTGATGATCGGGACGGCCTCGGAGCCGGCCATGAGTCTCACCCTGCGGTCGAGATCGCGGAAGTCGTTCTTACCCGGCGCCGGCTCGGGATTGCCCGCGCCCCAGCCCATGATGTGCTGGTTCTGCAGCATCGGGACCCGGCTCAGCATGTGGGAGGCGGCCTCGGTGACATCGCTGCCCTCGTTGTCGGCGCTGAACTCCGTGTGGGTGATGCCCCAGCGTGGCCATTCCTCGAGGGAGGGGGGCGCCTCCAGCACGGGTGCCGGCTCCGTCGGAGCCGCGGTCATGGCCTGTCCGCGGGGAACGTCCGGCTTCGCGGCGTAGGCGATGATGCCGACCACGAGCACCACCGTCACGACCATGGCTCCCAGTGCGACCGGCCAGGCCGGGCGCCGTCGCTGGTGCCGTCCGTTAGTCGGTATCACCGAATTCCTCAATCCTCGCAGGTCAACGAATGTAGCGTTCCACAGCGGCAGCGGACCGTGACGGTGCCTCGACATGGTTCACAGGCAAGCGTTACCGGCCATGCCGCCAGCGTATCCAGGGTGGCTTGCACAACGCTTGAAACTTCTACCGTAGTTCCCGCCCGCTCTCCAGCCGGCGGGCCGTCGCCGGACCCGGCGACCGCGAATCCCCGGCGAGCGGGCCGGATCGGTGAGCCTCCCGGGACTCTCAGAACAAAGGAGACGGGCCCGTTGTGAGCCGCCGGTCAGTCTCCCAGGATCCGCAGAGCCCGCTCGACGAGCGTGGGGACGGCGGCGCCGATCTCCTCGAAGCCCTCGCCGACGGTCTTGCCCTGCTTGAACCTGGCGTGGATGCCCTCCACGATGACGGCGAGCTTGTAGTGGCCGAAGGCCACGTAGAAGTCCAGGTCGGACAGGTCCGCGCCGGAGACCTTCGCGTAGTGGGCGGCGAACTCGCGGGCGGTGAGGAAGCCGGGGGCCACGGTGACGCCCGCCGCGACCGGGACCGAGGCGCGCTCCTCGTCACCGGGGTCCTGCCAGTAGGTGAGGGTGAGGCCGAGATCGGCGAGGGGATCGCCGAGCGTGGACATCTCCCAGTCGACGACGGCGAGGATGTCGGGATCCGGGGACAGCCGCACGAGCGTGTTGTCGAGCCGGTAGTCGCCGTGCACGAGCGCCGAGGCGGACCGCGCCGGCAGTCGCTCGCGCAGGCGGGCCACCAGGCGGTCGTACGCGGGCAGTTCGGCGGTCTTCGACCGCTCCCACTGCTGCCCCCAGCGCTCCAGCTGGCGGGCCATGTATCCCTCGGGACGCCCGAAGTCCCCCAGCCCCGCCCTCTCGTAGTCGACGGCGTGGATCGCGGCGAGCACCTCGGCCAGGCGCTCCGACAGCCGCCGCGTCTGCTCGGGGGTGAGTGCCCAGGCGTCCTCCTGGGTGCGCACGGCCGCGCCGTCCACGTGTCCCATGAGATAGAAGGGCGCCCCGATCACCGCCGGGTCCTCGCAGAAGGCGACCGGCTCGGGCACGGGGACGGAGGTCGGCGCGAGTGCCGAGATCACCCGCCACTCGCGCCTCATGTCGTGGGCGGTCGGCAGCACGTGCCCCAGCGGCGGGCGGCGCAGCACCAGGCGGCGCCCGGGGGTCTCCACGACGTACGTCAGGTTGGATCTGCCGCCCGCGATCAGGGAGACCCCGGTAGGCTCACCGACGCCGGGGACATTGGCCGCGATCCATCCGACAAGGTGTGACCAGTCGATGCCAGGGGTGCTCATAGCCACCAATTAGAACGTCACTCGGGCCGGCGGCGCCACCCGGGGTCTTCCAAGGAGATTCCGAAACGTTGCGATGTACACAGCCTGCCCTCAGTTCCGTCCTTTATCGTTACATTACGTCCCTACCAGCATGCTTGAGCTTTACGGCATCCTTCGGGGTGACGTAGGGGACCCCGCACATCCCAGTAGGAGCTCATGCGCGTTTCAGTTGTTCAGCCCCGTGATCTCGGACCGGCCGACATCGACCGATGGAGAGTCCTTCAGAGCGCCGACCCCGCCTTCGACACCCCGTTCCTGTCGCCGGAGTTCACCGTGACCGTCGGCGCGCTCCAGGAACGCGTCCGGGTCGCGGTGCTGCACGACGGGACGGACACGGTGGGATTCTTCCCCTTCGAGCGCCACCCGATGGGTATCGGCATGCCCGTCGCCGCGGGCCTGACCGACGCGCAGGGACTGGTGCACGCCAAGGACGTGGAGATCGACGCGCAGCGGCTGATCAGAGCGTGCGGCCTCGCCGTCTACGAGTTCGACCACCTGGTCTCCGGGCAGCCGCTGCTCCAGGCGGGCCACAGCAGGCACCCCTCGCCGATCATCGACCTGCGTGACGGCCACGACGCGTACATCGAGACGATCAAGGTCACCTCCGGCAAGACCTACCGCTCGACGGCGTACAAGAGCCGCAAGCTCCAGCGCGACGTCGGGCCGCTCCGGCACGACTACGCCACCACCGACCTGGCGCCGCTGCGCACGCTGCTCGGCTGGAAGACCGAGCAGTACCGCCGCACCGGCCGCACCGACAGGTTCGCCAAGCCGTGGATCGTGGAGCTGGTCGAACGCTTCCTCGCCACCGACACCGAGCACTTCGGCGGGGTCCTCGACATGCTGTACGCGGACGGGCGGCCGGTCGCCGGGCACTTCGGGCTGCGCACCGGCACGACCCTCGCGGGCTGGTTCCCCGCCTACGACACCGCCTTCGCGAAGTACTCCCCCGGCCTGATCCACCACCTCGCCATGGCTGAGAAGGCCGCCGACGCCGGAATCCAGGTCATCGACATGGGCCGCGGCGAGAAGGAGTACAAGGAGAAGCTCAAGAACGGCGAGTACGAGGTCGCCGAGGGCAGGATCGCCAGGCTGAGCCCCGGCGCCGGGGTCCACTGGATGCTGCGGGTCCCGGTACGCAAGGCACGTGGCACGGTCCTGGCGAGCCCGCTGCTGCGCACCACCGCCGACCGCGCGCTCAAGACGTACGGCCGCCTGCGGACGTCCATACAGGCGTGATCCGTCCGCCGTGGTTTGGGAACGGTCCCACGCCACGGCGGCACCCGCCCTTCGGGTTCGGGCGGCCGGTCACGCGATCCGTCCGCCCTCCCCCGACGGCCTGCCGGCCCACCCGTTCGGAGGGCAGGCGGCCGGTCAGCCGATCAGCTCCGCGACCACCGAGACACCCCGCCTGACGTCGGCCCGCGACGCGGAGCCGTAGCCGATCACCAGACCGTGCCGCAGCCGCGGCCCGTGGTAGTGGCGGGCCATCGAGTCGAGCAGCACCCCCCGGGCACGGGCGGCCTCGACCAGGGGCGCGACCGTGTGCTCGGGCAACTCCACCATGACGTGCAGGCCCGCGGTGTCGCCCGTGACCCGGGAACCGAGGATCTCGACGACCACGGCGCGGCGGCGCGCGTACTCCAGGCGCGTCCGGCGCAGGTGCCGGTCCAGATCCCCCTTCTCCAGGAGCACCGCCACCGCCTGCTGTGCCGGACCGCTCGTGCGGTCGGCGAGGGCGTCCCTGGTCACGGCGAAGGCTTCGACGAGGCTCTGACGCGCGACCAGCCAGCCGACGCCGATGTCCGGCGTCAGGATCTTGCTCAGGCTGCCCAGCAGCACCACCGACGCGGGGTCGAGACCGTAGAGGGCGGGCAGCGGGGCGACGTCGTAGCGGAACTCGGCGTCGTAGTCGTCCTCCACGACGATCGCGCCGGTGCGGCGGGCCCAGGCCAGGAGGCGTTCCCTGCGCGGGATGGGCAGGCGCCCGCCGAGGGGGTACTGGTGGGCGGGGGTGGTGTGCAGGACGCGCAGGTCGCCGGGGAGCCCGTCCACGACGACACCGTCCTCGTCGACCGGGCAGGGCACGATCTCGGCGCCCCGCCCCGCGAAGACGTTCCTGGCGACGCGGTAGCCCGGCTCCTCCACGCCCGCCCGGTCACCGGGCCGCAGAAGGGTGGCGGCGACCAGGCCGAGCCCGTTGCCGGTGCCCCGGGTGACCATCACGTTCTCCGGGCCGACGGGGATCGCCCTGGTCCTGCGGAGATGCTCGGCCAGCGCGGCGCGCAGCCTCGGCAGGCCGCGCGGGTCGGGGTCGCTCACCGGCGGCAGGTCGGCCGCTCTCCGCCAGGCCCTGCGCCAGGCCGCCCTGTCGTAGTCGTGGACCCACGGCCGCCCCGGGCGCAGGTCGATCACCCCCTGCCCGCTCTCGCTCCGGTAGCCGTTCCACCCCCCGCCCTCGCCCCCTTCGACCGGCACGGGGACGGGGGCCCGCAGCCCCCTCTCCTCCACGGCGGGAAACGTCATCTCGGCCACGTAGGTGCCGGAGCCGTGGCGTCCCTCGACCCAGCCCTCCGCGTACAGCTGCTGGTATGCCTCGGTGACGACGGTGCGGCTCACCGCGAGTTGGCGGGCGAGGGCACGGGTGGAGGGCAGGCGCTCCCCCGAGGTGAGGGCGCCGCCGCGCATGGCGTCCCTGAGGCTGTCGCCGAGCTGGACGGCGAGCGCCGTGCCCGCCTCACGGTCCACCGATACGGGTAGGTCGACGGAAGGGCGTGGCAAAGTGGTCTCCTGTAAGAGCATTAGAGTGGACATGTTCTCGGTATCCACTTCTTTCTAGGTTAGGGTCATGCTCTCTACGACTCCCCGTACCACCCTCAACCGCGCGAAGGACAAGGCCAGGACCTCCCGCGAGGACCTGTACGCGGTGCTGGACGCCGGACTGGTCTGCCACCTGGGCGTCGTGAGCCGAGGCTTTCCCATGGTCGTACCCACCGGTTACGGCCGGATAGACGACACCCTCTACCTGCACGGTTCCACCGGCGCGACCTCCCTGCGCGACGCGGACGAGGTCTGCGTCACGGTGACCCACCTGGACGGCATCGTGCTCGCCCGCTCGTCCTTCAACCACTCGGTCAACTACCGCTGCGCCATGGTCTACGGCCGCGCCCGCCGGGTGGAGGACCCCGAGGAGCACCTCGCCGCGCTGCGGGCGATCACCGAGCAGCTCGCCCCCGGCCAGTGGGAGGCAGCCCGCAAGCCCACCCGCAAGGAGCTCGCCGCGACCATGGTGCTCGCCCTGTCCCTTGAGGAGGCGTCGGTGAAGGTGCGCCAGGGCCCTCCGGTCGACGAGGACGAGGACTACGAGCTGCCGATCTGGGCCGGGGTCCTGCCGCTCCACCAGTCCTGGGGAGCCCCCGAGCCCGACCCCGCGCTCACCGCGGACCTGGCCGTGCCCGAGCACATCGCGTCGAGGACCATGCCCGCCCCGCCGGAGATGCCGGCCGCGAACCTCCCGCTCTAGCCGCGGGGAGCGCTTCGAAAGCCTTCCCACCCGCACCCGCACCCGCACCCGCATCGCCGCCGGGCCCCCGCGCACCCGGGACCCTCCCCGCAGGCCGCGCGTGCGCGGGCCGCGGGCCCGCCGGCGGCGGGGGGCCCGCCACCGCACCCCC